>NZ_JAAFZB010000092.1 GCF_010692725.1 Flavihumibacter soli | reverse complement strand
TACTAATGGCAGTCGTCGTACTGAATACACTTCCACCGGTGAAATACTGATCCGCTTTCCATTGTTGCGTACCGAATTGTATAGCCGGACCACCGGCATTGATCCGGATAACCTCGGTTAGTGATTGTAAAGCTGAACTGGTAATTTTAAAGTAGTCCCAGGAGGCGGTAAACGGCGTTTTATTTCCTGCTGACGCTATCAATCCAACGGCAAGTGCATTGTTATTCTGAACAGCAGTTAACATATTACCCGTAAGAGTGATAGCGGGACCAATATTCACTGGAGAGGATGCAGAGTTGGTCTGATATTTACACTGAACAGCTCCGTTTGCCGGGTTAATATCAAAAAAAACATCCACAGCGCTTGCCGAGAGTATATTAGCAACAGGAAAAATATTCTGATAGCTGACCACACCGTTGTTTTCGATCAGGATTTGAAATCCCGGGTTACCATTGTTGGCATGGAGGACTATCTTCATGTAGTTATCCTGATCGCCGGTTCCGAAGTAAATTCCCTGTGATTGCGTCCCAAGCTGGCTGCCTGTGGCCCCGTCAAAGAAAGAAGAGCCCAGGAGCTTACCTCGTATTGTAAATGCAGGCGTACTTTGCTTCACGTCAATTCCAAATTGGAAAGCATATTTCTGGTTATTGGTCGTGGGGTCGCCAGCCTCTGCAGGAACAGTGGCGATGCCCACAGCGCCACCCATTACTAAATTGGGCTTATTCGGATCGAAATTATTTTGGTAGTTGGTGGTATTATTGGTCATTAACCCTGTAAAGCCCAGGCCGAAAAACCCGAATCCGGGATTCCCATTCAAAAACGGATAATCTAAGGGTATATCGGTTGTAGTGCCATTCAGTTTGTCCCAGGCAAATTTATCGACGATGTCACTTAGGCCATCCCCATCATCATCAGAATCACGCAGGTTTGATATGAAATCTCCGTCAAAGTCATCGGGCTTGCTGGCGGCTGAGCATGGATCAGTACCGTTTGCGGTTTCGTCACCATTGCTATAACCATCATTATCATCATCCAGGTTGAAATTGTTGATATCCCCTGTACAATTACTTGATGCGGCAGGTTCCAGGATAGTAATACTATTTGCCCCATAGGTCGCGGCCCAGATTGTTCCGGGAAAAACAGCATTGCCTGCCTGTGCCGTAACATCTAAAGGCTGGCTTCCAAACCCACCTGCAAGTATGGACACGTTGGATATCGCGGTGCCGGCCGTATTCAGTTTAATGCGGTAAATGTTTCCGTCAAAAGAGGCCGCAAGCAGATCACCTGTCATCGCACCGTTAAATGCGGTAGAAGTATATTCCGCAATGCCATTTGTGGAGGCTGGCCAGGTGTATAAAGCTCCATCGTTTACACCTGGATTCCTGTAGTCAGCTTCTACGGGCTTGGCCATTGAAACCGGCACGGGCGGCCAGTCAGCAGTTGGAGTAAGTGAAAACGTCCCAACTCCGGTTGTATTGTTGAAGGTATAAATCCCCGCCCCTGCCGGATTAGCCCTAATCGGGTTGGGATGTCCACCATAAATAGGTGTCATTCCCGGAGCAGATACCAAATGTAAGTTATCAAGATTATTTACCTTGGCATCATTCACACCTGCAGTTGTAGACCCTGGTTCGCCGGTAACGTATTTATTTGTAACTCCTGAAGTACCTTCCTTATCAGGATAACCTCCCCAGCCTCCATTAGCGCCGTTATCAATTGTATACATCCTGCCAGTCTTTCCTGGAGCTTTGGTGATGACCAGGTCATAAGCATTCCTGTAACCTGCTGAGTGTATTTGTACCGGGCCGCCTGCTACTAACTTAGCCTGATTCAAGCCATCGTTGCCACCCCATGGATCGTTCAAGTCAGCACCATTAGGGCCGGAATTAGCTCTTGATGGATCATCGAGAGTGGGAAGTGTATAACTTCCTCCAAATTGATTGGTGATTGCAGTTAGATCAATCTTCAAAATCGCAGCCGACAGGGCAAATTCGGTTATAAAAGCGAAATTATTAGAAGGAGATCCGGCATTAGTATGTCCACCTTGCGCAACATACAGGATATTTGTAGCCGCGTCAAGTGCCAAACCATTGGATGAATGATTCTCCTCTGACCTCGGCAGCCCCTTTACCACATCAACCTTGACCCAGCTTGAGCCACTCTTGGTTAATTTTGAAACTATTCCGGAATTCGTATCAAGGTTCTTATCACCGGCCGTACCACCACCGCCAATACGGGAATCGCTTGAAGTCACATAAATAACCGGATTAGCAGCCGTTCCGACCACCAATATTCCTGTGATTTGGCGGGTAGTGACTGAACTATTCAGCACGCCGTTATCATCATGATTCGGAATATTTTTGATTAATTGAATAGATTCGGTTGCCGAAACAGAATAATTATTAGGACCATTTTTTTGAATTGTATAGGCATTAATTACGCCATTTTGCTGTGCCACATATAACCGATTATCAGGCCCAAACTGTAAGGACGTGGGATTTGATAACGTTTCTCCTGACAAAGCGCTTATGGAAAAACTTACGGAGCTCTGAGCTAATGCCGGATTTGCTGAAACAACAAAGTAAATCTGAAAAAAAAGTAGACCTACAAATAATCGGGAACAAAAATGTACGGGCAGATGGTAAATATTATTCATATCCATGAAATTTTATTACTTACAATAATTTAAACAGCTACAATCAGGTTCGGCAGGTACAGGTATCAGAAGAGGGTACTAATTTTCTAAAAGTGGATCTTCAGGTTACGGTCAATTCGTTGATCCAAAATATTTTTAGTTTAAATTGTCTTTGTAAGTTTAAAGGATGGTGCTTTTTTTTGCGGGGCGCGATTATGAGAAAAGACAATCTATCAGTAACTAAAATTGGGGATCAAATATTAAATCGTTAATGGACTTAAAAAAATAAAAAAGTTCAGAGATTATTTACACGGAAATCTTACTAAAGCTATATACGATATTAGTATTGAGATTGGTTTATCAATTAATTAAGATCTTAGCGAATTTGGTCTCCATTAAATTGTTAATGATTTTTAGGTAATAAATTCCCGGGCTTACATTGTATGGTCGCAAATCGAAACTAACTAAGCCAGTACCTTCTTCGAGGTTTACTGTCGGGAGCTGTAATCTATAGCCTGAGGAGTTGTATAGTAAAAATTTCCATTCACTTTTTTCCTGAACCGTAAATTTCACCATGAAGTTCTGCATAGCGGGATTAGGATAAACAAAAGCTAATTTGGAAGTTGAATTTATCATTTCCACATATCCGGAATTGTAATCCGGTAAGGAAAATGTAAACGCGCTGGCCTGATCAACCACGCTAAAATTTATTGTTAATGACGTTCCCGCGGTTCCGCCACTTGCGCTCGAATAGGGTGTGGCTTTCAGTGTATAGGCCCCCGTTGCTGGTGTCCATGAATTATAATTGCCATTGAGGTCACCGAATAAAGAATACGGCGCTCCGGTTTCAGTTATGTTACGTGCCTGTCTGCCGCTCAGCACAAACACAACTCTGCCAACAATATTTGGACTGGTGTTAGCCCGTATATTCAGGTTTCGGGAAGGCAGAGTGGCCAGATTCAAAACTGTATTTGAAGTAATAGTTTGAATGGCCTGCTCATTGTTAGCGTTTATCAATGTGAAACTAACAACCTGCGGAACACTGGGTGCTGCCTGGTCGATTACGCTGAAACTGATGGTTAAGGGTATTCCGGCAGTTCCGCCGCTCGAGCTTGTGTAAGGAGTGCCTTTTAAGGTATAATTACCTACTGCTGGTGTCCAGGAATTATAATTTCCGTTGACGTCTCCGAACAAAGAATAAGGAGAGCCGGTTTCAATCCGGCTAGCAGTCTGCGCTCCTGTTAAAGCGAATACAACTCTCCCCACAATTACCGGATTGGTATTAGCCCTAACATTTAAATTGCGCGAAGGCAGCGTAGCCAGGTTCAAAACAGAATTAGCAGTAATCGTTTGAATATCCTGTTCGTTATTCGCGTTTACAAGGGTAAAGCTGACAAGCTTCTGTCCTGCAGGATCTGATACATATTCAGCCATCGACATTGTATTTGTCTGACCGCTGCCACCCCGGGTAGTAGACCCTGCAGCTAAATACAACTTACCCTGATAAGAGATCATCTGGGTTGCATGGCGACCAACGTTCAGGCTGGGTTTGGTTTGCCAGGCATTTGTCGTCGGGTTATAGGCTTCCACAACCGTTAGAGCAGATCCCGAGCTCTGTATTTCTCCACCGGCAATCACCAGTTCGCCGTTTACGTAGGCCACTCCGGGTGCCCCGCGCTGGGTAGGAATTTGAGTTGGAGACGACCATGTTTTAGTCGCAATATCATAAACGTCCACCCTGCCAATTGTGTTGGCAGCAAAGTCCGGATAATGCGTCTGCCTTCCTCCTGCTGCATAAATCTTTCCGTTGATCAGCGTGGCCATAAAGTGATCCCTTGCAACCGGCGCATCCGGAAGTATAGTCCAGGTACCCGTAGCTGGGTTATATTCATCTACCCAGCGCACCCAGCCATCGATATGGCCGTTACGGATACCGGCGACTATATAGAACTTGTTATTATAAACCACTACTCCTGAAGATCCCCGACGGCGGCTAGTTGGAATACCAGCACCCGTTGCCCAGGTATTCGTCCGCGTATTATACTTATATATATTGGCTACAGGAACTTCGTTTGGATAGGAACCCTGCATCGCACAAATCGCGTATATCTCGTCGTTATAAACCACTGCCTGAAAGTGATTCAATTCTATAGGTGAGGCTGCTCCAAGGCTCCAAACTTTTGTAACCGGGTCAAAAATATTTACGTTCCGAACCGTACGCCCACCAATCAAATAGAACTTGCCATTGACCTCAACAAAGCCGTTTTCATGCCGGGCGGAAGGGATGATACCGCTTGAACTATAGGTTACTGCACTCCAGTCACCAGGGGCCCAAAAGGGTGTGGGCAGGTTGATCCCTGACTTACTGGTTCCTATTTCTTTTCCTTCAGTGTTACTGAAATCAAAGCGGATATCCGATGGCCTTTTAAGTGGCCGGCCGTTTAGATTGGCCGCATTTGTAGTTTGAATCCCGAAAAGAATACATAGAACTATAGATTTCCATGCATGGAAACGTATTGCAAAATAGTAACCGTTTTTCATAAGCGCCGAACAATTATGTTAATTGCGTTAGCTGTCACCAAGGTAGTTTGGTGATATTAAGTTAATAAGAATTAATGATCAAAACCAGTGCGGTGAATTTTTAATTAACCCGGTTATCTCGCATAATGCAAAAGGAATGAAGAGGGAATATGAGATACTGAATATTGAAACGACTTCATCATTCGTTTTTTACTCACTCATAGTCAAATATAATTGGTAATCACCATGATCGATATATTACGGCGGTACAGAAAAATTATTTACACAGGCGACCAAATGGCTAACTATCCAATGAGAGAAATACAATTTGACGCATCCTTCTAAATTTCTTTAAATTCAACAGCACCCTGATTATTCTATAGACATGCTGCTTATAAAAGATCTCTGACCGATGGGATAGCGGCGTACGGATATGGCAGAAAACCATATTCGAAAACCAGGCACTAAGTATTCAATGCCAACTTGACAGCTGCTTTGCTTTGGAATAGCTCTTGCAGAGGAAGGGAAAACTAATACAAGCTATCTTACTATTATGCAAGAAAAAGGAACTATTTCGATCCATACGGAAAACATCTTTCCTATTATCAAGAAATTTTTATACTCTGATCATGAGATCTTTCTTCGTGAGCTCGTTTCAAATTCTGTCGATGCTACCCAAAAAATTAAGAGGCTCGCTTCGATTGGCCAGTATAGCGGCGAGTTGGGCGACCTGAAAGTCGAAGTTTCATTCGACAAGGAGGCCAAAACACTTACAATTTCTGACCGGGGTTTAGGAATGACTGCTGAAGAAATTAAGAAATACATTAACCAGATCGCATTTTCAGGAGCCGAGGAGTTTGTTGAAAAGTTCAAAGAATCGAAAGACGCAAACGAAATCATCGGAAAATTCGGGATGGGCTTCTATTCCGCATTCATGGTAGCCGATCAGGTCGAAATTCAAACCCTTTCTTACCAGGATGGAGCGGAACCGGCACGCTGGATCTGTGATGGAAGTACCGAATTTGAAATAACAACGGGCAACCGGACAGAAAGAGGTACAGATATTATACTTCATATCAATAGTGATTCTGAAGAATTTCTTGATAAACCTAAACTACAGGGGATCCTGGATAAATACTGCAAATTTTTACCGGTACCAATCAAGTTCGGCAACCGTAACGAACAGCAGCCTGACGGAGAAGATGAGGAAGGTAAATCAAAATACCAATCGGTAGAGGTTGATAACATCATCAATAACACCACTCCTATTTGGACCAAAGCACCTTCAGAGTTAAAGGATGAAGATTATTTAAATTTCTATAAAGAGCTTTACCCCTTTACTGAAGATCCGCTCTTTTGGATTCATCTGAATGTAGACTACCCTTTCAATCTTACAGGTGTACTATATTTCCCCAAACTCAAAAACGATTTCGAAATACAGCGCAACAAGATAAAATTATTTTCCCGCCAGGTATTTATCACAGATGAAGTGAAAGATGTGGTTCCGGAATTCTTAATGTTACTTCATGGCGTTATCGATTCGCCAGATATTCCGCTCAACGTTTCCCGGAGTTTCCTGCAGGCAGACAGCCATGTTAAAAAGATCAACAGTTACATTACCAAGAAGGTGGCTGATAAATTGGCAGAGCTGTTTAAGAATGACCGGAAATCCTTTGAAGATAAATGGACAGACATCGGGCTGTTTGTTAAGTACGGCATGATCAGCGAAGAGAAGTTTTACGAGAAAGCCAAGGATTTTGCATTGCTGACCAATACAAAGTCTGAGTTTTCTACGCTGGATGAGTATCGCGAAAAGGTAATACCCAATCAGACAGATAAAGATGGGAACGTAGTTTACTTATATGCGACCGACATCACCAAACAAGATGCGTTTATCCAGTCAGCTAACAAGAAAAATTACGATGTCTTGTTAATGAATTCTCCTATTGACACACATTTCGTAAGCCAGCTGGAGCAAAAACTGGAAAAGACAACATTAAAGCGCGTAGACGCCGACGTTGTGGATAAGCTTATCGCCAAAGATGACAAAACGGAAAATGTTCTCAGCGATGAAGAAATTGGAAAAGCGAAAGCAATCTTTGAAAAGGCAATCACAAGACCGAATATGACAGTAGAGGTTGAAAGCCTGCACCCGGAGGAATTCCCTGTTATCGTTAC
Source organism: Flavihumibacter soli (assembly GCF_010692725.1). Taxonomy (GTDB): domain Bacteria; phylum Bacteroidota; class Bacteroidia; order Sphingobacteriales; family Sphingobacteriaceae; genus Daejeonella; species Daejeonella soli. The sequence continues at coordinate 374,112 of NZ_JAAFZB010000092.1, read as the reverse complement.
CATGGACGAGTTCATGCGTCGGATGAAGGATATGTCACAGATGGGTGGCGGAATGAGCTTCTATGGATCGATGCCTGATAGCTATAAAGTTACCGTGAACGGCAATCATAAACTGATCAGCAAGATACTTCAGACCGAGAATGAAGAAGAACAGACAGCTCTTGCGAAACAAGCGTTCGACCTGGCGCTGCTTTCCCAGGGAATGCTTAGCGGTGCCGAGCTGACAGAATTTGTTAGCCGAAGTGTCAGCTATATTTAATCTGCAATAACAGATCAGAGCCCGGCCGTTTAAACGGACCGGGCTTTTTTATAACTTTGTCCTATGAAAGTTGAATTAAGCCACGCAAACGACAAAATAGAAAAATCGGTTATCGATGTAAACTCGCTTGAAGATCTTCTTCGTATATGCAAGAAATTTGACCGGGATATCATTATATCCTTGCCGATGCAAAACACAAAAAGCCGTTTTGACTTCTACGTAATGGTTTATGATGACAGTATTGAATAATACGGTCATTTATTAATATCCCCTTATAGCCAACCTCCTATTTCCAAATTCTTATTCTGGAGACAACAATTTTGCCAGGCACTTACTGCTGCAGTGGCTGATGATCCCTGGCCTATTCCCGGAATGAGCGGCATCTTGTCCGATCTTCTGTACCTACTTCAATTCAATAACGATATCATAACAGGTACTTTACTATGTCCACATATGATCATGACATAGTGAGTATATAGTGAGCATATAGTTAGCACCTAGTTAGCTCCAACCCGGACAGCCTGTCCTGTACTGAAATTTAAGAACTAAATTACGATATACGTTCCACCATTCTGTTCGCTAAATGGCGTTAGGGATCAATGAAATCTTCCATGACTTCGGGAATTTAACCCCGTTATGATTTTTGAGCTGTTGAATAGCTACTTTCAGCTTAAAACGAGTATTTTAGGTAAAGTTATATGAGACTCTCATTCATCGGCCTACTCCTTTTCCTTTCTATAGGTGCTGCCAAAGCGCAGAAGGTGGGACTGGTATTGAGCGGAGGGGGCGCAAAGGGCCTGGCTCATATTGGCGTCCTTAAAGCTTTGGAAGAAAATCATATCCCCATAGATTATATAGTGGGAACTTCGATGGGCGGCATTGTTGGCGCAATGTATGCCGCCGGTTATTCCCCTTCTGAAATTGAATATATTGCTTTGAGTGAGGATTTCCAGGAATGGGTAAATGGCCGCTATAAGAGTGACTATGATTACTTTTTCAAAAAGAAGCCGGATAATCCATCCATGATCACAGCTAAACTGCAGGTGGATAGCGGTTTTAACGCGCGCATTCGTTCTAATCTGATTAATGATATCCCCCTTAATTTCGCTCTCCTGGAACTTCTTGCGCAATCCTCGGCCAATGCCCATAATGACTTTGACAAGTTGTTCGTTCCTTTTCGATGCATGGTTGCGGATGTTTTCTCCCAAAAGTCAATAGCCGTTAAACAGGGAAGCCTGGTGGAAGCCATCAGGGGGACGTTCACTGTTCCGCTAATTTATCGTCCCATCAAAGTTGATAGCCAATATGTCTTCGACGGCGGGCTTTATAATAATTTTCCGGTTGACGTGATGAAGGACGAATTTAATCCTGATTATGTCATCGGTGCCAATGTGTCCTCCAAGACCTATAATGAATATCCAAAGGACAACGATGAGAAGTTAATGAATCGCTTCCTGGTCTATCTTTTTCTATCAAAGTCTGACTCGACTTCCATAGGCGATAACGGTACTTATATTCAGCCAGATATGGAGAACTACGGCGTAACGAATTTCAGGCCGGTTGAACAAATGATCAAAGAGGGATATGAGGCTGCTATGGCTGACATGCCCGAAATAAAAAATTCGATCAAAAGACGGATTTCATCCCAGGAATTGAAGGAGCAGCGACTTAAGTTTTTAAATCAGAACCCTCCTTTAAAATTTAATCGCATAACAGCGACGGGTATCAATGAATCGCAGAAAAAATATATAGAAAGAGTTTTTAACAGCGATTCTAAGGAAGTAACGCTCGAGAGTGTGAAGGAAGGCTATTACAAACTTGTGGCAGATGATAATTTTGAGACAGTATATCCCCGGATAACTTACTTACCCGAGAAGGACGTCTATGATTTTGAACTGCAGGTTCAGCCACAGAAAAATTTCAATGTGGATGTCGGTGGAGTCATTTCAACACGACCGGTCAGCACGGCCTACCTTGGTTTGCTATATAATTATCTGCATTCTAACTCCTATACATTCACTGCCAGTTTCTATACCGGAAGATTCTATGAATCGGTGCAAACCACCGCCAGGATGGATATTCCTACTTCCCTGCCCTTGTTTCTTGAAACAGAATTCACATACAATCACTGGGACTACCTGAATACAAGTCAAATATTTGTACAAGACTCCGAACCTAATTACATTAATCAGTCGGACAGACGAGTTACATTAAAAGCAGCTGTGCCGGCATACAAAAACGGTAAGTTCCGAACAGAAGTTGGATTCATCAATTTCAACAATCAATTTAGTCCAACTAATACATTCACCTCCGGCGATATCCTGGATGATCAAAGGGTGAATGCATTCATGGTTTCATTAGCTTTTGATAAAAATTCCCTGAACAGCAGGCAGTATCCAAGCTCGGGCTCGCGGGTGGAGTTGGAGGTAAGCTACTATAATGGTAACGAGAATTACATGCCCGGCAACATATTCCGCAATGAGCCATTTTATAGTACAATAAAACCTATCGAGCAGAGCCTGGAGTGGTTAAGGGTAAAGTTTCATAATGAGAACTATTTTTTAAAAAAGCGCAACTACTCACTGGGTTATGTTCTTGAATGTGCCCTGAGCAACAAGCCGCTTTTGAGCACCTTCAAGGCAAATGTACTGAGCACCCCGGCATTTAATCCTCTTCAGGATTCAAAATCGTTGTACCTGGAGGAATTGAGGGCAAACTCTTATGCGGCGTTTGGCTTAAAAAATGTTGTTAATGTCCTAAAAAATCTTGATCTCAGGATTGAAGGCTATACCTATTTACCTGTGCAGGAATTTCAATTGGTTGGCGCACAGTCGACAGTGTTTGGTAAATACTTTTCCGATAGGCATTATGCAGCTTCTGCGGGTTGGGTTTATCATACAATTGCCGGGCCGATAAATCTCAGCCTTAATTACTATGATGATGAGCAGAACCGTTTCGGGGTGATGTTTCACGTTGGCTTTCTGCTTTACAACAAACGGTCGTTTGAGTAAGCAGATGAATATCTCATAACCCTTCTATAAGCGGTTTCAATGCGTATCCAAATGAAGATCAGCTGACAACTTCATAAACAAGGATAGGGTTCTTCTTATTTTTAAATGTCATTTCCCCTATAACCTCGCAGTTAAACGATTGCTTTATCTGCTCATAATCATGGTGATCGATCAGGATCTGACTAGCCTTAGATTTTGACTGCAGACGCTGAGCAGTATTAACAACGTCACCGATGACTGTATAATCCAGACGCCGCAGGTTAGCCGAACCTATATTTCCTGAGATAACTTCGCCACTTTTTAAACCGATAGCAACTTTCGGCTTAAAATGATTGTCCGATATGCTCGGCAGATCCAATAGTTCCTTTCGTACGGCCAGGCTTGCTTCAATTGCCCGATCCAGATGATAATCGCCTCTGAAAACGGCCATGATCGCATCACCCATAAACTTATCGACGTGACCGCCCTGGGAAATTATCTCTTTGACCATGACATCAAAGTAGCGGTTTAACAGTTTTACGACCTTATCGGCTGACTCTTTTTCAGCAAATGACGTAAAACTGCAAATATCAAAGAATACAATTGTAGCCTGGACTGTTTCATTTACAAGCAAGGTGCTTTCTGAGTTCTGATGACTCATAAAGTTTAATACCGTTTCGTCCACATACATCCGGAGGATGTTATTTTCCTTAATAGCTTGGAGGGTCTTTTTGACCTGCAAGACCTGCTGAATAGTTTTTTCAATGGTTAGCTCCAGGTCTACAAAATTGATTGGCTTTACGACGAAATCAAAGGCCCCCCGGTTCATTGCGGTGCGGATATTCTCCATGTCGCCATATGCCGACACCATTACGGTCTTCACCAGCGAACTGGACTCGTTGAGTTTACTAAGAAGGGTGAGACCATCCAGTTCGGGCATGTTGATATCACTCAGGAGGATCGAAATTTCTGGATGTTCATTTAACATGTTCAGAGCTTCAATTCCGTTGAGGGCGAAATAAAACTCGTATTTATTTTCCCTGATTTGACGGCGAAATTTCTGTTTAATCAGACCTTCAAGGTCCTTCTCATCATCAGCTACTAATATCTTAAACATGATCAATCAAATTTAATATTTCAGAAAGCTCGGTTCAAATCCGTATGTCTTACATGTGCTGGACTGACATTGCTGCTCCTTTAGCGGTTTTCGCCAACTAAATTTCAGCATTTATTGCATAAATTACGTTATATACAGCAGACAATCAAGAAATTAACTACAGATAAACTTTTTCATCCCATGTTTTAGACGGGAAGTTTCATTATAAATTCCGCGAAATCACCTTCCCGTGTTTCTACAGTGATTTCTCCACCATGGGCCTTGATGATGTCATAACTCAATGACAGGCCAAGGCCCGTTCCTTCGCCCGTTGGTTTGGTGGTAAAGAATGGCTGAAATATCTTATCCAGTATCTTTTGAGGAATTCCATCACCATTGTCCCTTATATGAATTTCAATTGTATCATCTCTCCTTATCGTTGTCACAATAACAGCTGGTTCATAGCTATCTGATGCGTTTCTTGCCCTTTCTGCGACCGCAAAAAATGCATTGGTAAACAAGTTAAGCATCACCCGTGCAATATCCTGGGGAATGATATTAATAGTTTTAATTACGGGATCAAAGCAGGTTTGCAGGACCACGTTGAAAGACTTATCCTTCGCTCTGAATCCGTGATAGGATAAGCGAAGGTATTCATCAGCTAATGCGTTAATATCCGTCGGTTCTTTCTTCCCGGCACTGCTTCTGGAATGCAGCAACATTCCTTTCACTATTGCATCGGCCCGCTTTCCATGATAAATGACCTTTTCCAAATTTTGCTTTATTTCCGCGACCAGAGAACTTACCTCCTGTTCATTACCTGAGATTTGTTCCTTCTCCAGCTCTTCCAGCATTTCCGTACTCACCTCGGAGAAATTGTTGACAAAATTTAAGGGGTTTTGTATTTCGTGGGCTATTCCTGCAGTTAATTCTCCCAGCGATGCCATCTTTTCGGCCTGGATAAGCTGCGCCTGCGTTTTTTTTAAATTTTCAATTGATTGGAGCAGTTCAGCTGTTCGTTCCGAAACCAGATTTTCCATCTCTTCAGAATAACGTCGTAATGAGGTTGTCATGACGTTAAAATGAGCTGCCAGCTGTCCGATTTCATCATTCACTTCAACTGGCACTTTAACATCCAAATTACCGGCGTTTACCTGCTGGACACCATTAAGCACCTGATCTAATGGCTGCAAAAGATTCTTTTTAAAGAAAAGAGGAAATATGAGTACGATCACCAGGGTTGATACGATGATCAGAATTGAAAGGGTGCTAAGTATATAGCCGGCATTCTCACTTGCGCCGGGATGTAATAAAAAGCCCATTACACCTAATAATAGTAGTATTGAGCATAACGATAGCCCAACAAGTTTCACAACAAAGGTGGTGGGTTCCCAGGCATAATTTATATATATAGTTACGAGCCAAACGATTGAAACCAGGATCAAAGTGTTATGCAAAACATTCCAGACCTGCCGGGGAATGAATCCAAGAACCATCAGGTTGACATTGATCCAGATAATAAACACCAGCACCTGCCACCATGCAAAAGCAAGAAACGCTTTCGAATCCCGGTTTGCAGGTTCTCTAAGCACCCCAAAGAAGGCGTTGATGCTGAATTTTAAAGATGCCGGCGGTAGAGACAAGGAAGTCGCGGAACCCGCTGTTCGCGCCTGAGCGACAATGGCTTTGCGGATGAAGACAATCGTAGCCCATGCAGTTATTAGCTGGTATATTAGATAGGTAAATGGAACCTCCAGGTAATGATAATACATAGAAATGGCGACAATGATGAGAGCCGATAAAAACACTATTATACTTTCCCGTTGGAAGGGATTGAATCTGAAGTAGTAAACAAAAGGCAATATAGATAACTGAAATATCGCGAGGATAATACCGTGAAGCCAGTAACGTACTTCACCCTGCTGAGTGAAATCTTCGGAGGAGTGAAATAAAAATGCGACCAGATAATAGAAGGTACTTGCCGAGACAAAGCATAAAAATAGCTGCGTATCAAATGACCTGTTTCTGATCCGGAAAATATAAAGCGTTAGTACCAGGCTGAGCATAAACTCAGATAATGCAGCTACTGACGCGGGCTGAAGTATGAACCAATCAAACATAAGCAGGCAGACATTTTATTAACTTATCTTTTACTTAAACCCCGCTTCCGTTCGGTCATCCCACGGGCAGCGTAATTGTAAATTCGGCGCCTTGTCCCTCGGTACTTTGCACAATTAATTCCCCTCCATGGGCTTTAATGAGATCATAACTTAAAGAAAGACCAAGTCCCGTTCCTTCACCTGAAGGCTTGGTTGTGAAAAAAGGCTGATAGATCTTGTCAAGCACTTTGGCCGGAATTCCGGTTCCGTTATCCCGGACACTGATGACAACCTGCCCATGGACTTTCGCTGTACCTAAAATTACAGATGGTTTATAATTACTGCCTTCAGTTTGCTCCTTCGCTTTCTTCGTCACCGAATAAAATGCATTATTAAACAGATTTATCAGGACCCGCCCGATATCCTGGGGCACTACAGAAACCGCTGGAAGGCTCTCTGCGAAATGGGTTTCCAGTGCAACTTCAAATGTCTTGTCCTTAGCACGAATGCCATGGTAGGCAAGTCGCAGGTACTCGTCTGTAAGGGCATTTATATCAGTCGGTTCCCTTTTACCTGAGCTGTTCCGTGAATGCTGGAGCATCCCCTTGACAATAGCATCGGCCCGCCTGCCATGCTGATGTATCTTTTGCTCATTCTGTGCTATGTCGTCAGCCAGCTCCATAATATTATTATGGCTGCCTGATCGTAAGACCGATCTCATCTCTTCAATAAGTTCCAGGTTCACATCAGAGAAATTATTTACAAAATTAAGCGGGTTTTGAATCTCATGTGCAATACCAGAAGTTAGTTCACCAAGTGACGCCATTTTCTCCCGCTGGATCAGCTGTGCCTGAGTGGACTTGAGTTCGTCTAAAGCATTCATAAGAGTGTCCCTCTGGTTAGAGATCTCTTCCTTTTGCCTGACTATTTCGGTGGTGCGTGTTCTCACTTTTTCCTCCAGCGCATGTTTTTCTTTGATCAGGCTTCTGGACCGCAAATAAATAACCGCCCAGATCAGGAAGAAAAACAAAGCGGCGAACAGCAGGTAAGCCCACCACGTTTGCCACCAGGGTGGAGTTATTGTTATTTTGATATCCTTTTGTGTCCACACTCCGTGGCTATTGGCGGCTTTTAGTTTGAACACATAATTTCCGGGCGGAATATTAAAGTAATATATCCGGCCGCTTTTATCCGCAATGCGCCATTCCTGATCGTAATCTTCGAGCATATAAAGGGTTCTGTTCCGCTCAGGATCACTATAAGAAATCGGAATAACGTCGAATGAAAATACATTTTTATCGTGAGACAGTCTGAGCTCCCGGGTGCTCCACAAAGGACCTAAGAAAGGTGCATCCCGCCCTGGCTCGACCAATCGGTTGGCGATCCGGAAAGCCGTTACCAAAATTTCTGGCGGCCTTGCGTTCTGGGTGATCTGATTTGGAAAAAATCTGAAGTACCCGGAAGTATCTCCAAAAAACAGATCACCGTTCCTTGCTTTGTACGATGAAAGGTACATCAATACGTTTTCAGCTACCCCGTATCTTTCATTATATAAGGCAGTCGCATTTCTCTGGGGATTTAGCCGAAATATTCCGCTGGTACTACCCATCCATAGGTTGCGACGGTTATCTTCAACTATGGATATTACGTCGGTTATTCCGGTCATAGAACTCGGATCGATAAACCGGGAGAAAATCTTCGAAGCTCTGTCGTAGCGATAAAGCCCATCATCACCTCCTGCCCAAAGTACGCCTTCCGCATCCTGGTAAACACTGGCGATGTTAGATCCCTTCAGATAATTGTGAAATTTACTTGTTTGTCTGTCAAACTGGTTTACGCCGTTCTGTCCCCATGTGCCTATCCATAATATACCGTCATTATCTTCCAGGATGCTGGTTACCAGGTTTGATCCGAAGCTTGTCGTGTCCCGTGGATTTTGAATATATCGTTTAAAGGTTCCGGTATTGGGATTAAAAAGGCTGATGCCTTGCATAGTACCCAGCCATATATTGCGCTTGCTGTCCTGATAGACGCCTGTGACAAAATTGTGGCTTATAGTCCGCTCATTTTCAGGATCATGCACGAATCGCCTGAAGGTACCTTTTTCTTTATCAAAAAGGTTCAACCCGTTAACGCTGCCTACCCACATCCTTCCTTCGCGGTCGACACTAATTGATATTAAAGCGTTCCCGCTTATTGATTCCGGCTTCATCGGATCGTGCTGGAAACGCCGGACTACCTTATTATTGTTATCTGCCTGAACTAGACCATTGGCTGTCGCAATCCAAAGGGTGCCGGCAGGTTCCTGGTAGAAACTGCCCACTGGTACACCGACTGATCCATAATGAGGTATTTGCTGGGGAAACGGATCGACATAAAAAAGATCACCCCGTATATTACTTATCCAAAGCACGCCATCCCGCGAGTTATAGGCTGCCCAGGCGCTGGAACCGGAGAATTCACCCGGCCCTCCCTCCTCGGCAGTATAGTGCGTCATGATCTTCCTTTTGACGTCATAGTTGCTTACCCCTGCGTCCGCTGTCCCGATCCAAATGCCTCCTGTTGCATCTTCGGTAATGAAAGTGATGTGGGCGAAATTGATGTCCGCGGGATTGATAGGCGGGCGACTTAAACCTTTAGGGTTGGAAGGGTTATAAGTATAACGGCGGAAAGTTCCTTTAGATCTGTCCATTATATGCAGACCATCGCCGGCAGTACCCACCCAGAAATTTCCTTTGGAATCTTCAAAAATAGCCCGAACCTTATTATTTATAAGGGTTTGACGGTCACCGGGAATGTGAAGGTAACGGGTAAACTTACCCGTTTTTTTATCCATCCGGTTCAAACCTCCCTCATGTGGCTTAGTCCCGTCGCTAAGGAATGGGCTTCCGGTGCCTACCCAGATTGTATTTCGATGATCCTCGTATAGAGACCGCACCTGATTATTAGTAATACTTTGGGGGTCACCGGGATCATGCCGGTAATGCACAAACTGGCTGGTTTCTGGATCGAAACGATCAAGGCCCTGATGCGTACCTATCCACAAAGTGCCTTCGTGATCGTAAAGGAGAGATGCAACCGTATCGTTGCTCAGGCTGGTTTTCAGCTTAGGATCATGCCGGTAATGCGTGAAGTTACCCGTGGCGGGATCGAGCCGGTCGAGTCCGTTTCCAAGAGTACCAATCCAAACTATACCCTGTGAATCGACAACAATCGTTTCGAGGAGATTACTGGCAACAGAATTGGAATTAAGGGGATTGTTCCGGAAGGAGATCATCCGGTATCCGTCATACTTGTAAAGGCCTTTTTTTGAAACAAGCCACATATATCCCTGCCGGTCCTGAACAATACCGGTAACATGCTCAAAAGTCTTTCCTTCGGCTGGATAAACCCTGTTAAAAATTTTCGCCTGACCGAAAACCTGCTGAGCATTGAGGACTAGCAGAAAGAAGGTATAAAAAATATTAACAAATCTGAATTTCATACAAAGACTTCATGCAATCGGTAGACTTATCGTGAATTCTGCACCCTCACCCTCCTTGCTTTCAACTTTTAACTCGCCACCATGGGCTTTTATAATATCATAGCTCAGGGAAAGTCCCAGTCCGGTACCCTGCCCGGTGGGTTTTGTTGTGAAGAAAGGTTGATAGATTTTATCCAGAACATTTTTCGGGATACCAGTACCATTATCACGAATCCTGATCAGAACAAATTCACCATTTTTTTCGCTTGATACTGTTACGGAAGGCTCAAAATGAATTTCAGGATGCAGATGGTGCTTTTGGGTAACTGAATAGAAAGCATTGTTGTACAGGTTTAACAGAACCCGCCCGATGTCCTGGGGAATGATAGAAAGCAAAGGGATATCCCTTCCAAGATTTTCATACATGACGGCATTAAAAGTTTTGTCTTTAGCCCTGAGACCGTGATAACTAAGCCGCAGATATTCGTCCGCAAGCTCATTTATATCAGTAAATTCCTTTTGTCCGGTGCTGATTCGCGAATGCTGGAGCATACCCTTCACGATTGAGTCCGCCCGCTTGCCATGATGATTAATCTTATCAAGATTTTCAATAACGTGGCCATAGATGTCCTCGGCTTCAGCTTTAAATTCTGCCGGGAGGTGATCAAAGGCCATTTTATGAAACTCCTGAAGGAGTTCGGAGCTCACTTCCGCGAAATTGTTAACAAAATTAAGTGGGTTTTGAATTTCATGGGCAATACCGGCAGTAAGTTCACCAAGGGAAGCCATTTTTTCTCTCTGGACGAGGTGCATTTGGGTTGCCTTTAAATCATTCAGTGTGGTTTGCAATACCTCCGTCTGCATAGACAGTTCGGCCGTTCGTTCCCGTACGCGCTGCTCAAGCAAAGCATTCTGGTCGGAGAGAGTTTTTTGCTGTTGTTCGTTTAAACTCTGGAGTTCTTTGTGATACTGCAGTTTCTTACGCTGGCTGCTGATAAAAAGGATCATAAAACTAACGAATAAAACGAGCATAGCTGAGATGCCGATGATCACCCGTGTCTCAATATTAACTTCAAGCATTAACATAAAATGATCTGGCTATGAATATACAAAGTACTACGTAGGCAACATTATGAACATACCACATATCTATTGCTAACTTTAAATTTTCGTCTAATAAAGGCACATAGAAAAGAAACACGAAAAAGTTTGTTACGACATAAATGCTTAGACCTGTTACTACCATGAAGTCCTTACCGCTTGTCTGAAACTTCCTGTCTTCTTTAAGCTCCGATAGATAATAACTCATACAGTAGATCAGCAGGAGATAAGATTCAGCTGCATGCAGATTTCCGCTTATATGGCCTTTTTCCAGAAAGTTTTCGACTATGCTAAAGTTAATAGTTAAAAAGAGAATAAATATAACCGGCAGGGTGTTCTTTAATGCTTTAAAAGACTGGGGCAGTAAAAGCGTGAAAAAATAACTGAAGCATACGAACCGGATAATAGAATGAATATTATAGAATACCAGGTTTCCTCTTGGGAACCAGGGAATAGATGACTTTAAATCTGCAATTGAGTCTGCTGTCAGATTGATCACCAGTGCGATCCAGAGGTAGGTTATTACCGGTCTCAGATACTCCGGCTGATGTCTTTTCAGGCGATATAAAACAAACAAAGGTATGAGCAGTGCCCATACCTCGGACCAGTTAAATACTGCCATCAAAACATTTTGAATTTCAATATCCATCATATGGTGGAGAAGGATTGGTCCTGAACCTCGACGTCAACATTGCAGACCTGTATACATTCTCCAGATCAGGCACTGCATAAATTTCATAATGGATATATCTGTTATGTTCCTCCACGAATGGTTCCACTACCACATATTTTTCGTGTGGCTTCGGTCTTTTGCTTATTCTTCTTAGTTCGGAAACTGGGTCACTGCCCTTACTGCCTATCTCCATATCCCCAAGAAAAATGCACATATTGGTAATATCGATCGCACTTGCTGAAGGATGCATCTTTAATTTCAATTCAACTCCTTCGGAGAATTTTTTGTGGTTCCTTCTACCACTGAAAGCAACTAGTACCAGCGTGTCCTTGTTTTCCTTGAAAAGTCTGAACACAATTTTCTGAGTGCGATTTTTTACCAGCATTTCCAGCTCGCTCTCCTGATCCCTATTCCTGAAGTTTTCAATATAAAAACAGGGGATTTTCATTGTTTTAAACTGAAATGATCTACTTGATGTTACCAGCGGGCAGGTCATCTACCTCACTTACATAAAGGAAGTTAAACAGGAGATCTGCATAAGCATGCCAATGGATGATTCAATCTAAATTTATAACATCCCTTATTACAATCAAATTATTCAGAATCGATTGTGCATCGGAGCTGTATAATGTGAGAAGCAGTTAATAAGGCGGAGAAGGATTTAATCGTCCCCTACTTACCGGAAGTATCTGATTACTAAAATCCACTAATGAACTGGTGAAATGAATGGAATATTCGATGACATATTTACCGTCGGCCGTAAAACGCTTAAGCTCGGGAGTGAAGACTACATAATTATGAGACTCGTCTTTTTTTGAGCCTTTATTTATCGCATCCTTCAGCATTTTGAAACTGGCATCATTGTCCAGTTTCTGATCACCAAGAAATACCTCTTTTCCTTCAATATCCTGCACAGCAACATCATCCACCCAATTCAATACATGGAAATAGGGATTAAATTCCTTCCCATTCTGTTTGGCGGCAAAAGCAACAAGGGTAAGACGCCCATCCTTACGTTGATAGAACTGAAAGACCAGTTTTTTGTAGTTTTCGTCAGCTAATAATTTAGCTAACTGGTTTCTGGAGGGATCATTGAAATTCTCGATATATAAATTGCCAAGACCTGAACTTACGGACTTTGACTCCACTTGCCCCTTCTCCGCAGAAGAACTTAAACTGGCTTGCAGCGGTTGGGAATCTCCCTCATTCTTATCATTACAACTAATTCCAATAATTGTAAAAGAAATTATCGAACACAACAGGAGAAATACTTTAGTGGGAAAGCCATCAGACCTATAGCTTATTGACCCCTTAAATATTTTCATAATAAAAAATTTTAGGGTGATACTCGGAAATTGGATATCATAATTCTTATTTAAATATATAAATTTATAGGGTTAGCATCAAGATTATAAGGTCAATTGAAAAGTAAAGTTATGATCTATCAAAAAGCACTCAACCAGATTAAAGACCTAATTCAGCAGCATTTTTCAGACCATCTAAACCCTAACCGCATTTACCATAATCTTCAGGATACAGAAACGGTTGTAGCGCGTACTTTACAAATAGCAAGTGATTATAAACTTGATAGCAAAAGTCTATTTATTATCCAGGCGGCTGCCTGGTTCCATGAGGCAGGCTATGCAGATGATCCTGCGCACGCTGAGAAGAAGAGTGCGAGGCTTGCCGAGCGGCTGCTAACCGAAATTTCAGTAAACGAGGAAGTTATAAAAAGTATCAGAAACTGCATCTTAGCTTCAACACTACCTCAAAAACCGCAAAACCTTTTGGAGGAAATAGTTTGTGATGCTGTAATGTCTTATCTGGGCAGCGAGGACTTTTCCGAGAGAAGCAAGCTCATGCGGAAAGAGCACACGCTCCTCACGGGAAAAAAGATCTCTAAGGACGAATGGAAACGTCGGAACATGGAGCTGCTTCAGAATCACCGGTTTAAAACAGAATATGGAAAGCAGTTATTTGAGAATCAGCAAAGACAAAACCTGGAGAGATTGCTGGGTAAGGATGTAGCTGTCGAAATACGAGACGATAATTCACCCGACTTAAGAGAGGTATCGACCTCTAATCCTGCACAGCCAGATTCAGGGGCTGATACTATTCAAACAAAAAAGCACTTGTCTGATTCGGGAGAAACAAGCAAAGTCGAAGACAAAAAACGGCCTTCGAGGGGAATTGAAACAATGTTCCGGATCAGTTCAAATAATCACCAGGCCTTAAGTCAGATGGCAGATTCGAAAGCCCATATAATGATCACTGTAAATTCCATCATTATCTCTGTTTTACTTTCGGTTCTTTTCCGAAGCATTGACGAGGAAGAACACCTGGCAATCCCGGTGGCAATTCTACTTATTGTAAATGTTGTTACAATTGTCTTTTCCATTCTGGCTACACGGCCAAATATCCCGACCGGTAAATTTTCAGAAGAAGATCTAAATGAGCAACGGGTGAATCTATTATTTTTTGGAAATTTCTATAAAATGCAATTGGAAGATTTTGCTACAGGGATGACAAGGTTAATGGAAAACCGAAATTTCCTTTATAGCAGCTTAATCAAAAATCTTCATCAGCAAGGATTGGTATTAGGCAAAAAATACAGGCTGTTGCGGATTTCGTATAACGTATTTATGTATGGCCTCGTACTCTCTTTATTTGCATTCGGCCTGGCGATACTCATTAAAATGTTATGAGAGCCCGGGCCAAATTCATTATTCAGCAATCTCATAAAATATTAGTATCATTATAACCATCAGAAGCACTTGTCAGTCTGATATTATCAATGATATTAATAATGAAACTGAAAACTTTCTTTTTAATTTTAAGCGTTTCCTTCCTGGCTGGTCTACAGGCTTTAGCCCAAGATACTTTAGCGTCGAATCAGGTTGCAATAAATAATTTCATTGTAAAAGAGAACCTGCTTAAAAATGATAAGATTGCGATAATAGCTTGCGATGCTAACGAGAAACCACTGGAAACAGTGAATGGTACCTTCCAGTTCAGTGTTAATGGATTTAAGCAGTCCCTGCGATTTAATGAGGGTGTTGCTGTTTCTCCCCAACAGATCGACAAATCAACTTTCATTTACCTGCGTCATGAAAACGAAACTGGCACTCATGGTAAGCTTTACTATGTTATAAAAAAAGACCAGGATTTGAAACTGATAAAGATCAACTGGCTATTTTTGGTGCTCGTGCCTTTAATCATCATTATTCTTGCGACCATGTTCCGTAAGTTCATTTTGATAGCCGCTGTTGTGCTTATAGTCCTCTTCATATTTAATTCAAGCAACGGGTTAAAACTGGGAACTTTTTTCGAGACTGTTTTTGACGGATTGAAGTCAGTTTTTTAAGACATGAGTTTGTTCGTTATGAAACAAACTCATGAAACGATACTTTATCTGACAAACTAAACTCAAATATGATAAGGAGGTCTTTCTCTCGGACTGTTTTAATCTCGTTATTTTCATTTATTCCAGGTATCTGTTTCGGTCAATCACAAGTTGACTCCGTACAAAAGTTAAAGGAAGTTGTCGTAAGGGCCTATTTTTCCAACCAGCAGATTCTCAGACTCCCGGCCTCCGTGGCCGTAATTGACTACCGCCAATTAAGAAACCAGGTTGGCACTTCTTTCGTTCCGGCGATTAACACGGTGCCAGGAATTCGTATGGAAGAGCGCTCACCGGGAAGCTACCGTTTATCTATCAGAGGAAGCTTATTGCGCTCCCCTTTCGGAATCAGGAACGTAAAAATGTACATAGATGATTTCCCTCTGACTGACGCCGGAGGCAACACTTATTTCAATGCGATCGATGCAGAAAGTGTCAGCGGTATTGAGATCCTTAAAGGGCCGGACGGAAGTCTGTTTGGTGCCAACTCGGGGGGTGTAGTGCTAATCAATACATTCAGGCCGCAGGACAGTTCGTCCATTAAAGCGGGTTTAAAAGGGGGTTCTTATAACTTAGTTCATGAAAACGTCAATATACGGAGAAACTTCCGGCAACATTCATTTTCGTTAAACCAGGCGTTTCAGCGTTCCGAAGGTTACAGGAACAATAGCGCGTTAAAGCGTCACTACGGACAGGTTAATTATAACTGGGAATACTCGAAAGGGAACAGCTTAAGGCTCCTGGCTTTATACTCAGATTTGAGCTATCAAACTCCTGGAGGATTAACCGTGGCTCAGTACAACCTTGATCCGCAGTCGGCCCGACCTGCAACCCCTATGTCGCCGGGCGCCGAGGAGCAGCATGCCGGGATATTTAATAAAACACTTTATGGCGGAGTTTTGAACGAGTGGCAAATCGTTAAGCCTTTAAAACATGTGGTAGCGGTATTTGGATCGCATACTGATTTCAAAAATCCTTTTATCACGAATTATGAGGTGCGCGATGAGAATACTGCGGGAATCCGATCCTACCTGGAGTTTATCCCAGTTTCAGCAACAGGCTTCAAATGGAAAGGCAATGTGGGTTTAGAATGGCAGCGAACCAGCTCAGATATACAGAACTATGACAATCTGGCCGGCCAACCAGGTACAATACAATCAGCCGACGAATTAAAAGCGGATCAACATTTTTTCTTTTCCAGGTTTACCGGGACTTTCTTTGACAGGATTGATTTGGAAATAGCCGCAAGTATCAATTACTACCAATACCAGTTTCCGTTAAATTTAATTGCAGCTAAGGCAGAAAGAAAGTTTGAACCCCAGCTGATGCCCCGACTGGCTTTATCCTGGAAGGTTTCGGAGAATATTGCCTGGAGAAGTTCTGTGAGCCGCGGCTATTCACCCCCCACGATATCGGAAATCAGAGCCTCAGATCAGCAGATTAATCTCGCCCTGCAACCTGAAAGCGGATGGAACTATGAAACCGGAATCCGTTTACGGAATGCCAGCGACCGTTTCTGGCTTGATGCATCAGTCTTTTATTATAAGTTATCTGACGCGATTACGAGAAGAGTGAACAGCGATGATACCGAATATTTCCTAAACGCAGGTGGAACCCGGCAGCTTGGTTTTGAATCACAGATTTCAGCCTGGCTGATCCCTCCCTCCAATCACAACTTTATAAAAGGACTACAGCTAAGGAACAGTATCACTCTTAATAATTTTGAGTTCAGAAATTATATAAACGGCACCGATAACTATTCCGGCAAAAAACTTACGGGCGTTCCGGAACAGGTCATCGTAAGCAGCACCAACATTTTATTGCCCGCCTCCATCGCACTTTTTCTGCAACACAATTACACATCTAAAATCCCTTTAAACGACAGCAATAGTGAATTGTCTGATAATTACAACCTGGTACAGTTAAAAATATCGTGGAATAGCATGAACCGATTTAAATCCAATGTTGAGCTTTCTGCTGGCGTAGACAACCTCCTTAATGAGAAATATAGCCTGGGAAATGATTTGAACGCGTTTGGCGGTCGTTATTATAACGCAGCGCCAGGGAGAAACTATATAATAGGAGTAAACGCCCGGTTTTAAAGCGACGTTATATCGTGGTAACAGATTAGAAAGGCATTCCGATTCCAAAGTTGTATTGCACAAACCGGTAAACATCGGGCCTGTGTGTATTTTCGTAGAGTTCTTTAAATTCTTTCTTATTGAACAGATGTTTGATCACCCATTGATCGGAACCGCTAAATTGAGGATCCTTCACCTTTATACCCGCATCCAGCCTAAATACAAAATAATTAAGGTCAAAGCGTAAGCCCGCACCCGTTCCTATTGCTATCTGGTTGAAAAACTTATCGAAAGTAAGTTCTCCCCCGGGGTTCTCAATGGACTGACGAAGTTTCCAAATATTACCAAAATCTGTAAATGTAGCACCCTTTACTTTTGCACTGAAGAAATTGTCCATAATCTTAAACCGATATTCAAGGTTTCCCTCCAGTTTAATTTCACCTAACTGATCCAGGTTACGCAGATTTGCCCTGATTGAATCAGCCTTCGGCCCCTGCCCTAAATCAGCTCTGTTATAGTTTCCGGGTCCTAAGGTTCTGGCCTGCCATGCCCTTACTCCACTGGAGCCGCCCGCATAAAAATTCTTTTCGAAAGTTAAAATATCACTGTTCCCATATGGAATTCCAACACCCGGATATACACGCGCAACAAACTGTCTTTCCCCTCCAAAATATCGGTAAAGACGGATATCAGTTTCCAGTTTAACATACTGCTCAAAAGGAAGCCCAAAAACTGTTCTGTGACCTGCCTGGTCTACTTTTGAATTGAAAACTTTGCTCAACAGGCCGAGAGTATTACCCGCGGCGTCCAAACTTCCCCGGAAATAGAAAAAGTTATTGTAGGTATTAAGCCTTGCTGTATTAAATGTATAAGAATACTTGCTTCCAAGGTTAAAGATCTGACGGTCATTTGTCCGCACGTATAACAGAAAACCGTTGTTTATTAGCGTATCCCTGAATCTCGGATCTAACCTACCCCGACGGAATTCTACGTTTATTGGAGTCACTGAATGAAACTTATATCTTGTTTCGTTCCAGTCATAGGTTAGAGAATTTATAAACACTCTGTTGGAAAATGCATCTTTTTGATCAAAAAGCTGAAAGCTACTAGCAATTGTGGTGTGTGAGATTCCGTTCCGGGCAAAAAGAGGAAGCCGGAATGGTGCGAGCAGCTTTGGAAAAATAATGTTGGCCCCGAGCTGAAAATCGCGGCTAAATACGCGGCTGGAAATATTGCCACCACCTCCACTTGCTCTTGAATCGAATTGAATGCCATAACGGGCTTTGATCTCAAGGAGTTCTGCGCCGCCAAACAAATTGCGGTTTGAGTAAGTATCTCCAAAGTTCAAGCCATTACGCCCGGAATTAAAGGTGAACTCTCCTTCTACCCGGTTACTCATTTTTTTTAGCGGAACGATATCATATCGTGGAGAAATCCGGTTACTACTGTCAGAGCGTTTTATATAATCAATCTTAACATTTTTAAAGACATTCAGATCATACAGGCGATCATAAGTTAACTCTTCCTTGCTGATGTCATAAATATTCCCCTTTTTAATAAAAATGAACTTAGGGGACAACTCAGGATTAAACTTTTTCGAATAGTCTTTAATATGATATTGAGAATCAATGACCGCAGAATCTGGATTTATACCGCTGGCTATCCCGTTGCTATTTTTAATGGTAATGAAACTATTGTCAATAATGTAGACCTGATGAGCGTCCTTATCAGCAGGGTTAGCTAACAACATTTTTAGGTCAGCCTGGCTGGAATATAGATTGGTATCAACTTCGAACCTGACATACTGCCTTACATAATCATAATAGCCGCTGCGTTTCATCAGGGCGAAAATCTGTTCCCGTTCATAGCTCAAAGAGTCTGCATCGAAACGTTTCCCGCTTCGAATATGCGTAAAGTCATTCCTATACCTTTTGTAAAGTTCAGCAACAGTAGAATCACTAACCAGGTATTCAATATTTCGGACTTTAAACTCAGGACCCTGAGTAGCAGTGAATAGAATGCTGGCTCGTTTATTTTTTACCTGGATCTCACTTTTTACCTGTGCTTTAAAAAAGCCTTTACTCTGCAAAAACTTTTCAATCTGAACCCGGGATATTTCAACGAGCGAACTGTCGAGAACATTGGGAGCTTCGCCGATCTTTTTGATTCTGTCAGTTCGGTACTGACCGTTCTTTGTATTGAATGTATTATAAAGCGCCAGGTTCAAACGAGAATTGGGCCTGACATCTTTTTGAACATATAGTAAAGCCTGTTCTGAAAAATCTTTATCTATGCCCTTGACCTGGGCCTTCGTGACCAATGCCTGATCTTCCTGTAAATACCGGGAGGCGTTACAGCTGCAAAATATCAACATCAAAAGCAGTATACTTGCAATCGGTAAATTACGGGTCTTAAGATATGCTTTCAAAGTCTCAGATAAGTTTTATTAAATCATTACACCAAAAAAAATACAGGAAGGAACACGGGCTTTTTATTGTTGAAGGCATAAAATCTGTTACCGAGTTTATTCATTCTGATTATTTAGTTACCGATATATACTGCACTGAAAATGTGATGCCAAAGTTGGCTAATTTATCACAAAAAATAAAGTTGCACCAAATCAGCGTTTCAGATCTTGAGCGGATAACTACACTTACTACCGCTCAAAATATCCTGGCATTAGTTCGGTTGCCCGCCAATAAAGATATAGAAACACTTGATCTAAACGAGACTTTTAGTCTGGCACTCGATGGGATACAGGATCCTGGTAATTTAGGAACCATAATTCGTACTGCCGATTGGTTCGGAATTCCCAATATTATCTGTTCCCACGATACTGTTGAGGCTTACAATCCGAAGGTTGTCCAGGCCACGATGGGCTCTTTGTCCAGGATTCAAGTGATCTATTGCGATCTTCCGTCCGTACTAGAAAGTAGTAGGGTTCCCGTTTTTGGAGCTTTGTTAGATGGCACACCGATCACGGAAACAGCTTTTGGAGGTGAAGGAATTATCGTCTTAGGCAATGAAGGCAAGGGAATCAGTGAAGCTGTAATAGGTCAAATCACAAATCGGGTAACTATTCCCGGCCTTGGAAAAGCTGAATCGCTGAATGTAGCTGTCTGTGCTTCATTGTTTTGTTATGAACTGAGAAGAAATATCTTGAAATAAAATTGGGTGGCAACAATAATTTACTATTTTTGCAGCGTTAAAAAATATGGTCGGGTGGCCGAGTGGCTAGGCAGAGGTCTGCAAAACCTTTTACAGCGGTTCGAATCCGCTCCTGACCTCTCATAAAATATTAGAAAATAAGATCATGGGTGTTACACGATTAAAAAGAAAAGACAGAAAAAATAAGACCACTTCCCGTTTGGAAGTTCAGTGGTTAAAGTTGGCACGCAATGTTGAAACCGGAAGCCGTTCAACGGAATCTCCCAAAAGCCAGATCAGCAAAAACAATGCAGTTTTAGCTCAGTTAGAGGCAGCAGCCAAAAACTAATAACTGTTAAGCAAAATAGAATCCCAGTCATTAATATGACTGGGATTTTTTTATTGTCTCAAATATCTTTCCTTCTCCGGGGGGGCATGAGAATAAATTCTGATTTTTAGCTCCCTTATTTCTATCCCGTTTTCGCTGAATCGGACCGACTACAACATCTTCTTCAGTTTTGCGGTTCTTTTTCATCATTCGTTTCTGTAAATCAATAACCCTTACCGAGAAACTATTTGAGTGACCTCCAGTTTTGTTCAGTTCATCGAGGTTAGAGTCGACGATATAGATCTTATTACCCACAGTTTCAGCCCTGTTTGGATAGATATACTTGTAATTGTCGGTCCTTAACAGCCGTGCCGTTTCCCAGCTATTATTGCTGTTCAATATATGAACCTGGTTATATCCTTCTGCCTGGGACATAACGAGCAAATGATTAGGGGTAAACTGAAGCCCGTTAACACCTTTAAAATCGCCTTCTATTTCCACTTCTGTGATATTGCTGCTATCCTTTGTATCTATCTTATACAGTTGACCGCTTTTGGCCGCCACAAGTAAAAAACCGTTCTTATGATACACTATCCCATTGAGATTTCGCCCCTCACTGCTGAATTGTTCGCTGTTGACCCAGACTGATGCTTTACCGTTGGGCTGGACTTTATAAATTACTGGTGAATAGGTGTCGGTAATGTAAATGTTGCCACCATTATCTATTGCAAGGTCATTAACGAAATGCCTTCCTTTAAACAAGGTATCGAGGTTAAGTACAGATGTGATCTTATTGGTTAGCAGGTCGATGGTAACGAGGCGAGCCACATTATACTTGCTTTTCTCGGAGGAGTTGGCGGAATAACCTAAATCCCCGGTAAGTGCATAGAGCTTATTCCCGCTTATCTTCAACCCCGAAGTAGCAATCAGTAGACTGTCTTTCAATAAAATAGTATACTCACCTTTCTCATTCACCGCTCCTATCTGCCCCCTTTTCATGGACCCGACCAAAAATTGTTTCTTTGCCGGATAGTATACGATGCTTTGCGGGTAAATGTCATTGTCAAAATAATTGACTACTAAACTTTGAGCTTGCGTATCGGCTGAGATAAATACAGCGAAAAGAACAATCAGAAGTACCTTCATCAGAATTGCTTTAGAATGATCTGTCAGCCTGTTAACTTAGGCTATCGTAGAATTTGTTAACTCTTTGTATAGAAACCTTAAGTTACTGATTTTTCTAAATTAGTGTACACACATTTCAGATTTACCTCAAGTCAAGCTTAATTGTTATGCATCAATAATTTTTTATTTATTTTCTTCACCAGGCCAGGGCCCTCATAAATAAATCCTGTATAAAGCTGGACCAGCGATGCACCCGCCTCTAATTTCTGAATGGCATCGTCCGCCGAATGAATCCCCCCCACTCCGATTATAACGAAAGACTTATCTGCTCTTTCAGACAAGTATCGTATAACCTCGGTAGACCGGTCCCTGACTGGTTTACCGCTGAGTCCCCCCGCTTCTGTCTTAAGGGGAGATACCAGGTTGTCACGGCTTAAGGTGGTATTCGTGGCGATCACTCCCGCAATTCCAGTCTCTTTTACAATTTCAACAATATCATCCAATTGGGAGTTGCTAAGATCAGGTGCGATCTTTAACAAAATAGGCCGTGAAATATCATTTTTGCGATTTCGCTGTTGCAGCGTATTAAGAATATGTTTGAGTGGTTCTTTTTCCTGTAATTCCCTTAACCCGGGAGTATTTGGAGAGCTTACATTCACGACAAAATAATCAACGACATCAAATAGGCGATCAAAACATTTGATGTAATCGCTGACAGCCTCCTCGTTAGGTGTCAGCTTATTCTTACCGATGTTGCCGCCTATAATCAGCCTCTCACGCTTCACACGTTTGAGCCTGTCTGCAACTACGTCTACGCCCTGGTTATTGAAGCCCATTCGATTAATCAGCGCTTCGTCTTCCGGCAGCCTAAACATCCGCGGTTTTTCATTTCCGGGCTGAGGCAGAGGTGTGACAGTTCCTACTTCAATGAATCCAAAACCAAATTCAGCTAACTCCTCCACCAGGTCTGCATTTTTATCAAAGCCGGCCGCCAATCCCACCGGATTCTTAAACTTCAATCCCATCACCTCTCTTTCCAAACGGACATCATCCAATTGAAAAGTACTCTTCAGAAGTTTCTTTGCTCCCCACAAGCGATTTACTCTTCGCAGGCCGCCTGTAACGAAATGATGAATATTTTCAGGATCGTAATTAAATAACAGCGGTTTGATAATTTTATACATACGGCAAATATAAGGGGATTTAAACCGAAGAATTAACAACAAGCAATTCTAACAGAATCTGGCAGTCATAATTTAATTTTACTAAATTGAGCTAACACGTTGATAGCATAAAGACAAGCGTGTTCTGATCTTTTTTCTCGTATGAAAAATTGGATTGTCGGCCTGATCATTATTTTGCTTTTAATCTCATGCAATAAAGACGTGCCGGGCACTCAAGTCCGTGTCAGTTCTCTGACCGAATCAGTCTATGCTTCCGGCATCATTAAGGCGGGAGCACAGTACAACGTTTTCGCTACGGTGAACGGAATTTTAAAGAAAGTATATGTTTCTGAGGGCGAAAAAATTAAAAAAGGTAAGTCCTTATTCCTGATTGAAGACCAAACTTCACGTTTAAACACTGAAAACGCAAGACTGGCTCTTCAACTCTCCGCTCAGAATATCAAAGAAAACTCAAACCGCCTTAGGGAACTCGAATTACCGGTACATCTCACCAAAGACCGAATGCAAAACGATTCGATGCTCTATTCGCGGCAAATCAAGCTTTGGGAAAATAATGTCGGGTCGAAGGTTGAACTGGAACAGCGGAAACTTGCTTATGAATCATCCCGATCTGCCTATCTGTCCTCCTTAAGCAGATATCGCCAGGCTAAGACACAGCTCACCACGGAATACAGGCAGGCTCAGAACAACTTAAAAATTAACGAAGAACTCCAAAGCAACTATACCATTAAAAGTGAAACGGATGGACTGGTGTATGATATATTAAGGGAGCAGGGTGAACTGGTGACACCGCAGGCTCCTATCGCAGTCATAGGAAGAGAAGCTGACTTCATCATAGAATTGCAGGTGGACGAATATGATATTGTTAAGACTAAGCCCGGTCAAAAGGTTCTGATAACAATGGACAGCTACAAAGGCCAGGTGTTCGACGCAAGAATAGAAAGGATCTACCCTATTATGAATGAGCGCTCGAGAACCTTTACAGTCGACGCTGTTTTCATAAAACCACCCCAACACCTTTATCCCAACTTAACTCTGGAAGCGAACATCGTCATACAGGTAAAGAAGAACGTAAAAATCATTCCGAGAGAATATCTCGTTGACGACACTTACGTTTATACCGATCCGGAAAAAAAGAACCGATCCCAGGTAAAGGTAGGACTGATGGATTATCAGTACGCCGAAATTCTAAGTGGCCTGGACACCGGGCAATATGTTTATAAACCATAATAATGCAGATAGCACTTATCCTGGGTATATCGAGAACGATGCTCATGGCACGTTTACGGCAGACTGTGATCGCTGCAGTCGGTGTTACTTTCGGAATTACAATGTTTATTACACTGGTTAGCTTCATGACGGGTTTAAACAAGTTGCTGGATGGATTGATCTTAAACCGAACACCCCATATCAGGCTATACAATGAAATAAAGCCATCGGCAAATCAACCGGTGAATCTGTCGTCGGAGTTCCGAAATTATATGAACATTATCCGGTCAATAAAACCAAAAGAACGTCCGCTGGAGATCTATAATAGTCAGGCAATATTACGAAGACTTAAGGATGATCCGCGGGTTTTAGGAACGGCCCCGAAAGTGGTGGCCCAAGTCTTTTTTAATGTTGGTGCAATTGATTTAAACGGCGTTATAAATGGAATTGACGTTGTTGCGGAAAGCCAGTTATTTTCTTTTGCTGATTATCTTGTGATGGGGAAATTCCAGGATCTTGAAACTGTGAACAACAGTATAATACTAGGCAAGGGAGCTGCAGAGAAAATGCTGGTGGATCTGGGAGATGTGATTCAGGTAACCACCGCGCGTGGTGAAAGATTACCGCTGAAAGTGGTTGGGGTTTTTCAATTAGGGATTGCAGATATTGATAATGTACAGAGTTACACTTCAGTGCAGACAGCCCAAAAGCTGCTGGGGGAATCTAATAGCTACCTGACAGACATACATGTTAAACTGAAAGATCTGACCCTTGCTCCCGGAATGGCAGGTGAATACAAAAACTTATTTAACGTTGATGCAATAGACCTGCAGACAGCCAATGCTCAGTTTGAGACCGGAACAAAGATCAGAAATATCATCACCTACGCTGTGAGTATCACCCTGCTGATTGTCGCGGGCTTTGGAATTTATAATATCCTGAATATGATGATCTATGAAAAGATGGACTCGATAGCCATACTTAAAGCAACCGGATTTTCAGGCCGGGACGTGAAGGGAATTTTTATCAGCATTTCTCTCATAATCGGTGTCACAGGAGGAGTCCTGGGATTGCTTTTCGGCTTTATCCTGTCTTCACTGATCAGCCAAATTCCATTTAAGACGGCCGCATTGCCGGCTATAGAAACGTATCCGATCAATTTTAATCCTCAGTATTATCTGATCGGGATCGTATTTGCAATCATCACGACCTATATAGCTGGCTTCTTTCCCGCCCGCAAGGCAAGTATGGTTGATCCGGTCGAGATCATACGGGGGAAATAATATGGATAAGCTGATCCTGGAAACAAAGAAAATTAATAAGTATTTCCACGACCCTGTAACTAACCAGGTTCTGAAGGAGATTTCGTTTAAGATGAAAGTGGGCGAATTTGTTTCAGTGGTCGGAAAATCAGGCTGCGGAAAATCAACACTTTTGTATATCCTTTCAACGATGGACACCGACTACCAGGGTCAACTCGTACTGGACGGAACACTAATGACCGGCAAGTCCGACAGGGAACTCTCACAGGTTAGAAATGAAAAGATCGGTTTTGTCTTCCAGTTCCATTACCTGCTTCCCGAATTTAGTGTTCTCCAAAATGTAATGCTGCCCGGACTAAAGCTTGCACGGCTTGAATCGGATGAGGTCGAACAAAACGCAATTGAACACCTGAAAAGTTTGGGTATAGGTCATCTGGCCGGCAAAAAAGCAAGCCAGATCTCAGGCGGCGAAAAGCAGCGTGTGGCCATTGCCCGGGCACTGATAAATCAGCCCCTGATTGTCATGGGAGATGAGCCTACCGGCAATCTTGACAGGAAGAACAGCGATATTGTTTTCGATATCTTTCATCAGCTTGCGGCAGACACCGGGCAAGCTCTCTTGATTGTAACGCATGACCATGAATTCGCCGAACGTACCGACCGTATAATAGAAATGGATGATGGACGGATCGTGAACGGCGGAACCTAGTCTACAGTCACCTTCGCTTGTCACGCCAATAGATATGCTGTCTGGGATTATAACCCTGTTTCAAAAATATGTCTTTACGCTAACCGTAATTCCAAAAAAACGTAATTCAAAAAAACGTACTTTTGCGCCCAAATGATTGCAATAAACAACCTCACGTTCGAGATCGGTGCACGGGCATTATACGACGAAGCCAACTGGCATATTAAACCAGGTGAAAAAATAGGATTAATTGGTGCTAACGGAACCGGAAAAACAACACTTTTAAAGATCATCGTCGGCGATTATGCTCCCACAAGCGGCAGTATATCAATGGCTAAAGATCTGAAAATGGGTTACCTCAACCAGGATCTCCTGTCTTATCAGAGTGATAAAAGTATTTTGCATGTAGCCATGGAAGCTTTTGAGCGCCAGAACCAGCTGCATACAGAAATAGAAAGCATACTTAAAAAGTTAGAAACTGAATATTCAGATGACCTGATAAACAAACTCAGCGATAAGCAGATTGAGTTTGAAGCATTGGATGGTTATAACATTGAGTACCGCGCCCATGAGATCATGGCTGGTCTTGGTTTCAGCGAAGCAGATACGCATCGCACATTGTCCGAATTCTCAGGAGGCTGGCGGATGCGGGTTATGCTGGCCCGGATCCTTCTCCAGGCACCTGATATTTTGCTGCTGGATGAGCCTACCAACCACCTGGATCTTCCCTCTATTAAATGGCTTGAAACCTATTTACAGGCTTTCGAAGGTGCTATCGTGATCGTTTCCCATGACCGTTATTTCCTTGATCGCGTGGTTAAGAAGATTGTTGAATCGCGCAAAGGTAAACTGATTCCTTATGCAGGAAACTATTCTTTCTATGTGGAAGAGAAGAGTATGCGTGAAGAGATCCAGAGCGGACAGTACAAAAACCAGCAGGCTAAGATCAAACAGGAGGAACGACTTATTGAGCGTTTCAGGGCAAAGGCCAGCAAGGCAAAAATGGCCCAGTCGCGCATTAAAGCCCTTGAGAAGATGGAGCGGGTTGACGATGTCGATGACGACAATCCATCGGTTAATTTCAGCTTTAAGTTCAGTAAGCAATCAGGACGCCATGTAATTCGGATTGAAGATCTGACAAAAGCCTATCCGGGAGTTCCGATTGTGAAGGATGCCACCGGAACCATAGAAAAGGGTGATAAAATTGCTTTGATCGGTGCTAACGGCCGGGGTAAATCTACACTTTTGAAAATAATCGCAGGCGCTGACAAAGACTTCACAGGAATGTGCGAGACGGGGCATAATGTTACCCAGACTTTCTTTGCACAGCATCAGTTAGAGGCGCTTCATCTTGAAAACGAGATCATTCGTGAGCTTCAGGCATTTGCGCCGAAACATACAGAAACTGAATTGCGATCTATACTGGGTTGCTTCCTGTTCACCGGAGATGATGCCTTCAAGAAGATCAAAGTTTTATCGGGAGGAGAAAAATCGAGGGTCGCCTTGGCGAAAGCCTTGACAGCTGATGCAAATTTCCTGATTCTCGATGAGCCAACCAATCACCTCGATATCGCTTCTGTAAATATTTTAATCCAGGCATTACAGCAATATGAAGGAACGTGTATCATCGTTTCGCACGACAGGTATATGCTTGATAATGTCGCGAACAAGATCTGGTTCATTGAAGATCAGGAGATCAAAGAATATCCCGGAACTTATGCTGAGTATGAAGTCTGGAATTCAAAACGGGTGTATGTTCCTAAGAAAATAGAAGAAGCTCCTAAAAAAGAAGTAAAGGCTGAGGTAAAACCGAAAGTCCATACAGAGGATAAGACCAGAGATCTGAAAAAACTAAATCAGGCCCTTCAGAAACTTGAGGAAGATATTGCCGGGCAGGAAAAAGAGGTCAAGGCAGCCGAAGCAGATTTAGCAAAAGAAGAAATTTATAGCGATCCTGAAAAACTGTCTGAAGCAAACCGCCGTTACCAGCAGTTAAGCCCGCGTCTGTTAAAGGCTCAGGCGGAATGGGAAAGGCTAGCGGGTGAGATCATGGAGCTTGAGGCGGAGCTTAGGTAAAAATGGTGTAAATTTCAGAAACTGAACTGTAATCGTATATGAAAATACTGCTCTGCATCCTATCGATCTTTCTCATAAGTTCAAGTTACTCACAAACAAAAAAAAACAGTTCAAAAAAGGCAGATAGCGGCGCGCCGGAGCAGCAGATCAGGTATGAAGATTACACCTACCTTCCTGAAATTGCGACAGTGGAATTTTATAACCGGGCAAAGGAGCAATCCATCCCGGTTTTTATTTTAGGAGGCAGCGATAACTTATTGCTGGCCTTTGACGACCTCAGGGCGGGCAACCGCAATATTTACTATTCCATAGAACATTGTGATTCAGAATGGAACAGCAGCCGCCTCTCGCCTATTGACTACCTGGAAAGTTTCACTGAGGACCGTATAAATGACTACAGACTGTCCTTTAATACGCTTCAAACATATACTCATTACGAAGTTTCAATACCTAATCTAGCCATCCGTCCGAAGATCAGCGGCAACTATCTGCTGAAAGTATATGAAGACAATAACCAGAGCAAACTGTTGATCACCCGACGCTTTTACGTTGTTTCTCCCGCTGTCAACATCCTCGCAGAAGTAACTTACTCGAATAATGTCTCCTCTCGTAATCAAAAACAAAAGATTAATTTCAGGGTCGAACATCCAAGGGTAAACATAAGTAATCCATACCTGGACGTGCAGGTCGCAGTTTTGCAAAACGGTCGTTATGACAATGCACAAACCACGGCACGACCAACATTTATTCGAAACAATCAACTCGTTTACAATGATGTCCGCAGTTTTGATTTCTTTGGAGGCAACGAATTTCGACGTTTTGATACCCGCAGCCTCCGTTTCCAGTCAGAAAATATTTCCCGGATTGCCAGGGATTCTGTAAATACCGTTGTTCTACTGGGTGACCCGGTTTTAAACCGGCCGGCCTACACTTTCAATTATGATGAGAACGGGGGCTTTTTCGTTCGTAACCGGGATGGCCGGGATAACCGGACAGATGCTGACTATGCTTTTATGCAGTTTTCATTGATAGCTAAGCGACCTTCCGAGACCGGGAACGCATACCTGGTAGGCAAGTTTAACGCATTCAAAATCAGTGATCAGTACAAGCTTACCTATAGTGAAAGTCAGCGACGTTTCATTGGCTCCGCTTATCTTAAGCAAGGTGTTTATGACTATCACTATATATGGGTAGACGACAATAAAATTGATGATGTTATTTTTGACGGATCATTTTTTGAAACTGAAAACAACTACCAGATATTTTTCTATTACCGCAGACCCGGGTCACGGTGGCAGGAGTTGATCGGATACAGTCAGGTTAATTCTAAAAAAGGATAATGGTGAAGCTGGTGAACCGCATTCCATTTTAATTAACATTCTTAATTCCTAATTTTTACCTTTGAAGCCATATGGCCCTAATCACCAAAAAAGCGAAAGACTCGTTTATCGTAATGAACGAATTAGTTCTACCAAACGATACCAACACACTTAATAATCTGATGGGAGGACGTTTGCTGCATTGGATGGATATAGCAGCCGCCATATCAGCTCAAAAACATTGCAACCGTATTGTCGTTACAGCATCTGTTGATAATGTTTCATTTCAACATGCAATTAAGCTGGGCGACGTCGTAACCATTGAAGCAAAGGTTTCGCGTGCATTTAATACATCGATCGAAGTCCGGCTGAATGTTTGGGCTGAAAATATTCCTTCCGGCTCACGCATAAAATCAAATGAGGCCTATTATACCTTTGTTGCTGTTGATCAAAGCGGACGGACCATTCCGGTCCCTGAAATGCAGCCAGAAACAGAGGAAGAGCAAAAGTTGTATGATGGTGCTTTGCGCCGTCGCCAGCTCAGGCTGATCCTGGGGGGCAAAATGAAACCACATGATGCAACAGAATTAAAGGCGCTTTTCTTTCCTGAGAAAGATCAATAGTTATTCGTTTCTACTTTCTGTGTAATTTGCAATAAAAATGTCATGGAAACAGAAAAACACGACTGGACAAAATTTACCAAGCGTATAGGTATCAACGCCGGCATATCTGAAATTTACAAATTAATAAGTACACCCGATGGCCTTGAAAGCTGGTTTCTGAGACTGGCCGAATTTACCTTGCCTGGGAATGGTGTACGAACCGGTCATTCCGGGATACAAAAAGACGACTCTTACCGTTGGAGGTGGTATGGCTACAGCGATGAGACAACCGAAACCGGGAAAGTTCTTGAAGCGAATGGCGCGGATAAGATAAAATTTACTTTTGCCGGCGAATGCCAGGTGACTATTCATGCATATCCCCATAAGGAAGTGACAGTGGTGGAGATCACCCAGGAAAACATTCCTACAGATGAGAAATCAAAAATTAATTACTACCTGGGCTGTTCAGAGGGCTGGGCCTTTTACCTTACGAATCTTAAGTCATTATTAGAAGGAGGCATCGATCTCCGCAACAGGGATGAAACAATACAGGGAGTTTTGAATTCTTAATAGGAACCCATTCGCTGGTTCGCTAAATTCTTAAAATGAAATTTATGCCTGAAGTAAAAAGCTATGCAGCTCAAAATGCAAAAGATCCATTAGGTCCTTTTAGTATCTCCCGCCGGCAACCCGGCGACTTTGATGTCCAGATTGAAATTCTTTTTTGCGGCGTTTGCCATTCAGATATCCACCAGGTTCGGAACGAATGGGGCGGTTCAATGTATCCTATGGTGCCTGGACACGAGATTGTTGGCCGGGTTAGTCAGGTAGGAAGTAAAGTAACAAACTTTAAGGAAGGCGACCTTGCGGGTATTGGGTGTTTCGTCGATTCCTGCAGAACTTGCGCAAGTTGCCTCGATGGCCTTGAACAATATTGCGAGGTTCATAATGCTGCTACCTATAATAGTACGGAGATGGACAGAAAAACTCCCACCTACGGGGGTTATTCCAAGCGGATCGTCGTGGATGAGAAATACACATTAAAAATTTCTCCGGAACTTGACCTTGCACGTGTAGCACCGCTATTATGCGCAGGTATCACCACTTACTCGCCTCTCAGACAATGGCAGGTAAGTAAAGGTCATAAGGTAGGCGTTCTTGGGCTGGGAGGACTAGGTCATATGGCTGTGAAGCTGGCGGTATCGATGGGTGCAGAAGTAACAGTACTCAGCACCTCACCTTCCAAAGAGGCAGATGCAAAAAGTCTTGGAGCTCAGAACTTTGTAGTTACAAAAAACAAAGAGGCAGTTGATCCCATCATGAACACGTTGGATTTTATAATCGATACAGTCTCTGCACAGCACGATCTGAATTTCTATCTCCAAATGTTGAAAAGGGATGGAACCCTGATCCTGCTGGGCGTGCCGCCTGAGGCTCCTCAATTATCCGTGTTTAACCTGATTGGTAAACGCAGACGGGTAGCCGGCTCGCTGATCGGAGGAATTAAAGAAACACAGGAAATGCTTGATTACTGCGCCGAACACCAGATCATGTCAGACATTGAGGTGATTCCCATAGCAGATATTAATGAAGCTTACGAAAGAATGATGAAGGGCGATGTCAAATATCGGTTCGTTATCGATATGGCATCGCTGTGATGCGTTCAGAAAAACCTTCTCTCAGTGAAACCGGGTGAAGGTTTTTTATGACTACCTGGCTTCGACAGGAACTCTTGTGGGACTTGCTTTTGAATAGCGAAGCAAGACCGGCTGTATGCTTTTGAATGAATTCCCGCTATTAATCTTATCAAACCGTTGTGTGGCGGTAATCGTATTGACCAGCGACCCCACCAAGGCACCTGTTAAAGTAGTTCCGATAAGGACCACAGGCAGAGCGAGTGAACTGAGTTTGCCCTTATTGTTACCATCAGCATAAACAGGAATGCCCGCTGCCAGGCCGATTGCAGATCCAACTAGTGCATGCCTTTTAAGGGCACTGCTTCGTTTGATCTTAATCGTGTTAATGCTATCGGCACTTATAAATTTCGACATCCCAAAATAATCGATGGTCAGGCCTTTTTCATTTACATCAATTAGAAATCCCTTATACCTGTGATTAGTTGTGGAAACTATTGCATCGTAATTTCTCGGCTTCTGACCTGCGAAAGAATTATAAGCCGGTGTAAGAAACAGGGCAATACACAATAGAATGACAACCCTTGAAAATTGTATTTTAGAAAACATGGATTTAATAAGTAGATTCAATGCTAACTCCCCATTTCAATGATCCGGTCAAACTCTTCAGGTTTGAGTGCCATCACTGATAACCTCCCCTGCCTTACCAAACCAATATCCTGTAAGCGCTCATCCGATTTAATTTGTTCTAACGTGACGGGATGGTTTAAAGTTTCAACAGGCGCTAGATCTACAACAACCCAATTCTTATCTTCTGTCGTCGGATCCTGATAGGCTTCCTTTACGACTTTAGCAATTCCCACTACTTCTTTGCCCTCATTGCTGTGATAAAACAAAACGAGGTCACCTGGCTTCATTTCCCGCAAGTTATTTCTTGCCTGGAAGTTCCGAACACCATCCCAGAAGGTGCGGCCATCTTCATTAAACTTTTGCCAGCTGTATTTATGCGGTTCACTCTTGACTAACCAGTAATTCATTTTTTTTCTGTGATCGCCAAAACTAACAAATACTTCATAATAAATGAGGCTAATTAAAAGTCTTCATTAGATCATTTCCCCTGCCAGCGGCACGGAAATTTACCGCCTTATCAATAGTAATACAACAGGCTCATAAAACGATGTATCAGGAATCAGTGAAGAAACCTACCGGAGATGTGAAAAGCGTTTAGCGGACAAGATTTGTCGGAAATTTTAACCTGAACATTATTGAGTGCAAGTTTGATTTTAGGGATACTTCACCTATCCCTTTTAAACTCTGTAAATTTGAGTCACTTATACTTTCAGCTGACCTTCAATGGAATCATCAAGCGTTTTTCCAAGAATCGCACCGGCAGCCATTTTTACTAACGCTACTGCATCCCCATGCTTGTTATCCCAGTAATACGCCTGCTTAGTTTCAACTTTAATAGCTGTGATTCGGGGGTCATCAACGCCTTCGGTAAACCAAGTCTTAATTATGGGTTGCCATAATTCTTTAATCAGCTGTTTGTCTGTTGAAATAGTAGCGACTCCGTAAACGCTTAGGAAGTCTGAATGAGCGGAGCCCTGGAAAAGTAGCTGTACATATGGATCGGCCTGAATATCCTGATTCTTGTGGCTGTCATTTGAACTGAGAAACCAGAAATTACCTTCCTCATCTTTTTTTTGAACTGCCATCGGGCGAACAGTAATTGGTTTACCACTTGCAATTCCGGTGCAGAAAAAGCAGGTATCCGTTTTACCGGCAAGTTCTTTTATCTTCTTCCCTGCCTCTTCCCCTGTCAGGTCCTTATAATTCTCTTCCTGTTGTTGCTTGTTGATGCTGTCCATATAGATTTTCGAATATAAATCTCAACACTGTTTGAATCAAAATGTTTAAGAATGCATTCCAAAAGGACACCTGTCAATGCTATTCTTCCCCTTATAAAGAATTCGCTATTCATAAGATCGCATTCCTGTTGTCCAGCAAATTATACCCACAGATCAGGGATGATAGAAATTTGAGCGATATCATCGATCCCGCCTGAAAGGCTGAAGGACCCTTATTGTTAACACCATTCATAAGCAAGGCAATTATAAACCTTACCATATACACGCCACGATAGCGCTAGCCGCTTTAAGCTGTTCGTCCTCTAGCCGTTAAAAGGATAAACAAAAGATATTCACACTTATGTCGTTCAGCGTTGTTACACCACTATGCAATCTTTTGAAATTGATGTGTGCCTCTCAGGTGAAAGATTTACCCTATCAGTAGTTCCTTACGAATATCCTTCGGATTCCCGTAATACTGCGTTTGAACTGATCAGTGAAAAAGT
Source organism: Flavihumibacter soli (assembly GCF_010692725.1). Taxonomy (GTDB): domain Bacteria; phylum Bacteroidota; class Bacteroidia; order Sphingobacteriales; family Sphingobacteriaceae; genus Daejeonella; species Daejeonella soli. The sequence goes on along the minus strand of NZ_JAAFZB010000092.1, from coordinate 340,023 downwards.
ATGGGTCGGTTCTGTTCGGATAAATGATAACTACGCCTGGGAAGGCTTTGCAGGTCTGCGGTGGAAGGGTGAGGATGTCCTGAAAATAGGTTATGAAATAACCAGTCACTATTTGTAAACACTCAATTAACAGAACTTATCCTGCGGAAAAAACTTTTATAATTCACCACCGGGCGATTCGGGCAATGGCATCCAGTAGCCAACATTGGTTAAGCGTGAACCGTCAATTGCTACGATATAACTGTTCGTCTCTTTAAAATAATATGCAATATTGATTCCCTCAAGCCGATCAAAGATCAAAATCTCCTTTAGTTCTTCCGGTAAGGTCTGAGTAATTGATATCCACTCCATACTGAAGGTTGTCAAACTAAGTGTGATAAGCCGGTTTCTCCTCGGGAAAAAGCTGATAACGCAAGACTGGTGATAGATAGCAAATGGTGTATCAGGAGCATCGGTACCATTATTTGGTACCTGTAGCGTTTTCACGTCAATTAATCGGGCTAAGCAAATTTAAATCTTCGGAAGTCTTATCGTATATTTATTTTAAAATCAGGTAGTTGTCGGACAAAATAGGCTCCCCTATAGGTAATTTCCCCCGTGATCGTCGTAAATGAGAACTATTTAGTCCTTTGCAGCTTGTAAAGTCCTTTCATCACGCCGGCCCTGGAAATATTTATCGAGAACCTTTTGAAAAACAGAAGGAGCGCCTGTGACAAGGCTGAACAGGGTCATAGAAGATAACAGCTTCATGTCGTCCGGAGATCCAAAAATAGCATGAGCGGATTTGCCTTCGACCTCCCATAGTTGCTGCGAGATTTCAACCAGTCTGGGTCCAAGGACCGGGTGAGCAAGGTACAGTTCCGCTTCCTGCAAGTTTGCAATGGAATACCTTATGCTCATTGCACTACGTCCCAATCCCCTGATCTGAGGAAAAATAAACCACATCCAGTGACTTGTTTTTTTACCCCCGCGAATCTCGCTAAGCGCCTGCTCATAGTGATTTTCCTGTACGGTAACAAATCGTTCCAAATTCTCCAAACTCATATACCTAACAATAGGCGATTTTAATTACTCATGGGAATCTCCGGAAGTGGCATCCAGTATTTGCGTGGCTCAATTTTGACCCGTCAGCAATTCCGAAGAAAGTATCTGTACTTAAAGAATAATACCCAACGCGGAACCCCTGAATTTCATCAAAGATCAACACCTCCTCAAGGTCCGATGGCTTATATTGTATAGCGGATATCCAGCTCATAACTATTTTTTATACCAATTAAAATTCACTAAAAAACAACATGGAAAATTTGTTATTAATATTACCCCAATTATGTCTGATAAATAACAACTTAGTTACTTCCTAAGTAATAAAGCAGGCAGATATCATACCAGACTCAACTGATCATTTTATAAAATTTCAGTTAAACTATTTATACGGGATCACATTTCTTTTAATCGATCTGTATGAGTACCTTCGGCCTCATTCAACTGCACAAGCCTGGATCATATAGCTTAACGTTTAACCTGTATCCTTCACTCATGTCTATTAACACGCAACAATTGCTACAGAAAAAGAAAAAAAACATCCTGGAACTCTGGATGAGAAACCAACTGGCTGATGAAGGTTTGAGAGAAGATCTTATCAGTAATGAAGAGTTACGGAGCCAGTCAGAAGAACTGATCACTGCTTTAGTCAGTAATTTAACTGCTGAGAACTCAGTGGATCTTAACTCCGACGAATGGAGTCCGGTTGTTGAGATCTTAGGCGGTATAGCGATCACACGAGCTCGTCAAGGGTTTTCCCCGCGTGAGACAGGCAATTTCCTTTTTTCATTGAAAGAAGCCTTACTCGAAGTACTACAGGAAGAGATAACAAATGATCCGCAGGCCTTATTTAATGAGAGCATTAAGATCAATCGTATCATGGATAACCTGAGCGTTGTCACCTTTGAAACCTTTATTAAAGGCCGTGAAGAGGTGATCCTGCGCCAGACTGACGAGATCACAGAGATCTCAACCCCTGTTATCCGCTTATGGGATGGTATTCTTGCGCTGCCGATCATTGGTACGCTTGACAGTGCCCGCACACAGGTCGTTATGGAAAACCTGCTTCAGGAGATCGTAGCAACCGGTTCAAGTATCGCGATCCTGGATATCTCAGGGGTACCGGCTGTCGACTCACTGGTTGCTCAGCACCTGATCAAGACTGTCAGCGCAACTCGTCTGATGGGTGCAGAATGTATCATCAGCGGTATTCGCCCGGAGATCGCCCAGACCGTTGTACATCTTGGCATTGACCTATCAAACATTATCACCAAAGCCACGTTAGCAAGTGCATTAGCTTATGCATTTAAGTCGATGAGATTAGAGGTGAGAAAAATCAATACAGTTCAGAAGTTTTAAACGAATACAATGGATAAAATTCCTATTCTCAGGATGGGAGCCTTCCTTCTTGTTACCATACAGGTTGATCTTTACGACAGGCTGGCATTGAACCTAGAAGCCGATCTCGTTCAAACCGTGAACAAAACCAATGCAAAAGGAGTACTTATCGATATTTCAGCAGTTTCTATTGTCGATTCCTTTATGGGTCGTATTATCGGAAATATTGCCGGCATGTCTAAGATCCTCGATGCGGAAACAGTAGTCGTGGGCATGCAGCCTGCCGTAGCCATCACACTCATTGAACTTGGATTGCCGCTGAAAGGTGTGCATACAGCGCTTGATGTGGAGAAAGGCATGAGCCTGCTCAAATCCATGATCGATCTTTCCGACCCGGATGAAGATCAAGAAGCTCCCGAAGATGATAATTTCGCTGAATAAGGATTCAATACCGGTTTCAAAGGAGCAGGATGCTGTATTTTTGAAGAACCGCGTAAGGGAGGTGGCTGTTAAGATCAAGATGGGACTCGTAAATCAGACCCGCCTGATAACTGCTGCCAGCGAACTGGTCCGAAACATGCTGCGCTATGGAAATGGCGGTATATGCCTTATCGAGGTCGTGTCAAGCGGTCGGATCAACGGTGTACGGCTAACGTTTTCGGATAAGGGACCCGGCATAGCGGATATCTCACAGGCTATGCGCGATGGCTTTTCTACGGGCAAAAGTCTGGGACTTGGTTTGCCGGGCGCTAAACGCCTTGTTAACGAATTCGACATTAAAAGCAAAGTAGGCGAAGGTACAACCATCACCATATTAAAATGGGCCAATGGTTGATGCAACACATATCAGTTTTACGGCAAATGACCGGAGCTATTTCTCTCTGATCAAAAAAGAAATTCACCGGATGGCCCTTGCTGCAGGCATGGACCAGGCAAGACTGAATTCAATTGATCTTATCGTCGCCGAGATGACCTCCAATCTTTACAAATACAGTATTGACGGCGAGATCTTGGTAGGTGTTTTTGCCAATGGCGGCTTCCCCTATGTCGAGCTGATTTGTATTGATAATGGCCCCGGTATTATGAACCCGGCGAGAATGATCCAGGATGGCATGTCGACCTCGCAAACCTTAGGCCATGGCCTGGGAAGTATGAAACGCCTCTCTGACACCTTCGAGCTTTACTCCCAGGTCGGCTGGGGTACGATCGTTCTGAGCCGTGTCTACAATGACACCAAGAGAGATAACAAGAAACTAAATGTAAACATCAATCCAATTGTTGTGTTCAAACCCGGAGAAACAACAAGCGGCGATGGTTTTGTCTCCAAACAAACCGATAAAGTTCTTAAATTGATGCTGGCCGATGGCCTCGGACATGGACCGGAAGCAAATAAAGCTGTCAACGAAGCGGCAGCGGCTTTCAGGGTATTTCCTGACTTTAGTCCTACCGAGACACTGCGCTTTATACATCATTCAATAAAAAAAACCCGCGGGGCTGTGATCACCGTTGTGGCCTATGATCCTGCGACAAGAATTTGGACTGCAGCTGGAGTTGGTAATATTTCAATGCGACTGAGCGGCCCGATAAGCTTTCGGAATCATATGTCCTACAACGGTATCGTCGGCCATAATATGCCCAATACAATGAATGATCAGCAATACCCGGCAGACCTTTACAACCAGGTTATGCTCTGTTCCGACGGCATGAAAACGAGATTTGACATGCAAAAATATCCTCAGATGTATAAATATGATCTGACCTTACTCGCCGCGGCGATCTACAAGGACCAGGCCCGAAAAACTGATGATATGTCTGTTGTTGTAGCGAAAGTAAATATATGATCAAGCTAATTACCATATCGCTGGAAAATGAGATGGACCTGGTGCTTACCAATAAAAGGTCCATGAAAGTGGCAGAAATGCTCGGCTTAACGCTTTCCACTCAAACCACTTTTACGACGGCGGTATCAGAAATTGCCAGAACAGTGATTGAGCACACGGATAATGGGAAACTGACCATGGGACTGGAGCAAAATAAGATCCGTTATAACCTGGTCGCTACGGTTTCGTTCGATAGCAATGTCCAGTTCACCAATGAAGACGAAGGATTCTATTATGCCCAAAAACTAATTCCGGAGTTTACCCTGACAACGACCGCAGAAGGTAATCTTATCGTAATGAAGATGGGTTTACCGAGGTCTTTAAACCTGAATATATACAGGATCAGCGATATAAAAAGGGCTTTCGAAGAAGCGGCCCCATTAAATGCGTATGAGGAGATTAAACTGCGGAACATCAGGCTGAACCAGAAGGCAGCGGAGCAGGAAGAAGAGTTGCAGCGTTCGAAACTAATTGACGAAAAGAAAACAGAATTTATCTCAGTTGCAAGCCATGAAATAAAAACACCGATCACCGTTCTTAAAGCTTATACCCAGATAGCCCTCGGAATGAAGGAGCATTGCAATGATCATATGCGGGGAATGCTGACAAAGATCGACGTACAAACCAATAAATTACTTTCTCTGGTTCAGCAACTTCTTGACGTTTCGCGTATAGAGAACGGAAGCCTGCAATACGATAAAAAGGCACTGGATCTGAACAATTTTATTGAAGAGATGACAGGACTGCTTAGAAATATCCTGCCCGATCATCAGGTTACTGCATCCTACTGTGAACCGGTGTCCGTTATGATTGACTCCCTGAGGATGGAACAAGTTTTTTCCAACCTGATCGGAAATGCGGCCAAATATTCGCAGAAGAAAAGCACAATCCACATCCAATGTAAGCTTAACGAAGAGGGTTTCGCCCAGGTAGCCATCATAGATGAAGGCATTGGAATGACTACATCCAGTATCAAATCAATATTTAATAAATTCTACCGGGATAAAGACGTTATTAAAACCCACTCAGGCTTAGGTATGGGTTTATATATCACCTCCAAGATCATCACTGACCACGGAGGTAAAATCTGGGTGGAAAGCACCGAAGGGAGCGGTTCAACATTCTTTTTTACCCTTCCTCCCTACCTTGAGCCGGTCCGGCAATTATAAGTTTTGTTCGATTCCCTCCACGTAATATCTTACCATAGGCCTGTTTTTTGAAGTAGTGTCGACGATTCGAAAACCTGCCCGTTCAAAGGATTTATAAAGACCAATCCATGCAAATGAGTCCGGAAGACTCTCCTGCGTGGGAATAGTCGGATAGGCTTCAATAATACTGATCCCTTTTTCACGGGCGTAGCTGACTATGCCCTTCAGCAGTTCAACCGACACGCCCCTTCTCCGGAAATTTTTAGCTATGAAAGTGCAGGGTATAGACCATACCGGTTGATCATCTATCGGTTTGTGCACACGGGATCGTGATAATTTTTCAAAATCTTTCCGGGGCGCAAAGGCACACCAGGCAACCGGCACGTCTCCGTAGAAAGCGATTATTCCGGTGGGTTGCCCCGACCAGACAAGTTGTTTCATAGCCTGCCTGTTTCCCTCGTTTACTTTACCTTCGTTGAACTCGTCCTTATTCAATCTGTAATACATACACCAGCAGTTTCCGCAGGCTCCCTTTTCACCGAATAGTTCAGCGAATTTATTCCAGTTAGACTTTGCCAGTGGCTCGAAGCGCAAACGTCCCGAATAATTTACTTCCATATGAGTGTCTGTGACCATTAATCTCCTGGTGCCTTCAGTTTATATAACTGTCTTCATTCTATTTTAGAAAGCGGTAGGTCACCTTCAACAGCAGCGAATTTCTGAACTGATCAGAAAATGCATTATTCCAGAGGCTTTCGGTCAAAGGCGAATTCAGATCAGACAGAGCATTGGGCGTGCTTCCCTGTGCCCAGACCAGGTAAAACTCGGAACCTGCCTTGTACTCCCATCGCAAGATCAGGTTCGATCTGAACTGCACAAAATTAAAGTCCGGTTTGCCAAAGCTATAGTCAGGTATACCGTCCGCGTTTTCGTCCACACTGTAAACTCCGTCGCTGAAACTTATCTCATTTGAGTTAAAGGGCCGGAATCTGTCATTGTACTTATTCGCCAGAGGATCAGAAACGTATGCAAAATTATTATATAAGGGCCGTGTAATATAGGGCTGCCCGTAATACTGAATGGTCAGATCAGGAGTGATATTATAACTTAGCCTCGCGGTATAACGCAGGGTTTCCTGAGATACCTCGCCGACAATTGTTCTGTCCATATCCGGGACTGAAATATTGCTGATGAATTGGTCCTGCCTGCGCCAGTATTTTGAATAACTGGCATTCAGGCTGATCCTGAGGGCATTTAATGGTTGAAGGGTAAGGCCAAGGAAATAATCGTGAGACTTTACCGTATTATCAAATCCCCAGGAATTTGAGATCTCCGCACTGAAACTTAGCTTTTTAGTATAATCTGTGTTTAAATACGCCCATTGGCTAATTCCCTCAGGCCTTCTGAGTGCTGATGCGCCTCTCAAGGCATTATTTGAGATATCAAAAGTATTCCAGGTCGCGCCCGTTCCTGTCTGCCAGTTGTTCCTGAAAGTCGCATGTGCGTTAAAATTGAACGCCTGGTAGAGGAACTTACCGCTGTAATCCCAGCGCAACCAATGATTATAGTTCATACGTGCCTCCCGGAATATGGAAAAGGGCTTCAGAAATTGCAATCCCGCCCAGGTAAAATGATTTATTTCATTGGTAGTGAGCAAGAAGCCGATGTCGTTAAGCTCCAGGCCTGGTGAGCGGGTGGTCAGACCGGTTTCAAACTTAAATACTTGCCCCATTTTACCGGATTTCCCCCCAATCTTCCCGAACCTGATCGTACTGCCTGTTCCGCTCAGCGACGTCCGGCTGCTGTCTACAGAAACCTCACTTGCACCGGGCCGCTGGAAAAGATGCTCAAAACCGGTTTGAGTCAGCAGAACCGACTCCTTAGTGCCCTTAACGAGGCTACCCACAAAGTTTCCGCGGATATACCAGGTCCTGTTCTTCCAGTAATGCAACATATCCACGCCTCCGCTCCAGGCATTCCGGTGAAGGAGATCCTCCAGACCTGCCTCCCGGTTTACGCCGGTGATGATACCCCCGATGATCGTATTACCACTGTTAAAATCCTTTTGCACCCGCCCAACAAAATAATTCGTGAGGGGCTCGACCAGTTCCTTTCGCCGTTCGCCTGCCTGATCTATTACAGCCATTTCCCGTTGAGTGATACTCTCCAGAATGCCTATACTCCAGCCTTTCTTTGTTTTGCCGCTGAACTTTGCCGCACCTAAGATAGATGCGTTCTGCGGAATGGAAACAAATTCACCGGGGTTTAAATCCGGAAATTTATGCGGAGAACTGCCTATCCGCCGGGAATAAAATAAGAGGTCACTATCGTAGTCCCCCCCCGCCTCCGAACCTGTCAGCTGGTATTCAAAAATGTTCCTGCTTTCAATAAAGAATGGTCGCCGCTCTTCGAAAAAGTTCTGGAAACCATCGATACGTACCTGAGAGGGATCTGCTTCCACCTGGCCGAAGTCAGGGTTGACCGTGAAATCCAGGATCAGGTCGTTCGTGACGGCATACTTGCCATCCAATCCGGCGCTGAATTTTGTATCCGTGCCGGTTGCAAATGGATTACCGGCTTCGGCTTCATATTTATCTGCCTGTGTAGTAATATACGGCGCCAATTCCACCTGGCGATGAACGGGAATATTCTTTATCCCGTGCAATTCGCCAAAGCCGCTCACCCACACACCGGCGCCCCGCGGTATAAGCTGCCATACCGAGCGTTCATCCTTCCTGAACAGGCGCCTGGTAAATTGAATACCCCATACCTTTTCCGGCTCATTACCATACCTCAGCTGGCTCAAAGGGATCTTTGCTTCAGCCGTCCAGCCTTTATCATTGATATGACTTTTACCGAACCAGATCGGATTCCAGTTGGCATCCCAGTTATTGCCGTTGTTCGATACGAACTCATCCCCGCGAACCCCGGAAACTGAAAGGGTAAACGAGAAGGCTGTGCGAAGGTCGTGATAGCTATCAATGTTGACTTCGATCCAGTCTCCCGGGAATTCATCCCGACGTCCCATATATTTACTGATCGAATCAATTGACGGATCTGCACAGTCGAAAGCCAGATATAAGTACTTCGTATCATAAATAATCTTAAAGCTGCTGGGATGTGTCGGCGCCCTGCCCTCGTGCGGCTGCGACTGAATAAAGTTGCCGCCCCATTCAACAGATTTCCAGGCTTCCTCATCCGGGATACCGTCCAGCGTAATTTCTCCCGTGAAAGCTGAGGTAAAGTACTTCTTCTTAGCAACCACCGAATCAGCCAGTTGACCGCGTGCATCGGACATTATCAGGGCAAAAAACACCATAAGGATAATTATCTTGCTCATTAATGTGATCCAGCTAAAGGGTTAGTGCTGATTTAAATTTACAAATTCCAAAGCATCGCTACCCTGCAGTCTTAAAATTAACCTGATTGTTACAGAGCCCGGAATTCTTCCATAGAAAGGACATGTCCTGCCATCCATATGTTGCATAGCACTTCAAAATTTACGCGTTGCCAGATGAGAATAGAATGAATTTATCGGAGGGAACCAATTGCAAAGATTTTTTATAGCCAGTACCTGAATCATTCCGGGCTCGAACATTCAGTACCTTCCAGGGGCATGTTCGCAACCACACTACGTTTTTCGAAATGATTTGAATGGGAAAGGAATTCATAGGCTGCATGGTCCCATTCCTATCCAGTGTATCTATAATTCTTTAAATAAAATATAATTTGAAATACAAATCGATAAGTATTTCTGCCGAAATCCCTTCATGGCGAAAATAAACTAACAATTACCCCAAATAAACTTTTTGTATTTATCGATTTCCCGATAAATAGTCAATAAATACTATACAATACTTAAAATCCTTAATACAATTAGAAACTATTGTATAAAATAATAGCATTATACTATTATTTATAAGCTAATACAGAATTAATACAAAAAACATGAAATTTAATTATACATTTTTAATCTCATGCCGTATATTTGACCTGAGTTATATTATTGGTTAGTATGATCTCAATTGGTTAGTTTGAAACATCTCCATTCTCCCCGTCTGGAGATGTTTTATTTTGAAGAATTAACTAGCAATCCTTCAAACGGTCAACATTCCTCGAACCTTATCGACCGGTTTTGGTCCAAGTCCATATCATGAATGTAATTTCTGCAGAAACCGGCTATGATAAATCCAGTAACAAACCTAAATATACTGAATAAATATATTATATAGATCCTTAAAGGCCTGAACAGTATACTTTTAACACCTTAAACTTGATTGTGTATTGTTTAGCGGCTTGTGATCTTCTTCCGGTACTGTTCAGTGCGTTTATCATTGATAATCCCTTTCCAGTTCATCCCGAAACCAAAATCATAAACATTTCCCTCGCTGTCAATATAACTTTTCATGTCACGGGGAACATCCTCCAGTTGTTGTTCGACCGTTTCCATGTTTAAAGGCATCTGCACCGGGAGAAGCGCCGAAGGCTCACTTAATCCTGATATGGTCTCCATTACCGCCTGGTCCATTACACCGAATCCATAAATAATACCGTCAACCTCCTTTTCAAATTCAGCAAAAACCATTGGTTTATTTGCATTTACAACTACAATCACGGGTTTTCCCTTCATCGCTGTTTTGGTTTCCAGTATCAAATTAAGATCCGTTACGTTGGAAGCGGTTACCACTTTTCCTTTGTAGGAACGATTTGTGACCGATGATTCGATCACCGGATCCCCGGCTGCGATACTCTTTTCTCTTGCCAGCGAAGCCGTGTAGGGACCATATTGCAGCGAGATCGGCACATAGCCGTTACCGCCTTTCTCCCGATCCTCCCGGCTATATCCTACTCCACCATCAGGACTATTAACAACCACAATCGCAAAATCCGCCTGTGAAGGATCTTCCGTCGTTGTAAAATATCTTTTTACGATGTCCATATTTACCGGGTAATCTATTTTCTCCGGAGTAATATTACCAAACCAATCCCTTGCAGCAGGAAAAGTTCTTTTCGGGACATACACCAATTTGCTTTTCTTAACCGGCAATACCCCGCCTTTATTCTTCAACAGGATCAGGGATTTCAACTGGGCTTCATAGCCCGCCTTCATATATTCAGGATTACCAACTATATCTTTTGAGGCCTGCGGGTCCAGGTAAGGGTTTTCAAAAAGCCCCACCCTGAAAATGTTCTTTAATAACCTTACGGCAGATTCCTCGAAGCGCTTTCTCATAAAGGCTTCCCCATGCTCTTTCACACCCATCTGGTAAGCCTCCAATACGGGCCCCGCAGCATTGTTGCCACCAAATTGATCCACACCTGCCATAATTGCCTGGTAATGCCGTTGCGCCACAGTCTGGGCTTCAAGACCCCAGGGTTTCCCGGCGAAAATATCAGGCGACTTTCCTTCATCCCCGGTTATAAGCCAGTCTGTACAAACAACGCCGTCATAAGAATATTTTTTTCTCAGTAAATCGTTAACGATGTATTTTGAAAAACCATTACCAACGTTTATTCCATTCTTTTTATCCTGATCAAAGGAAATAGTATAGTAGGGCATTACTGCTGAAGCCATCCTGGTTTTGCCCGATAAATTGAATGCACCTTTTAAGAATGGAATGAGATGTGCCTGAAAATTACTGCCGGGATATACAGCGAACTTGCCGTAGGCAAAATGGCCGTCTCTTCCTCCCTCCTCCGGGCCGCCGCCTGGCCAGTGTTTTACCATAGCATTGACACTGTGATAGCCCCAACCGTCTTTTATTTCGTCTTTTCCAGAAGAGGTCTGAAAACCATCGATATAAGCTCTGCCCATATCGGCAGACAGATCAGGGTCCTCACCAAAGGTGCCATTGATCCGGTTCCATCTGGGTTCGGTACCCAGGTCAATCTGTGGTGACAATGCTGTGGTGATTCCCATAGCCCGGTATTCTCTTCCGGCAATAGACCCAAACTTTTGTACAAGTTGAGCATCAAATGTAGCCGCAAGGCCAAGAGCTTCCGGCCACATGGAAATTTTACCACCGCTGCCTAAATTGTATTCCGCATTCGCTACGGCACCGTGCCGGGGATCTGAACTGGTGTTCGCCGGGATGCCCAGGCCCGTTCCCTCGACGAGCGATTGCATATTATTATTCCATTTGGCCACTATCGCCGGACTTTCAACAGAAGTGATCAGAACATGGCGCAGGTTATCATCGATCAGAAATTTCTTTTGCTGATCAGAGACATCAGAAGGCTTGGCACCGCTTTCCGAAAGTGGCTTTCCGTTATATGTCCCGCTTCCAAAACCTACAGATCTGGCCGGTATCGATTGGTGCCCACTATAAAGCATCAGTCCCGCCATCTGGTCCACCGTCATTCTGGAAGCCAGATCCTTTGCACGCACATCTGACGATAAACGCCAGTCCTCGTATTTATCCAACTGGCCGTTTTTGTTCAGATCCTTGAAGGCCAAACCATCAACAGTCAATATTTTAATTCCCGAAGCGCTGGAATATCCCAGCGACTGGCCTTTAGAATTATTAATAGTCGAAAAGCCATCATGCGTTTTCTGCGTCCACTGCTGGCCGTATGATGCAAATCCAATTAATAAGGCGATTAAAGTAAATGATCTTTTCATATAATGTATTCCAGCCGAAGCGTTAGCTCTTCCCAATTTATTGATTAACAACGGTAAATCAAAACATTGGCCTGGTAGCTAGTGGCTTATTGTATCCAATGCAAATCATAAAAAAGAATACCAAGATTAGGTCAGATCTGGAATTCTACCCTCAATGGGGAGCATTCATTTCGGAAGAATAATCCACACTTGGAGTCTTCTTTTTCCCAGTCATTTAAAGCTAAAAATCCCGGTTGCTCAACGCCTGTAATGGACGAAGCCGTCTCCAAACAACTTGAAGACGGCTTCTAGCCTTTTTGAAGGCTTAATCTGTGACAACATAGACAAAAACTGCTCCGAAGAAATTAATTTGCCCCGAGTCTTCATTCCGATTTTAAGCCTTTACTTTTAGCACTTCATCTACTCCCCCCTCAAGCTGCAGAGCCGGCTTCCTTACACAACCTTCCAACCTCCGCCTGCCAGCGAAATTAAAGGGAACTGACTAAATGTAAATATCAAACCGGGCTGCCAGGAATTCTTTTTTATCAGTAAGATCCAGAACCCTGCCGGATTCCGCATTCCTTGCAAAATCGTTATTGATCCGGGGATCTCCCTTGAAATATATTTGCGAGGTGAGTTCCGGAAAACCCTTTGCCCTGACTTTAAAGTGAATATGCCGGGGCCTTGAACCATAGCCAGGCGGATAAATCGTTGTAAAGGAATAGTTCCCCTTACTGTCAGCCAGGACGGTGCCCCTGCATTTGTAACCTTCGTTGTCATAATCCCCATTCTTATCGCAATGCCATACATCAACGACAGCATTAGCCACAGGTGAGGAACAGTCTTTGGCCGAAAGAATTCTTCCCTCGATAGTTAACCGTTTCCCGTCTGTCTCTATCACCGATTTTTTCGGAGCCCCATCCTTGTAGAAAGGACCTTCCTGATCCTTTTGCGTCCTGCAGGCGCCCGAAAGAAACGGAATCTTAATACTTCCAAATACCTTTATTACAGGCAGGGCTGCAAGAAAGCTTAAAAACATCTTTCGTTTCATATGCAAAAGATTTACAAAATCAGGCAAATTCAAATGAGCTGATTCGAAAAATTGAATGTCTCATCAAGATCTTTAATTTGCCATCATAATCCATATACAATTTACCAAAACACCATTGAATTACCGGTAAAAATTGCAACATCTCTTTTGGAGCTTTTGATTTAAAGAGCCTAAAAGATGAGAAAGGAGTAAAACATCCCGATAAAAAGGTTTTACACGGATAATTTTTATTTTAGTCCGGCAGCAAATAACGCAAATTCGCATATGAATGAAATGAGTGTTCACCCCAGTGATTGTAAGTTCTTAGAAGGAGGCGGTGAAATAGGCTCGTTAATCCGCTCAATAGACTGGACGAAGACCACATTAGGCGCTCCTGTAAATTGGCCTGCTGCGCTTAAGCAAACAGTCAGCATGATGTTCACCACCGCCTTTCCGGTATTAATCTGTTGGGGTAAGGAGTATACACAACTCTATAACGATAGCTTCAGGCCGATTCTTGGAAAAAATAAGCATCCCCAGGCAATGGGACTGAGTGCTCGGGAAACGTTTGCTGAAATATGGGATACTATAGGTCCGATGTTTACCGGTGTAATGGACGGAAATACTATTGGATTTCCTAATTTCATGGTACCACTTGACAGGAACGGCTATCTTGAGGATTGCTATTTTGATTTTTCGTACAGCCCCATCAAGGATGAGAACGGCGAAATTAAGGGAATCCTGGTTATTTGTTCGGAAGTAACGGATAAAGTTATTGCTATTAAACGGCTTAAGGCCAGCGAGGAGAACATCCGGAATATGGTCAGGCAGGCTCCTGTAGGGATGTGTATTGTACAGGGCGACCCATTGTTCGTGGTTGAAGTTAATGACAACTTTATTGAATTAACGGGGAAAAATCGGGTAGAAATAAAATCAAAACCCTACTGGGAAGTTTTTTCTGAAGCAGCCGAATTCTATCGGCCCATTACCGACCAGGTTTTCTCTACCGGGCAAACCTTCCATGCCGATGAACATGAGATCATGCTGATTCGTAACGGTAAGAAGGAAATTGTGCATCTTGACTTTGTTTATGAACCGATGAAGGACGAAAACGGCAAGTCCTACGCCGTCATGATTGTAGCCATTGATGTAACGGATAAGGTAGTTGCCCGCAAAGAAATCGAGAAGGCAGATCAACAATTCCGGCTTGCTGTCGCGACAGCCAAGCTCGGGACCTGGGACGCTAATTTAGAGACAGGCTTGCTTGATCTTTCGGATAGAGCACGCATCATTCACGGGTTAGAAGCCGACCAGCAGCTTAGTTTTTCCGAGAGCCTGGAAATGGTGGTTCCTGAAGACAGAAAGATAATCGAGGAGGCGGTAAATGAAGCAATCGTTAATCAAACCAGTTTTGAAAAGGAATACCAGATTGTTCCCAAAAATCATTCTGAAAAGAGGTGGCTTCGTTCAACCGGTAAAATTTCATTCAATGAGTTTGGCAAGCCATCAACCATCACCGGCACAATCATGGATATTACCGAGAGAAAGCTGGATGAACTGCGGAAGAATGACTTTATCGGGATGGTGAGTCACGAACTCAAGACACCCCTTACTTCCTTAAGCGCATATATACAGGTGTTGTTAGGCAGATCAAAAGATCAGGACGCCTTTATGACCGGTGCTTTGAAAAAAGCGAATAAGCAGATCCGTAAAATGGAAACCATGATCAATGGTTTTCTAAATGTCTCCCGCCTGGAAAGCGGAAAGGTGGATCTAAAAAGACAGACTTTCGATATGTGTGAACTGCTGAAGGAAATTGAAGAGGAAACTAACACGACGATAGCATCACATACGATAATTTTTAACCCTGTCATTTCAGCAACCGTCCATGCAGACCGGGATAAGATCGGAAATGTGATCACCAATTTAATCAGTAACGCCGTTAAATATTCAGCAAACAGTAAAACAATCCGAGTGAGCTGTGTAGCATTAAAGGAATGTGTACAGGTATGCGTAAAAGATGAAGGTATCGGCATTCCACAGGAGGAAATCGATAACCTGTTTTACCGGTTCTATCGTGTGGAGAACAATTCCAATGTTTCCGGATTTGGTATAGGACTGTATTTAAGTGCCGAGATTGTAAAAAGACACAATGGCAAGATCTGGGCGGAAAGTGAATTGGGGAAAGGCAGCACCTTTTGTTTTACTATTCCTGTTTGAAAAGATGTCTGAATTCCTGTTCCTGGCTTAAATGAATTTTATCCCCCTTGTTATCATCGTTAATAAACTTAACACTGTTCCGCGACCGAATTTAGCCTGCTTCCACGTTGTTCCTGCGCAAGTTTTTATTATTCAATTCGGGGACACCAGGTATGATCACAGGGACCGACGGTAAATCCTTCAACTTTACCTTGCTCAGTCACCTTAAAATACATATCGCCATCACCGCTTAGCAGTCCCGGTATTCTGAATTTAGTACTGGTAAAAGGTACTATTCGTATTTTCCTTTTGGCAACCGATGATCTTACATATAAATTCTTATCCTCATAGGTTACCTCCATGATCTCGTCATTCGAATATTTATACCTGCCTGTATAGCTTTTCAATATCTTGTCATCAATAGCCGGGCTTACCTTACCTCTGGATTTGGACAGAAGCCAGTCATAAAGCTGCTGATTTTGATAGGTAGCAGTCCAGGAGTCATGCCCGGCATCCGGGTATAAGGTGAACTTCACATCGGAACCAAATTCTTGGAGTCGTTTAACCAAATGCGCCGATTCCTCAAACGGTACTGCTGTATCTTTTGCACCATGAAAAGCCCAGACCGGTACATCGCGCATGATACATAAACGGTCTAAATTACCGCCTCCACAGATTGGCGCGATTGCCGCAAACCTTTCCGGTGCTGCCTGTGCCAGGTTCCAGGTTGCAAAGCCACCCATGCTTAGCCCGGTGACATAGATTTTGTTTTTATCAACGGGAAATGTCGCTTCTATATGGTCAAGGAGAGTAAGCAAATTTTGTGTGTCCCACTCCCTGTTTTCCGGGCACTGCGGGGATACAACAATGAATGGGAAATCACTTTTGCGGTCTAGGAATGAGGGCGGGCCTTTTCTTTTTAAAATACCCAGATCGCTACCCCGTTCATCGCTTCCATGAAGAAAGAGCAACAAAGGATATGATCCATTAGCTGGTAAGCTTTCAGGAACATACAATAAGTAGTTGGTATATAAAACCATGCTCTTCTCCTGTTGCTGAGCTGCTGCTATTGAGACACTAATTAAGAGTGTCACTATTAGAATAGTAAGCCTCATTTTCATAGGAGTATTGCAGCTAACGGTACTTCTGGCCTATTGCCAATGCAGTTTTATCAGCTTTTTTTCCTTTCAGAATCTTAATAATTCGATTATATACAATTTCCGATACCGTCCAGGCATTGCCGCCACTCGTATTCACAAACTGAATAACAACCGCATCAATGTCTTTGTGGTAACGTGCAATACTTTGGTATCCCGGTAATAGACCGGTATGTTCATACTCATAAATAGATGAATAAACAGCCTGTTCTTCTTTATTTAACAAGGAGCCATCATTCAATGCCCTCAAGAATATACCTACATCCTCTGCCGTTGCAACCATCGATCCGCCCGGAGAAACGAAATCAAGCATCTTTACATCCTTGTCATAATGGGAGTCGTAGCCGCTGGTAACTTCTCTGGAGTCTACATCACTGAGTAATCCAAAAGTATGAGTTAAGCCAAGGGGAGCCAAAATTTCGCTTCTGATATATTGCTGGTGGCTATAACCCAATGTTTTATCCAAAATATTACCGATCAACAGATAATTCGTATTGGAATAGTCATAGCGACTGTCAGGTTCAAATTCAGATGGGTCATCTAAAACGAGTTCAAGTACCTCGCTCACCTCCGATAGCGATTTGTCCCATGGGAACTCGGGGTCTTCAATCCAGTCAGGAACGCCGCTACGGTGTTGAAGCAACATTCTCAAGGTAATCTTATCTGCATTTTCGAGTCTTCCAGCAAGTTCCGGCAAGAGCTTAGCGAGTGTGTCGTCAAGTGACAAACATTTGCTATTGACTATTTTAGCGGTAGCAGCAGCGATATACAACTTACTGATACTACCAATCTTGAATAATGCTTGTGGATCGGCTGGCACTTTATTTTTTCTATCTTTCCAGCCAGCTGTGTACAATACTGGCGGTTTACCTGCTTGATCTATGTACACAATAAATCCATCCAGCTTATATTCTAAGGCATCAAATAGTTGCTCCTGGATTGTATCGGGTAATGGTGCTAACTGCGCCCTTATCATAACCCAGGGTGTGCATGCCAGAGTACAGATTATTGCAACGATTGGTATGATTATTTTAAGTAGTCGTTTTGTGCGTTTCATCTTTTAATCAACTTATTTTAGGTTTGTCTTTCGTTAAATTGCAGAACCTAATTAAGTTGCAGTATCATTGATTTTCATACCAGTCTAAAATATAATCAGCTACCTTTTCCCAACCCGGTTCCCCGCAAATGAAATGACTTTTGCCTTCAAATATTTTTACATCAACGCGACTACCTGTATCAATGTACCTGCCGGCTATTGTTTGTGTAAGATTGGGTGGAAAAATATGATCACTGCCGCCGCCAACAAACAAAATGGGTGCGTGAGGTTTCTTGAAATCTATATTAGAAAAGGAGTTTAAAACTAATTGACGACTGACCTTATAGCTTTCAGGTACCGCAAATTTTTCAAATGCTTTTTCTTTCTCCGCATCTGGTATCGTATTGAAAAATGAATAATCGTACCATTTACGGCTACCCATAAAATATTTATCAAAGGAAAAAAATCCAAAGGCTGGTAACACCGTTTTAAGTGTTTGAAATGGTGGAAAAACATTTTTCGGCGGTGCTCCATCAATGCTTACTCCGGCAGCTGCTTTTCCCATCTGTACCAATTTAAGCGTTGCCATTCCTGCCATCGAGTGACCAATAATTAATGGCTTTTCAGGTAAAGTATCAATTAGCTTTACAATATTGTTAACCACATCTATAAATCCTGTACGGATTAAGTCAGGGTGCACTCTGGCTCTTAGCTCAGCAGGAATGCCTTCGTGGCCAGGATTCGCTGGAGTATAAACGGTATACCCCTTTTGCTCGTAGTAACTTTTCCAGTCAGACCAACTAAGGTTGTTTACAAAGTTGCCGTGAACGAGAATGATCGTCTTTGATTTTGCCATAAGATCTAATATAGGTTAAAATTTTATCTTATTGAACACAGAATTTCCATGAATTGCGCCCAAGTTTTGGACCACAAGTTGACATGAAGCGGTATGGTGATAAAATTAATTGTAGATATAAAGGCGTAATGTTAGTATTTTTAGAATCCAGACCGACTCAAGCCCTATGCAAAAGCTGATCTCGTTTCGTAGCCGAAGTTACAACATCAACCCTCACTTACGGCAATGCATTGTAGTGGCAGTTTTTATTATTTTTCGCCAGAGTTAAGCCAGATTACATTTTGCTCGGATTTATGATCTTGTCCAATAATGTCTCTGTATAGTTCTGGCCGTCTCGCTTTTTTGTATCGATGCCCTCCTGCCTGAATAAGTTTTTCTGGAGTGATAGTAGCTGTTACAAAACTGTCATCAAATGACCGGCTTTCAGCAAGAATGTCTCCAAAAGGATCAATTATCATAGAGCAGCCATTTTTTAACTGGTCATCGTCCATTCCTATTGGATTTGAAAAAATAGCGTAAATAGCATTGTCGTAAGCTCTGGATGGCAGCCACTTCATTAACCAATCTCGTCCTTTCATACCATCAAATTCCAATCGTAGTGAAGTAGGATCAGCTTCACGATTTGCCCAAAGTTCAGTATCTACAAACCCCGCACCTGGTCGGCTTGAAGGTGTACACATAGTTACGTGAGGCATAAAAATAATATCCGCTCCCAATAGGGTCGTTGCTCTTACATTTTCAATTATGTTGTTGTCATAGCAAATCAAAATTCCACATTTCCACCCACAAAGCTCAAAAACACAATAGTTATCTCCTGGTGTCAGGTATGGATTTATGAAAGGATGTAATTTTCTATATTTTGCAACTAAGCCATTTTTATCTACGCAAACGTAAGCTTTGAATAAATTATCATTTTCGTCTTTTTCAAAAAGCCCTGCGAATATTGCAATATCATGTTCTCTGGCTATCTCTATTAATTTTTTGATACTTTCTCCATCAGGAATAAATTCTGCCAGATCAAGCATTTGTTCTTTTGAAAGATTCCTCGCAAATGTGTAACCAGTGATAGAACATTCATGAAAAGCAATTATGTTTGAGCCCTCGCTTGAAGCTTTTTTGGAAAGTCTTTCAATAATAGAGAGGTTATAAGGCTTGTCACCACTTCTGTTTTCAAACTGCGCTGTCGATATTTTTATTTTGTTCATTTGAGCTTTTGTAAAATTGCCACCAACGTTTTGCGGCCTGGTGTTCCGCGGCCTGCCTTAAGCTGTCGGCGCAGCGAGCGTGGGACGGTTTGAGTGCCGGCGCTTGCGGATCAAATATAAAAAAAGGCAGGCTGACGCTACGCCGCTGTGGCTCTTACTTGATAACCGATACTAACGTAATGCATTCTTGTCTTTTCGTTTATTATAAACAAGTCCGCCTAAAACTGAAACGGGAGCAAAAATAAAAATTGCAAGCATTTGTGTCCAGTGATTACCGCCTGATTTGAAAAATGAAAACGTTGCAAAACTTGCAATAATCACGGCAAGAATATAATTTATTTTCAAGTCTTTGGACTTGGCTATAAGCTGAGCTACAAGTCCGGCAACAAATGAGAATATTACTCCATATGCTAACGTCAATGTTACAAATGAAATGATTGGGTCGGAATGAGGGTTATGACCTGAGAGTTTGAAAAGTGCAAGTGATGTGGCCACAAAAATTGAATAACCTGCGAAAACGCTTAAGATTTTTCTAGTCATATTTTATGATCGGTTGATTTGTCCGGTGTAAACACACGCTGTTTATTAATTGCACTACAGTTTATATTTGCTTGTTTTTTAGATGACCTCACTCTTCTTCATCCAGAGGAATACTGTTATTAAACTCTCGATGAGTTTAATTGCCTGCTCATAGTCTGAACTTGAAACGATAACCTTAACAGGATTAAACCCGCCAGCAACCACTCTCCAGGGAGCAATAGTTCCCATGAGTTCATTTTCAAGAAATGCCTGAATATGATTGTCTTCCAGGATGACAGTTCAAATATACACTAACACTCAATAGAAATACTTCAGCTCCCCTTGCAGCAAGCATTTTTTGCGTTCGTGCTATTGTCGACACGAAAATATGTCGTTTTAAACAGTTACCCTTTTTTCGGCCGGTTCATAGTAGCCAAGTACTACACCAGAACCGAATGTTTTAGTCTTCAGGAGTTTAAGATCAATTCTGTCCCTGACGTTCTTAAATAATGGTAAGCCGCTTCCTAAAACAACCGGGTGAACGCAAAGCTGGTATTCATCAATTAAGTCAAGAATCCCTAAGGCTACTATTAAACTGGGGCTGCCAACGAAAAGACTTTTACCGTCTGCTTGTTTGAGTTCCAGGATCTCCTCTTTAACGATCTTCTTCTTCAAAGTTGAATTTTTCCAGTCAACCTTTTCCAGCGAGCGAGAAAATACAATCTTTGAAGCATTGTCCATGTTTACCGCAAATTCATCAATTACCTTGTTACCCGTGGGTTTTTTTGCGACAGATGGCCAGAAACTTTCCATAAGCTGGTAGGTTATCCTGCCATACAGAACGGCGCCCGCGTTACTTAACAGTTCACTATAATGCCGGTGTAGTTCATCATCTGCAATCCCCGCCGTGTGGTCGCAAAACCCGTCAAGGGTCATGTTGATTGCCGCAATTAGCTTTCTCATATTGTTTCCAATTGTGTTTTCCCTCATTCGTTTCTTACAGAAAACCAGCCCCGCATCTATCTTCCAAACGACTCACCTATGCGAAAGGTAATACTGTAGTCCCCTTTTCCCACCGCGCCATCAATGCCGATATTAATTTTTTCGGCGGGCAGCATCTTGAAACGAATGCCTGCTCCCGCGCCGGGCAGGACGGTATCGGAAATATCCGAAAATTTTGACACGGCGCTGGCGACACCCGCGAATGCAACCATACCCCAGCGTTTGTAAAAATTCCAGCGATACTCCGACTGCAATGTATAGACCTGGTCATCGCGGTACTGTCCCTGTGAATATCCGCGGATATCATCACCACCTACGACGGTTTGTCCTTCAAAAGGCACATCTCCCGCCGCCACGTTAACAGTCGCCCGGATGGCCAGCACGTGCCTATCAGACTTTTTGAGCTTAAAAAACTGATTGTAGGTGAGCAGGTATCGTTCAAAGTTAAAATCGCTTGCAACCCAATCTCTATAGAACTGGTTTTTAAAATTCGCAAACATGCCAACGCTAGGATATTGAACATGATCCCGCGTATCGTTGGTTATAATATAACCAATATTGTTCAGGTGACTTTTGCTTACCGAATCCGCCCCTGATGCGTTGGGAATTTCAAACGTGGTCGTTGATTTAATATAGGAGGCCGTGGGGCCAAAATAAACACGTTTGAAAACATTGCGTTGAACCTGCAGTAAAGCTAGAGTTGCTTCTGAAGTATAATCATAAAAATTGCCTGTTGAAGCAACTGGCTCCTGGAGGAAGAACTGGAAGTTGATATCCAGGGCACCTAAAGCTGCCGTTATACGCCAGATGTCTTTCGAAAAATACAGTTGCGAATAAGCAAAGGCCGCATAGCTCTTCTGTTCGGTGTATACACCGAAAATACCGGCGTTGGAGGAGGGGGAAATGGTATCCGTTTTATTTAAATCGAAGTACTTCGATACGAGTGCCCCCAGAAGAATTCCCTGTGTGCGGCTATAATTGATCAGCGGCATGGCTGCAATACTGGCCTTTTCTTTTTCTTTTGTTACCGGACTTGACTGCTGACCGTTCACAGAACCGGATACCAGGAACACCAGGAAAACGAGTGTTGCAATTTTTTGTAACATAAACCAGGTCTTTATAAGCTTTCACAATTTGTAGCCCTCCCCTTTAAGACATTATTCTGGATCTATCTAGCAATTATTTTTTGGTGTTAAGGAATCTCTTGTCGCGGGCAATAATAGCGGGCACTATTAATTAAGTGCCAATAAGGTTACCTGTAAGATACGCAGACTCATTCATCATTGCAATTCTTAAACTCTTCCTGATGATGTTTTGAAGATGTGCCACTGGCTCACCCGGCAGTTTTATTTGAAGAGCTACGACAAATTATTATCACGAAGCCTTTCAATAAAATCGAAATCATCGGCTGCCATGCAAAATGCACCTCTGGAACGAGCTCGCTGGTGCGGGTTAAGCGGAGGGTGGTTAGAGCGTTAGCAGCAGCTGTTGTGCGAGCGTCAGTATCTCCGTTTACTTATATGTATAACTCTTTCTATTCGAGGCCGATTATACCGTTGAAGGAAAATTGGATAAAGGTTTAGTAAGACATTTAATATCAGTAACCACAAAGAATTGACCACCCCGAATTTGAATGCCACGAAAACATTAAACCCCAGGACTATAAGCAAGATAATTACGTGACCTAATTCAGATTTCTTTGTTTGATAATGTAAGTTCGTTAAAGCTTTGGTATTTTTTTCTATTGGGTTAGATTTTTTATTTAGTCTTTCCCAACCAGTCCAAACCAGTATTTTTCTGAAAAAATTTATTCCAAGATGTTCGTATATTTTTCCTCTCCGTTCCCATCCTTTTTCATTATAGTAAGAAGAAGTAAGTTGGCTTTTTAGTGCCTCAGTAAAAGCAAACACGCATAGCATCAACAGGAAATTTAAAGCCCACGCGAACGAAAAGCCATCCATTCCAATATAATAAACCAGGGCACAAAGTGAACTAATTGTAATGATTGCAATTAAAATTAAAATTAAGGTTTTCCTCATTGATTAATTCGTTTGGGATTCTAAGATGACGCACAAGGGTTAAGGCTTGTTGCTGTTGCCGGTTAAATAGCAGGTCAAAATCAAGCCAGCACGAATGTAATAGAAAGCAGTTGGATTCAAAAGTTAGCGGCGGTTAGCGGCTGCTTTCAACTAAGTTTTGAAAATCATTCCCCATTTTTTCGCTATTGGCTTTCTTTCCTCTAAACTTCTTTTTATAAAAGGTTTTCCCTCGGGTGTTCCGACTTCTCTAAAATAACCTTCAAAGCCGGCGGGCGAATACACAAAACGCATTTGTATCGGCTCTTTGCCAGCATTTTGTATTCCATGCCAAACACCCTTAGGCACCATGGCAACCAAATCTGGTATGATTGAATATTCTTTCTCCCCCACAGTTAAAATTCCGGTTCCCTCGTGAAAGAAAATAATTTCATCTTCGTTGAGATGCTTATGGATTGGGATAATGTCTCCCGGAGGAAGAGTCGAAGCTAAGAATGACATTGATTCATAACCGTTGGTCCTGGCCACTTTAATTTTTACAAGAGAAGTTCCTTCCCTCAGCATAATGGTTTCGCCGTCATCGGGATAAACCACCAAACCTTCAGGGCTATCAAAGCCTTTGCACAAGTCGACAGGAAAGAATGATCCCAAAGTGGCTAAGCCCACTTGACCGATAAATTGCTTTCGCTTAGACATGATATTTCATCTTAAGATTTTTTTCTCATTACTCATCAGTGCAGCCCTCGTCGGGGTTTGAGCATTTAATTCCTACTTTGTTAGTTAAAGGCAGAATTCTCCCCATTTTAAAATCAAGTCTCCAAACTTTCTTGATTTTTGTTGTAAAGTCTTCATTTGGTTGAGTCGCTACCAACGCAATTAATTCTGGTGTATAAGTCGAACCTTGATAACATTCACAGAGTGAAATCCAGTTTTCGGCGGACTTATACTTTACATACAACAGGTCTAAAATCTTATATTTTGATCGACCTGGGGATGTTTCGTCATTAAGCAGTTCTTCTAAGATTATAATATGGTTTTTTTCAACTGTGTCAGTAATTTGAACAACCGCATATTTGTCTGAGGTGCCAAAGTCTGCAGTTGGAATTAGTCGTGAATGGTCGCCATAGTAATTCTTAAACTCTTTAATTTCCTTTATATCCCTATAAATTTTGCCAATTAACTCACTTGGCTTCAATTGGGCAAGAGAAGTAAATGAGACAAGTAGCAGCATTACCGAAACTAACGCTACTCGTATAGGGGCGATTGGGGTGTCTTTAAATTTGCACATAACGGTTTGCAGCTACCCGAAGGTGTCGATTTCGTAGCACTTCACTGTCAGCCAAGCAGAAACTTTGATAGAAGCACTGTTCTTGATTTAACCACTGAACCGCCACTTTTGGGTAGCTGCTGTTATAGCCAGTTTTTCTTTTCATCACTAAAGTCCTATTTTGTTTTTCATTAAGTCTTTCAATTCCAACGCTTCTGTTTGGTCAATTCCGCTTGTAGCTGTTATAGTATCATAGCCGTATGAAAAGGTAATTTTTATTTTGTCTGTTATTCTCAAAATTTGGAGCATAGCAGTTGGTCCTTCTGAAACAGTTTCGTCCTTAATGTCAATGTTTTTAATCTCCGAAAGTCTGTATGTTTTTGTCTTTGTCCAAAGCGGAGACAGTTTGCTTAATTTTAATTTGTCTTTATTTATGCTAATTTCTTTTACACCTTTTAGTTGCCAAAACAGTCCTTTTAAAGTAAAGTAAACTATAATTACCGCTGAAATAATAATTATAATTCTTTCTATTATCTGTAGCTCACTTGCGAAAAATAAAGATTGAACAATTCCATTCGTGAATTGAAGCGTTATTACCGATAAAATAAATATTAAAGCCCAACTTTTTCGCTTTGGAGTTGTGATAGTTATTCCTGTTGTTGAATCCACAATTGTTGATTTCATCTTTCTAGGCTCTTCCATTTTTTACTGTTCTCTTTAAAATTGGCTATAACGGTTAGGGCTTTGCGAAGATGGCGGATAGAAAGCACTTCATTGTCGCCCGGCTCAAAACTTGGTTAAATGTAGAAATATTCGAGAAAAACGTCGCCCCGCCACTTTTGCAAGAGCCTGTGTTGTGTGCTGGTGTTCTTATTTGCTCTCATGAAATTTTGGAGTCAGTGGATAAATGTCGAGGTTTTTATTAACAGCTAAGGAGTCGACAAATAGCTTAGGTCCTGCGACGTAGGAAAATTGCAAGTCATAATCGGTAACTAAGCACCATTCTTGGGTGTCGGGGTAAATAGCAGTAGGATTGTCTCTCACCTCACTTTTATCCCATAACCTTTCTAACTCAGATAATTGACCTTTGTAAAACACTTCGTGCTCCCATCTCTGAGTTTTCAAAATACAATAATAATAGTGAATTACTTGGTCACCTAAATTCTGTATGATTGTATCTCTTACGAAAATTACTGATTATTTTCGCAGTCCCCTTCAGCAGGATAACGAATATCCGAAGGCCAACCTTCCTTCAAAATCTCCTTTCGTATTTCTTCTTGAACTTGATTAGCTGTCTCTAACGTGAACTGTTTGTTATTTAATTTAAAAAATTCAGGCCAAGAGACAGGTTTGACTCGCTACTTCCATTTGATTTAATCCAAAAAGGGTGAAGAATTATAGCATAGCTTTCAAACATCAAAGGACAGCACATCGTCAATAGATACCAAAAAGCATCGTTTTCTTGCGGGTCGCCTGCAATTTCTACATTCGGTCCAAGTGAAGCTTGACGTCTAATCCAGTCTAGTAAAATTGTATCGATGGTTGTCATATTTACACTTGCACACAACATTCAAGGCTTTAAGCTGTAGCGATTAATTACACCGAGCCTGGCCTGAGCACTAAATTAGACAGAAAGTAGTTCCTTTCAAAAAGCACCTCAGTCGCTATAGTTTGAAGCCGGTGTTAGGCGTAGTTACTTTTTCTTGATGTTACTTCCGCTAAAACCTTTTTGTTACCTGTCACAGCTGAAATTAACAGGGAGAGTGGTATTAAGATAAAACTTCCAATTATTGTCACACCCGTAATTGAAAAGGTATATTCTAACACATCTTTTTCAAAGGTTTCAAGGGATGCGTCGCTGCAATAGATGTTTATGGATGCGTCTGGTTTGTAATAATTGATACAGATTTCGTCTCCAACATTTCCGTGATATGTATGAAGGGTAGTGCCCGTCACCTTCACACCATTTACAGCGAATTCGTAGGTAGCATAATGAGCCCCTTTCCCGCCGGCGATGTCTAAAACTTTAGCAGTAGTACTTGTCGAATTAGATGCGACAGTATTACGCAAATCATTATTATTTCTTACAGAAAAATAACTAAATGAAAATATCAAAAGAAACATTGAAGCCCAGAGGATAGGTAAAAACTTTGCTTCTTTCTTTATTTTCGTCCAATCCACAATACGCCTATTCTTTACCATACGGCGGTGGGATTGTCTTCTTTCTCTTCTATTAACGGACATGAGAGGTGTAATTACGCTTAACGTTTAAGGCTTTGCGCAGTAGCGGTTTACCTGCCCTGCCTTCAAAGCCAGCACCAATGTAAATAGAAAGCAGGGAACTTTCATATGGCACTACAGCCGCTATTGCGTGAAGGTTGTGTTAGCAGAAGTTATTTCAGTCAATTTGCCTTGTAACCTTTCTTCCATCTGGCGATAGAAACTCTATCATTTGCCGATCAAGGCTGTCCTTGATATTTACTTTAAATCCTTCCTCACGAAAGTCAAGGTCGGTCTGCAACCCCAAAAAGTCAGTTTCATTAATAAGCCTCTCGAAAGGAATATAGTTGTAGCTCCGATATGTTTCAAAAGTATATCTAATATCATCTAACGTGGCGAAGCCAAAGCTATAACGTCTTGTCTGGTAGTCTCTTCCGTTGGACCTAAAATTATAAATCTTGTCAGCCTCAAAATCTTGCGAAACAACAATAAATAGCAATATTCCAATAAGGCCCTGTAAAAATCCCATGGCCACTATTGCACTTCCAATATTTCGAATTATTGTAGTTAACCTATTGGTAGACTTATAAAGAAAAAAAATTATCAAACAGAAATAGAAATACTCCAACGAAAGAATGATATAGTCTGCATACTCCCCTTTTAGTGAAAAATCGAAGAACAATAAAAAATTATGGGTAAGGAATACTAAAAATACTAACGTCAAATATTTTTTACTTCTACCAAAGTCAAGATACCGTGATACGACAAGCGCAAAGATTGGAAAGCCCAGGAAAGTTGAAAGATAGATGTAATACGAGGGGGACATAGAATTTCTGCTAACGTTTTGGCGCTTGGCGAAGAAGCGGATTTCGAAGCACAAAACTGTCTGCCAGCACTGAACTTGATTCGAAGCACAAAGGCTCATTTAAGCATTGAACCCGCTTTTTTGCCAAACGCCTGTTATAGGGCGTTTTTCTTTCAATGGTTAGGATATTTTTCGTAAGCCAATTTGCTGATTTCAGTTTCTGAGAGTCCTTGCTGTCTAAGCTGTCCGAAGTAGGTTGCTCGAACTCCTGCTAAGTCGTCAAACGGATGATTTTTTAAAATACCTTGGCGTTCGGCATTTTCTTTTTGTCTCCAGTTGTAATTAAGCTGTCCAAGTAATTCTTCTTGCTTGTCAAACATAATTCGCCTACAATCCTTGTCTTCAATTCTGTTTTTCAGTTCATACTCAGAAGCCTTAGAAAAAGTCACATTAGCAAAAATCCAATAAAGCAAATCGTCTATTTTGTCCGTCATTTTCCTTTGATATTCTTGTCCACGTTCTGAGATGATGTAAAACATAAATCCCAAGTTGTCGACCTCGATGTAAGGATGAGAGTCCCAAGTTTGCTGTCCGTAACTCGGTAGCAAATTTGTCGGGGCGTTGATTTTTAAAGCCAATTCGTCAACTATTTTCTTTATGTCGTCAAGCGAATATTGCGTCATTTTTTTGTATCGTATGTTGTTGTTTTATCGTGTTTTAAAATGCCCTGTAACGTTTAGGGCTTTGCGAAGATGGCGAATAGAAAGCACTTCATTGTCGCATAGCACAAACTTAAATTAAAAGCAGAAAAATAACCTAAACCACTTCACTCGCCATTTTTGCAAAGCCTTTGTTATATGCTGACTTTTCTATTAGTCCTCCTCTAGATATCTGATTTTTATGTCGTTTGCTCCACTAAGTTTAGTAAAAGTCCTCAAACTTCTATTGTATTTAATCAGCAATGAGTCCTTGGATAACCAGATCAGTTCTACTGCACCAGTATCTAGAGTTAAGTTACCATGGTCAGAGCCTGTAATTAATACATTCCCATTTTCTGTTTCGTTTAAGTCCTGATTGTAGTTTAATATAGAAACCTGTAGCGACTCACCTGTGGTTGCATTGCCTGACTTTAAAAACAATACAGCTTTTTTGTTTTTTGAGTCATTAGAAGCCGACTTTATGATTGTATTTTTCCCCGCATCAAAAAGTTGAAAGCAGCTACTTAAAACCAATGTTAGCAGGAAGGCGGTAAATGCATAGATGAGTCGTTTGTAAGTTAGCATATAACGTTTATGGCTTTAAGTTGTAGCGAATTAGTTGCACTTCGCCAGGCGTTTGGCACTAAAATAGTTAGAAAGCAGGTGGTTTCAAATAGCAGTGACCGCTATAGCTTTAAGCCGTTGTTAGCGGGAGTTGCTTTTTACCCAATAGGTCGGAAATGTATAGTTTGAGGAAGGTACTATTTAAAAACTCATTAATCCATAGGTTTCATCCTTGTCCATATCCTTGAGTGTGGCGGCACACCCAAACAATCAAATTAAATACTAACCGTGCGCCATGACTTATAGCTTGTGATAGCCTAGTTTGGTTAGTCGGAAATTATTGAAATTACTCCAAAAAGGTCCGCGATACTCACTAACAGTCCTATCAGTCCAAGTGCCACCAAGATTCTTGGAATAATTTCAAGCTTTGTCCGATGATCGGTTAGAAAGTTTAGCGGGTTATTCGGATCATAGATTACTAACATTCTCTGTCCAACTGGCCTTGGTGGGTTTCCTCCAATGTCCAGTTGCTTTTTTATTGTCTGGCCCTTGTCAGTCTTGAATTCAACTACTGCGTGATAGGTTCCCGTCTCATCGCGCACGGGGTCAATTGATTCGAATAATGCAAATTCGTTTGGCGTGTACTTGTTACTGACCACCATCGCTTCTGACTTCTTCCATTTCTTAAGCAAATGTTTTCCCCGTCTCCAAAGAACCCATCCGATCGTCAAGGCAACGAGTGATAGAAATATGATTTGTCTATTCCACATTTAGATTGAGTCTATATACCACCCGACCAATTACCGCTAACTTGTTTATATACGCGCATGAATCTCCATTTTATACATATATCCACCTTAAAATGGCGGGATATACGCATAAATCGCATTAATATTTACGCCGTATATTTTTTAAATATATTTTTAAAGGTCTGCAATTCCAAATCATAAAAGGAAGGTTGTCTTCAAGGTTCGTACGCTGACACGGTATAGATCAGGCTGGTTTTTGGGCTGCAGCGGTGGAGAAAAAGATTTTTCTAAACATATTAAGGAGAAACAAGTCGGTAGGCTGCAGTTTGCATCTGAAATCAGTAAAATATTTTCAGTATCAAATTTGCGATAAGTACGGTTATCTTTTGGTATACTATAATTCCAAGGACGAGGCCAAGTAAAATGCGCGGGATGAGAAATTTTATTTTTTTCGATTTAAAAAAAGTCAGAAAGCAAAAAAAGCTCCATGCAAGGCTTACTACCTGGATTTGAATCAAAAACCCGTCCGTCAAAAAGTTTGTTCTGAATAAAAGCCCCGTAATAAGAATCTGGAAAACAATAAGTATTTCAAATGCGGCAAATGCATAAATTCCAAGTATAAAACTTTCCAGGTAATTCATCCAAGGCTTAGAAACAATTAACCAGATTAATAATGACAGTATCGGTAATAATAGAAGTCCAAAAATATTATTGTGTCGTACAATAAAAGTCCCTACATCTCCTCCGGCGAATAAAAAATTAGTTGTACGATGATTTTCATAATGCATCCATTGGATGAGCAGATTAAATGTTATCAGGTGAACAGAAAACCAAATAAGGTAAAGACTTAAGGGCTTAAAATATTTTTTGCGTTTCCCTTCAAGATATTCGCTAATTACTTTGCCTGGGCGAATTATTATCTGGTATGAAGTATTTAGAAATCCTTTTTCTATATGACTAAAAAAATGAAAAATCTCAAGAACAAGTGAATGCCAGGTAAGTTTTCCTACCTCTTTTTTTTGTCCGCAATAAGGGCAAAAATTCATATTAACTGAATTGCCGCAGTTTAGGCATTTTGTGGACATGGCAAAGCTTTGATTTTAAGATACTCATTTTTTACCAAGTCTGACTTAGCCCTTGTCGGGACATACTCAAAAATTGCAGCCGACGGCTTCGGCTTTGCGTTCGGCCCGGTCGCGGTGCACAAACTGTTTCCCAGCACTGAACTTAAATAGACGCACAAAGCTTCAAGTTTACACGTCAGCCCGCCTAACGCAGAAACTCGGTTAGGTCAGGAAGTACTCAGGTTAAAGTCAGGCCACCAATTTGGTGGCCTAACCACTGGAAGACCCCTACCTGACCGCAGCCTCCCAACTTCTATCTTGACACCTGGAAACATTTAAACCAGGTCCTTCTTTTGAATCTTTTTACGAATTTTTTAACTTTAAGGAATAAAGTTTACAAAATGGCAATACAATTAAACACAACATATATCGGACGTATAGAGGATATCATCTATTATGAACGTCTGGGAGATTACCTGATCCGTACGGTACCCCGGCAAGCGGCTAATTCTATCAAGTCTGCATCGGCGTTCGGAAAAGCAGCCTCACTGGCGAAGAATCTGCGCACCTTATTGGCACCGATCATCCGGAACCCCAGGGATAAGAATATGCAGAACCGCCTGACGGTAGCAGTGAGCCGCTTCCTTGCGGATGCAGATGCTAAAACAGTCATTGATCCGCAGAACAATCCCCTGGCCGGGTTTCAATTCGCAGCAGATTCGGCATTAAATCAGTGCCTGCTTTTTCCTTTGGTGGTCTCCGGACAGTCTGACGGAAATATTCGTTTCAGTATCCCGGCAATCAACCCGGTTGATGCAATAGCTGCGCCGCCGGGGACGACCAAAGCGGAGATCAGGTTCATGGCAATAAGCTTTCATCCGGACAAGGGCCAGCTATCCGCAGCCTCTTCGGAAGGATTAGAGATACCTTATACCGATGGCTTGCAAGCAGCTCTGAATGCAGTTCTCCAAAGCGAGTATTTACCTGGCAGCGTGGCGGTCGTTGCGGTATCCGTACGGTATTGGAACAACATTAGACCGATCAGTGCGGCGGGCTTTATGCCGGCCCAGATAATTGCTACGATTCGGCAAAATACAATCTAATTAGAACCTGGCAATTGACTGGAATTCTAAAATTTACGTATCATTACATAAGATGAATCAGGAATTACCTATAAGAATTATTCTGGAAAGTCCTCCAACAGGTGTTGACTTTGCAATTCAAAAAGGCAGTGGAAATCAATATGAAACAATCCAAAAGCAAAGATCCAATAGTAATGACCTACGCTTTGAATTTAAAATTTCAATAAAAGAAAGCAAAACCTCCCAACCCAATTTTACAGGGCCGTATGTTCAAGGACCTTTAAATGAACGCTTCATTTACGTTGACATCGGAACTTGCGCGGGTCAGCTAGATTCAGCCTGGAGTCGTCGATTGAAAATTCCATTGAGAGATATTTCATATGAAACGACCCAAGTTCTATTGAATGATTTCTCTTTTATTCTGGAAACAAGAGTTCCAGGAACAGGTAGAGACGGAGGACCGAATTGTGCAACAGTAAAACCTTTCTCTGGCTGGCATTTAATTCAAAATTTGTAAATAAAACTGCCTGACACCGTGGTGGTGGTAGTATCCATACGGAATTGGAACATCGCTGGACCGATCAATGCGGGGGGATTTATGCCGGCGGAGATTGTGGCGACGATCCGGCACTAGCAATGCAGGAACCTGACGTTCAAACCCTTCCGGGCCAAATGTTTGAATCGATGCTTTATGGTCCGGGATCTAAGCAGATGATTGAACTTTAATTAGGTGTTTTTTCGGAACATAACCGTATAAAACACGTATACGGTATTTCGCCTACGAAACGAATATGCATATCTCCTTTGTTGGAAAAGTGAAGCTGGCCCTGATTGCAACCTTAGTACTGGTTTTGATACTAAGCTTTATTTCCCTTCAGTCTCTTCAAAAATTAAAATCTTCTCACCAGTGGACTGATCACAGTCAACTGGTCTTAAGAAAAACAAACCTGATCACCGGTTCACTTGCTTCCGTTGAGGAATATTACACTTACATTATTACCGAAAACCGGGAAGGACGCCGGAAGCTTGCCAAGCCTATACAATCCATTGAGGTGGACCTCCTGGCTTTAAAAGAACTAGTAAAAGACAACCCCAATCACCAGCCGCTGCTGGATACCGTTCTGAAATATTCCCGGCTTCGGACCGAAGAGCTCTTCAGCCTCGAAAGAAAGATCGGCGGGGACGAATCTGTTAAACTGGTCGACAAATATAAACTTAACCCCGACTATAGGGATAGGATCCGGGAAAGCCTGGACGAGATGCGGCAACTCGAAAGAACTTTGCTTGCCTCCCGGCAGTCGAACAACTCGGAGGCTGGATTCTGGACCTTCACACTGACTTCCATTTCCATGATCTTTGGAATAGCGATCATTATTTCCCTTTATTATTTTATTAATAAAACCCTTAAACAGAAGAACCGTGCCGAAAACAATTTGCGCATCAGCGAGAAGAA
This sequence comes from Flavihumibacter soli, assembly GCF_010692725.1. Classification (GTDB taxonomy): domain Bacteria; phylum Bacteroidota; class Bacteroidia; order Sphingobacteriales; family Sphingobacteriaceae; genus Daejeonella; species Daejeonella soli. Next base: position 307,073 of record NZ_JAAFZB010000092.1, on the reverse strand, counting down.
ATTTTCAAACTCGTTTAACTTTTCCGGTGTCGGGCAGGCCCTTATTTCACTTAAGGGTGAGTGGATAGAAGTTAATGCTAACTTGTGCACGATGCTGGGATACAGCGAAGCGGAAATACGAGATCTGAAATTCCAGGAAATTACTCACACGGATGATCTGCAGCAATACTTAACTAACAATGAACAGATCCTCGCTGGAAAGATCAATTCCTACAGTATAGAACAACGCTATTACCATAAGCAGGGCTATCCGGTCTGGGTTCTGTTGACAGTATCGATAATTAAGAGCAGCATAGATCATTCCGGCTATTTCCTTAAACAGATCGTCGATATTACCAATACTAAAAAGATCACCCATGAAAATCAGACGATTTTGGATACGTCTATTGATGTGATCTGCACCATAGACCAGGAAGGCCGGTTTGTCACTGTAAACAAGGCCTGTAAATCCATATGGGGTTATGAGCCGGAAGAACTTAGCGGCCGTTTGTTTATCGACCTGGTAGTCGAAGATGACCGGGAGTATACCCTTCAAACTTCAGCAAATATCATTGCAGGGGCTCCCGTAACTAATTTTACAAACAGATACTACCGAAAAGATGGTACTACTGTGCCCATCATCTGGTCAGCCGCATGGTCCGAGACTGAGCAGCTTACATACTGCATAGCAAGGGACGGCTCTCAACAGGAACTATTTGAGAAAGCCATACGTATTGAAAAGCAACGGTTTGAAAGTTTGTTCCAGCAGGCCCCATCCTGTATCGCTGTAGTGGAGGGCCCGGATCATGTCTTTAAAGAGGCTAATGACTTTTATCATAAAATGACCGGCAAACAGGAAATGATCGGCTATAGTGTCAGAGAGGTTTTCCCGGGACTGGAATCGCAGGGATTCTATGATCGTCTAAACACCGTCTATACCACCGGCAAATTGTGTTCAGGTAGTGAAGTTCGTGCGGATATCACCAGCGACTCAGGCATCCGGCAGGAGCTTTATTTCGACTTTGTTTACCAGCCTTATAGAAACGTCGCCGGCGAAGTTATCGGTGTTTTCATCTTTGCGAATGATGTAACTGAACAGGTCATTGCCCGACGAAAAGTGGAGGAAAGTGAAAAACGCTATCGTCAGTTAATGGAAGAAATGCCGGGAGCGGTTTACGCCTGCGATACGCAGGGCTATATCCTGGTCTATAACAAGGCAGCGGCAGCCCTCTGGGGACGCGAACCCGTTATAAACAAAGACCGGTGGTGTGGATCCTGGAAAATTTACGATATTGATGGAAGCCAGGTCGCGCTGGAGAGTTCGCCGATGGAAGAAACCATCAGAACAGGTAAGCCGGTTCGTGACCGGCAGCTCGTTATCGAGCAGCCATCAGGTGACAAGAAGATTGTTATGTCGCACCCGTTTCCACTTTACGATTCGGAGGGAAAGATGCAGGGCGCGGTTAACATGCTGATTGATATTACCGAAAGTAAACGTGCAGAGAAAGAACTGACCAGGTCAAAAAATATTGCTGAGCAAGCGGCGGTCGCAAAAAGTGATTTCCTGTCTATTATGAGCCATGAAATCCGGACGCCCATGAATGCCGTGATGGGCTTTACGACCCTTCTATTGCAAAACGCAAGAGAGGATCAACTGGAGTTTTTGAATATGCTCAAGTATTCCAGCGATAACCTCCTTGCCTTAATCAATGATATACTTGACTTCAGTAAGATTGAATCGGGCAAGATTGAATTCGAAAAGGTTGATTACAATTTAAAGGAAATAATAATTAACGTGCAGGGTCTGCTGATAGAAAAAGCAAAGGACAAAAACATCGGCTTAAAGACAGTGATTGATCCGATGATTCCCGAGATGGTTGCGGGCGATCCGGTTCGCCTGGGACAGATCCTGATCAACCTTGCCGGCAATGCCGTAAAATTTACAGAAACAGGCACAGTTACCATCAGCGCCAGTGTCGAAAGTCAGGATAGGGAGAATACGACTATCCTCTTCCAGGTATCAGATACGGGTATAGGCATTCCTAAAGATAAACAGGCAACGATCTTCGACAGCTTTACCCAGGCTAGTTCAGATACAACCCGTAAATATGGCGGAACCGGGCTCGGTCTTTCTATATGTAAACGCCTGGTTGAATTACAGGGCGGAGAGATCACCCTGCAGAGCGTACAGGATGAAGGCAGTACTTTTTCATTCAGGCTAAGAACGGGAAAAAGTATTAAACCCGCTTTTAAATCATCCGTCAGGTCAATTCGTACCTCCAGATCACTGAAAGGCACCCGGGTATTAATTGCGGAAGATAACAAGATCAACGTCATGGTGGCCCAGCGTTTTCTACAACAATGGGACATTGAATGTCATATAGCCGAAAATGGGTTAATAGCCTTACAAATGGTTCAGGAGGAAGAATTTGACCTTGTTTTAATGGACTTGCATATGCCCGAGATGGACGGCCTGGAAGCAACGGCAGCTATCCGAAACCTGAAGGAAATCTATTACCACGAGCTACCAATCATTGCGCTGACGGCATCGGCCTCCGAAGAAGTTAAAGATAAGGTCTTAAAGTCAGGAATGAATGATTATATAACGAAACCATTCGACCCGGATGATCTCTACAACAAGATCAGTAGATACAGAATGACTGATACTGCGACCGGCGATCTGTATTCCCGGGTACTGGACTTTAGCTAATTTAAATCAGTAAGCATGGCAGCTCAGCAAACGATTTTGAACAAACCTTACGCCCCGGAAAAATTGCTCTTCTCCCCTTTTTTATCGTAAGAATGTGGTTAAGCAAGTAATTGATTATCGGACAGCGGGCTCGATCAACCAAATGTCCTCCAGTTTGTTTTATTTGACGGCCACTCCCAGTCTTCATGGAATACAAAATTAAGCACCTGCAGATGAATACCGGAAAACTCCTCATAGCACCATTGCCTGAAACCACCTAATTCCTCGCGCTTTACAACATTTAAAGCCTTTATCAGCTCTTTCTGGAAGATCATTTTATCGAAGCTCACCTTCAATAGAATCATTTTGACATATTCGATCATAATTCGATAGATATAAGATAGGTTCAGTCGATTTTACTCTCATCAACCTCTTTAACGAATCTACGTCAATGATATTACCGAAATATGAAGTAAGTATTATGATACATTTATGCAGGACGGCAACAAAAACATCATCAAAGACAGTTTGTTTGTACTTAGAAAGCACTGATTCAGTTTGGATTCTGATTTTTACATGATTGAACCTACACTTATAAGTGGTGTAATTGGTTGCAAAGTCTAAGTTTGAGAAGCGGGTAAAACGAAGCCACCGACTTCCCTCTCCCAAGGCACTTTCAATGATCGATGGGATTAATGAGCATGTGCCCGGCTCTGTTTATCAACCCTGATCAAATTTAAGTTAGGTGGCGGAGATACGATAAGAGGGAATTTTTCGACCACGACGTTGCTTGTGTCAAGACCAAATGCTTTCGCTTCAGAAAGACTATAATGCTTAATAAAGAAATGCATTTGCATGATAAAGCGGTCCCAAAAGTTCAATACATTTTCCTGGCTCAAAAATTTCTCCATCACGACAAAGGTGAAATCGCCGGTTGCGTTACTCCTTTCTAGGCTTTGATACCGGCTTGTAATATCCACTTCATCATTAACTACCATGTTTTCAACAACCTTACGGAACAGCAGGTTAATCCTTGGCTGCACACGAAACCCAAGCTTGAATTCAACTCGTACCACATCATTCGGAACGATATTGTCAACCGTAAATTCACAAGTGTAAGGATCATCTACGGTATCGACATGAATAAACCAATAAATGTCGGCCCGTTTTGGTTTCCTGTATAAAAGTGAGTACATGATCTTGTGCTCTATCTCCTTCGGATTATCTGCACTGGTGAGATAAACCAGGTGGGTCGCATATTTCGGTATCGTGACATCGTTACTTAATTCTTTTAGTTTCGGTATGTAGTGGCCCAGTTCGACAAATTCGACGTAGCGGTTCTTGATCTTCCGGGACTTAAACCAATTGTACATGACGAGGAACAGGATACCGCCGATAAGCAGTGTGATGTAACCGCCATGCGAGAATTTGTCCATATTTGCCACCAGGAAACTCAATTCTATACTAAAATATACCGCCAGGTAAATGTAGATCAGCAGGGGCTTTTTGCGTCTGATGATCAGGTAATTAGCAAAGAGGATCGAGGTTGCTATCATACATAATGTGATAGCCAGGCCATAAGCAGCCTCCATATTCGAAGCCTTTCCAAAGTATAATACAACGCCTATGCAACCAACGAAAAGCAGAAGGTTTATTGCCGGGATGTAGACCTGGCCCCGTGCTTCGGTTGGGTAATTCATTCTCATTTTGGGCCATACATTCAGCCTCATGGCTTCACTGATCAACGTAAAGGAACCGGATATCAATGCCTGGCTGGCGATTATGGTAGCAGCCGTCGCAATCAGGATCCCCATGTAAAGGAACCATCCGGGCATAACCGAGTAGAAGGGATTGAATCCCGACTCGATCATCTCATTCGAAATTAGCTTCCCGGAGTAATGACTCAACAACCACGCACCCTGCCCCAGGTAATTCAGGATCAGGCAACTCTTAACAAAAATCCATGAGTATCGAATATTCCATTTGCCGCAATGGCCAAGGTCAGAATATAAGGCTTCGGCCCCGGTGGTACAAAGGAAAACACCGCCTAAAATGTAAAAGCCTTTAGGATATTCGATGAGCATCCTGATACCGTAATAGGGATTGAACGCCTTGAAAACGCTCAGATCATCCGAAATATGCATCAGACCTAATACTGCCAGCATAATAAACCAGATCGACATCATCGGCCCAAAAAAACGTCCGATCAGGGCCGTACCGAATTGCTGTAAAAAGAAAAGTACTGTCAGGATCGCGATGACAATATACACGATGGTGTTCTGGCTAATATCAGAAACAAAAGGAACATGTTTGAGCCCTTCTATTGCAGATGTAACGGAGATCGCTGGTGTGATCATTCCATCGGCTAATAGCGCGGCACCACCTATCATTGCCGGAAAAACAAGCCATTTACCTCTGAACCGCCTGATTAGTGCATACAGCGAAAATATTCCGCCCTCACCCTTATTGTCGGCCTGAAGTGTTAGGATGACATACTTAACTGTTGTTTGCAGCGTAAGTGTCCAGATTATTAAAGACAGGGAACCTAAAATAAGCTCTTCGGTAATGGTTTTTCCTTTGATTATTGCATTGAGTACATAAAGTGGCGAAGTACCGATATCTCCGAATATAATTCCTAATGCGATTAACAGACCCGCGAGAGAAGCCTTTGAATGATTTGCTGTCATGATGGATGAATTCCCGTTGTAATTTTCAAAAACTTCAACATACCTAAGTGTTGCCTGATATTAAAAATTAAGTACTTATTGGATGCTCAAAACAACACATTTTTTGCTTAAGAATGCAGGATGTTGATGTAAACGATTCATTTCATCGTCAGGTATAACGAATAAGCACTCATCCACCTTATGTAATGCTTGAACTACGCTTGTTACCAACTTCACTAATAGCTCCTTGTGACCGGCCGGGCTGAAGTCGAGATATCCCTAAGAGTATTCTGTTTTCTTGGGTATCAAGATAAATACGCCATTCCATTACTTTGTCAATTGCTATTGTGGCCGTCCAAATCCCCCTGCCTTCAAGTCTTTTGTCAGAACAAATGGAATAGCCTTAAAAAATTACAGTCGTGATGTTACAATTTCAAATATATTCTTGTAGTCAGTAAACGAATCAAAAAAGCTTGTCCAGGCAGTTTTATGTTTTGTTTTCCCTTGACTCCGATTTTTTAAGCTTATTCTGGGCTATACAAGGAAATCGTTAGTATGGCCAAAGCACTTCATCAGCATAACACCAGAACCACTTCTCGCCAGGCTCAGCAGAAATAATTACAGGATGCCCTGTTTCATGATAATGACTGGTCATGTGTCGATTCGGGGAACTATCACAACATAGCGTTTTTCCACATGTCTGACAGGTGCGAAGATGTACCCACGTTTTGCCGGCTTTTATACATTCTTCACAGCTAAACAGATTCGAAATTTTCAATTCGCTAATTTCTTCAATATGCTTGCAAGGATTCATATCGGGATGATTAATTTAAACTATTGCTGAATACCGTTAACAAACTAACCTTCGGGCTCTGTCCTATTGCCGATGTGCAGATAGTTCATCAACTTTTCGCAGGATTCTAAAACGTCCTGCGGATTTCTTTGTAAAAGTCCGCTTGTTCCAGGCCGTGATTGCGCATTCTGTCAAGCTGTCAATCCACGCCAGCCAGGAATTGTCAGGACGTTTGCTTTTCGGCTTTTGAATTCCTGGTTGCAGCTTTTTCGATAATATCAGCAACAGCCTGCGGTTGAGAAACGTAGATGGCGTGGCTTCCCCCGACTTCAATAACAGTCGAACCGGCGCGCTGCGACATAAATTGCTGTGCAGGGAGCGGAATCATCTTGTCCCCGGTAACGACCAGGTACCAACTCGGCTTGGTTTTCCACGCAGGCGAGCTAATTGCTCCATTGAGAGCGTCCAGTCCCCAGGGCACCTGGGAGTTCGCCATGAACTCCGCCTTTTCTGGCGTTACATCGCCGGCGAATGATTCGGCAAACCTTGATTTATCCAGCATGAGAAAGCCGTCGACTGGTGGCAGGATAGGCGGCACAGGCGCACCGGGCGGCGGATTTGCGATCAGCGTCCCTACTGATTCCCCTGCATCCGGAGCGAAAGCCGTAATGTATACGAGTATGTCGACATTTGGATGATTGCCGGCTTCGGTAATAACAACGCCCCCATATGAATGACCTACCAAAACCGCAGGTTCATCCTGCGCATCGAGCACTGCGCGGGTCGCAGCGACATCGCCGCGTAGCGATATCGTTGGATTCTGAACAACGCTTACATTGTAGCCATCACTCTTCAGTATTTTGTATACGTCTTCCCAGCCAGAGCCGTCAACAAAACCGCCATGAACGAGAACCACATTCTTTGTAGCACCATCTGCTATTTTTGCCATGATCTTTTCTCCTTTAAAAAATGAATTAATATTCGAGGGTGTAAAGGAACCGACAGGGTATTATAGATTTTCATACCAATTTAAGATATAATCGGCTACTTCCTCCCAACCCGGCTCGCCGCAAATAAAATGACTTTTGCCTTTAAATATTTTTATTTTAACCCGACTATTTGCATCCTTATACCTCCCAGCTATTGTTTGTGTAAGACTCGGTGGAAAAATATGATCGTTACCTCCACCAACAAACAAAATTGGCTCGTGAGGTTTATTAAAATCTAGATTTGAAAAAGAATTTAAAACCAATTCACGACTGACTTTATAACTTTCTGGTACAGCAATTTTTTCAAATGCCGTTTCTTTCTCTGCATCAGGCATCGTATTGAAAAATGCATAATCGAACCATTTGCGACTACCCATAAAATACTTATTAAATGAAAAAAATCCAAAGGATGGCAGCACCGTTTTAAGTGTTTGAAACGGCGGAAAAACATTTTTCGGTGGTGCACCGTCAATGCTTACGCCAGCTGCCGCTTTTCCCATTTCTACCAATTTCAACGTTGCCATTCCTCCCATTGAATGACCAATAATTAATGGCTTTTCAGGTAAGGCGTTTATTAATTTATCGACGTTATTCACAACATCGATAAACCCCGTTTTAACAAGGTCAGGATGAACCTTTGCTCTTAGCTCAGCAGGGTTACCCTCGTGTCCGGGGTTTGCAGGTGTATAAACCTGATAACCCTTTTGTTCATAGTAGTGTTTCCATTCTGTCCAACTGGTGTTATTCACAAAATTTCCGTGAATAAGCACGATGGTTTTTGATTTTGCCATAACATTATTTTTTAAATTGTTATGTAGTCTATGTCTTGTTGCAGTCTTGCACACTTGTTTAGGGATCAATGACCTGCAGAAGGAAACCTTATTTAGAGTTCTCTTGTTACTGATATTTGATTGTCTCAATTCCTGGAGGTAGTCGGCTTTTAAACCTAAAAGGTTTCTGTTACAGATCTGGAGTGGTCAGAGAAAGGGGACAACAGGTAAAGTAGATATTTTAATAGGATATAAAATTACGACAACTGTTCTTTTTCAATCAAATATTATTTCTTAAATCTTCATAATGATATATGTCTGCAAGAAAATAAGAGCGTCTGGATTAGGTCATCAAAAAATTAAATTATGAAAATTGTAGTTATTGGCGGAAGTGGGCTAATCGGAGCGCAGCTCGTACACAAACTTAGCCAACTTGGACATGAAATAATTGCGGCATCACCTGCAAGTGGCGTAAATACGATCACTGGTGAAGGATTGGCAGAAGTACTTAACGGTGCGAGAGTTGTTGTTGATGTATCAAACTCGCCGTCATTTGAAGACAAAGCCGTTTTGGAATTCTTTGAAACCTCAAGCCGCAATTTGTTAGCAGCTGAAAAAATTGCAGGTGTTGAGCATCATGTTGCCTTATCCGTCGTTGGAACTGACCGCTTGCAGGAAAGTGGCTATTTTCGCGCAAAACAGGCACAGGAGAACCTGATAGAAGCCTCCGGCATTCCTTATTCGATTGTACACTCTACTCAGTTTTTTGAATTTCTGGGTGGAATTGCTGACGCTGCAACTGAAGGAAATGTCGTTAGGTTATCCCCTGCGCATATCCAGCCTATAGCTTCAGCAGATGTGGCTGAAGCGATGGCAAATGTTTCGGTCGCTGCGCCAATCAATGGTACAGTAGAAATCGCTGGTCCTGATAAGTTAAGTCTTTCCGACCTTGTTCAGAAGTATCTGACCAGGAATAATGATCCCCGCAAAGTTACTGCGGACGTGCACGCACGTTATTTCGGTGTCGAGTTGAAAGATGAAATGCTTGTTCCCGGTAATAAGGCACGAATTGGTAAAATAGGTTTTGAAAAATGGTATGTTAATCAGCCAAAAAAATCATAAATAAAATGGCGGAACACTCCCTGTCAGGTTGCTGAACAATGGTACAGCTCCAGATGTAATGCCAGTGTTTTCAAATGATATTGTCTAGGATGCTGCAGTACTCATTGGTGATAACTTTTCAGCCGCTCTGATGATGAAAGTCGCAACTTTGTCCGGGTCCGATACCATCGGTATGTGGCCTGAATTGAGCTCGATCGTAGTCGCATTTATCATCCTGGCTACAGTCCTTTGCAATTCCGGATTGATGATCAGGTCATTTGTGCCAACAATGTACCATGAAGGCTTTGTCTTCCAGGCAGGGTTGGATACTTTTTGGGTGGTGGATATCGCTGCCCATGGGACCTGGGTGGCAAACAATACCTTCCTATCCTCAGGTGGAAGGTCCAGGGCGAAATGCTCAGTCATCCCTTTAAAGGATAGCGACAAAAAGCCTGAACTGTCTTGTCTGAATTCGAAATTGCCGGGGGCCGGAGGAAACGGCTTTGTTACGTCCTCTACTGTTTGGTCATTATCAGGAACCAATGCACAAACGTATAACAGTCCGGCTACTTTTGGATCGTTCCCAGCCTCGCTGATCACCATACCAGCCCATGAGTGACCAACAAGCAATACAGGACCGTCCATTAAAGCAATGGCCCGTTTGGCAGCAGCAACATCGTCTTCTAATGAAGTGAGCGGATTTTGGACGGCAGTGACATTAAGCCCGCCATTCAGTAACAGACGAATAACCTTTTCCCAACTCGAACCATCGGCAAAAGCACCATGCACTAGAACGACGTTTTTTATTCCCTGGGATCCGGATTGGGATTCTGCAGTTTGGGGTTGTTTGATGGTATCCATAACCGTTATATTTTGGTAAAAAATGTTGAACTGCTAGTCGGTAATGCCCCGACCTTCATTTTTCTCTCATTCGATCATTGCCGAATGGCTGCACTTTCGTCCTGATAGAATCATCCAGAAATTCGTCTCCATCACTTGTATGGGGATTCTTAATTTCCGTAAATTTTTCCCAGTGAGGCAGGGACGAGTTCTTCCTATACAGGGTATCTAACCAGTCTTTATATTTCGTCTTACCAATAATCGAATTACCAACCGGAACGAGTGATTGGCCACTCAACTCTGCGCCAGAGTTGTATGTATTTAAATCTGTTGGTTTCATTTGTGTATACTTGATTTTTTGTTTGGTTTTGTTGTTTCTAAGGCACTAAAGATTCGCTTCGCTAAGTTTTTTCGGTAATGACAACCGGCCAAACCATTCGGACAGGCTTTCATAATCATGATTCTTTCACAACTTATAATTTTCTGGAACATTCAGGATAGCACTTCATTTGTTGGCCTCGTTGTGTTAGGGGAAAGCTTATGCCGGTATCATCATATATGATTGCTACGCCTTTCGGCGATACATCAATCTTTAAGTGAATTTTTGATGCTCGCTGCAGCATGCAGGAGTGCAATCTTTACAGCTGGAACCTCGGCTAAAGGATTTAACAAGCCATAATCATGAATCAACCCTTTATGCCTGGTCAACGCAACAGGTACTCCGGCCTCGTCTAATTTACTGGCATAGGCCTCGCCCTCATCGCGCAGAACATCATTTTCAGCTGTTTGGATCAATGCCGGAGGCAGACCTTTTAGTTGGTCTAAAGTTGATTGCAATGGAGAGGCATAAATCTCTTTCCTCTTTTCTATATCTGGCAGATAATTATCCCAAAACCAGATCATCATGTTCTTTGTAAGAAACCTTCCTTCACCCAACTCGTTATAGGATGTTGTTTCAAAATTTGCATCTGTTACCGGCCACAACAACACCTGATGTTTTATTTGAGGGCCGCCTTTTTCTTTTGCCATCAATGCCACTGATGCCGCCATATTTCCACCAACACTATTACCAACTATCGCAAGGTTTTTACCGTTGACCCCTATTTCATTACCATGAACGGATACCCATTTGGTTGCAGCATATATTTGGTTGATTGCCGTAGGGTACCGGGCCTCCGGTGACGGGGTATAGTCGGGAAACACAGCTACTGCTCCGCTTTCCACTACCAAATCCCTTACTAACCTTCTATGCGTCGGATAATCGCCCAAGACCCATCCTCCACCGTGGATAAATATGAAGACAGGAGCGTTACTTCTGACTTCCACCGGTTTGGTGATATGTATTTCTACTGTCTGGTCATCCTGGATTATTGTTCGTTGTGATTCTTCTATTCCCGAGTAGTCTACACTGACCGATTTTTGCGCATCGACTAATACTAATCGAGCATCTGCGGGAGTGAGTTGCTCTATTGGCTTCCCATTTCCGGAATTAAGCGCCTTTAGGAAATCTCTTACCTGTGCAAAGATCCGGGGATCGTTTTCTGCCTTTACCGTTGTTTGAGATTGTGCCATAACTAAAGTGTTTTGATTTTAACTGAGTCAATACTTTTCATTTCATCCTTATTCCGACTATCTGATCTAATAAATCCGATACATCCAGTAACAGGCACTGGTGTTGAGAATCTAAAAGAGGATTGAAAACAGGATAGTAAGGTGGAAAATGCGTGCTAAATAAGAGATGAAATCCAATGATGTCTATATTGGGAGAGGCCTTCGTCGCCAGGCTGCAATGAAAACCAGCCAAAAGAATAGATTTCTGTTGAAGCGTATCAAATATACTCTTTGTCCAGAGCTCTTTTGGATTTACTTCTCTTTCCGTTTCCATCCTTTCGGGCATTTTTCATTAAATGCGTTCTGAAATTTATCGTTTAGCTGCCGTTCTTAAAACAGGTATCAGGCTCGAATTAAATCTTAAAACCTTTGATACCCGGAGATCCTACTGGAAGGGAGTATAAGGACAAACAGGCAATTGGAGTATTTGGTTTTCATTTCTTCGTTTGCCAGATTGCAACTCCAAACAATTCATCGCCCCCGCCTTGCATCACCTCCCGCAAACGCACCATGGCAACATGCTTTCAAGCTGATAGGGTGAATCAGGCTTTTCAGAATTATAGGCGTTATGCCTGATCTATAAGATTATATTATTTTTAGGCTCCAAAGCAGGGGGCAAATCTGTTTCTCCAAGCATTTCTCTAATATCTATTTCTGCGCCTCGACTCATTTGTGATATTGGAATATCATTGGCACTACCTTCAAATGGATTTTCTGTGCTTTCCCCTACCTGTTCCAATGAGGTATAGACCCAGGATATTAAAATACTGAATGGTATAACCAGCCACACCATTTGCCCTTGCATAAAGCCTTTCATTCCTTCATTAAGTTTATCGAATTCTCCCAGCATGCCAAAAGGAAGGAGAAGACAAAAAAGTTTCACAAATAAGGCGTTGATTGTAGCATATTGCCTGGGATATGGAAAATTTTTAATTCTTTCGCTTTTACCCTGGAGATCAGAAAGATCCCTTAATGCTTTCTGCATTTCCAAAAATCTAAAAAAATCAATCGATCCATCTTTAAGGAGCTTTTTCAAAGCAGCACTTTGCAAACTGATTAATTGTGTTGCCCTGTTTTTAGTTGATAAAACATGTTTAATTTCCTGCGGGGAAATATACTTTTGCAACTCCTGTTCTAATGATATTTCTATCTCCGGCACTGAATAAAACTGATTATATTCCCTGTTGTATGATTTGCTTACCGATTCCCATTCTCTTGAGGCCCTCAATTGATACCGCAAAGCAGTCAGCCAGGCCAAATGGCGGTAAATAAGTTCCCTGGATGCATCTGCATTATCCAGAAAATCCCGGCAAACAAGTGACCATGACCGGCTAGCACTCATGGCTGCGCCCCAAATTTGCCTGGCTTCCCATGTACGATTGTAGGTTTGCAGGTTTTTAAAACCAACTATAAATGCCGTTGCAGTACCCAGTAAAGCAACAACAGTCCAGGGGATCATTATCCACTTAAAATCCAGCAGTAGATAAAAAACTGTCGAAATAATTCCCACTATAAATGGTAACAACAAGTTTCTTCTGGTCCAAAAAAGAAATTCCGAGAGTTTATACGATTTCCCTGTATGCATAGCCTATGATTTGCTTTGAAATTTACTCTATAAAACCTTTGATCAATTGAAGAAACATTTCACCCCAACTTTTGCCAACTACTTTTTAGTTTTGTTTATTTTTCTGTTTGTCAGATGTTTGGTTGATTGCCATCGGATAACGTGCTCATGGTAATGGATTTAATCCGAAAACACAGCTACTGCTTCTCTTTCCATTACTAAATCCTGGTAATGGAACTTACAGTTAAAATAACCATTTCGCAAATAATAGTTGAGTTGCAGGCCTGAAGGAGAGACCTTATTTTGGAAGCTGTATCCCCTGGAAGTACAAAGCTCTCTGATATCTGAAGAGGCTTTTTTAGTTTTGCGTCTAATTAAAACTCAACCCCTGCATCCTTGTATGACAGAACGTTTTAACGTTTGAATTCATTAATTTGAAGTGTTTTAGAGACGAAGGTAAAAGATAAAGGATATAGGGTATTATTACCAAACCTCGATTATTTCGCAATTCAACCCGTTTGTCATGCAAGCATGGTTTCAACTCACTAAAGAAGAAGTTTTAAGCACACTCAAAACCTCCGCTTCGGGTTTAAATAATGAATTGGTCCCAAACCTTCAAAAAGAATTTGGAGAAAATTCTTTACAGGAAGCCAAACGAAAAAGCAGGCTATCGATTCTTATTTCACAGTTTACTGATGTAATGATATTGATATTGATTGTTGCTACTGTTATTTCATTTATAGTTGGGGAGCATACGGATGCTTATGTTATTCTTGCAATTATTCTTGGTAATTCATGGATGGGTTACTCACAGGAATATAATGCAGAGCAGTCAGTAAGAATGTTGCAAAAAATGTCGGCACAATTTGCAACGGTTCTGCGCGATAATAATCCTGCAAGAATTGAAGCAAGTCAGCTAGTACCCGGCGATTTAATTTTATTGGAAGCCGGTGATATTGTTCCTGCCGATGCAAGGTTAATTGAAGTTAGTTCATTTAAAACAGATGAAGCTTCGCTTACCGGCGAAAGTCATTCAATACAAAAAAATGCAGAGCCAATCAAAGAATATAATATAGTGCCCGGCGACCAGCTTAATATGGTTTTTAAAGGAACGATTGTTAGTAACGGTTCTGCTAAAGCAGTTGTAACTTCCATTGGCATGAAAACCGAAATCGGTAAAATTGCCGGCATGATGGAAGTGGCTTCTCAAAAAACGCCGCTTCAAAAAAGATTGACGGTTTTCAGTAAGCAGTTAGCGGTTATTGTTATTATTATTTGTGCGCTGGTTTTTTTATTCGGCTTGGCACGCGGCGAAGCTCCGTTTGCTGTGTTTCTTACTGCTTTATCGCTGGCTGTTGCTGCGTTGCCTGAAGCGTTGCCTGCTGTAATTACTATTGCTCTTGCCCAGGGAGCCCGCCGAATGGTAAAGCAAAATGCATTGATGAGAAAGCTTCCGGCGGTAGAAACGTTAGGCTCCGTTACTTATATATGTAGCGATAAAACCGGCACACTTACCCAGAATATAATGACCGTTGAAAAAATACAGGCGTCGGTGGCCCATGAAGAACTTTTGAATTATGCGATGATTCTGAACAATGAGGTCAGGTTTTCCGCCGATGAAGAATTATTAGGCGATTCTACAGAAACAGCATTGGTGAAGTATGCAATAAAACAAGGCAAAACAAAAGAAGAAGCTGATAAAAAGTTCCCGCTGTTAGAAAAACTGCCATTCGATTCGGTGCGTATGCGGATGGGCACTTTGCATAAGGACGGCAGCAAATGGATTTTATTTGTAAAAGGCGCTCCTGTAAAAATGCTGGAAGTTTTATCTCAAAAACATAAAGAGCAGACGGATGAGTGGCTTGAGCAAAATCGCGAGTGGGCGGCAGCCGGCTTACGAGTTTTGTTTTTCGCTTATAAAATTTTTGATCAAGACCCTGGGAAAATCACTGCAGAGGAAGAGAATGGACTTATTTTTTTGGGTATGACCGCATTGATTGACCCTCCACGTAAAGAAGTGATAGAAGCCATTAAAGAATGTAAAACGGCAGGTATAAAAACGGTAATGATTACCGGAGACCAGCCACTTACCGCCACTGCCATTGCCGAACGTTTGGGAATGGCAGAAGAAGGTTCAAAGGAAGTAAAGACAGGTGCGGATTTAGAGAAGCTGACCGAAGAAGAATTTACCAGCGAAACAAAACACATTGCGGTATATGCCCGTGTATCGCCTGGGCAGAAATTAAATATTGTAAAAGCTTTACAAACCAACGGCGAGTTTGTAGCAATGACTGGCGATGGCGTAAATGATGCACCATCACTTAAACAGGCAGATATAGGTATTGCTATGGGTATAACGGGAACCGATGTATCGAAAGAAGCATCTGATATGATTTTGCTGGATGATAATTTCGCCACCATTGTAAAAGCCGTTCGTGAAGGCAGACGCATATTTGAGAACATCAAAAAGTTCATCGTGTATGTCCTTTCCTGCAACCTCGGCGAAATCCTCGTAATCTTGTTTGCTCCCATTCTTGGGTTTTCTGTTCCGTTGCTCCCTATACACATTCTCTGGATTAATTTGGTAACCGATGGGCTGCCTGGATTAGCCCTTGTAGCAGAACCTGCAGAAAAGGATATTATGAACCGTCCGCCGCGTCCGCCAAAAGAAAATTTGTTTGCAGGCGGCTTAATTCCGCGAATAATAGTTACCGGCATTATCATGACCCTGGGGGCACTCTTTATTCAATGGTGGTGCTTTAACAAGGGATACGAGTTAAAGACCCAACAAACTGCCGTATTTACCACATTGTGTTTTGTACAACTGGGAAATGCACTATCTGCCCGCTCCGCATTTCATTCTATATTTTCTTCCGACATATTTGCTAACCGGCGCATGTGGGGTGCAATAATCCTTACCATTACACTTCAATTAGTAATTCTGTACGGTGCGTTTTTAAATACAGTTTTTAAAACAACATCTTTAGGCTGGAATATTATGGTATTGATTGCAATTGTCACTTTCGTGTGTGTTATTCTTATTGAGTTAGTGAAGTTTATAAATAGATCAAGATATCTAAAGTCAATTTCCGTTTGACCAAACGATTTATCAAGCATAAGAAAGCGGTCAACGGCGGCAGGATCGGCGTTCTCACTATGGTCCTGCATCATAGTTTATGATCAATAATATCCTCTCTCCCTTTGCAACGAATAAAGTCTCTGTACCAAATTCCGGATGCCTTCACTACTCTTTTTTGCGTTTCAAAATCGACGTGTACCAAACCAAAACGGGGATAAAAACCTTCTGCCCATTCAAAATTGTCCAACAATGTCCATACGAAATAACCCATTACTCTGACCCCCTCCTTTTTCGCCAATAAAACCTGTTCTATGTGATCATGTAGAAATTTAATTCTTTGTGTATCCCGAACTTCGCCTGCCACAATGAGGTCCTGAAATGCGGCGCCATTCTCAGTCACGATAATTTCTTTTACTGCCGGGTAACTATTAAATCTTTTCAGAGCGTTGTAAATAGAGGGCGGATAAACCTCCCAGTTCATCACCGTTCGCTCAACATCGCGCTGATCAGCTTTTACGATCCGTGCTTTTACAAAGGGTGTGAAGAAAGAGTGTTTTACTATCTCGCGGGTATAGTTTTGAAGTCCTATGAAATCCATATCAAAAGCAAGCATTTCCGCATCACCGGGAAGCATAAATTTCTCTATCCGTTTTAGTATCTTTAGGTCCCCGATCGGATAGCCCATACCCAGAAGTGGTTCCAGAAACATCCGGTTCAAAAGAGCATCTACTTTCTTTGCGGCCCTTATATCTTTTTCATCCTGGCTGAATGGATCTATGTGTGAATACGAAAAAGTGGTACCTACTTTAGAATCGTATACTAGCTCCCTGACTATACGTCCACCCTCTGCCTGGCATAAGGCAGCATGATGAGCTGCTGCAAGAAAATTCGACAAACCTTTCTTACCCGGTGCATGTACTCCTAAAAAGTACCCGGCACCGGTAAATACCATTGGCTCATTCAGGATAATCCAGTGCTTTACCCGGTCGCCAAAATGCTCAGCGCAACATGCAGTAAAATTACTGAACCAGGTAACGACCTCCCTGTTGGTCCAGCCCCCCTTTTGCTGCAAGGCCTCCGGCAGGTCCCAGTGATATAGCGTGATCCAGGGTTCGATCCCCAGTTCAAGACACAGATCGATCTTTCGGTTGTAAAAATCTATTCCGCTCTGGTTGACCGCTCCGGTACCCTGTGGCAGAATGCGGCTCCAGGAAACAGAGAACCGGTAATTTGGTATACTTAACTTGTATATTAACGTGATATCGCCGGTGTACCGGTTATAATGATCGCAGCTGATATTACCGTTTTGGTTACCCGCAATCCTTTTCAGCTTATTTGAAAAGGTATCCCAGATAGAAAAACCCTTCCCATCCACATCATGAGATCCCTCGATCTGGTAAGCAGCGGTTGAAACCCCCCATTTGAACTCCTGACCAAAGTCTTCTTTTGTAAATTGCATAATGTACCCGCCGAGTAAAATTGAGGTTCGTCGGCATCTAGCGAGCCGGCAGCACCGATAATTCATGAATAATCGAAGAACCTTTGGGTCTGATAGATTTATGATTCTCAATGATATCATCCACTACTTTTCCAGTAATATCAGGGTAATGTACCTGCACATACTTCTGAGATTCTGTCCACCTTTTTATTTTATCTATGTTCTTTTTCTTCAGACTCTTGATAACGTCCACATCCATTTCGGCCAGGGCTGCAGCATTACATTGCTGCTCGTATTGCCCTTTCATCGGGATGACCATGAGTTTCTTTTTTAAAAATAAGGCTTCCGCCGGTGTTTCAAAACCGGCCCCGCAAAGGATGCCGGTGCAATTAATCAGGCTCGTGATAAATTCCTCGTTGGTCACCGGCCTGATAGCTATATTTTCCACGGTGTAAGCTTTGCGGGTGTGTTTACTGAATACCTGCCATTCTACTTCCCGGATCATGCCCAGGGTTTTGATAATGCGCTTATCGTCATATGCAGGCAGGTAAACTGTGTAATAATTTTTGTTTTTCGGTGTGGTTTCCCGAATCTGGCTCCTGATCACTGGCGTATTTATCCGTTCTGCATAGGCCTGGAAATGAAAGCCATAAGAATAGCTGACAGGCGCATAATTAGATAAGATAGTTTTACCTAAGGTATCCTGGTTCACCGGTTTTGGGCTGCCCGGGTTGATCACTGCTGATTGATGGCTCAGACCTATACATACTTTATTTTTCAGTCTGCAAGCCCAGGCACTTACAGGTTCAAAGTCATTAATGATCAGATCATATTCCTCTACCGGCAGACTATTGATCTCTCGCATTAGTTTCGTAAAGCGGCTTTTGCGAAGAGTAGCCAGCAGATCGACACCCCCGCTTTTTCCGAAGATAAAACTCAGTCCGTTGAACCGGTACTTTACAGGGTAAGGAAGGTCCATATCTGCCTGAATACCGCTGACTAAAATATCCAGCTCGCCTTTTTCCTTTAGCAGCGGGATAATGTCACGTGCCCTGCTTATATGACCGTTTCCGGTACCCTGTATTGCATATAATATTTTCATAGCCTTATAATGGAATAATTAAAAATTCATAGAAAAATCAATGTTGCATCAGATCAAATTCAGCAACCATCATCTCGAATAATTTTTTATTATCCAAGTCTTCATCATACTCATGAACAATCATGTGCTTCATTTCGTCCTGATCGTATTTATAAAGAGTCCATTCCTGATTGATATATTCGAGTGCGCTCAGGTTTTCAATCCAGTCACCGCTGTTTAAGTACAGGATCCTTCCCTGACTATTACTGATTTCTCTTATCTCGGGTTGATGAATGTGACCGCAGATTACATAATCATATTGGTTACTGATACCGATATCGGCCGCCGTCTGTTCGAAGTTGTTTATAAATTTTACTGCGCTCTTAACACTATTCTTTATCCGTTTAGAAAAAGATAATTTACCCTTGTCGAAAATCTTCTCCAGAATAAAGTTCGTAAAGCGGTTGATCAGAATAAGACCGTCGTATCCAACCGCGCCAAGCCTGGCCAGCCACTTACTATGCTGCATGGTGACGTCAAAAACATCCCCGTGAAAAAACCAGGCTTTCTTACCCCCATCAAGGTCAAGAACTACTTTATTTACAATTGTAAAAGATGCCATTTTAAAGCCCTGAAATTTTCGGAGCATTTCATCATGATTCCCGGTCACGTAATAAATCTTTACTCCCTTGCTCATCCAGCTCATCAGCTGCTTGACAATTTTCATATGGCTTTGCGGCCAGTAACTTTTGCTGAATTGCCAGATATCGATAATATCCCCATTTAGAATAACAGTTCTGGGCTTCACACTTTTCAGATAACAGAGGAGTTCCCTTGCATGACAGCCGTATGTTCCCAAATGGATATCTGATAAGACCAATATATCCAGCTTACGCCGCTTACCTTCCGTCATTCGGTGGTCCTTATAAATTTCAATGGCGAGGAAAGAAACGAAATACGATGAATAAATAAGCGTATACTTATTTCAATTAGTATGAACTTCAAATTTTTCATGACGAGTAATTTTAGTCTATCCATACTGCAAGATAAACTTCAAAAAAAAACTCATTGTGAATAAACTATTAACTTATCATATCATTTTTTCTGCTGTAACCGTTAGTCGGTCCGGAATTATCGGATCTTCGATCATTCCATTTTTAAGACATCCCTTTTAACAGAAACTTAGCGACAGGATAGAGATCGGTTCAGTTTGCCTGGATCACGGATAAACGCTGAGAAAAATCCCTTAGCGGAGTCTGGTGAACTTTAGAAATGCATTTCGCCCCGGTAATCGGCCCTTGAGTAGGGCGAACTGCCTACGGGAACTTCGATAAAGCCAAGTTTCTTGTAGAGGGTAAGTGCCGGCAGAAGTTTCTGGTTTGATTCCAGGAAAAGCATTTTACAGCCCAATGCCCGTGCTTCCTTTATTAAATGTTCTGCCAGGAGTCGTCCGGCTCCCCTGCCTTGGTGAGCCGGTGATACGGCCATTTTAGATAATTCAAAAATGGTATCTGAATGTTTTTTTAATGTTATGGTTCCGATGATCTCCTCTCCCAACCGGGCAAGGTAGATCTTACCCCCCTTAGACAGGACACTTGCTTCGGGATCTTCAAGCTGCTCCAGGTCGGGTTCTTCAAGCACAAAATAGCGTGAGATCCACTCGATATTCAGCTGCTTAAAATCCTCTTTGTAAGAGAGCTGGTAGTCTATGATCTCAATCTCCATAATAATGCAACCTTCGAATTCCCGGTCTGAGATGCAAACATAAAAAAAGCGGGTCTGTTAAGCCCGCTTTCACTGCCAGTAAAATAAAATCCTGACACTATTTTGATGCCTCAAAGATGGCACGTTCTAATATTTCGTCCCTGTTTTCCCTAATTCCCTTCACTGTTTGTTCAACATAAATATCGGGCAGGATACCAACTCCATGCAGCGCCGAGCCATCGTGTTTAAGTACCTTCATGCCTGTGAAACTGATTGAAAAACCACCTGGAAGGTTAAGCCGGTTCACATTACCATTTGTCCCTGCCGTTGGCTGTCCGATGATAGTTGCCAGCTTGTAGTGCTCGATAAAACTCATGTAACTTTCGGCATAGCTAATCGCCCGGCCATCGGTCAGGAAGAATATTTTTGCATTCAGGTGAACTTTCCCCGGTTTCACAGGCCATCTCTCAAACTGGTAACCACTGATCTTCTCCTGGTCGGGATATATGATCCGGGGTATCTGCATCCAGCGATCAGATGTATCCTTGCTGGTCATTAAATAGTTGATCAGGCCGGTATTGTCTTTCGGGTAGCCCCTCAAATCACATATTATAGCTTTGCTGTTTTGTAAGGCGGGCATAGCCTGATCAATATCTTTCATTGAAGCATTGCTGATGCTGATATAGGTGATCCCCGGACTGATGGTTTTAATAGTATCCTGTTTTGGAAGCAAAGAACTGTATGCTTGCTTTGTAAGGTTTCTTCTTAGTTCCAGATTTTCGACCTGGTTACTACGGCTTGTCACTGTTAAGATCAGCTTGGAGTCTTTGCCACCCACAAGCGATTCAGTTTGTGCCCGGTAAGCGAGCAAACCTTTGGTAGCCGCCGAGATATACTGGTTTTCATCCTGAAAGTAGGCTTTAGGGTCCCGGCCATCGATCTTGGTAACCACGCTGCCAACTTCGACCTCCAAAGCTTTGTCAAGAATGGAGGTGATCACTAACTGCCCTTCGACCCATTGCCATGCTACCGGCGGCATATATGTGTCAGGGTCGCGGAAACTAACCCAAACGTGACCGTCCTTCGCTTTCGCTGTAAGCTTTTTAAGGGTTTTACTGAAGTCAACGGCGTTCCTATTGCCATATGCTTCGCTGATTGCTTGCTTCAAATCCTGGTCCCAGCTAGTTTTAGCAATATCAAAATAGGGATAAAAATGCTGGAAGACGTTCCAGGTATTGATGATGTTTCCGATACGGGTGTAAAGGTGATCCGCTGTCAGTATCGATGGCGGGGCACTATTGATCTGTTTGATAAGCCCGGATGCGCGGAGCGTATCAGTCACCCCAGGAAAAGTATTGGTCAGTGTACCGTATAGCGCAAGGGGTATTATTACCCTTAGTCCGCTACCAAGATCTTTTTCGATATACTCGCCCACCTGGGGATAGGTTTCGAAAAGTTCCTTGTGTTGCTTGGTTAATGCTTTGCCTGCCACACGGCTTATGGAAACAAATCGATTTAAATTCTCTTCCACAATACTGAAGGAATACTGACTAACAGTGCTTGCCCCCCGTCCGATTCCGGGAACCAGTGTTGCAGGTGCCTTATCTTTGCTTTCCGTTTCAAAGTTCTCATGATAAACCTCACGGTATGTTCCTGCCTCCTCTTCTACTTTAAGACTTAATTCATCAAAGGCGAACGAGCCGTTATTTTGCAAAAAAGCGCCCAGACATATTTCAGCCGCCTCACCGTCTATCATGCCCTTCATCGAGAAAACTGTCCATTGTGTTGTTGAAATTGGATTATCTGCCATATTATTAAAGAATCCGACAGATTTATCTTTCTTATCTATACGCAGCCATAAATGACCAGTCCCGCTTCCGGTGAGCATTTTGGCTGACTGCTCAGAATAAGCAAGGATCTTAACACCGGGCATCAACGGATAGATCAGTGCCCGGAGGCTGTCTTTCAACTCCGCGCTCGTTTTACAGGCATCCGTTTTTTGGGCTCCGTAAATTGCAAAGTTATCCCAGTTGATGCGGGCGGCTTCATCACCCGGATAAAAATACTTTAAGTAGCCATATAGCTTCGAGAAGGCATACTGGTTTTCAATCTGTTCAGGAATCTGGGCAAAAGACATTGAACCTGTAAATAGTAATACGGGCAGTAGAAGTTTTTTCAGCAAGTTGATTGTTTTAAGAAATAGATTTTCACTAATATATGAAACTCTTACTCAGAACAATAATCATTGCCGGAAACCTTAGCTCAAATTAGCCCCTTGCCGAATTAACTAATTGGCCAATTGACAAATTAGCTAAGCTCCGCTTCAATCTCCATTTCCGGGTTGCCGATATACCTGGCATACCACTGTATAGCTTCAATGACGAGTGCAGGATCGTCGGGCTGGTAATCGATAGTTTCGAAAAGTAGTTTTTCACCCTGGTTATTTGCGTATAACTGCAATTCCCCCGGGTCTGGCTGATACTCCCCGTTGTCAATACAAATTACTTTGATCCTTAGGGTTCCGTCGCGATGAAATATCAGATCCCGGCATTCATTCTCAGGATCTTTGGCAAGCAAGAATATTGGATTTTTCATAGACGCATAACACGTGCTTTGAAAAATGGTTAGAAAAATTTTGAAATCGCTGCTATCGGTCGAATACTAGCGAGTCGGATTCAGCGCCCAGTTCTTTGAGGATAACTGTAATATCCGTTACAAATTTATCCGGGCCGCATATATAAAAATGCTGGCTGAAATCCTTTACTGTTTCCAGGAGATAGGGCTTATCGATCTGACGTTCCCGGTAGCCCATCACATTCTCCCTCGTAAAAATAGTATGGAAGTCATCGCCCAGCATTGCCCGGAATTCGTTTTCCAGTATAACGTCATCTGAACCTTTTACCAAAAAAATAAGTGAGTTCCCCGGGATCTGCCCCCTCTTGTGCCGGTCGCGTAAGACTGCGATGAAAGGCGTGACACCGGCTCCGTCTGCGATAAAAACCCCGGCTGAATTGTATTGAATGGGAACCCAAGGTTCCCGTATGATCAGTTCATCACCTGCATTGAACTGACCAAGTGCATGTGTAACGCCGGGGTGATCGCGATAGATCTTGATGATGAACTCCAGGTAATCCCATTCATTCAGGCTGGTGAATGTAAAAGGGCGCTTTTCATCCTTCAGGTCGGGAGTGTTAATGGAAACCTCGTTTGCCTGTCCGGGAATGAAAGTATATCCCACAGGCTTCTCTACAACAAAGCGTTTGACATCGTGACTGATATACTCGGCCTTCAGGATCTTTACAATGTGCATGAGTTTAATATTTAAATGAATGAAAGCTAAAAGCTGAAAGGAAAAAGCTAAAAGCCTATACCTGATACATCTTACCTAATACCTACCTGATACCTGATACCTCTTACCTGATACCTCTTACCTGATACCTCCTACCTAATACCTGATACCTCTTACCTGATACCTGATACCTGTTACCTGTTACCTCTTACCTGTTACCTGATACCTGTTACCCTGATACCTCCTACCTGATACCTAGTGTATAATCTTAAACATCAATTCCTTCATTAATTCCCCGTCGTCCGTATTACCTGTTGAATCAACTCCCTTCGACCGAAGGTCACATTCCCGAAGGTAGCTGATCACCCGGAAGGTTTTCATCTTGTCGTAATTCTTACCGGCTATTTCATAGTCCTTGACAAAGTACGGGCTTACACCTAGTTCGCGCGCAAGCGCATACTGTGACTTATCTGCAGCGTAATGGTATTTGAGAACCTTTGTAAAATAGGTATTCAAGGCACCCAGAACCAGGGGCATGGGGTTAGACTTTGGGTTTGAGGCAAAATAGCTGATGATCTGATTTACCTTGAAGGCGTCGCGCCGGGCCAGGGCTGACTGAAGTTCAAAAACATTATACTCCTTGCTTATTCCAATATTATCCTGTACCAGCTCGGCGGTGATCTCCGCACCTGCAGAAACATTCAACATCAGCTTATCCAGCTCGTTGGCCACTTTCGAAAGGTCATTTCCCAGGTATTCGCCGATCATAGCGGAGGCCCGGGCATTGATGCGGTAGGCCTTTTCCTTTACATAGTCCTCTACCCAGGCAGGCACCTTATCCGCATAGATCTCTGCGGATTCAAATACAATGCCGTTCTTATCGATGGCCTTATAGGTCTTTTTACGCTTGTCGAACTTCCCATGCTTATAGCAGAAAACAAGTATAGTGCTTCTGAGGGGGTTCTCGAGATAGCTTAGGAAAGGATCCATTGATTTCTTCGAATCTTCCCCCTCTTTACCCCACTTCATTTCCTGTGCTTCCTTCACCAGGATCACCTGGTATTCGCTCATCATAGGGAATCGCTTGGCCGCGTTCAGTACGGTCATTACATCCGTGTCCTTCCCGTAAAAAACAGTTTGATTGAAGCCCCGCTCTGCGTCAGTGAGGACATTTTCTTCAATATAATTGCTAATCTTATCAATATAGTAAGATTCCTCGCCCTGCAAAAGGTATAAAGGCTTAAAATTGCGGTTCTTCAGGTCCCTGACCAGTTCGTTTATATTCATTATGAAGGCTGCAAATTACAGGTAAATTAGCAGATAGGGAAATTAGTAAATGTGCTAATATGTAAATGTGCTAATGTGGTAATGGCTGAATTTCATACCCGGCTATTAACCCTGCCGACTATCCTGAATTGGCAAATCAGCAATTTAATTCCTAATAGCAATTGCCAATTAACAAATTGATTTTAGCAAATTCGCCCATCATTAACTTCGCATATTATCACATTAGCATATATCCCATTAGCATATTATCATATTACCACATTAGCATATTATCCCATTAGCATATTATCCCACTAGCACATTAAAATGTTTCACCCGGTCCCATTGAACTTCCCTGCTTATCCCTTCAAGCTTAAACAAGAGGCTGGCAAGACCTATATTTTTGATGAGCTAAGAAAGCGTTTTCTCCTTCTTACTCCGGAAGAATGGGTTCGACAACACATTGTTAAGTTTTTAATTGAGGAGAAGAAATATCCGCGTACATTGATCAAGCTGGAAGGTGGGCTAAAACTGAATTCTTTACAGAAACGTTCCGATATCCTCCTTTTCAATGCTGAAGGTGAAAAACTAATGCTGGTAGAATGCAAGGCGCCTTCTGTGAAGATCAGTCAGGAAACATTTGACCAGGTGGCGCGCTATAATTTTGTGCACCGGGTAAAAATTCTCGTTGTAAGCAATGGCCTGGAACATTTCTGCTGCCAGATTGATCTGGAAAAAGGCAATTACAGCTTTCTAAGTGAGATCCCCACCTACAAGCCATGATAAAAATTTACATTATGATTAATTTTCGTAATACACCATAACCTTTTGATATTCTTTACGTAATAGATGTGAAATAATTAATTAAATCACATGACTTATCAACTTCACATTACGCATTATCGCTCTGATTCAAATGATGCAAGGTTATTGATGTATTCAACGATTTTTTTGTCATTACTTTTTCTAAACACATTAGGCGTTGCGTTTAACATTACCATGCCTCAGTTAAGCCTTGTAAATCTTGTACTGGGGATCGTGTTTTTGATAGCTTTGGCTACGCAGATCAATAAAAGGTTTAAAGTTCCTTTTGTTAATATCCATGATAACACACTGGAGTATTTTAGTCCTGAGGAGGGTGAGATCATTTCCATTCCTTCATTGGAGATCACTAAGATAACTACCCGGTTTAACGAATTGAATATCCACACAAGCGAGCGTGTTCACTCGCTGAACCTGGGACTGATCCGACAGGAACAGACTCGCTGGGAGATTAAAGAGATGATCAGGCGTATGGCACGGCCGGACGGACATAATGCATACTAATAAAAAAGTCCCGGTTCACGCCGGGACTTTTTTATTGCTGGTTATTTCGAGGGTATTTTCAAAACCTGTCCCGGCTGGATCAGGTCCGGATCACTGATCGTGTCTTTGTTTGCCTCAAATATCTGCTGCCAGGTAATGCCGCTATAGTTGCCGGCTATCTTGCTCAGGCTGTCACCTGATTTCACGGTATAGGTTTGCTGACCCGGCGTCTCGCTAACTTTAATATCAAGTACCATGTCGCCCGATCGCATATCCGGGTCGATCCTTTCATAAGCCGCCCAGATCTTCTGCTTTGCTTCATCAGACGAAGCTGTACCGCTTACATACAATACATTGTTTTGTTCATTGACCTTGAGGTCTGAAACACCGCTGGACTCCGCCAGTTTGATAACTTCACTATATTTTTCCCGGATTGCCATACTGATCTTAATTAGTGATTTTTAACTGGTTATTTATTTTTTTCGGTTTAGCCTCATTAGCTGCCTGCATTACCTTAGTCAGGTCATTCCTGCTGACTTCGCCGGTCAGGGTCACAACCCCTGAAGCCACAGTAAAGTCAACTCCCCTGACGCCGGCTTCCAGGAAGTTCTCTTCTATGGCTGCCCTGATCTGGTCATCGGGATTTACCTGAACATCCGGGGAAGCGACTGTCGTGTTATTGACAACCGACTTCACTCCCTTAACGTCTTTTACAGCATTTGCGAGGGCGTCCTGGGTGGTTTGATCATCAACCTGGCCTGTTAAGGTAGCCACACCCTCATTTACGGCCACGGTAACACCGGGGTCGATAGCAGTTGTCTTAGCCTGAGCGGCTTCCTGGATCTTCGAGTCGCTGGCTTTACAGGCAAACAGCAGGGTGCTGACGGCCAGCATTGCCACCATCAGGTTCTTTCTGAGAAATAATAACTTCATGAAATATGATTTATTTATTAAGTAATAAGTGCTTGCAAAACGGGCTACTCTTAATGAACGATCTCAAAAGTGATCTTTGCTGTAATCCTGTACTCTGTAACCCGGTTATCGGACACCTGCGCAGTTTGTTCTTTTATATAAACAGAGCGTATGTTTTTAAGCGTTTTGGAAGCCTCTGTCACTGCCTGCTGGGTCGCATCTTCCCAACTCTGAGTTGAATTTGACATTACTTCAATTACTTTAATTATTGACATAACTTTAAGTTTAAAGGGTGAACAATTCCTTACCGCGGATTCTTCAACTAAAAGTAAAGAAGGGGGAAAATTGTTTTAAAGATTTGCCTGCCAGGATTTTGCATTTCACCATAAAAATAAAAAAGCCGGCAACGAGGCCGGCTTTGAAGTTAATGGATTGGTTTATCAGGCCAGAGCTTCAAGGCTTTCTTCAAGTATCCTGATTTTAGAGCAGGCATCTTCCTGCTTACGGCGTTCGTTATCAACAACCTCGGCTTTGGCATTCTGAACAAATCGTTCATTCGACAACTTGGCCTCTACAGACCTAAGAAATCCTTTAAGATACTCAATCTCTTTCTGAAGTCGATCGCGTTCGGCATCAACGTCGATGTTGTCGGCTAAAGGAATAAAGAATTCATCCGTTCCTGTCATGAAGACTGCCGCACCGGGCACCTTCTCTTCCGTAAACCCAAATTCACTGATATTTGCCAGCTTCCCTATCATTGGCAAATAAGCCTTAAAGTCTGTCGATGAATTGGCTTTAATCTGAAGTGGCAGGGCTTCCTTCGGGGATATTTGCTTGCTGTTGCGCACATTCCTCACTTCGGAAATGACCTGCTTGACGATCTCCATAGCTTTCAGGCTTTGCTGATCAACAGTACCTGGTGCCGGATATTCTGCGACGATGCAGCAATCCATTTCACCACGCGGGCCAAAAACTTCTTCATGCCACAGCTCTTCGGTGATGAATGGCATGAAAGGATGAAGCAGTTTCAATATCCTTTCAAAAAAATTAAGTGTGGCAGCATGGGTCGCGGGGTCAACAGGCTGCTGGTAGGCTGGTTTAACCATCTCGAGATACCAGGAACAATAGTCATCCCATACCAGCTTATAAATACCCATCAGGGCTTCCGAAAGACGGTACTGCTTGTAGTTGCTTTCAATATCGGCAAGCGCACGGCTAAATTCTGATTCAAACCAGTTAATTGCCATCTCATTGGGATTCGGCAGACTCTGATCAATTTCCCATCCGTTCACCAGCCGGAAGGCATTCCAGATCTTATTTGCAAAATTTCGTCCCTGCTCACAGTAACTTTCGTCAAACATCAGGTCATTGCCTGCGGGCGAGCACAAGAGCATACCAACCCTGACACCATCGGCACCATATTTTTCTATCAGCTGAATCGGATCAGGCGAATTACCAAGTGATTTAGACATCTTCCGGCCGATCTTATCGCGAACTATTCCGGTTAAATAGACATTTTTAAATGGTGCCTGTCCCTTGAATTCATGACCCGCCATGATCATTCGTGCTACCCAAAAGAAAAGGATCTCAGGAGCTGTAACAAGGTCGTTAGTCGGGTAATAATAATTTATATCTGCGTTATTGGGATCCTTAAAACCATCGAATACCGACATAGGCCACAGCCATGAAGAGAACCAGGTATCAAGCACATCCTCATCCTGACGGATAAATTCAGAGGCTTGTTTTCTGAAGCCCGCTTTTCCATTTTCTGACATCTTCCGGCGGTTTTCATCCCGGTTAATAAGTTCTTCGAGAGCCTCCGCCTTTGTTTTGGCAATAACCGGAGCTTCATGCTGGAAGTACCAGGCGGGTATTTGCTGTCCCCACCATAACTGCCTGCTGATACACCAGTCCTTCACATTCTCCATCCAGTGGCGGTATGTGTTAATGAACTTTTCCGGGATCAGCTTAATTTCTCCGGTGAGTACGTATTCAAGCGCTGGTTTCGCCATTTCGTCCATCTTGCAAAACCACTGCAGAGATAGTCTGGGCTCAATAGCTGCATCAGTGCGCTCGGAAAATCCTATTTGTGATTTATAATCTTCCACCTTCTCCAGATGACCGACTTCCTCGAGCATTTTGGCAACCTTCTTACGAGCGATAAAGCGGTCTTCTCCGACAAGTATTACCGCAAGCTCATTCAGGGTGCCGTCATTATTAAGAATATCAATTACGGGCAGGTTATGTTTAACACCCAGCGCATAATCATTCAGATCGTGTGCTGGAGTTACCTTAAGGCATCCTGTCCCGAATTCCACATCGACGTATTCATCCTCAATGACCGGGATTTCACGGTTTATAAGCGGAATAAAGACCTTCTTACCTTTGAGGTGTTGATAACGCTCATCATTCGGATTTATACAGATCGCTGCATCAGCCATGATAGTTTCGGGGCGGGTGGTCGCCACAGTCAGGTAACCGGAAGTAGCTACCGAGGGTGATTGCCTGTCCTGAGCAAGCTGAATACCTTTTACCTTTTCTTCGGCTTTAAGTTCGCCGCTGTCAGCTTTGATCTCATAACGTATGTAATAGAGCTTCTGGTTCACCTCCCTGCGGATTACTTCTTCATCGGACACCGCGGTTTTACCCTGCGGATCCCAGTTGACCATCCGGACACCCCGATAGATAAGTCCCTTTTTGTACAGGTGAATAAACGTGTCTATAACGGCTTCAGACAGGTCGGCCTCCATCGTAAAACGGGTACGGTGCCAGTCGCATGAGGCACCGAGTTTCTCGAGCTGCTTGAGAATTATGCCGCCATATTTATCTTTCCACTCATAAGCATAACTTAAAAAAGCCTCCCGGCTAAGCTCTTTCTTATCAATGCCCTGTTCTTTCAGCATGGCAACAACCTTAGCCTCCGTTGCTATAGATGCATGGTCAGTTCCCGGCACCCAGCATGCATTTTTCCCCTGCATTCTGGCCCGCCTGATCAGCACATCCTGGATTGTATTATTCAGCATATGGCCCATATGAAGCACTCCCGTGACATTTGGCGGAGGAATAACGATGGTATAAGGTTCGCGTTCATCGGGAATTGAACGGAAAAATTCCTTTTCTAACCAGTATTTATACCATTTATCTTCTGTTTCTTTTGGACTATAAGTCTTCGCTATGCTCATATATTCGGCCTGGATATTTTTTAAAGGCTCAAAAATACGGTTTTTCGCCGAATGAGAAATCTTTATGGTGGAAGACACGAAGGACGGAAGGCTGGAGATTAGAATGCCAGAATAGATTGGAAGAAATTGAAACGATAAAATTTACAATGCCTCAATATATGCTTTAACAATATTTTTATCGATTATCAGTTAATACTGTCAAACGGTAGACGAAACCATGAAAAACATCTCCAGCTGGAAAATTCTTATTTTTTTGTTCTGTTATTTCAAATTAAACCGGATCCTCTACTGGTTCAATAAGTAGGTTTGCCTTAAACCACATTTTCATTTCTGATTAGTAAAACTTAAATTCAAAGTTTTAAAGAAATCTCACGATACATTATGAATAAAACCTCCAAACTTTTATTGCTTGGGGTGGCTGCCTTGGCCTCAGTCGAAGCATCCGCTCAGCACTCAGCACCAGCACCTGTTAAGGTCCCATTCCTTAACAAAAGTGACATGGACGTCACCCATAAGCCGGGCGATGACTTTTATAACTATGCCAGCGGAACCTGGATTAAAAACAATCCTGTTCCCGCCAAGGAAACACGATGGGGCAGTTTTAACAAGCTTCGCGATTTTAATATTAACGCTGTAAAAACTCTGGTAACCACAGCTGCTGCTAATAAAAAAGCAGCACCGGGTTCAATTGAAAAACGCGTCGGCGACTTCTATGCTGCGGGCATGGACAGCCTTTCTATTGAGAAGGCAGGCGCCACGCCTATTAAAGGCGACCTGGAGAAAATCAATCTGGTTAAAACCACCGGCGACGTACTGAAGCAGGCTGCTTACATGCGCACAGCTGGTATTGGCTCACCTTTGTTCGGATTTTTTGTAGGACAGGATCGTAAGAATGTAGAGAACATGGTACCACAGCTATCTCAGGGTGGCACTACTTTGCCTGACCGGGATTATTATCTTAAAAATGACAGCCGCAGCCAGGGCATCCGTGAAGCGTATAAAGCCTACATCGTAAAGCTTTTTACGTTAAGCGGGGTATCTGCGGAAACGGCAGAAAAAAATGCTGCAACAATTATCAGCCTCGAGAAGTCGCTTGCTGAAGCTCAGATGAGCCGCGTTGAAATGCGCGACCCACAGAAAACATATAATAAATTTTCGGTTGCTGAATTCAGTAAGACAACCCCTGCCGTTGACTGGAAATCTTTGATGGCTGATATGAAGGTAACGGGACAGGATACAGTACTTGTAAACTCGCCGGCATTCTTTACCAAACTTAGTGGCCTGTTGAGCAGCACACCGGTTGCTGACTGGAAAACGTACCTTCAGTGGAATGTGCTGAAAAGTTCGGCTCCCTATTTAAGTTCATCTTTTGTTGACGCGAATTTCGAATTCACAAAGGCATTAAGTGGTCAGAAAGTACAAACCCCAAGGTGGCAACGGATGTCGTCGCTGACAGATGGCACCCTGGGTGAATTACTCGGTCAATTGTATGTGAAAAACTACTTTAAGCCGGAAGCAAAAGAACGTATGCAGGAACTTGTCTCTAACCTGATTAAAGCATACGAGATCAGGATAAAGAATCTGGACTGGATGACGCCGGCGACCAAACAGAAAGCACTTGACAAACTGCACGCTTTTAAGCCAAAGATTGGTTACCCGGATAATTGGAAAACCTATGAAGGTCTTGAGATTAGCCGTGCTTCCTTCTTCCAGAATCTTCGGAACGCCGGCGTATGGAACTATAATGAAATGGTGAACCAGTTAGGCAAACCTGTTGACCGTACCCGCTGGGGAATGACCCCTCCTACTGTCAACGCATATTATAACCCGGTAATGAACGAGATCGTCTTCCCTGCAGGAATTTTACAGTTCCCCTTCTTCGATCCGAAGGCGGATGATGCAGTGAATTATGGTGGGATCGGTGCGGTAATCGGGCACGAAATCTCTCACGGGTTTGATGATTCCGGCAGCCAGTATGATAAAGATGGGACTTTGAGAAACTGGTGGACGGATGAGGATCGCGCCAAGTTTAAAGAGAAAACTCTTGCCTTAAAGAAGCAGTTCGACGACTACACTGTACTCGATACGCTGCATGTGAACGGGCAACTTACAATGGGAGAAAACATCGGGGATCTGGGTGGTTTAAATGCGGCATATGAGGCATTTAAGATGACTAAGCAAGGCCAGTCGAATGAAAAGATAGATGGCTTTACCGCTGATCAGCGCTTTTTTCTTTCTTGGGCACAGGTATGGCGCGGTAATATCTTAAATGAGACCGCGGCACAACTGATCCTTACCGATCCTCACTCTCCGGGGCCATACCGTACTATTGGTGCACCAGTGAATATGGACGCCTGGTACAAAGCATTCAATGTGCAGCCAGGTGACAAACTTTATAAAAAACCGGAAGACCGGATAAGGATCTGGTAATCAGCAACCCTTAAAAAAAAGTCCGGAAGCTCTTGCTTGCCGGACTTTTTTTTTGCGCCGCAACAATATCTAAAGGGTTTGCTGAACCTTTTTGGGGAGCTTGCTTTTTATGAGCCGGTAGGAGTTCTCGATATAATATTCCCACTCGTCATCACTTAACGCAGTCGGCTCCTGGATATTTACCCATTTATTGCGGGCCATGTAAGGGGCCGGTATGATGCCGGGTATTTCAATCAGTTTCCCGAAATCTTCATCAGAACATTTGAAGGAGCAACTAAAGGGTTCATTAAGTCCTGTTACACAATACATTTTGGTAGCCAGCATAAAACAAAGATCGTTCTCCCACTTAATACCTTCGGTAGTGTGGGGTAATTTTAAACATAAGGTACGGATGGTTTCCAGGTCCATAAATAACAGTGATTTGTAAGTTGAATGGCAGAGTGACAAATATCAATATAAAACTTAATTCACGTTAGTATATTTACGGCTCAAAAAAAACAAGGGTAATATGCTCATCGAACAATTCTATGATAAGGGGCTGGCGCATGGCTCATACGCTATAATCAGCGAAAATGAAATAGTACTTATTGATCCTGCCCGCGATCCTCAGCCTTATTATGAATTCGCTGATAAGCATGATGGAAAGATTATCGGCGTCATAGAAACCCATCCCCATGCTGATTTTGTAAGTTCTCATCTCGAAATTCACCAGAAGACCGGCGCTTCTATTTACGTGAGTAAGCTGCTCGCCGCGGATTATGAGCATTCAACTTTTGATGAAGGTGATATTTTGAAGGTCGGAAAAATAAAGCTTCAGGCTATTAACACTCCGGGACATTCTCCCGACAGCATCTGTATTCTTGTGATAGACGAGGATGGCTCAGAGCACGCTATTTTTACTGGGGACACCCTTTTTGTAGGCGATGTGGGTCGCCCGGATCTAAGAGAAAGTGCCGGAAACATTGTTGCAAAAAAAGAACAGCTTGCCCGGGAAATGTATCATAGCACGCGTGAAAAACTAATGACTTTACCGGAAGACGTGATTGTTTATCCTGCGCATGGTCCAGGCTCACTTTGCGGAAAAAACCTGAGTCCGGAATTGAATAGTACGATAGGTAAAGAACTTCGTGAAAATTATGCATTGCAATCAATGAGCGAAACAATGTTCGTTGATATGCTCATCAAAGATCAGCCATTCGTTCCAAAATATTTTGGCTACAATGTCATGCTGAATAAAAAGGGGGCGGAGCACCTCGAAGATAGTTTGAAGGCGATTCCCCGCATTCATGGAGACTTTGTACCGGAGGAAAATGTCCTGATCATTGACACACGTAAAGAAAAGAAATACAAAGCTGGTCATCTGAAGAATTCAATTAATCTGCAGGATGGTAGTAAGTTTGAAACCTGGCTCGGATCAGTTGTCTCTCCGGATGAATCGTTCTACCTGATTGCCGGTGATAAAGCTGCACTTGAAACAATAATCCGTAAAACAGCCAAGATTGGATATGAAAGACAGATCCGGGCCGCAGTGATCCCTGACGGACATCTTCCGGAGATCTCCCCCGCTATTGATCTCGAGGATTTTGATAAAAATAAGTCGAATTATACCATCGTTGATATCCGCAATACCTCTGAGGTAAGATCACATAAGATATTTGATAATGCGATCAATATACCCCTTCATCAGCTAAGGGAGAGATATGATGAGATTCCGAAAGATAAAGCTGTGGTAGTTCATTGTGCCGGCGGATATCGTTCTGCCGCAGGTTCAAGTATTATTGCACAACATATTTCAGAAGTGCCTGTTTTAGATATGAGTGATGCAATCACACACTATCCAAAGAAGACTATTTAGAGCTTTATGCGGAGGCTTTTTATCCTTTTGCTCTTTTTTATGCCCACGGGTGTTTTTGCCCAGATCCATAACCCTGAGTTTAAAGCGGTGCTGGACAAAGGTTACAGGCATACGGTGCCGTTAATTTCAGTTGAGGAATTTAAGGCCCTTGATAAACATAACCTATATATACTGGATGCGCGCGAAGCGGAAGAATACAGTGTAAGTCATCTTAAAAATGCCCGGTCTGTCGGTTACTTTTGGTTTGATATGCGTCATGTTTATGATATCCCATACGATGCAAGAGTTGTTGTCTATTGTTCGGTAGGCTTCCGAAGTGAAAAGATCGCAGAGAAATTATTGAAGGCGGGATATCAGAATGTATATAACTTATACGGAAGCATCTTTGAGTGGGTAAATCAGGGAAATCCGGTGTACCAGTCTAGTGGCGTCCAGACATCTGAAATTCATGGTTATAATAAGAAATGGAGCCGCTGGATAGAACGCGGCGCAATTGTTTACTAAAAAGTGCAGGGCAGTCTGAACAATGCTGTTCCGCCCTCTAATATTGCCTAATCATTACCCTTCCTCTATGCCTAACCTAACTTTCTCAACAACCGCCGATGGGTCTCAGACAATTTTCAATGCAGAGGTAGGCGAATTTTATCATTCACGGCATGGGGCTTTGCAGGAGAGTCAGCACGTTTTCCTCCAGTCCGGACTAGCTTACTTCTTGGAAGAAAACACATCTCCCAATGCTTCCGTTTTGGAAGTTGGATTTGGTACGGGGCTTAATTTCTTACTGACAGCGGATTATTGCCGGAGCAGCAGGGTCAATGTGAATTATGTGGGAATTGAAGCTAATCCACTCCCTCTCACCATGATCTCTGAAACAGCTTATGAAAAATATGTTTCAGATGACACGTGGCGTGCCTTCCTGGCAAAATATGAGAATTCCTTAAACAGCCCTGTCAGCATAAGTGAGTATTGCAGCCTCAAAGTGGCGCATTGCAAACTTATGGACTTTAGCAGTAATCGGAAGTTTGATGTGATCTATTTTGATGCATTTGCTGCTGTCCATCAACCCGAGATGTGGACACATGAGTCATTGTCACATGTGTGTTCATTCATCAATCCCGGAGGCGTCTTTGTAACTTATGCCATTACGGGCAATTTGAAAAGAAGTATGAAAGCACTTGGATTCAGTATAGAAAAAGCACCCGGCGCACCAGGAAAAAGAGAAATGCTTAGGGCTGTAAAACGGTAAGATTAATCCAGGCTAAGCTTTTCTTCTGCCGCGTGCACTTTCGAGGCCAGCCAGTAGCACAAGTAAGCAAACACAGGGGCACTTATCACATCGATCGTATAGTGAACATGCTGCACAAGAACAAGAAATCCCATCAGCACAGTTGCTATAATACCTAGAATCCTATCAATTCGTTTCTTAAGGCATAAAAAACACAGAAACTGTGTTGCGGTATGTCCTGAGAAAAACAGGTCTTTGGTCACGTATGTATCGCCGTAAAAGATATTGGCAATAGGATCGGATATTGGTATCAGATCATGCGGCGGATTAAACGGTATCAGTGAAATCGAAATAAACCGGGCAATATTCAGGATGATAAAACCATATAAGAAGGTTATAAACACAGAAGGATTCTTAATCGCTTTAAGAATCATCAGGATGGCCATAAACCAGGTAATGATGAATATGGGTATTGAGACGTCGATAGCAGGAATCATGTGCAGGAACACATCGTGATTCATCATACCATTTCGTTGTTCGATATATTGGTAAAAAATTGGAAAGACGTTAAGCA
This sequence comes from Flavihumibacter soli, assembly GCF_010692725.1. Taxonomy (GTDB): domain Bacteria; phylum Bacteroidota; class Bacteroidia; order Sphingobacteriales; family Sphingobacteriaceae; genus Daejeonella; species Daejeonella soli. The sequence continues at coordinate 270,731 of NZ_JAAFZB010000092.1, read as the reverse complement.
AAGAGATAAAGATCCCGAGTCCTAAAAGGAGTTTATGTTTGAATAGGGGCAATTGCCATGCTTCACCCCAAATGCTCACCAGCAATGAACTTTCTTTTCTAATTTTTTTCTTCATTAATATTTTGATACCAAAAGAGCGGCAAAGATATTCCAATTAATAACATAATGTTAACATCACGATTATTTTTTCTTAATAATAGTGATTTAGACGTTAGAAATTTTCAAATATTACAAGAGGATGGGAAAGTGTGATAATAATTTGTACAAAGAGGTCAAAACACTTTCAAGGGAAATAGATTATATTGAATAATTAATCTTTTAAATATGCCACTGAACAGAAGACTGCTCATCACAATCGGCTACATTGGACTCGTCTTTGTAATATCGTCTTTTGCGATATCCGTAAAACAGAACGATCCTGCTCCCAGAGGTAATAATCTGAAAGTTTTACCAAAAAACATTTCCCATGAGGAACTGGAGAAGATCATGGATGGTTTTAAGGATGCTCTAGGAGTTAAATGCGGACATTGCCATGCCTCCCAGGATGTTAACCCGCGGAAGCTTGATTTCGCCAGCGATGCCAAACCTGAAAAGGATATGGCCCGTAAGATGATCCAAATGACAGAGCGGATCAATAAGAAATACTTCAGGAAGTCCAATGGAGAAGCAATGGTACAGGTTCAATGCAAGACATGTCATCGCGGTAACACGAAGCCGGAGATTAAACCTGCCGGCTAAAGATTTGCATCTCTGATTTAATTCTGCCGGTCCTCAGCGTCACTGATCATACTCCGGATCTCCTTAGTCAACTGTTTTGCAGCATCACCTAACTTTGGGTTGTCCGTGTAGGCAGCGTCATATAGTACATGTTTGCCTTTCTCCTTATACTTATACTCAATGTAATAATGCGGTGAGTGAATTTTTTCCTTTTTAGCGGATTTATTTTCCAGCACTTCAGGAAAGTTCCAGAACCCATTTTCAGCGGCTTTCCTGTGCAGGTAAAGCAATTCGTCCTTCTTCAGCTTAACCTTAGTGGTTATGAGTGAATCATTACTATTAAGGTATTGGTATATCCCGGTTTTGGAGTCATACTGGTTGACAAGACTATCACCCATACCGTATTTTAAGGTGATGGACTCAAAGTCAGAAAAACGATACGGAGCGTTCTTTACCATGATACTGTAATAGTAAACACAGTAAAATAAAAAAGGGGTGATTATACAAATGGCTAAGAAAATCTTTTTGGTTCTGTCGCTCATGGTTTCTAATAGGTATTAAAGGATAAGACTCACAATTTAAAAAGATGCAAATAAAGTATGATTAAAGTTTCTCGACAACCTCTTCCAGCTTATGGATGCGGTTTTCATCAGCAATTGCCAATTCGGCCGGAGGATTAAATTCCCCTTCCCATTTAGCAATAACGATGGTTGCCAGGCAATTGCCGATAACATTCACTGATGTGCGGGCCATATCCATCAATTCATCAATTCCAAGGATAATAAAGATCGGCCAGACAGGCATTCCGAAAGAAGAAGCGGTTCCGAGTAAGATCACAAGTGATGCGCGTGGAACACCTGCAACTCCTTTACTCGTTAACATTAATGTGAATACTATAAGCAGTTGCTGACCGAACGTGAGGGGCATACCGGCTGCCTGTGCAACGAAGATCGCAGCAAGTGACAGGTATAGTGTCGTACCGTCAAGGTTGAAACTGTAACCTGTAGGCATAACAAACGCCACAATTTTACGCGGTGCGCCAAGTCTTTCCATTGCTTCCATTGCGCGTGGCAAAGCAGCCTCGGAACTGGTGGTTGCAAAGGCAATAGACACCGGTTCGGCAATCGCCTGCAGGAATTTTTTGATGGGCACGCCTACGAGCAAAGCTATCGGTAGTAATACGCCAACCAGGAACACGAATAAAGCGACATAGAGGGTCATTAACAGCTGGATCAGGTTAACGAGTATCCCTAGTCCCATATGACCAACGGTATAAGCAATAGCGGCACCTACCCCTATGGGCGCAAAGTACATGACGATGTTCGTAAACTTAAACATCACTTCTGATAGACTTTCAGTGAACTTAAGCATAGGCTGACGCTTATCTTCACGTACCATGGCAAGCGCAATACCAAAAATAATACTGAACACAACAATCTGCAGAACCTGTCCCTCGGCAATTGATTTAGCTACGTTTTCAGGAAAAATATGCAGAATAATATCATTAAGAGACTGGGGTGCAACCGCCGGTAATTCCTCATGAGAGCCGGGAGGAAGTTTTATACCCACGCCTGCCTGAGAAATATTAATTGCTGCAAGTCCGATAAACAGCGCCAGAGTTGTGACTACCTCGAAATAGAGGATCGACTTCCAGCCCATCCGGCCTACCTGTTTGAGATCGGAATGACCTGCAATACCATAAACCAGCGTGGCAAAAAGAAGAGGTGCCACAATGGTTTTTATCATTTTCAGGAAGACTTTACTTAACACCTGAAGCTTCATGCCGATCTCCGGATAATCATGACCTATCTCCGCTCCTACTACCATCGAAATTAGAATCCAGGCGGTAAGTGATTTCTTCTTTAATCCGTAAAGGAACAAACCTGCGATAGCCAGCCATCTTGAAAACATTAAGGCTACATCAGGAACGGCCAAAATATTGTAATGAGAAAGGAAAGTTAGAAGTGCAGAAATAGTGATGGGTAAGAAAACAACTAACCCAAGGTGTTTAAACTTCATGTAATACTGTTTTGTGTATCCAACAAAAGTAATTATTTAGATTTGCTGTGCAAATGCCCATGAACTGATGAAGACACAAAAGTTAAACGTCATAAAGAAGGAACTAAGCGGTCTCCCGGTTCAGCAGTTGGCAGATATATGTCTGCGACTTGCTAAGTATAAAAAGGACAATAAGGAACTGCTTAATTACCTGTTATATGATGCAAGTGATCCGCTTGCATATTCAGAGCAGGTCAAATCGTATCTGGAAGAGGAGTTCAAAAGCCTGCCGCGGCATTACTATCAAAGCAGCAAGATACTAAGAAAGATACTCAGGCTTATGAACAGACATGCGAAGTATACGGCTTCAAAGCAGGTTGAGCTGGAGCTGCTGCTTTGGTTCTGTTCAAACTTTATCAAATACGCAGATACGCGCACTTCTCACAAACCTTTACAAGCAATTTTTACCAGGCAGCTTGACAAGATCAAGTCGGCATTACCGAAACTGCATGAAGATCTGCAGTTTGATTATAGTCGTGAGTTTGAAACTCTGGTAGATCAGAGTTCAGGGGAAGTCAGGTGGTTTAGTAAAAGCGCCTATATTTAAAGGGATTGTAACAATACGAGCGAAGCCCTGTCCAATCAATTACAATCACGGTGAATAAAGAAGCGCTTTTTAAAGAAATTTTTCAGGCAAACTCCAGGAAAATTTATCATTTATGTTACGGCTATACCGGCGACGATGACTCGGCGAATGATCTGATGCAGGAAACTTTCATGAAGGTCTGGCAAAACCTTGATAAGTTTCGTAATCAAGCCCTTATATCTACCTGGATTTATCGAATTGCTGTTAATACCTGCCTTTCATATTTGCGCGTTGAAAAGCGACAGGCAAAGGACGAGCTGACGGACAATATCATTGAGAATAAAAGTGAGGAGATTTCCGATAAAGATGAGCAGGTAGCCTCTCTGTATAAATGTATTTCCCAGCTCGAAGAAAATGAACGTCTGATCATTACCATGGTACTGGATGAAATTCCCTATCCGGAGATTGCTCAGATTTCGGGTATATCCGATGGAAACCTCCGGGTTAAAATCCACCGTATTAAACAAAAATTGACTGAACTATATAACAAGAATGAAAGATTTTGAAGCACTGAAGAATATCTGGCATAACCAGGTTGCGCTGCCGAAAGTCAGTCATGAAGATGTATTGAGAAAGGTCCGCAAAACAAAGAACGGTTTCGCCAATAAATTATTAATTGAGCTGTTTGGGATGTGTCTGGCCATTTCGATGCTGATATATGTATGGATAAGCAGTCCCTTTAAGATGTGGACTACTCACTTAGCTATGGTGATTATGATTTCCTGTTGTCTGTATTATCTATACATACAGGTAAGGGATTATATCCGAATCAAAGACGAATCCTTACTACTTAATAAGCCTGAAGAGTATATAGATTACCTGAAGAGCTATCGCAGTGATCGCTATATCCTCAATACCCGTAAATACAAAATTTATACTTGGTTCCTTAGCTTTGGATTCCTATTCTATTTCATAGAAATCGCATTCCTTGCCTCTCTATGGGTAACAGTGATCGGAATGGTATTTACAATGGGATGGATCTTGTTCTGCTATTTCGTTTTAATGAAAAGGTACATCCGGAAAGAGGAACTGAAACTTGAAGACATGATACAAGACCTTGAGAGACTTCAACAGCAATTCAAAACAAATGAACCTAACGAGAATCAGATCTGATTTTGTTCGGATTCTAATTCTCTCTATTTTTTTCAGATTCTACTTCTTCAACTGTAAAACTGTTATTTCTCAGACCGTACTCCAATATCTTTTTGCTGGCTTCAACAGTCTTAGATCCTGATTTTTCATCAGTATTTACTACAGGAAATTCGCGAATGAGCTTATCATCCTTTATGTAAAGTGAGTCGCCACCCTGATAACCCCGTTTGCTTGCGTTGCCAAGATTAGGAAACGTAATCCTCTGGGAAGATCCATTCTCTGAGAATTCGTAAACATACATATTGAGATGCGAACCCTCCCCTTCTCCCTGCGCCTGAATGTAGAGTTCCGGATTGCCGTCTGAATCCATATCCATATTCCAAACGTCCACGATCTTTCCGTCCAGCTCGCCGGAAACAGAACGATACTTCAGGTTGGTGGAGTCAGATCGCAGGATGAGGTATGCTCCTACAGTTTCTGATCCCCGTCCCCAGCTAACTACATCAAGTGTCAGGCCTGGTTTCACCTCAACTGCCTTATGAAATCTGAAAGGCGCTGCAATAACTGCTTCCGCAATTTTCTGTTCCTTTATTTCATCCGGTTTATCGGAGGATGTACAGGATTCAAACAAGCATGCCGTAATCAGTACGGTGGTCAGGAAGTTTAAATTTCTCATTTTCTATTTTCTGTGTTTTAATGAAATAATGACCCGGCCATCATTTTGAACATGAAGATATCCCGTAACAAGCACACCATTGGCTGTTTAAGGTCAAGTGTAAATTCACCTGCAATCGCCGTCGCATCTCCCGCTCCAATGGTGAACATCCAAATCTAAAAAATAAAATCATCTCAAACCCAGCCTTCAGTGTAGTCACATCATTTGAAAATAACCCCCACCTTGCTACCAGTTATGTTTTCCAGCATTGGCTTGAAAATCAGCCTTGCATTTTCTTTCGTCTTTCCCAGGATATCCTGCTGACGGGCATTCTCTAACATCTTTTGCTCAGCTAATTTATAGATCCCCTCTACCATATCCTTTGAATCGCTCGGGAAAATAACACCTGAAACGTCATAAACCTTGGATCGCTGGTGATCAATCTTAGCGTAACATATCTCCGGTTGCGGCAGTATGATTGTTAGGGAGTCTTCGTTGTGACGCAATATATCAGATTTTTTAACCTTTGTCAGATCAATGCACCCTGTCGCCTCACCCGCTGCAACGAATAAAATTCGTTTATCCGGCAGAAACATCCGAACCTCCTTTTGTTCAAGCACATCTTTCATTGAATATTTGACGAGCTGAAGCTTGCCCATCGCCGTTATCTTCTCAATCATCATGTCTTCGTTCAACTCCATACGGGTAATGAAAAACTGCTTTTTTATGTAGAAGAACATAAAGACCAAAAACAATATTGTCATTACCGATGTGAGAAGAAGCACGGTAATTCGGGTTCGTGAAGTTTTTAATTGCATAGTCTCAGGGGCTTCCAATTTTAAATGAAATAAAAAAGACTGCCCTCATTTTTAGGACAGCCTTATCGTTTTACTTTTCAGGAGTTTTGCTTTCATCGCTTTTCTCCGGTTTCTCAACCTCCTTAAGCTTATGCTTTCTTAACTTACCAAAAGTACCCTTGGTGATTTTCCCCCGCTTGGTTTTGATATCTCCTTTTCCCATAACATAAATAATTATCTAGTGAGTACAGTCCCCATAGGAGAATGTTTTTACAAAGGTCAAATACCTGAAAGAAGTATACTTATACCACCGAATCCTTGGCTACTTCAGGTTCATGTTCCCTTGCAGCAAGATAGCGTTCGGCCTCTAACGCTGCCATGCAACCCGTTCCAGCAGCAGTAACCGCCTGTCTGAAAATTTTATCCTGTGCATCCCCACAGGCGAACACACCTTCTATATTAGTTTTTGTGCTGTCAGGCTGCGTGATGAGGTAACCAGTCTCATCCATATCTAACCAACCCTTAAAGATATCTGTATTTGGCTTATGGCCGATGGCTACGAAGAATCCGGTTACCGGAAGTTCGCTTTCGATACCACTCTTGTTATCCAGTATCCTGATGGCAGTTACATTTCTGCCGTCACCTAATATTTCTTTGGTTTCTGTATTATAATGGATGACAATATTCGGGGTATTTAATACACGGTGCTGCATTGCTTTTGAAGCCCGGAATTCGTCACGTCTAACCAGAATATGAACCGTTTTACAGAGCTTCGCAAGGTATGTAGCCTCTTCAGCCGCGGTATCACCTGCTCCAACGATCGCCACATCCTGACCTTTAAAGAAAAAACCATCGCATACCGCGCAGGCCGATACCCCAAAGCCATTATATTTTTGCTCGCTTTCTAAACCAAGCCATTTTGCAGAGGCTCCGGTAGCGATGATAACCGTATCGGCAGTAACGGTCTTATTTTCGTCAACGACAACCTTCCTCGGCATTGAACTGAAATCAACAGAGGTGATGTAACCGAAGCGAACTTCAGTACCGAAACGCTCAGCCTGTTTTCTCAGGTCTTCCATCATCTCAGGCCCCATAATACCTTCCGGATAGCCCGGAAAGTTATCGACGTCAGTAGTTTGTGTTAATTGACCGCCGGGAATTATTCCTGTATACATTACGGGTTTGAGGTCTGCGCGGGCTGCGTAGATAGCCGCGGTGTATCCCGCCGGACCCGAGCCGATAATTAGGCAATGAACGTGTTCAGTTTCTTGTGACATTAATTTGCTTTTAGGAATCGCAAATTTAGCTTTTTAGTGATGAGCTGACAAGGGGCGAATGTCAGCAAAGTATGACATTATTTGGTTTAAGGCCGACGATATTACAATCGAATTTTTCATAACACAAAAATTGTTGAAAATGAATTTATATTATTAATATATTTAATAATACCAATCGTTAAATATATCGGCGTTTATTTCCCACTAAACCCTTAAACTTAATCAAATGAAAAATGCGTGTTATTTTACATTAGTTTTATCCTTCATCGGCTTGACAGCTTTGTACAGCTGTAATAATAAGGCCAGGGAGAGTTCAACAGTTTCCACTGACTCGGCAGTTGTTCAGCCTGCGGCGGGGTACGAAACTCCGGAAAAATTAGGAGAGCATTTGGTACTTATCGGAGGCTGCCATGACTGTCATTCTCCAAAGAAAATGACTCCTCAGGGGCCTGAAATAGACTTTTCTCTGGCCTTATCCGGACACCCATCGCAAATGCCGATTCCCGATATTGACAGGAAAGAAATGGAGAGTAAAGGCGTAGTAGCCACTCAAACCTTAACTTCCTGGATCGGCCCATGGGGAGTGTCCTACGCCGCAAATCTGACTTCCGACGCAACCGGTATCGGTGAATGGGAAGAGGCTAATTTTATGACCGCGATACGAAAAGGTAAACACAAGGGGGTCGAAACAGAGCGGACGTTATTACCTCCGATGCCATGGCAGATGTACAACAACATGACTGACGAGGAACTAAAAGCTATTTTCGCCTACTTAAAATCGACTAAACCCATCAAAAATATTGTACCTCAACCTTTACCTCCTGTGTTAACTGCAAAGCCTTAAGTTAACCGGGCTTAGCCTATAAATTTGCTCGCTTCAACTCCGAATTTATTAAGGAAGTCAACACCTTCATCTGAGGCAAGACCTTTATATTCGGCGTAAGAGTTCAAATAGAATACCCTTTTCACTCCTGAGGAATAAATTATTCTTGCGCAGGGCAGGCATGGTGATAGTGTGATATAAAGGGTGGAGCCATCCAGACTGGCGCCATTTTTAACTGCGTATAAAATAGCGTTCTCTTCCGCGTGCAGCGCAAGAGAACAGCTATTTTTTGAATCCCGTGGACAACCTGTCTCCGGCCACTCTTCATCGCAATTATGTGTTCCGGCCGGAGGCCCGTTATAACCAATTGAAATTATCCGGGTATCCTTGACTAAAACAGCACCGACCTGTGCCTTAACGCAATGAGAGCGCTGGGCCAGGTCGGTGGCTAGATCCATGAAGATCTTATCAAAACTAGGTTTGACTGTCATTAATGTGCACCTTCAGCTTCAATCTTACTAACGTCGATACCCTGTTTTCTTAATACACTGCTAACTTTCCAGGCGAAATAAGCGAGGTAAGCAAAGCAAACTACAGGAACGACATATGACAGGTGAATTCCGCTCGTATCAGCTAAAATACCTTGTACCGGCGGAATTATGGCTCCGCCCAAAATCATCATAATCAGGAATGATGAACCCTGGCTGGTGTATTTTCCAAGTCCCGTAATTGACAGGGAGAATATACAAGGCCACATGATCGAGCAGCATAAACCACCGCTTAAAAAAGCGAAAACGGCAATGCTCCCGGTTGTGGTCAAGCCGATGACCATAGCGATCATTCCCAGAATTCCGAAAGTCATCAGCGTCTTCGCAGGTTTTTCCTGGCTATAGAAGAATCCGGCAACCAGGATCGCCACACAGATCGCATAGACATAGAACTGACTCACTGACGTTCCGTTCAAGTGGTTAAAGAAAAGTATTACCGCAAAAGCAAAGAACGGTACAATAAGCGTTAAAATTCTCTTTGTACTCTTGCTAAAGCTGAATGCACTCACGGCACCAGTCCAGCGACCTATCATCAAACTTCCCCAATACAGAGAAATGAATGGTGCGATCACAGATTCATTATAGCCACCGAACGCAGGAAGCTTCAATAAGGCGCCCATATTACTTTGGATACTCACCTCTACTCCAACATAAGTAAAGATGGCAAGCATACCTAAGATCAACTGTGGATACTGCATTGCACCCCAGCCATTACCCTCTTTACCGGCAGAGTTTAGAGAGAGTAACAGGGTCAATACAATTATTGCCAATGAAGCATATACCCACACACTTTTACTTAAACCGGTCATATCAGTCAGCGGACCAGACGCCAGGATAAGAAGAAATGCAATGAAAATAACGAAGAGAGGAATATTGGTCTTGTTGCTGGTTTCAACCTTTTCGTCGCTCGTAACTTTTGGCAAGTTAGAAATCGAAAAGAATATGGCAACACCGATAAACAAACCTGCTAGTATATAATAGAGGGTATTTATAGAGGAGATTTCAACTGCAACCGGCTCAACGCTGCTGGCTGTTCCGAAAAGGACGATACTTACAACAATCGGCCCCAATAGTGTTCCGAAGTTATTAACTCCCCCCGCCAGGTTAAGCCGGTTCGCACCAGTTTGGGGAGTTCCCAAGGCCACCGCAAAGGGATTTGCAGCTGTCTGTTGCAAAGAAAAACCTATAGCGATAAAAAAGAATGCGGTTAAAATAAATGAAAAGGAACCTGAATTGATGGCTGGAACCATCAGTAATGCCCCGGCCGCAGAAATAACCAGTCCGAAGACGATACCATTCTTATACCCCAATTTATTAAGGATATCCACCTTACTGATTTTTGAAGCATAGAATAATATCAGCGATCCAATAAAGTAGCCTCCGTAGAACGTAAAATCAATTAACTGCGATTCAAACTGTGTTAAATTGAAGTGAGTTTTACAGAATGGGATGAAGATACCATTACTTGCTGCTACGAAGCCCCAGAAAAAAAACACTGTAATCAGTGTGTAAAGAGCTGAGCCATAATTTTTTTCGTCCTTTTGGTTCATTTTAAATTTGATTAAGCTTAAAGTTTCTCTAACATAAACCAAAATTCCGAGACTAAATAAACTTTTAATTATTTAGTATCCCGGAATGGAATTATAGCTTAAAATTGCATATTCGCATTCAAGAGACTAAAAAACTATGCTCGAATCAATAATATCAGGAATTGGGTTAGGGATAGTACTTTCATTTTTAACCGGACCTGTTTTTTTTGCACTCATTAAAACCAGCATTGAAAAAGGCTTTTACGCAGGTATGTCGCTCGCAGGGGGAGTTCTTACAAGTGATATTTTCTATGTGGCAGTAACCGTATATGGCTCGTCTTTTCTTGCACTTGAAAATACCTACCGCATTTATATCGGAGTTATCGGTAGTGTTATTTTATTAACAATCGGAATCTATTACCTCCTTAAAAAGGTGAAGATCAATTATGAGAATACCACTTCAAAAAAGCATAATACCGGATATTTTTTGAAGGGCTTTTTTATGTGCATCTTCAACCCGGCTATTCTACTCTATTGGGTCAGTGTTACCAGTGGGGTGATCTCTGTGGCGGGAGAATTTGAAGCGAAGGATATTCTGCCATTCTATAGCGCTATTTTAATCACACAATTTAGTATGGACGTTATAAAGGCGTATTACGCCAATAAGCTTCGCTACCGTATCAAAGAAAAAACGATCGTACATCTAAACCAGATCGCCGGTGTGCTTATCATTATATTTGCACTACGACTGATCTACAACCTGGCATCAGGACATTCACTTATTTAGGAGCAAAGAATAAGGAACAAAGATCATAGAAAAACTGTTCCCTGAATGCCTTAGTATGCCCGCTCGTTTTTTCCTTCTACCCAATTCATAAAGGCTCTGTTCACTACCTTGTTGCCTCCAGGGGTCGGATAGTTGCCTGAAAAATACCAGTCACCTAAATGGTTCGGACATGCCGCATGCAGGTGATCAAGTGTTTGGTAGATGACATCAACCTTCGCCTTTATCTGTTTTGGGGTAATGATTTCAGCAATTTTATCTGAAATCTGCTGGTCGGAAAAAGGTTCATAGATTGCCTTCACATAGTTCTCTACTTCTCCTTTATCAAGATATTGCGTAGCCACGCACTTCTGGTAGGTGGCCTTAATGACATGTTCAAGGCCATTTTCCTTAAGCAAAGCTATTGCAGCTTCAAAAGCTACAAATTCACCCATCCGGGACATATCAATACCATAACAATCTGGATAACGTATCTGCGGAGCAGATGACGCAACAATAATCCGTTTAGGACCCAAGCGGTCCAATATTTTTAAAATGCTTTGCTTAAGCGTCGTGCCCCGCACGATAGAATCGTCTAAAACTACGAGGGTGTCTGTATCACGGTTTACAACGCCATATGTAGTATCATATACGTGGGCGACCATATCCTGCCTGTCGGCATCCTGGGTAATGAAAGTTCGCAGTTTAGCATCTTTGATTGCAATCTTTTCGAACCTTGGCTCCATATCAAGTACAGACTCAAGTTCAGTATCAGAGATCTTGTCATCCCGTTTCAAAAGTGCTTCCTTCTGACACTCTTTGACATGTTTCTTTATACCCTCGGCCAGGCCATAAAAAGCAACTTCAGCTGTGTTGGGAATATATGAAAAAACAGTATTCTTTAAATCGTTATCAACGGCATTAAGCAGCTGATCACAGAGGAGGTGACCCAGTTTCTTTCGCTCCTTATATATGGAAGCGTCACTCCCCCGCGAGAAATATATGCGCTCAAAGGAACACGACTTCTGTACCTCCGGCTCACGGAACATTTCCTCCGAAATGCTGCCATCCTTTTTCACGATAAGTGCATAGCCTGGCTTGATCTCCCGAATGCTTTCAAGTGGTACATTGAAAGCAGTTTGTATTGCAGGACGCTCAGAAGTTACTACAACAATCTCATCATCCATGTAATAGAATGCTGGTCGTATGCCGGCTGGATCACGCATAACAAACGCGTCACCATGGCCGAATATACCGCTTATCGTGTAACCGCCGTCCCAGGTCTTCGCAGATCGTTTCAGGATGGTAGCCACATCCAGACGGGAAGCAATTTCGTGGCTGATCTGCGCATTCGACAGGCCTTCCAGTTTCAATTTATCAAACAGTTCCTGGTTCTCCGTATCTAAGAAGTGACCAATTTTTTCCAGCACTGTGACGGTATCAACTCTTTCTTTGGGATGCTGCCCTAATTCGAAAAGCTGTTCGAGAAGCTCATCGACATTGGTCATATTGAAATTTCCCGAAATGACCAGATTACGGGTCATCCAATTATTTTGCCTCAGGAAAGGATGGCAACTCTCTATACTGTTCTTTCCGTGAGTTCCATATCGCAGATGTCCCATCAGCACTTCACCTGTGAAACTTATGTGCTCCTTTAACCAATTAGCGTCCTGTAAGAGCTGAGGATTATTTTTCTGAACATCTGCAAATTTGTTCTGTACATATTCGAAAATCTCTGAAACTGCTTTGGCACCGGTGGCCCGGTAACGGCTGATATAACGGTTACCTGGCTTTACATCGAGTTTTATTGTAGCAATACCAGCACCGTCCTGACCACGGTTATGCTGCTTTTCCATCAATAAATACAGCTTATTCAGCCCATAGAGCGCTGTTCCATATTTTTCCTGGTAATAACTGAGAGGTTTTAACAGACGGATCAGAACCACACCGCACTCGTGTTTTATTTGTTCGCTCATAGTTGGTTATGAGCCGGCAAAATTACAACTTTAAAGTTAAAGAGAATAGCGTTTTAGAGTTTATGGCTAAAAAGAGGAACTAATGAACGATAATTTACAATCCACTTGCTTATTACAGGCGATGCAGCTTAAGACTTATCTTCTCACCAAAGAATAATCGTGTACTTTTCTCAAAAGATCTGGTATAATCTGAAACGTAGAACCGGTGTCCTTTAGCCGGCAAAGAATTAAGAAGTCCTGATCGATCCAATTCCGTCTTCACATATTCTGCAACAATTTCTGCTGAATTAATTATGTCGACTTTCCCTTCATAGTATTCGCTTATTTCTTTTCTGATCAGCGGATAGTGAGTGCAGGCGAGCACCAGGCTATCAATTCCTTTAAGTTTGGGCGATGACAGATACGATTGAATGACTGTATGACTTATGTTATTGTCGAAGAACCCTTCTTCTATCATAGGGGCAAGCAACGGTGTGGCAAGAGAGGAAACTTTTAGAGCAGGATCGATATTGCTGATCTTACTAGCATACAGACCGGACTGGATGGTTGACTTTGTACCGATAACGCCAATATGCTTGTATTTACCCGCTTTGATCAAAGCCGCCACGACCGGATCAATCACATTAATTACAGGAATCTGGTCTCCTATTTCATCTACGAGCGCCTGATACGCATGTGATGAAGCGGTATTACAGGCAATGACGATCATTTTGCAATTCTGACTTACCAGAAACCGGCCGATGGTTAAGCTGTAGTTTCTGATAGCCTCCGGTGACTTATCTCCATATGGCAGATGCTCGGTATCCCCGAAGTATACCAGTTGTTCATCAGGAAGGATACGATGTATTGCACCGGCAACAGTCAGGCCGCCAATACCTGAATCAAATATTCCTATCGGATATGTAGTAGTCATGTAATTAAATTAATGTTTTTTACCAGTTCTAAGTTAAAAATTATGATTCCCGGATTATGTGCAGAAGATGAAAGCAAAACAATGAAAAATGTAACGGGAATTAATCGCAAAAAAAAATGCGAACCCATTCAGGTTCGCATTCACTAACAATTAAATTAAATTACTTTTTAGGAGCCGGAGCAGCAGCAGTGATGCCCAATTTAGCTTTTACAGCTGCAAGCATGTCATCGCCACCATCAAAGTATACAACACCAGGCTGAGAAATATCAAATACGTAGGCATATCCCTTTTCCTTAGCTACCGTTTTAACTGCGTCTTCCGCCTTTTTAAAAACCGGCTGATAAAGCTCCGTACGTTTAGCCTGTAACTCTTCTTCTGATTTTTGCTGGGCTTCACCAAGACGTTTTTCCATATCCTGGATCTCAATAACCAGAGCCTGTATTTCCTTGCCAACTACTTCTTTGTTAGCTTCACTGATAGTTTTACTCTTTTCAGTATACAAGCCTATCTTTTTTTGACGCTCAGCATCCATTTTCTCAAGGGTTGACTGCTTAGCTTTTGCAAATGTCTGGAAAGAAGCATCAGCTGTTTTCATTTCTGGCATTGCCTGCAAAAGATCCGCTGAATTAATATGACCCAGTTTTTGCTGGGCATTAACCGCATTCCCTGCAAATAACAATCCGACCGCAACAACGGCTACTTTCATTAAACTTTTCATTTTATCTTGTTTGTTTTTTTCTGTGTACGATTATATTAAAAATTTGTTATTTAACAAATACCCCGGGCTTATATCCCAGTCTGGTGACGACATCGTTACTTTTATCTAAACGCGGGTTAGCGTATAATAGCATAATTTCACTGTTTTTATCAAATATCATATCAAGCTGCTGAGCGTCAGCGACAGCCTGCACAGCTTTAGACACTTTATCCTGAATAGGTTTAACCAGTCTGGTCCTTTGCTGAAATAAATCTCCCTCAAAACCAAACTTTACTCGTTGAAACTCTTTGGCTTCTTTTTCTTTTTCTATGATCTCCCCTTCACGTCTCTTACGCATCTCTTCAGTCAGAAGAACCTGATCAGCCTGGTATGTCTTATATAGCTTCTCAATCTCAGCAAAACGGTCATCCACTTCTTTTTGCCATTGGCCTGAAAGTGCATCAAGCTGTTTCTGAGCAGCATTATATTCAGGTATGTGCTTGAGAATGTAATCACTGTCAACATATGCAAAACGCTGCGCAAAAGCTCCGAAGCTCAGTACTACTGCAAACAATAACGTTGTTATTAATTTCTTCATCAACCTAAATTAAAAATTAATTAAAACCGCCGCTTAAAGACTGGGCAATACTGAAGTGGAATTGTCCCTTGTTGGCATCAGGCAGGCCGGGAATGGCATCAAAGCCATAACCGTAATCAATACCTAACAATCCGAATATAGGAAGAAAAACTCTTGCACCGACACCTACAGAACGGCGAACATTAAATGGTGCAAATTGCTTAAAGCTGTTCCATGTATTACCACCTTCAGCAAAGCCTAGAACGAATACCGTCGCCTGTTGACTGAGTGAAACGGGGTATCTTAACTCCAGAACATACTTGTTGAAGATCGGGCTGCCTGAGGCTTGTGCAATTGCAGGATTTGAACCCACAGGAATAACAGAGTTATTCATATAACCACGCATGCCGATAACCTCAGATCCCTGAAGAAAGTCGAAGCCCTGCATACCATCACCACCCAATTTGAACCTCTCAAATGGTGACTGGCCCACAGTACTATTATAAGTTCCAAGGAACCCGAACTGAGCCTGCGCCTTCAGAACCAGCTTTCCAACCACACTTGTAAACCATTGCGACTCAAACTTCGATTTAATATATTCCGTGTAACGGTATTTATCCTGGTCTGTTGCCGTACGGTAATTAGTGTTGTTGAACATAGAATAAGGCGGTGTTGCCTGCAAAGTTAACTTCAGGTTAGAACCTGAGGTTGGATAGATTGGTGAACCACCCAAGGAGTTCCGGCTGAATTCCTGCGTTACGTTAAAGTTGTAAGCTGTACCGTTTGAAAATAAGAAACCACTGTAATTGTTCAGCTTATATTGTTGAAAATTCAGGGAAGTATTGGTCTGGAAATAATCATCCGGCCATTTTAAACGCTGACCTAATGAAAACGTAAGACCGTTCAGACGGATCTTCTGTACATCCGGATTTGAGGATTTCAATCCGTTTGATTGCAGGGACGTAAATGCACTAATTCCAAAATAAACCGGCTTTCTTCCGCCTAACCAGGGCTCGGAAAAAGAAAAACTATAGGATTGGTAAAACTTGCCGTTGGTCTGACCACGGATACTTAATTTCTGGCCATCCCCACGAGGTAGCGGTTTCCACTCTTTCAGGTTAAACAGGTTGCGGGCAGAAAAATTGTTAAACGTCAGACCCAGGGTACCAACAATACGGCCGCCCCCAAAACCACCGGATAATTCAATCTGGTCAGATGGCTTTTCTACAACATTATACTCAATATCTACAGTTCCGTCATTCGGGTTGATGTTGATCGGCTTGGGATCCGTTTTTTGATCGTCAAAATTTCCAAGCTGAGCTATCTCCCTTGTACTCCGTACAATTGCCTCCTTCGAGAACTTTTGCCCAGGCTTGGTACGTATCTCCCGCATAACCACCTTATCATTCGTCACCTCGTTACCTTTAAGCATGATCTTATTAATGGTATACTGAGGACCCTCATAAAGGCGAATCTCAAGATCGATGGAATCACCGTAAACTTTTGTTTGTACCGGGTCTGCCTGGAAGGTCAGGTAACCGTCATTCAGGTATAATGAACTAATGTCCTCGCCTGTCGCGGTCG
The DNA here is from genome assembly GCF_010692725.1 of Flavihumibacter soli. GTDB lineage: Bacteria > Bacteroidota > Bacteroidia > Sphingobacteriales > Sphingobacteriaceae > Daejeonella > Daejeonella soli. The sequence goes on along the minus strand of NZ_JAAFZB010000092.1, from coordinate 254,139 downwards.
GACCGCTCAGCTTCTTGTTCAACTTTTCTTCGCTGAATACTTCTCCTTTTTTAATTGCCAGCAGCTTGTTAAGCAGATCAGTTGAATACTTGGCATTCCCTGCCCAATTTATATTTCCGAAATAATACTTTGGACCTTCATAAAGCTTGAGTTTTATGTCGATAGAATTATCATCATGTTTTATTATCGAATCGCTTAAAATCTCCGCATCACGGTAACCCCGGTCGTGCATTTTAGAGACCAGTAAAAGCTTATCCTCCTCGTATTTCTCCTGTAAAAATTTTCCGGGACCAAATACTTTATAGAAAGCTCTCGATTTAGTTTTTTTAAGAAATTTCTTGAGCTGATCATCCTTGAAATCCTTATTGCCATCAAATTCTATGGCGTTAACCTTTACCTTCTCATTCCTGTCGACCGTGACTGCCAGGATCACGTTATTGGCTTCCGCTGAATCCTTCCGCTCATTGTACGATACATCAGTATACAAATAGCCTTTTTCATGAAAATGCTTCTTGATAATATCTGATGTAGTTTTCAGAAGGTTTTCATTGACTACCTTACCAGTCTTGTCTGACAGCTTTTCCTTCACGTCGTCAGTCTCACTTTTACGTAAGCCCTTAAGCTCTATACGTGTCAGCCGTGGCCGTTCGACTACCGCGATCTCGAAAAATATAGAGTCACCTTTTATCTCTGTGATATTCAGCTGTACATCATCAAATAAACCCTGCGCCCATAAATTCTTTATGGCATTTGATGTAGCATCACCCGGAACAATTATACGATCGCCTTTAGTAAGTTTTGAGATTGTAATAAGCACGTCCTTCTCCAAAAACTGGGTTCCGCTAACGATCGTATTGCCGATAACATATTCTTTAGGGTTTAGGTAACTAATGTCTTCGTTTCCTGCTGGCTTTAAAGATGAAGATGGGTTGGTGCGGCCGAACTGGGCCATTGCAGAAGTACCAGAAATAAGAAATAATATAACGATTAAAAAACGATTCATTTTATGGATTTATCGGTGCTAAAATAACTCAATGAGTTGTTAAAAAGTGTTAAAAGTAAAAATTAGTTATGTACAAAGCCATTTACAGGCTGACACCGGCAAATTAAATTTGAAATTATTTGAACTGACATTAAAGATCTAAAAGCTTTGTAACTGCTCACTGGTTTTGCCAAACCGGCGTTCGCGCTTCTGGTAATCTATAACTGCTTCGTACAAATCCTCTCTCCGGAAGTCCGGCCATAATTTAGGAGTGAAGTATAATTCCGAATAAGCAAGTTGCCATAACAGGTAATTGCTGATCCTGTATTCACCGCTTGTACGGATCATGAGTTCAGGATCCGGAATATCCGCGGTGTTTAAACGGCTCGCAAAGATTCTCTCATTAATATCCTCCGGATTTAAGTTACCGTCCCTAACATCCAAAGCAAGTGAACGTGCTGCCTGTGTTATCTCCCAGCGTGAACTATAACTGAGGGCAAGTGTTAATGTACAGCTGGTGTTAACGCTTGTTTTTTGTATTGTTTCCTGCAGCTGACGATAACATTTGGAAGGGAGTGAATGAAGATCACCTATCGCATTCAGCCGGACTCCGTTTTCCATTAAATTTTTCGTTTCCCTGTTTATAGTCGAAACAAGCAGTTCCATCAAAGCATAAACCTCGAGCTTTGGGCGATTCCAATTTTCCGTAGAAAAAGCATACAAGGTTATGTAAGAGATTCCTGCCTTAACGGCTCCCTCGACAGTGTCGCGCACTGAAAGAACTCCGCTCTGGTGCCCGAAAGCCCGCAATTTGCCCTTTTCCTTTGCCCACCGGCCATTACCGTCCATTATGATCGCCACGTGCTGCGGCAATCTGCTCATATCAATTTGTTCGAGTAAACTCATTAAGAAATTAACAACCTAAAAATATTTAACTATGTCGCAGAATTTGTGAATTGCAAATTGCAAAGGTAGAACTTACTTTGCATTAATTTGTTATAAGGGCGAGTTTTGACTTAAAAGCAAGAAAGCATATAGCCCACATCAGAACATCGGGCATTTTTGCGAAACGAATGTATAAGTCAGGGTGATGCCAAGAAACATATAGGTGTCTCTCTTTCTGAAATCCCCCCTTTGGAATCCTGCCCGACCGCTTACCTCAGTTCCGGAAGGATCTGAAAGCAATCCATCGAGTCCATAAAATGAAGGCGGATATATCAGATAGTCCGGATATCGACCGCTAACATCATCCAAATTGTCCGAAAACGCGGTTCTGTAACCAAGTTCGCTGATCAGGTTCCAATTACCGGCTACATTATACTTATAACCAACGCCATATGGCACAGCGATAGCATTTCTCTTATATCTGTCAGAAAGATCAACACCTTCCGTAACATAATCATGAAGCAAGTATTCCTCCCCCTGGTATTTAGTCTTGGGATCAAAAACCACGCCCCCGATTCCCGTAAACAAGTATGGGGTACCGCGCCGGGTACCATTGCCAGGCAGGCTGCCGGGAAAATAGTTGAAGAGATTGAACTCAACCTGAAGCGACAATTCGGTAATGGGCGAAAAGAAATTAATATTGCGTTCTTTTTGAGAAGGATTGGAAGAATTAGCATCATCAGCCGCAATTTTCCCGTGCATAGCATTCAGTTTGAGCGCCCAGTAGCCATCAAAATTACGCTTTAGCTGGCCGCCAAAAGCCATATCGCTAACCTTATAAGGTTGCACCGGATTAATATCACCCATATAACCGGAACCTCCCACGAATCCTCCAACTTCCCAGGTTTGTGCCGATATGTTCAAAGAAAGCATTAGAAAAACGAAGACGAGCAGAGGTAGACGCATTTTTTTGTTTTAATAGTTTTACGGGAATAGCTTATCAATAGTTCCTTGTATCAATTCCCCACAATAGTTTATTTCTTAATGTATTTAAATAACTTTCGTTATTCAGCCGGACCAGGTTTACAACAAAACCGGCCTTTGTTACCGTGATCCGAACAGACGTATCAATGACTTCGGTTCTCGAATCACAGGTTAGCAAAAATTTTGAGCTGCGTCCCTCAATCTCAAACGATAATTTATTTACGTCAGACAATACGATTGGGCGTACATTTAAATTGTGCGACGCTATCGGTGTAACAACAATATTGCCAGACCTGGGAAATATAATTGGCCCTCCGCAGCTAAGAGAATAAGCTGTCGATCCGGTTGGTGTTGCCAGGATCAACCCGTCGGCCCAATACGAATTCAAAAAGTCACCGTTCAGGTAGGCATGTATGATCATCATGGCCGATGTATCGCGCTTATGGATCGTGACATCGTTTAGCGCAAAGTTGACATCGCCAAACAAATTATGCTCTGATTCAATGCTTAAAAGATTTCTTGCGTCAAGAGTATATTGCCCATGCACAAGAGAATTTATAGCAGACTGGATATCATCCTTATTGATGCTGGCAAGGAAACCTAAACGCCCGAAATTTATCCCGATAACCGGAATCAGCGAATCCCGAATGATCGCTACCGTATCCAGCATCGTTCCGTCCCCACCAAGGCTTATCATCACGTCAACCTTGCTTGATAGAAGTTCGGTATGATCGTTAAATAAATGAATCGTTTTAGGGAAAAATATTTTTCCGGTAATGAACTGATTGTACTTTTCGAAAACGTAAGGCTCAATATCAAATTTCGACAGGCTATCGAAAACCTGTTGTACATATGGAAGAACTGAGTTGTTGAACTGCCTGCCGTAAATTGCGATCTTCATGAAAAATATTTAGATATCGAGGTAGTTCATCAGTTGATCATATCGATCCTGAGTTCTTTCATCAGCTTTCAGATCGTTAAACGTAGCCTTTATAATGTAATCATAGCGAAGGAATGATGCTACAATGGTCGATATCTCATTACGGTTTAGTTTAAGGGTTAGTTCCAGCTTTGTCGAATCAGGATATGATTTAACATAGGAACTGAGGATCTGGGCATTTTCTGATTCCACTATCTGGGCAACGTGCGCCAGGGAATTATCCCGGTTACTAATTTCCAGAACGATAATGCCCCCGGGTTCTTTCGTTGCGGTCAGGGTCGCAAAATATTCAACAAGTGACCCAAGCGATACCAGGCCGAGGTAATTATTCTGATGATCCAAAACAGGAATAACCGTCAGCCGCAGTTCATGGATCATTCGAATCAGGTCGTAAACATGCTGATCTTCAAATACAGAATAATTGCGCAGGCTTAAGTTTAGTCCGCCGATCTCTGTTTGATAATCCTGAACTTCAATCAGGTCTTCCTCACAGATCAATCCAAGAATTTGACTTTCATTTACAATTGGAAGGTGGTTTACACGGAATTCAGCCATCCTGTCTAAAACCTTCTCGACAGTATCAGAAGTTCTTAGAGGCGGGATAGCATCAGATATCAATTCGCGTGCTAACATAGTGGTCAGTTTTTAATCCGATCCAGAAATTTCCTTAGAACCATATTAAATTCTTCAGGCCTTTCCATCATTGGAGCATGGCCGCATTTATCGAGCCAGTTTAGTTCGGAATTTGGCAAAATTTCATGAAATTCCTTTGCAACTGCCGGCGGTGTTACCTTGTCATCAGCACCCCAGATCAGGCACACGGGAACGGTAATTTTATTAAGCTCTTTCGACATATTATGGCGTATCGCTGACTTCGCCATTGCCAGGATCCGGATCACCTTATATCGATCGTTTACAGTGGCGAAAACATCATCAACAAGCTCTTTCGAAGCAGTAGCCGGATCATAGAATGTAAACTCGACCTTCTCACGGATAAAATCATAGCTCTCGCGGCGCGGAAAAGAGCCGCCAAACGCATTTTCATATAACCCGGAACTCCCCGTCAGAACGAGAGCTTTAACCTCTTCTGGATGAGCAAGAGTATAGATCAGGCCAACATGACCGCCCAAAGAATTTCCAAGTACAACAACGTTCTTCAATCCCTTGAACTGAACGAACTTATGAACAAATTTAGCAAGGCTTTTTACACCCGTGGTAAGTAAAGGCAAATCATATAATGGCAACATGGGAATAATGACCCTGTATTCCCCCTTAAATTCATTCACTACATCTTCCCAGTTACTAAGCGCTCCCATCAACCCATGAAGTAATAATAAAACTTCGCCCTCACCCTCTTCAACATACTTAAAACCTTTTTCTTCTTTTATCGCGAATTCCATAGAATCATTTGAGCATTATGTGTATTGGTTGCTAAGATATAAGTCTGAATGTAAATACAGGACAAAAACTTAATTAAACGCTAATAAAAATAAGAGTTTTTACTTGATTAATCGCTAACCTACAGGGCTGCAAGTAATTCTTTAACTACTTCGGAAATTGTTTTACCATCAGCCTTCCCGGCTAGCTCCTTGTTCACCAGGCCCATAACTTTGCCCATATCCTTTGAGCTGCCAGCACCGGTACGAACGATCGCATCCCGGACATGCGCCACAATAGCGTCGCGATCCATCTGCTTCGGCAGATAGGCTTCAATAACCTCCAGTTCTTCAACTTCTATCTGCCGAAGATCCGGCCGATTTTGAGTTTCGTAGATCTCAGACGACTCTTTTCGCTGCTTTACGAGACGCTGCAGAACCTTAACTTCCGCATCTTCCGTCAGTGTTTCGCTGGCACCTTTTTCGGTCCTGGCATTTAATAGCGCAGCCTTGATCGCACGAAGTCCGCGAAGGCGAACATTATCCTTTGCCAGCATAGCTGTTTTAATATCCTGATCTATTGTTTCTTGTAGCATGTTTTGGTTTATTTAGAATCCGGTCGTTTTCAGGTAGGAGTCGTAATTGTAATTCTTAATTCTTAATTCTTAACCAGGTGCGTGGTATTCGCCTGCGCGGTCGGCATGATCAGCATATCATTGATATTGACATGTGCCGGCCGGTTAACCGCAAACCAGATCGCTTCCGCTATATCCTGCGCATGCAGTGGTTCAAAACCTTCGTAAACTTTTTTAGCCCGGTCTATATCTCCTTTAAATCTAACTTCCGAGAACTCGGTTTCCACTGCTCCCGGATGAATTCCGGTCACTTTAACACCAAAAGGAAGAAGATCAATTCGCATAGCTTTGTTCAGTGAGTCCACTGCATGCTTGGTTGCGCAATAAACGTTGCCATTAGCGTACGTTTCTTTGCCCGCGATAGAACCAATATTGATAATATGCCCCGATTTACGCTTAACCATCCATGGCGAAACCACTCTTGTAATATAGAGTAGCCCTTTGACATTGGTATCGATCATGGTGTCCCAGTCCTCCGTATTTCCTTCCTGTATCGGATCCAGACCCTGGCTTAAGCCCGCGTTGTTTATCAAAACATCTACCTTTTTCCAGTCATCAGCAAGTCCTTCCAGCTGTAAGACGTCCTCTTTTTTTGCGACATCTGCTGTCAAAGTTCGCACTTCAATACCGTATTTAATACGAAAAGTTTCAGCGAGCGCTTCGAGCTTTTCAGTTCTGCGTGCTAAAAGAATAAGATTATAGCCTTGCTCAGCGAATAAGCGGGCACAGGCCTCTCCTATCCCGGCACTGGCACCTGTAATAAGGGCAATTCTTGACATCGTGGAAATTTAAAAGTCGAAATTAATAAACCGCCGGAGCTTTTCAGAAAGTCGGCGCTTTTTTAATTATTCAAAGTAAAGGCTGAACTGCAGGTTACGCAGGATAAGCTTATCCAGTGGGGCTGAATACGGATGATCTTCGGGTGTTAAAACGCTCTGGAAAGAATTCGCCAGCTTCAGTTCCGGTGAAAGTTTAAAGAACTCAAAATAGAGATCCAAACCAATTCCTGCTTCATACCAAAGAATGCTACGGGTATTCTTTACAAGCTTCTCGGTCCATATCTTATCCACATCGTTGGTCTTCTTCTTTGAAACAATATCAATGGAATACTTGGCGCCCGCCAGCATGTAAGCCCGGAAATTCTTTCTGCGGTCGGATTTAAGCTTGATCCCCAGCGGAAAATCCACAAGTGTGGATTGCACCTTTTGCTGCTTAAAATCTGTTTCTGATAAATACATATAGTCCAGCAGTCGGTCAGAAAAGACAAGTGCAGGCGTGAAACGTACGTCAGCGTTCTTCCCAAGGCGGTAATTGCTGACGAAGCCCAGGCCGAAGCCCGGAGACACCGGTGAACTGACGCTGTATAAAGTTGGCTTCGTCTCCTCTCCCGGGGGACCGGGAAACTGATCACGCCATTCGGCTTTCTTCAACACTTTGTACTCAGAGGAAACATACTGAAAAGTAAAGCCAAAATGAAAAGGTTCTTCATCAACGCCCCCGCCCCAGTTTTTCTGAGCGAACGTTTTAAAGCTGAAAAGTAGTGTAAGTGTTATTAACAGGATCGATTTTCTCGTCATTTAATTCCGGTATAAATAGAACAAATTCCAAACGCCAGGGGCCGTGATTTGGTATCGCGAAATCCACACTGCACCATTCGTGCCGTAAATTCATTACCATCCGGAAAAGCAGCGACCGACTCCGGCAGATAGGAATAGGCACTGGCATCTTTCGAAAAGATCCTCCCGATTGCCGGGGTGATATATTTAAAGTAAAAGTTGTAGCCCTGCTTAACCGGAAAAACTTTCGGCTTGGAAAATTCCAGGATAACAACCTTTCCACCAGGTTTCAAAACGCGATACATATCGCTTAAGCCCTTTTCCAGGTTTTCGAAATTGCGTACACCATAGGCTACAGTGATGGCATCAAAAGTATTGTCCTCGAAAAGCAGCTTTTCAGAATCTCCCATCCGCACCTCAAAAACGTCTTCGAGCTTGCGCTTTTTAATCTTGTGCCGTGCTACCTCGAGCATTCCTTTGGAAATATCCACGCCGATGATCTTTGCCGGCTTTAGAATATGAAGTGCTTCGAAAGCAAAATCACCCGTCCCGGTAGCGACATCGAGCATGTACTGCGGCTTGTGGTTCAATAATTCCCGGATCGCCTTCTTTCGCCAGATTACGTCAATACCAAGTGACATAAAATGATTTAAAAAATCATAGGTGCCTGAAATGTTATTGAACATATCCGCTACCTGCTCTTTTTTGGTAGCCTGCGAATTGGTGTACGGTGTAACCTGCTTTGACATAGAGCGGGTAAAGATAGTAATTTGCTAATCCGATTGTTCAATTTGTCAATTCGGCCGTTTGTCAATTTATTGATTTCTACAACACCAAACTCAGGGCTTTCAAAAGCCAAACTCCGGACTCAAAACTCCAAACTCAAAACTTAAACTTACCTTTGCGATAATGATCATCAAAAGCGCAGAATTTCAATGCAGTAATACCCGTACCGATAGGCTTCCCGCCCCGGTATTGCCCGAGTACGCCTTTATCGGCCGTTCCAATGTCGGCAAATCGTCATTGATAAACATGCTGGTACAGAAAAAAGGACTGGCAAAAACATCGCAGACACCGGGAAAAACACAGCTGATAAACCACTTCCTGATAAATGAGAACTGGCAGCTGGTCGATCTGCCCGGTTATGGCTATGCCAAAACATCACGAAGTAACCGGAGCGACTGGGAAAAATTTATCCGTTATTACCTGCGAAACCGCGAAAATCTTCAATGTGTTTTCACCCTGATAGACAGCAGGCTTACCCCTCAGAAAATAGACCTTGAGTTTTGCTCATGGCTTGGTGAAAATGGAATTCCTTTTGTCCTCGTTTTCACCAAGGCCGACAAGCAGTCGAAGGTAAAGTCGGACCAAAACATGGCAAAATTCCGGAAATCTATCCTGGAATTATTTGAGGAAGCCCCACCCCAGTTCATCACATCGGCAGAAACCGACGAAGGTCGCGATGAAGTACTTGCTTTTATCGATGACCTGAACAAGAAATTCGAGAAACTCGATATCGTACGACCCGACCCCTCTGAGATCTAATGTCTAACGTCTAATGTCTAAATGAAAAAGTATTTTTCACTGGTTTTATTTGCCCATACAGTATTCGCACTGCCTTTTGCTTTTATCGGTTTTTTCCTTGCCGTTACCACTACCGAACATGAGTTCACCTGGATCAAATTGCTATTAATGGTCCTATGCATGGTATTTGCGCGAAACGCTGCCATGTCTTTTAACCGCTATCTCGACCGCGACATCGATGCGGAAAACCCGCGGACTGCCATCCGCGATATCCCTTCTGGCCGCATCTCGGCGAAGGAAGCGCTGGCATTCACCATCGTTAACTGCCTGCTGTTTATTGCCACCACCTTGTTTATAAATCCACTTTGCCTGGCACTCTCACCCGTTGCATTGGCGGTTGTTCTGGGCTATAGCTTTACCAAGCGCTTTACCCCGCTTTGCCACCTGGTGCTGGGCCTCGGCCTGTCGCTTGCACCCATCGGTGCCTACCTGGTCGTTACCGGGGAGTTTGCGCTATTGCCGGTCTTCTTTTCGTTGGCGGTTCTATGCTGGGTAAGCGGCTTCGATATCATCTATGCTTTACAGGATGAGGAATTTGATCGTAAGAACGGGCTGAACTCCATCCCTGCCTGGTTGGGAAAAAAACGCGCACTTCAGTTGTCATCACTGCTGCACGCATTGGCAGTACTTTTCATTGCTCTTCCGCTTCTCTTTACGCCCTTAAGCTGGTTCTATATTGCCGGAGTCCTGTTCTTTATCGTGCTGCTAGTCTACCAGCACCAGCTGGTTAAGCCGGACGATCTTAGCAAAGTGGACCGGGCCTTTTTCACTACGAATGGAATCGCTTCTGTAGTGTTCGCAAGCTTTTTCCTGTTGGATGTTTATTTGAGGAGTTAATCGTAATGACAGAATAAAACTTAAATGGTTTTATCAGCCATTCTGTAATTAGGTATAGAATAAGGTACTTAGGGACAATTTATCCTCAATAGATAATAATTTGAAAGACTTCACTTCAACCTTGGGCTGAACGGTTGAATGATGGGAAGTTATTTTTCCCAACAACTAATACAAAGTACAATTCCCAGCTCTCCAATCCTCCTCGTAATGTCTGGCCAAAACTCCATATTGCATTGCTGCTCATATTCATACAAATACCAGAAAGTTATCTTATCCATTGCAACACCAATTTCCTTCAATTCAATTAAGTGACCATTCACCAGATCAATAAAAATGCTAAGCGCATTGCCGAATCTGGGAGAGTCTTCGTCAATTACTAAACTCCACCCGATTTGAGGGTCATCAATTGATTCACCCAATATGGAATCAATCTTTTTCTTTTTTGCTCTGTCACATTGGATTTGTAGTCGATAGAAGCTTCCCATTTTATTGTAATATGATTAATTTTGAGGCTTTAAGATTTGTATCAAATAGTTTCCAAACTCACTAAGGCTTTCTTCCGGGACAATTAATATCGGTGGATTTAATAGCCACAATACCCCTCTTCTTAAAATTAGGTTCTTAGTTTCTTCCTTGTAAACTTTACCAACTCATGGACAAGGAATAATACAACGATCGAAATGCATAATATTAGAAAAATTCTCTCACCAAAATATTGTCTAACTGCATATAACGACTGTGAAACAACTGCTATCATTACCAGATAAATTACCAGCAGAACTATCACTAGTAAAAAAACTTTCCAGAGAATGTTTAATAATTTCATATAATATCCATTACATATTCCGCCCAAGATATTTACTTTAACCGGAAATACACATGCAGCGCGTAAAACGCTAATCATAATGGATTTCTTAAAATTATTCCCTAGCCAATTGAAAATAATAATCCCGTCCCTGATTGTCCTATTCCTAAACTCCTGCACAAGAATATCTGCCACCTTACCCGAAAAAACCGAATCAACAACCGTCGTTCAGCCGAAGAAGGTTTCCGTCAGTAAAGAGGTCTATATCAATTCAATTGCTTATTTCCCGGAAACCCAGGAATTCTATGTTGACCTGCAGCTGAAGAACCCGGACACATTTGATTGGGAGACCGTTACCCAAATGACTGATTCCGTAATTTACCGGGATGATGAAATGACAAGAAGCAGGTTGCCCATATCGGTGGCAAGGCAGCATTTCAACCTCGACCTGCTAAATATACTGGAGATCTTCAGTCCTTTACATGAACGGATCGCCGGTGTTAAACTAAGCAGGGTCGAATATTATGAAACTAACATTGAGAGTTATTTTATCGCGGTGTTCAAACCTGCAAAAACATTAAAAATTAAGTCGGATATCTTTTATTGCCTGAGCCCGAGCAACGAACTAAAACGTGCTGTTTCCTCCAAGTATATTGCCGACACTTTACTTACTGCCAGATTGAAAAAGGAATTAAGTATCCGGTCGGGTTATCAATTCGCATCTAAACATGTGGAGGTTAAAGAAACCGGGTCACTTTATTCGGTTCTATCTTTCCAGGAGCAGCCCCGCAATGTTTCATATCTCACTGAGCTGAAAGGAAACAAAATAAATTTACTTTGTAAGCAGACGGAGGAATACGCCTTTTGGGATATTCTTCCAATTCCCTTATACCAGAATGATAAGCCCATACTTTTAGTTACCATGGCTGTCCCGGATACAGATGCAACCTTAGCGTATACGCCCTTTGTTTTTAACGGGAAGAAATATGTGCCCTTTTATAACAACCGGGTCAAGTTGGTTAAATGAATCTCATGTACAGAAAAACAGCATACATTTTAATATTTAGCTCAGCCATGGCCGCCGGTAGTTGCAGAAACTCCGCATTATCGGCAAAAAAGATTAAACCAGACCCTCTCTTAAGAGACACTGTCACAATCGCAACAGCTGAGCAAACAGGCAACAAAATAGATTATAATAACACGAAAGTTTTAGATCATGTTTATGTTACCCTGCAAGATGGCGTGGAAAGCAAATTGCACCCTGATCACTTTTCAGCACCGGTAGTCCGGTTTGAATACGGGGCCAAACTAGATGTAATCGAAATTAGCGGAGAATGGCTAGGGGTCCGTGAACGGGTGATGAGAAAGTTTGTCAGAAATGGAAGTAATATCGAAAGCACTGGCTGGGAAAAAGTATATATTCCAAAGAGTGCTACTGGCAAATTAATTGACATTAAACTTTTAAAAACCGACCTCAACATAATCACATCGCTCACCATTGATCAAAAAACTATCCAGTATGAAGAAGGTAAAATCCTGACAGATTACCTGGAAATCGAATTAACAGACAAAGCTACATTTGATCACAATAAGGCTTCTGCCGTTAATTATATGCTGGCAGACACCACCGTAATCTATAAAAAAAATGGTGTCATCATATTACCTACCGCTAAGGGAATAAGAAAATATATTGACAAGCCTGACGCTGAAGAAGACAGGCAAGAGTATGTTTACCTGGGTCAAATAGAATTTCTGAATAGCTATATTTTACAAGGCTCGTATTGGGAAAGTTGGGATTACAAGTTCATCAACAAAACCTCCGGAAAAGAAGAAAACTCTTTTGTGGATTATCCTTTCATTTCACCGGATAAAAAACACATTCTTTGCATTTCCGCTAATCCCTATAACACCACTGCAGATTTAGAACTTTATACCATTCAGAATAATAAAGTCCGGATGATAATGGCCGCAAGCTTCAGGAATTGGATGCCGGTAAACGGCATGGACAGTATGTTTTGGAGCAGCGATGGATTCCTATACGTTGCTGCCCTACATATAAATGCCTACTGGGATGCCAATGGTTATCTGAATAAAGAAAGACAGTATCTAAGAATTAAGCCTAGCCTTTAAAGGAGAACCCCTTTATTGGCAACTGTATGGTTTTTTATGGCTTGGACATGATTTCACTTACTATCCCTATTAACCAAATTAATCCTGTTAACAGACAGAGTGTTCCGAAGAGTTTTTTGCGGTAGAAAAAAATGAATGAAAACCCGAGTGCAATTAAAAGGGGAGCTGTAAAAAACACCTGAATATAAGGCTGAGCAGGTATTTCGGGCAAAACAATGAAATTGTAGGAAAGATAGCAGACAATCGGATAAGTAATTACCAGGGCTAAGACAGATAGTGATATTAAGAGGCAGTGCTTTAGATTCATGAATACCTATATTCATTAACTTTGATATCATTAATACACTGGTCGGGATAATGACTATTTCTTTTCAAATACTATCCCACGACACTCATCTCCGTCACCCATGGTAATAGGAACTGCTAGTATCCCACCTTTTTCCGATAAGGGAAACACCCCAATCCCGTGTAGCTCGATCATGCAATCGTAGGATTCGCCGCAATTCATACTCCAGGTCCCCGTTCTGCTAATGACGGACTTACTGGTTGAATAAGGATCCTCTACGATAGTTTCCGGAACATCAGTTAGCACAAACTGCATATCATCCTTTAACTCCAGCTCAGATTGGTTAATGTTAAACCCTTCATTAGCTAATAATGACGATGATTTTTTACTCAGGAAATACTTCCCTATTAATTCCTTTTGCGGTGGTACATCAGTCAGTTGAGAGTACCCCAACTCCCAGGGGCAAAATAGTGGATGGCAACCCGTTGAAAAAGCTGAAATAAGACCTATAAGTACACCAGTGTAAAGTCTCTTTTGAATTTTCTCATAAAAGCAGCTACTTCGTATCATCGAGGTTGAGGTATCCATCATGTTGGCGAGCCTGTAAATAAACTGAATTAAAATTTCTTTTAGAAATGTATGGCCTTTTCTTTTGGCTTAATGACCCGCGACCTTATCTATTGAAGCTTAATCCGTGAATGCTTCACCCTACCTCATTATTTTTTACCCTCATCCCCAGGAATTTAACCGTATTCAGGAAATAATTTCAATTATCTTGCTAATATTATTAGTAAATTTGTAAGACAAACACATCGTTATGCTGCGGGACTTGCTACACATCCGGGATACTGAATCCGAGCCTTTTAATAGCCCCGGAAATGAAAACTGCCTCCAGTTGCCGGCGACTGATCATACCGAGGATGGACCCGGTATCCTGCAGCCCCTTGTAAATGATCCCCTGAGCACTTATTACTTTAAAGCCAATTCCGATGAAATGGAAACCTTCGGAATTAAGAAGGGAAACCTGCTGGTTGTCGACCGCTCGATGCCGGCAACCGGCGGCGTGATCGTCATTGCATGGAAGAACGGCGAATGGCTGGTGCGCCAGCTGATCAGCCATGTAAAACGCAGGTATCTGACCACCGGGAAAGAAAATGACGAACCTCTGGAAATCAGCCCCGAAACTAAAATTATTATCTGGGGCGTGGTCACATGGTGTTGCTGCCGCCAAATCGAACTTTAGAAATATCTCACCTCATTAAATGTTATAATTTCTGCGCATCCTGCGAAAGAATCTCTCCGCCCGGGTTTACCAAAATACGTTTTCAAATTCCTCGCCATTGTTGCCCACCTCTCAGCAAGTCAGCAAGCTGACCGGGTACCTCAGACGTATTTAAACCCCAATATTGTAAAGTCGGCAAAAATTTATTTAAAACGCTGAAATTTAATTACATAGAATTGACGACAAACATCTTCTGCAGCCGTAAGAGAGACAAAAAACCTGGCCCCACACATATCTGATGTGGCCACTTAGATACAGATGAAGGAGAATAACAATAATAACAGGCTCATTATTGAGTTTATGAAATATCCCGCAGATCACTTCACGGTTGTGGTGAGGGGAAGAAAGTACACCTACGACGAATTGCAGTTTGACACTTCCCACGACTGGCTCACGCCTGTAGTCCGTCGGTGTTTAGTCCTGGCCAACACAGGTGACGAATGGGATCAGTATTACGATGCCATACAATACGCCACCTTAGACTCAGATATCGAAAATCTTTATGAAAAAGTTATCGACTTTATCACTTTTTATCTATCACTGAAACAGGAAATTCTGGCCTATAAGTCATTGGCAGATAAGTGAATTTACCATGCTGATTCAGAAGACGGTTAAATCGAATATTTGTCAGGGAACGAGGAATACTCCGACTTGATTAATCGCATTGATGCTGAAAGAATTACCTGCGTTGCAATCTCTTAATCCGGGAGAATTGCTATTTAAAACATCTCTTTCCAAACCTGATCATAATATAGAGCGGAATACATAAGGCGACCCATGAAAAAAAGTGCCATAAGCCCGTGCCGACTATCGCCAGTAACAATCCGATAATGGTTAAAACAGCGATAAATACGGGCATGCCCCAGAGTTTTAATAAATAGTTGTCTTTAGTCTTCATCCTCTACAGCTGCCAGGGTTAATACTTCCGCATTCTTCATAAGTCTTGAAAGTTGATTCTTTCGTGCCTTCCGTCTTGCGAACCATAGGTAAAGTCCTGAAATCAAAACGAGAATTGTTGCAATATCAAAAATAGCCCAGATTATCTTCATTGGGAGGCCGCCATAGTCCCCAAAATGAAAAGGTTGAGAGATAAAGATAGTTTGCAAATACCAGGGAAGGTCTCTTACAGCAGTAAATTGACCTGTTTCGGCATCTATTAAAACGGGCTTGATTATCCTTGATGTTAAAGGGGTCGTCCCTATCATATAAACCGCGTAATGATGGCTGCTTGAATAAAGCGTACCGGGATAAGCCACAAAAGAAACCTTCATACCGGGAGCAGCTTCCTTCGCTTTTTGCAGAGCGCCATCCAATGAGCTTAACTTCCCTTCAATTTTCGGCTTGTCTTTATATGTTGAAACCATTTCGGCGAGTTGCCCCGACCGCCACATTTCAAGTGCCGGATCTGATAGGGTATTAATAACCCCTGAAATCCCTACCACAGATGCCCAGGCAAGTGTCACAATTCCGAGCATATTGTGCAGATCAAGCCACTTTAAACGCGAGGACTTTTCTGTCCTTATCATTCCGAAATCATAGCGTTTCATGATCGGTCCATATAATGCCACCCCTGAGACAATTGCTGCAATAAAAAGAATTCCCATCAGGCCAAGGAAAAGCTTGCCAGGTATTCCGGCAAGCATTTCCACATGCAAATAATACATGATTAACATGAAATTCATTTCATTTGGCGGGGTATCCATAACTTTTGCGGTCCGCTCATCCATAGTCAGATAATGGTCTGCTTCAATGGGTGCTTCTGACGAATCTGCGAGAGTTACAAACATTTGTCCCGGGTGTTCCTTTTCATCCCAAAAAATATACTTTGCTTCTTTTCCGGGAATCTTCTTCATGGCCTGTTCTAAAACGGCATCTTTAGAATATTCGGGTGTCCCGGCAGGAACTACCGAAGCATGCAGCTCTTTGCCGAGAAAATGATCGATTTCTTCATAAAATATCAGGGGTAATCCGGTAATGCATAGCATCAGTAAAAACGCCGTGGAAATCAGACTTGTCCACACGTGAACATTGAACCATATTTTTATTGAAGAAGCTGTCATTATAATATGCTACAGATCGTTTAATGAATAGTCTATGAAGCTTAACAAAGCTTCGGGTCTTTTTGTGGAGATCCTAATTAAATTTATAAGATACACTGGCAGAAAAGCTTCGTAATTTTTGAGGGTTCATGGTGGAATAGCCGATATAATACCTTTCGTTTGTTAAATTATCTGCTTTCAAACCGATCCTGTATTTTGACTTATCATAAAATAGGGTTGCACCCAGAATGGTGTATGCAGGAAGCGTGAATTCGCCCATCGAAACGCTGTTCAGGATTTTGTTATCACTGGCGTAATTTACTCCCAAACCTGCACCCAGTCCCTTTACAACAGTTTGAAGACGATAGCTGAGCCATAAGTTCGCCAGGTAAGGGGATGATGCTGTAGCGGGACGGCGGCCGTTCACATCAGCATCTGCTTTTTCCATCTTCGAATCATTATAACTAAAACCCGCAATTAAGTTCAGACCTACAACCGGATTCGCAATAAAGTCCATTTCTATGCCTTTGCTCACCTGCGTACCATCCTGTATCTGAGCAATATTAGGAGCACGCGAATCAGAACGAAGGATATCCTCTACTTTAATGGAATAATAACTTACCGTTCCACTAAGCTTTCCTTGCAGGGCATCCAGCTTAACACCACCCTCAACCTGGTTTGCCTGCTCTGGTTTCGCACTTAAAGGTACAGGCGTTGCAGGGTCAGCTGCATTGTAGGCATTATAGGTACCTTTGTTGTTAAATCCATTCTGGTAATTCACAAACAGTGATAATATGTCTTTCACCGGTTGATAGACCACACCAAATTTTGGTGAGAAAGCTGTCTGCTTAAAGGGAAGCACAACGCCCCCTTCGGTTCCTCCTTTATTTTCAAACCTGTCAACGCGGAGTGCAGCCAAAACATTCAGATTTTCGGTAAGATTCAGAACATTGGAAACATAGGCGCTGTATATATTGATCTTATTGACTATAGGATAGGTAAAATCAGGATCTCCGGTAGCGTATTTTGCCTGCATATTGGCTCCATTAAAGCTGCTGAAGTCAAAACCATTATTGTTTAACGGAACGACGTCGAAGCCGCTGCCAAAGAAATTCTGGTTTGAATTTGTATGGTAATAATCCAGTCCCAGGACTATCCGGTTTCTTAGGTTTCCTAATTTAAAATCGCCGTTGAAATTCTGCTGAATCTGAAAAATACTGTTTTCGCTATCGCCTGTCGACTGATCAGCCCGTGCCAGGTAATTGGCTTTACCTGCATCAGCCGGATTGCTTGTTACTACATCATCCGGGATAAGATAAAAATAAGGCGAGAAACCATTCGAAAAACTATTGCTGGAGGTCAGGTTTGTTGAACTCGTCCAGTTATCTGCTAATTTATAGTTTATCTGACCAAAGAAATTGGCACTCCTTGATTCCTGCGACAAACCCTCCCCCATATAGGATTGGTTGTAATCAACATTTAATTGATCGGGCGTGCTGGCTCCTAATGCTGAGGCTGGAAAATAGAAAAAGAGAATTTGCTTTCCAATATTCTTGCCCTCATATAGTTCGGCGTCTAAGTTTATTGAGAGCCTGTCGTTAGCCTGATAGAGCAAAGAAGGGGTTGCGGCCCAACTTCTGTTATAGCCCTGATCCTGAAAACTACCTTCATAATTATAAGCGGTATTTAAACGAAACATCAGCTTTTTGGCTTTATCAACGGGGGTATTCACATCCGCACTAACCCTGTTAAAATCATAACTCCCGGTAGAATAGGATAATTCTGCATTAAAGGTATCGAAAGGTTTTTTTGTCACGCGGTTTATTAAACCTCCATAAGAACTCAGTTCACTTCCAAAAAGTGTGGCTGAAGGGCCTTTAATGACTTCCATTCTTTCAAGATTTATCGCATCAACCTGGTTGGTAACCAGACCGGCTATTCCGTTACGCAGGCCGCTTTGTACAATAAAGCCCCTGGTATTATAGTAGGTTCCTCCATCACCGCCCCTGCCCGTTGCTTCCCACATTTTCTGTATGCCCGGCGTATTCATAATGGCATCATCAACGCTGAAGATCATTTGTTCTGTGAGCAATTCCTTATTGACAACCTGATATACCTGCGGATTTTCCAGGTTGGCCAAAGGCATTTTTGAAACATAGGGAGTTTCCTTTTTCGAAAACTTATTTACGTTCACTTGCACCACCACTTCTTTTAATTGCTGACTGCTTTCATTTAAAATAAAATCCACTATCGCCGTTTGATTCGCAGTCACTACAACACTCTTAGACTGACTCTCAAGTCCATGGTAACTTGCAGTAATTTCATAATTACCTGGCAATAAGTTTTTTAACTGGTAGTCTCCGTTCACATCAACCACGGTATTCTTAATATTCTTTATTATAATATTTACAAATTCAGCGGGCTTTCCTTCTGAAGTCTTTACTGTTCCTTGTATAGTACCCTTTCCTTTTGTTTGCGAAAAAACATTCGAGCTGAAAAGAAATAGTAAAACCACTGCACTCGTCCATGCTTTCATGCAGGCACGATTTTTTTTGACGTTCATTTTTTATCTTATTTAGATTTATTATAAATAAAGCACAAAGGAAACAGAATTTCACGGTTATTCAAAATTATTTAGAACTATTCTAATTAAGCTTTTAAGCACGTTAATTTTTAGGGTTAGTTATGCAACTTAGGCCGGGACAATAGCCAGAGTTTTGATGCGGCACTCCGATCATTTCAAATAAATCAATATCCGATTCCGGCTGACAATTTGTTTAGGACTTGTAGTACTCATGTTAAGGTTAGGCCACCAATTTGGTGGCCTAACCACTAGCAGACCTTTACCAGACCTACCCTAATCACCTCATGTCCCTTGTTTTTAAAACCGCTATTATTGTAATAGGTAATCCCTTAAAAATTAAACTCTGCTGACATCCCGATTAAAACAAAAGCCAGATTTCCGTTAACTTCGTGCATTAAACAAAAAATGATGATTGTTAAGAAAGAACGAAAGTATATTCCTGCCACACTTGAGATCACCTGGGAAACTTTGGAGCCCCTGTTTAAGGAACTCGAAACCCGGAACATTAAGTCGGCCGCTGAACTGGAAAAATGGCTTGCAGACCGCAGTGAACTGGAGGCTGCGCTGGAGGAGAATTTCGCCTGGCGCTATATCCGCATGACCTGTGATACAACGGACGAAAAGCTGCTGGCAGACTTTCAATATTTCGCTACAGAGATTGAGCCGAAGATCGCTCCGATAAACAATGAGCTGAACAAGAAATTCATCGGCAGCTCTTATCTGAAACAGCTGGACAAGAAAAAGTATTTTGTCCTGATCCGTAGCATCAAGAAGGCCCTGGAATTATTTCGTGAAGAAAATATCCCGTTACTTACCCAGATCCAGGTGGAGCAGCAAAAATACCAGGCTATCACCGGTTCCATGTCTGTTAATCTTAAAGGCCAGGAATACACGCTTGAACAGGCATCTGTTTTCCTGAAAGATCCAAACCGTGAGGTACGGCAGCAAGCCTGGGAAGCCATTAGCAAGCGTCGTTTGGAAGATAAAGACAAGCTTGACGACCTTTTTCAGCTTCTGTTGAAGCTACGCCACGAAGTTGCCCATAATGCGGGCTTTGAAAACTTTCGGGATTATATGTTCCAGGCAATGGGTCGTTTTGACTATACCCCCCACGACTGCTATAAATTTCATGAAGCCATTGAGCTGGAGATCGTTCCGATCCTTCATGACCAGGCAGTAAAAAGAGCAAAGGCCCTGAGTCTCAAGGCTCTGAAGCCCTGGGATATGGACGTGGATATATCGGGTAAACCGGCATTGAAACCATTCAACAATGGTCAGGAACTCGTTGACAAATCGGTTGAATGTTTCAGTCAGCTGGATCCTTACATCGGCGAACGCCTGGCTATCATGAAGGCTAACAACCTGTTCGACGTTGAAAGCCGCAAGGGAAAAGCACCCGGCGGTTATAATTATCCCCTTGCCGAAACAGGTGCTCCCTTTATCTTTATGAATTCGGCAAACACATTCAGGGACCTGACAACCATGGTTCATGAAGGCGGTCATGCATTGCACACTTTTATTTCGGCCCATCTTGAACTCAATGATTTTAAACACCTTCCCTCAGAAGTTGCAGAACTGGCTTCCATGAGTATGGAACTGATCTCGATGGATAAGTGGGATGTATTCTTTGATAACGAGGAAGACCTGAAACGTGCTAAACGCGATCAGCTGAAAGATGTACTGAAAACCCTCCCCTGGGTGGCTGTCGTTGATCAGTTCCAGCATTGGATCTACACGAATCCTAAGCAAACTCCTGAGGAACGCAGGGAGGCCTGGATCCGGATATTTGAACCGTTCGGTAATAACTTCGCTGACTGGGCCGGCAACAGGGAGGCACTCGAAAATCTCTGGCAGAAACAACTCCATATTTTTGAAGTGCCCTTTTATTATATCGAGTATGGTATCGCACAACTCGGTGCCATTGCTGTCTGGAAAAACTATAAAGAAAATCCGAAGGAAGCTTTAGAGAAATACCTGAACGCGCTCAAATTGGGTTATACCAAAACCATTAAAGAGATCTATGAGACTGCCGGAATTGAATTCAATTTTAGTGCGCACTATGTTAAAGAGCTTGCCGGGTTTGTAAAGTCGGAGCTGAATAAGCTGGAGGATTGAGAAGGGGGAAGGAATTAAGAATTACGAATTAAGAATTACGAATTTGGAGAATGAACAAGGAACAAAGAGCAAGGAACAAAGAGCAAGGATGAAGAGTTAAGAATTTAAGAACAAAGAGCAAAGACACACAATCAGTCTTTACTCTTTGATCTTTATTCCTTGTTCCCTACTAATTACTCCAAACTCACTACTCCAACCTGCAAACTAACTAACGACTCGTTTCTTCCTGACTATAAAAAATATGATCAACCCAATGATCAGCAGTACTACCGCTCCAATCAGGTAGGGATTTATTCCGCTGTTTTCTGAAGCAGTTGCATTAAACTGGTCCGAGTGCTCCACACTTTCATTCACTTTTATAGAATTGAAAAACTTATTGCACTCTTCTGCAGCATATTCTTTATGCATTTCCTCGAAGAGGAACTCGAAGGTATAAGTTGCACTGTTTGCATGAAGGATCCTGAATTTACGAACCTGTACACCACCCCCGCTGTCCAGCTCCAAGGTAAAATCTTTAACCTTCAGACCTCCTATCAGGGTGTCTCTCTCATGGGTAATCTTTCCGTCAGCAGTAGATGACTCTACCCTCTTAATATAATCATCATAGAAATCTGCAAGGTGCTTGTCGCGCTCTATATCCGGGGTAACACGCTGGTTATCATCAGCCTTAAATATGAGGATCGTGCCGAAGCCTGTGGCGGCACTAAAACTGCTTGCTGAGTCAGACTTGGTTTTCTGAAAGCCCTTAGGCAATTGAAAGGAAATTGCAGTGTCAAGTTTAACGGTCTTCCAGCCGCTCTGCCCGAATGAAGAGAGCCCGGTGAGTAGCAGGAAAATTACGATCAGGTTTTTCATATAATCTTTTTAACCTAACCGCCGGAAAGCCCGGAAAGTTTTCAGAACGCGATAATGTTACGTTAAACCTGCGCAGGAGCTGTTTCGGAAGCCGGCTCGTCGCTTCTTTGTTTTGGTAGCCGGTTTTTACCTAATAAACAGCCGTCCAGGGAGGGAGAGTAATACCACTTCGAGTTCTCAAGCCACCAGATTAGCTGGAAAGTTAAAACGACGGCGAGTACCGAGCCTGCTACAATGTCCTGGAAAAAGTGTTGCGCCAGGTACACCCTTGAAAAAGCGGTAAGCAAAGCCATCGGCAGGATGATCCAGTGTTTATGTTTATTAGGGAGAAGATATGTGAGGACTACCGCAAGGGTAAAAGCAGATGCGCTATGCCCCGAAGGAAAGCTGTTCCATTCATAAAGGGGATAACCATCCAGTGTTCGTATAGGATTTATACCCTCGAAGAACTTGGAAGGCCGGGGGGAGTTGAATAGACGCTTGACGATCTGTACGACCACTGAGGAATACGCATACGCCAAAACCGTGACAACGCTGTAGCGATATCTGACAAACAGCATACCGAGGCCTATGAGTACCATCGTAAAACCATCGCCGATCATCGTAATCACCTTAAAAACATAGTCTAAGGTCTCATTATAATGCCTGTTTGTTAGCAAGAAAAGCTCCGTCTTCGGAATAGCTAACTGGATAACATAACCGAGTACAAGAAATAAGAGATAGCTGATAACAAAAGTGCGGTGCTGGCGCAAAAGACCTAGAAATGTTTTGGGCATTATTTTTATTGTATGGGCTTCAAAACTAAATATATTTTTAAGTTTGGGAGAACTTAAACTCCGAATTAACACAATTTCCATTATGTCGAAAAACTTCCTCCGCAAAAAATCCATCGCTTTGATAATGAGAGATAGGGAAGCGGGATTTTCTGATGCCGAGAATGAAACAGGTTTACACCGTGTTCTAAAAGTTAAAGACCTGACCCTCATGGGCATAGCCGCTGTAATCGGTGCGGGAATTTTTTCAACAATTGGAAATGCATCCTTCCAGGGAGGTCCGGGAGTAAGCCTCTTGTTCGTGATAACCGCAATAACCTGCGGTTTTTCTGCATTATGCTACGCCGAGTTCGCATCCAGAATTCCTGTTTCAGGAAGCGCCTATACCTATGCCTATGCGTCGTTTGGTGAACTGGTAGCATGGATCATCGGCTGGGACCTGTTGATGGAGTATGCGATCGGTAATATCGCCGTTGCAATTTCCTGGAGTGAATATTTCACCAATCTGCTTGAAGGCTTCAATATTCACATCCCTTCTTATCTCACGATGGATTATATGACTGCTGCGCGGGCTCATAATGAATTCCTGGCTGCCGGAAGTGTAAGTGGATTTTCCGAAAAAGCTAAGTATGCTTTAGAAGCATGGTCAACAGCTCCCGGAAGCGGTAACTTTAAGCTCATCGCCGATATCCCGGCCCTTGCTATCGTCTTCCTGATCACCTGGCTGGTTTATATTGGTATCCGCGAAACGAAGCAAGCGACCAATGCCATGGTGTTCCTTAAGGTAGCTGTGGTTATCGGGGTTATTGTTATGGGATTCTTTTATATCAACCCGGTTAATTGGGATCCGTTCTTACCTAACGGCTTTGAGGGAATGATGAAGGGCGTTTCCGGGGTTTTCTTTGCTTACATCGGGTTCGATGCCATATCTACCACTGCAGAAGAATGCGAGAACCCGCAACGCGATCTGCCTAAGGGAATGATCTATTCACTAATTATCTGTACGGTCCTTTACATCCTTATTGCCCTGGTTTTAACTGGAATGGTAAGCTATAAAGAATTACAGGTTGAAGATCCGCTGGCGTTCGTATTTAAACGGGTGGGCTTGGATAAGATCAGCTATATCATCTCGATCAGCGCTGTTGTTGCGACAGCCAGTGTGTTACTTATCTTCCAGATGGGTCAGCCCCGTATCTGGATGAGTATGAGCCGCGATGGTTTGCTCCCAAAGAAATTCTCCAGCATCCATCCAAAATATAAAACACCCGGCTTCGCAACCATTGTTACCGGCTTCGTAGTCGCAATTCCGGCTTTATTCATGAACCTGACGGAAGTAACTGACCTTACCAGTATCGGGACGCTTTTCGCTTTTGTGCTTGTCTGCTCAGGCGTACTTTTATTACCAAAAGAAGAGATAAACGACGGGAACCGTAAACGGTTCCGCATTCCTTATGTAAATTCTAAATACATTGTCCCCGGATTATTTATAGCTGGCATCATCATCTTTCGTAACCCGATAATGGCGTTGTTCAATTATAACGGCGACTGGCATACTTACAAGGACAAACTCCCCTATTTCCTGTTCATCCTGGCAGCTGGTGTTATGGCGTATCTGTCTTTCGTTAAAAACCTGTCGTTGATACCTGTACTTGGATTGCTGAGCTGTTTATACTTAATGACTGAGCTCGGCTATACCAATTGGCTGCGTTTTCTAATCTGGTTGGTACTGGGTCTTATTATTTACTTCTCCTACGGTTATCATAAAAGCAGGCTGAATGCGAAGAACCAGGTAATAGTGGAATAACAAAATTAATGTAGTTGATAAGCTAAATATTCAGCTCAACAAACTGAAAACCAAAGCCCGACTCAATGGTGTCGGGCTTTTTTGTATATAGGGCGTGAAAGACACTAATGAATCAATTCAAAGGTACTACACTTATATGTGCTCGTTTCTTTAAAGAAACTAAAAAATAAGTATTGAAATTGTCAACCAAGGCTTTTACCTCCGGATCGACAATCCTATAACCGCCTGTGGTATTGGATAAATTATGGGCTCCTACAAGTGCTATCTCTGATTTAGTACCGTCATTAATATTATTATCATCCTGAATTTTTAGATCATATAACAAGTCCTTTGAATTGCTTGTTAACTTGATCGTCATGAATATAGCATAGCCATGATCATTATTACCCACGGCGTCTGTGATTTCATAGGTTACGCTTGTATCGGCCAGTACATAATCCTTAATACCCTGCACTAGCTTGGTGACATTACCCGAGTACTCATATTTTTGAATTGGTGGATATACAGAAGATATTCCGCCAACAAAATAAATGAGAAGCCCTATAAAAGTTAGGAATGCCAGCCCTAGTATCGCAAAATATATGTTTCTCAAACGCTTTGAATGGACTTTAATGCTCATAGTGTAGCCGTTTCAACTCGGAATTCTCCGGTACCGAAACGACAAGTGGCACCCTTTCGAGGGTAACAAAGCTGGCATCCAGTCCGAAGCCCGTTTCTTCTGAGAGGCTGAATTTTTTCAGTATGAAATAATAGTCCATGATCACCCTTTCGATAAAGGTTAGTTTATTAGACTTGGAGAGAACTTTCTCTAGTACGATGAAACGGAAATCGCCGACAATATTATGCTTGTGTAAGGATGCGTACTTGCTGGTAATATCCACCTCTCCCTTTCTGACAAGCTCTTCCACGACAAGCCGGAACAGCACATTTATACTTTGTTCAACCCGGAAGCCCAGCTTGAAATCGATGCGGATGAGCTTGTTAGGGATCAGGAAATCAACCTTATATTCTTTCGTGAAAGGCTCATCCATTACGTCGACATGCACCAGCCAGTACACATCAGCCCGTTTGGGCTGTTTTTGCAGGATTGAGTAAATGATCTTTGATTCTATTTCCGACGCGAAGTTTGCACTGGTAAGGTATACCAGTTGTGAGGCGTATTTAGGTACGGTGTCGTCTTCACTCAGCTCTTCCAGAACCTGGTAGTAATCATCTACTTCTACAAAACGAACATAACGGTTCTTGATCCGTCGTGCCGATGACCATGCCCACATTACCGATAACAGGACTGATGCCAGGGCCAGGGTAAACCAACCACCGTGAAGGAACTTGGCCATATTACCGACCATGAATACAAGTTCTATTATTCCATAAACCGACACGAAAAGTACGATCAGATAAGTCGGGACCTTTTTACGGCTCAGGAATACAGCTACCAGGATGGTGGTCATCAGAAAGGTCAGGTTTATCGCCAGTCCGTATGCCCCTTCCATATTTTTAGATTCGCGGAAGATCAGTACGACGACAATACATCCCAGCCAAAGCAGGATATTGATAGAAGGAACGTATAGCTGGCCCTTTTGGTTACTCGGATAATTGATTTTCACTTTCGGCCATAAATTCATACGAACCGCTTCAGATATGAGGGTGAATGAGCCTGCGATCATCGCCTGGCTGGCAATAACGGCGGCAATTGTAGCGATACTGATCCCAAAGATCAGGAACCATTCGGGCATAAGGCTATAGAAAGGGTTCTCTATTCCGAGGGTACTTCCCTGGTGCTGCCACAGCCACACACCCTGCCCAAAATAGTTTAACAGGAGGCAGATCTTTACAAAGATCCAGCTGATGCGAATGTTCGACCTGCCGCAGTGACCGAGGTCAGAATACAAAGCTTCGGCACCTGTAGTACACAGGAAGACGGCTCCGAGTATAAATAGCGCTCCGGGGTTAGTAACCAGTATATGGTATGCGTAGTAAGGATTTATTGCTTTGAGTATCTCCGGAAACTGGACTACGTATATGCCACCCAATACGGCCATCATTCCGAACCATATAAACATCAGGGGACCAAAAGCCTTGCCGACGAAGGATGTTCCGAACTGCTGAATAAAAAAGATCAGGGAAATAATACCGATCACAATCGGAATGGTGCTCAGGCTTGGATAAAAAACGCGGAGCCCCTCGATTGCTGATGATACTGTAATGGGAGGAGTAATCATACCGTCGGCGAGGAGTGCGGCACCCCCGATCATGGCGGGTATGACCAGCCACTTGGCCCTACGTTTCACCAAGGAATAGAGGGAAAAGATTCCGCCCTCGCCCTTGTTATCGGCCCGGAGAGTGATGATAACATATTTAATGGTCGTCTGCAGGGTCAATGTCCAGAATATTAACGAGAGTCCCCCGAGGATAAGGTCCGTTGTAATGATTCCTTCTGCAATGATCGCCTTGAAAACGTATAAAGGGGAGGTTCCGATATCGCCATAAATTATACCTAAACTGATAAGTAAACCGCCGGCGCTAAGTTTATGCAGATTCTTGTGACTTGACATTCGAAAAATTTATGCGTCAAAAGTACGATCTTGACATGAATATTACTTAACTGCTTTAATATCGAAAGGCGACGCTTTGTTTTCCTTTTTTAACTGACTTGATACCAGCTGGTTTTGTTAAATAATGTTAAAAACAGATTGGGTGATTTTTGTGTATCAGACTATAAAATAATTATTTATATTTTTGCTTAGATAATTCAGCATGAAAAAAATTTACCTGCGTATTGTAGCGTTTACACTTGTCACCGCCCTTTGTGTGCTGGTGTCTGGTGTGGTACAAGCACGGGTACAGGTTAGTCCTGCTGATACAACGAAAACTACCAGGACAAAGATTACCGATACACGAAAAAATAAACCTGCCTACCTTAAAAACGGTGTCAAGGTAAATTTCGTGCCCTTTAAACCTCAAGTGGATAAGGTCTTCGGCAATACTTCCACAGTACCGCCCAAGATCAGCGAAGTAGATACTATTGAAGGTGATGATAACAAGATCCTTAACAATGTTAAAGTTTATCCTAATCCGGTAACGGACCAGCTCAACCTAACCTACCTCGTTAGCAAGGATTCAAACGTCACCATCATGATCATGGATGTGCTTGGAAATGAAGTGACAACCCTTTATTCTGAGCGGGTGCAAGCCGGGCAACAAAATCATTCCTTTAGTATTGCCTCTAAGCTCACGAGCGGCTTCTATTTTGTAAGGCTGATCGTCGGTACTGAGACTGTTATCAAGCGGATCTCTGTGCTTTAATGTCGGTTCCCTCCTCTCTACAGTAAAATTCCACTAAATAATTTTTTCCTGTTAAACTACTGATATATTAGCGCCTCAAACTGTGCAATTGCCTCCGGCAACTTCACAACTGTTTCCTGAAAATTAATTACTAGATGAAGATCATTGCAATCGGGCGCAATTATGCCGAACACGCCAAAGAACTGAACAACCCTGTACCGACGGTTCCTGTCATTTTTTTAAAACCTGATACGGCAATTCTGAAGGATAATAAACCGTTTTACCACCCGGAGTTCTCAAACGATATCCACCATGAAATTGAATTGGTACTAAAGATCTCAAAAGAAGGCAAACATATATCGGAAAAATTTGCCTCTAACTATTTCGACGAGGTAGGCCTTGGTGTTGACTTTACCGCGCGCGACATTCAACAAAAGCACAAGGAAAAGGGATTACCATGGGAACTGGCCAAAGCTTTTGACAATTCGGCCCCGGTGAGCCAATTTATATCAAAAGCAAACTTCACAAATCTTTATGACCTGAACTTCCGCCTGGATGTAAACGGCCACACCGTGCAGAAAGGAAATACATCAAATCTGTTGTTCTCGTTTGAATATATTATTTCCTTTGTTTCCAGGTATTTTACATTGAAAAAGGGTGATTTGATCTTTACAGGCACACCACAAGGGGTTGGTAAAATAACATCAGGTGATCGTTTGGCAGGCTATTTGGAAGATCAGAAACTTCTCGATTTTGAGATCCGATAGTCTTTTGCTGACCTAAGCCCTTGTAATGCTTCGTTACTTCCTGTTATTGTTTGTTCTGGCCATCTACTCCCCGGCTTTCGCCCAGGAAATTATTATAGGTCAGGAGTACCCAAAGTCTGATTTCAGACCGCCGCTAGATCTCCCACCCGTGATTTCCGGGTCTTTCGGCGAACTGAGGGCCGGCCACTTTCATTCCGGAATGGATTATAAGACCAACCAGCGGGAAGGATATCCTGTGTATGCAGTTGCTGACGGATATATCTCGAGGCTGCGTGTGCAAGGGGTAGGCTTCGGCAATGCCATTTACATTACTCATCCAAACGGGTTCACCACTGTTTATGGTCACTTGCAGCGCTTCAATGATCATATTGCACAAACAATTAAGAACTATCAGTACCGGATAGAATCCTTTGAGGTTGATTTTCCCTTAATTCCGATAGAAATTCCTGTTAAAAAGGGTGAGATAATCGCCTGGTCTGGCAACTCCGGCAGCTCAGGAGGGCCTCATCTGCACTTTGAGATCCGTGATAGCCAGACGGAAGAGACCATCAATCCCCAGCTTTTCGGCCTGACGGTTCCCGATCGTGTCAAGCCCATCATAAATGGCATGTATGTTTACCATTTGAACGGACTTCCCTTTAGCGAGAAAACGCCAAAGCAATATTTCCCGGTAACGGGTAGTGCGGGTGTCTATAAATTAAACCAGTCACAGGTAATAAACCTAAATGGAGAAGTTGGTTTCGGCATTATGACCTTTGATAAAAACTCGGCTTCAGAGAATCCGGTAGGAGTTTACTCGATCGAGCTTTTCATCGACGGAAAGAGCATCTATACTTCGGTTTGGGAGCGATTCTTCTTCCATCATTCCCGGTCAATTAATTCGCATCTTGATTACCCGGCATATATATCTTCGCGAGTCCGCATTCAAAAGAGCTTCGTCGAACCAGGGAACTTTTTAACACTTTATAAAGACGGGCTTGCCAGTGGTCTTGTTAACATCACTGACAACCTTGTTCATGATGTGAACTATGTGGTAAAGGACGTTGCGGGAAATACAAGTAATCTTAGCTTTCGTATTAAGGGCAATTCGCAGGCCGAAATTTTGCCTGCAAAAGCTCCTGCCTCCATGACAACTTTCTTTTTTGACAAGGAAAACCGGTTTGAAACCCCGGAATTTAAACTACTTGCACCCAAAGGTTCATTCTACAGCAACCTGAATTTCTCCTACCAGATTTCAGCTAAACCCCCAGGGGCTTTTTCTAAAATGCACCATGTACATAACAGGCTGATCCCTGTCAATGATGCCTTAACGATTTGGATCAGGGCAGATTCTACTTTGAAACCGGAGCTGCGAGACAAAGCAGTGCTTGTGAACAGTCGCGGGGGCTCGCCTGGAGGCACATATGAGGATGGTTTCATCAAGGCCACAACACGAGATTTTGGAAACTATTATGTAAAGACAGATACTATACCACCCCGGATCACACCGGTTAATATTACGGATGGAAAGATCCTCACTGGTACTTCCCGCATCTCGTTCAAAATCTCTGATAATCTTTCCGGTCTGGGATCTTACCGGGCTACTATTGACGGCAGGTGGATCCTGATGGAATATGATGCAAAACGAGCTCTGCTGTGGCATACCTTTGACGAAAACACGACAGGAGGAGTTCATCAACTGCAATTGGTTATTTCAGACATGAAATCAAATATTTCCACCTTCAATGCGCGTTTTATACGCTGAAATAAATTGTAATTTCGTAGTTGAAGTTGTTAACACTAAAACCCAGATCAAAAAATGGAAGAATTAAAAGAAGGCGATCCTGCTCCCGGTTTCGTAGCCAATGATCAGAACGGTAATCAGGTTTCATTAAGTGACTTTCGTGGTAAGGATGTCATCCTGTACTTCTACCCTAAAGATGATACCCCGGGTTGTACAGCCGAATCATGCGATTTCAGGGATAATTACCAGTTTCTATCAAGCCAGGGGTTTGAAGTGATTGGGGTGAGCATCGACGATGAGAAATCACACCAGAAATTCATAAGCAAATACCAGCTTCCGTTTACCTTGCTTGCTGATACCGACAAAAAAATAGTGTCAGATTATGGTGTTTGGGGAGAGAAGAACCTTTATGGTAAAAAATATATGGGCACCTTCCGTAAGACGTTCGTAATCGATAAGGAAGGAAACATCCGAAAGATAATAGATAAAGTGGATACCAAGAATTCATCGCAGCAGGTCCTTGACCTGATCAAATAGCAAACACTCCAAATGAAAAAGGCTTCCATAGGAAGCCTTTTTCATTTCTTAATGATTTTCCTCTATTTTCTCAACGAAGCAGTTAAACTACTAGCTGCAGGTTTCATTTTTACAACTTTAAATTCGGTACGTCGGTTTAACTGGTGATCTGCCTCAGTGCAAGGGCCACTACCACAAGTGGTCAGCAACTGTGTTTCTCCCAGACCTGCAGCGGTATAGCGGTCAGCGTTCACGCCATTGTTACGCAAATAAGCAACAGCTGATTCGGCGCGCTTTTGCGATAAGAGCTGGTTGTATGCAGCAGTACCCCGGGAGTCCGTATGTGCCCGCATCTCTATATTGACATTCGGGGTGTTCATCATAAAGCTCAACACCTTGTTCATTTCATTCGCTGCATCGGGGCGAATATTCCATTTATTGAAGTCGTAATGGATATTATTTAAGCGGACAAGGTAAGCCGCGTCGCTTCTTTCCAGCTCAAATTTAACGCTGAAGGTTGTTGATTCCGTCACGCCTTTGGTTGATATCTGGCCTTCCTGGCGGGTAAAATAGCGATTGTCGTCGCCTTTAATTATATAATTCTGATCGGCTTCAAGATCGAAGCGGAACTTGCCTGAAGCGTCTGAAAGTACTGTAAGCTGCTTACCTGTCTGAGTATTGATCAGATGAATCGGCAATTGTGCAAGTACTGAGCCATCTTCTTTGTCGAGCACCTGCCCTTCGACCGCTAAAACCGGCGCTTCAGCAAGCTTAGGAGTTGATATGTTAAAACGATATATATCATCCAGCCCGCGACCTCCGTTTCTGTTTGAAGAAATTAGGCCGCTTTTATCATTGAGATACAGGAGTCCAAAGTCATCTTTTGGCGAGTTTATAGGTGATCGTAAATTTTCAGCTATCCCGAAGTTATTGTAACTGCCTTTGGCAGTGAAAATATCAAGTCCGCCCATACCCACATGACCCTTTGAAGAAAAGTATAGATTCCCCTCTACACTGACCGATGGAAACCCTTCATCGTCAGTCGAATTGACATTGGGCCCGCAGTTTACTGGATTTCCCCAACTGCCGGATGAAGTTTTGCGGGAAGCATAAATATCATTTCCTCCCAGCCCGCCTGGCATATCTGAGGCAAAATAAAGTATGTTTCCGTCAGCAGAAATTGCAGGATGCTGAACCGAAAAGGTTGCATCACTGTTGAAGCCAAGCGCAACAGGTTCGGACCATTCATTATTTGTTTTTACCGAGTAGTATATGAAATTTCTTCCTATTACTTTACCCTTACCTTTCTTCGAGTTATCAGCTTCAGAACGCGAAAAGTAAATTGTGTCGCCTGACGCTGTAAATACTGCAGACCCGGTATGAAACTCGTTGTTAACCGGCTTGGGCAACAAGCTCAACTTCGGGGAGCTCTCACCGCTACTCTCATAAAGCTTCAGATAGGGATTTCCTGTCCATCCATAAACCTCGTCACTCTTTTTAGAAGCATCGGTCTTCACAAACCAGCGATCGGAAACGAATACATACCCGTTTTTATATTTAACCGGCGAAAATTCAGAGTATTCAGAATTGAGACCTAACTCGTTTTCAATACTTACATTTGGCTCAGGATTTTCAGCCCACATCTTTGCCGCATCGCATGCGTTGGCCAATACCCTGGCCTCTTCAGACTTAGAAGGAACCGCTTGTCCATATAACAGGAAATTCTCTTTAGCCTTATCAAATCTGGAGTTCTGCTTTAGCGCATCAGCATAATACTTGTAATTAATGGGCTCAAAATCCTCAAAAGTCAGAACCCTTGCATATGCTTGTTCGGCAGCTTCCGTGTCATTGATAAATCGATAGCAGTTAGCCAGCTTTTGTGCTACCTCCAGGGATGGCTTTTTCAGCATAACCTTTTCATAAAGGTCAATGGCATATTTGTAATCATACTTTTCATAGTATTTATCTGCCTTCTCGATGTTATCGGAAAAAATATTCTGCGGAAGGAAATAAATAAAGAAACTGAATGCCGTTGCGATTAAAATTTTTCTGTAATTCATTGAATTAATTATTAGAAATACCTTGGAGTAGGCATCGCGGTAACTTTTTTATTGTTGCTGATAATGATACCGAGGGAAATTTCATGAGTCCCGTTAGTATAGTCTCCTAAATCAGATAATGAATAATCATAAGCGTAGCCAAGTCGATATTTCCGGGCAAAGAACATTTCCACCGCGCCAACGACTGCATTCTTTTTGAATGTGCCGCTCTCCCACTCGGGTTTTTCCCACAGATTCAAGCCGGTTCTGTAAGATGCACCCAGCCATACAGCATCCTTTAAAAGGAAAAACGCATTCACATCCAGGTTTGTTGGACCTTTTGTGTCCTCACGAAACATGACCGAGGGTTTAAATTTAACATTTTCATTCAACTCTGCTAAATAACCCGCCGTTACAAAGAAATGCTTACCCTGGCGGGCAATCACATCCTTGCCGGTTTGCTGGTAATTCAGCGAACTTGAGATCATATTTGTTACAGATGCACCTGCATAAAATTTATCATCGCTGTAGTGAATTCCAAACTTACCATCAGGTGAAAAATAATTCTGGTTTCCGTTGTTAAAGTTCGGATCATTAGGATCGTCAATGCTGGCCTGCCCGGCGTTAAGTGAATATTGTGAAACTCCAAGAGCAAGACCGAAGGCCAGACGCGCATTCTCTCCTACAGGCACTCTGTAAGCATAATTTGCATAGGCTGCTGTTTGAGACTGAAGTCCTATCTTATCATTTACTATACTTAAGCCAAGACCCACATTTTTATTATTAAAAAAAGCACCGTCGACAATTAAGGTCTGTGTCTTAGGTGAACCCGGCAAACCAACCCACTGGTTGCGATGAAGCAGGCTCAGGTTCAATTCTTCTTTATAGCCTGCATAAGCAGGATTAATAACCAGGCTATTAAACATATACTGGCTAAACTGCGCATCCTGCTGTGCATAAGCACCCAAGCTTAAACACCATAATAGAATTACTATGCTAAGTCTTTTCATATTAATCTTTCTTAACCATAGTGATGAATCCCTTATACGATTTTTGTACACCGTCAACATTCACATTCAGGATGTAATAATAGGTCCCGGGATTCAAGCTTCCCCCATTCCATGCATTGGAAGATGAATAGCTCTTAGCTTTAAAAACTTCGTCACCCCAACGATTGAACACTGTCAGATCATTATTAGGGAACTGATCAAGATTCTTTATCTCCCATGTGTCGTTCTTCCCGTCGCCATCAGGTGAAAAAGCATTGAAGAATGTAAATGGTCCTTCATCCTTAATTGCCGCGAGGGTGACCGGAAGATTCGTGATGACATCATTTGAAGCAAATAAAATATTTTGGTCAAGTCCGTCACCGAAAGAGCCTTTAGCGACTGTGGACGGGCCGGCTTTTTCCCAAAGGTTAAAGCGGTTCCAGTTTACTAATTGCTTTAATATTCCATCTTCAGCAGAGTTTTGAACGAACCGGATATTCAATTTAGATGATCCGTTCTGATCGATCAGGTAAAAGTATTTTTCAAAGACCGTTTCTACATCAGGCCTTTTACTTTGGCGGCTATAACCTTCTGTTGAAGGATCCTTTTTAACAAATGAGGCTGTGAAAGTATTCTGAACCGCATCGGTCATTTCTACCTGCAGTGGTCTGTAGACGGGTGCACCCCCGTCAGCCGAGCCGAGAGGAAAAAGATAACTAGCCGGCGAATTCATTATGCGCACAAGCTTCCCTTTATTATCTGTACTGATAAAGCCTGTACCTCTCGTGATAGCGTCAGGACTTGAATTTAAAACGGAAAGTGTATAAGCGTCTGTCTTCAGCTCAATATCGTTCAAACTCAGTGTACCGGTAACATCCATATTAATACCCAGAAACTTTAGCCCGGTACCGGAAAAGCTAAGTGAAGGGAATTCGGTCTTACTGGCTCCGCCTATCAGCTGTGCGTCTCCTGAAAACTCAACCACTCCTGTGGACGATCTATTGAACACAGTAGATGAGGCATCGTTATTCTGCCAGTCCTTTTTTACGATCAGCCGGCCGTTATTCAATATAGTACCTGAGTAATTATTGAACGCATCGTCAATAAAGAATATAGCTCCTTCTGAGACACTAATTTGAGATCCGCGGTTCACGACCTGTGATCGGGCTGTTTGCAGGCAGGCTCCCGCTGCTAGCAGCATCAGCATTACTGTCTTTTTCATACTACTCGATTATGGTAATATGGAAAGTCTGAGCAATGGCAGTGGTTGCAGTGCCTGCAACATTAGTAAATTTTATTTCAACAGTCCCTGCAACAGAAACACGAGCATAAGCTATAAGCAGGCCATCAGGCAATGCATTCGCCGGTGATACAGATACTGATGATGTTACTGCCGCATTAGCTACAGGGATAGTAACTATAACGGAACTTCCAGCTGCTACCACAGGAATATTGCCAGGGTTACTTGCTTTGATGATATTATTGATGGTTGTTCCACTGGCACCGATTCTTACGTTGCCGTTCACATCCAGCCTTCTGGTTGGAGCTATGGTGTTTATGCCTACGTTACCGCTGGATGAAACTCTTAAACGATCGACAAGATTAGTTCCGATAACGAAATCACGGGCGTCGCGGGTACCTATAAAATCACCTGATGTTCCCGGAGTAGTTCCGGCGTTTCCATTTTTAAGCCATCCACTTTCTGCACTAGGTCCGACTGGTCCTTTAATATTAGCGGATAATCCCCAGCCACCGGCACCTTTAATATAAACGTCTCCCAGATCGTTATCCAGATAGAGATCATTCTGAACGCCGAGTGCAGCCGTCGGAGCACCACTGCCATTCAGCCAAGTGGCACCGTTAATACCCTGCGGTCCCGGAGGGCCTGCGGGACCATTACTGCCTTGCGGACCCGGAGCACCAACAGGACCCGGAGCACCGGCAGGACCAACAGGACCTGCGGGACCATCATCACCTTGCGGACCCGGAGCACCAGCAGGACCCGGAGCACCAGCAGGGCCCATAGCTCCGGCGGGACCGGTTGCACCGGCAGGACCCGGAACACCCTGAGGACCCGGAGTGCCAACAGGCCCTTGGGCACCAGCCGGGCCTATAGCTCCGGCAGGACCAACAAGTCCCTGAGGTCCCTGTGGGCCCATGGCACCATTAGAAATATCATACCACTGATCATTAAGCCAAAAATTGAAGCGCTGATCAGTAACATTATAAATAAGAAGACCGTTTATTTGAGAATTACTTGAACCCGGCGCCTGTAATGTATTTCGTTGCGTTAAAGTTAAGCGCGGGATTAGTAAGCCCTTTGAATCGGAAACGATATCGAGGACTGATTGCTCATTGGGAGCTTCCGTTCCTATACCAACGGAACCAGTCTGCGCGAAAGCACCGGTATGGAATATGCAGCCGAAAGCTAAAACGACAATTATTTTGCCGGCTAATTTTTTACACTTGAAAAGCGGAGGTAAATTTTTAATCATAAATGAGCGTTTTAAGGTTCAATGGTGCTTTCAGAACTTAAAAGTAATGAATTTTCATTCTACGGCGTTATCTATTTATATGTTTCAAACTTATCAACATTGTCAATGTTAGTTATTTTTGGCCTTTCAGGCCCATCATATGAACAACAATGGCTAATTTAGCGCCGCTGTAAGAAAAAAATATGATGAGTCCAGATATAGAAAAATTAACGGGTATTGCTACCCAGGTTCGGCGAGACATCGTCAGAATGGTTCATGGATGCCAGTCAGGTCACCCGGGCGGTTCCTTAGGCTGCGCAGATTACTTCGTCGCCCTTTACTTCCATGTAATGCGACACAATCCTGATTTCCATATGAACGGAAAAGACGAAGACCTGTTCTTCCTTTCCAACGGGCATATTTCCCCGGTATGGTATAGCGTCCTGGCACGTGCTGGCTACTTCGATGTCGAAGAACTTTCTACCTTCCGTAAGCTGGATACCCGTTTACAGGGCCATCCTACCACCCATGAACACTTGCCGGGAATACGCATTGCCTCTGGCTCGCTTGGTCAGGGACTGTCAGTAGCTATAGGTGCCGCTATTACCAAAAAAATGAATAGCGATCCTAACCTGGTCTATTCCCTCCACGGAGACGGCGAATTACAGGAAGGACAGATCTGGGAAGCGGCAATGTATGCACCTCATAACAAAGTAGATAACCTGATCTCCACTATTGATGTCAACGGTCAACAGATCGACGGCTCTACAGAAAATGTCCTTTCGTTAGGAAATCTTCGTCATAAGTGGGAAGCCTTCGGATGGGAAGTACTGGAAATGAATGGTAACGATATGCAGGATGTCGTCCGTGTACTTGAACTGGCAAAATCAAAAACCGGCAAGGGAAAACCGATCATGGTCCTGATGCAAACCGTTATGGGTAACGGCATCGACTTTATGATGCACTCTCACAAATGGCACGGCATCGCTCCTAACGACGAACAGTTAGCGGCAGCGCTTTTACAGTTAGAAGATACTAAGGAAGATTACTAGGTTTTAAAAGTAGAAGAATTGAAGGCAGAAGGCAAAAGCAATGTCTGATATGCTGCCAATAGCGACCCCAACGAATAAATAAAATGAAAAAATACACATACAGCGAAAAGAAGGATACCCGTTCCGGTTTCGGTGCCGGCCTACTTGAGGCAGGCAAAAAGAATAAAGAAGTTGTAGCACTTTGCGCTGATCTTACCGGCTCATTAAAGATGGATGCATTCCAGAAGGAATTCCCTGAGCGCTTTTTCCAGGTCGGAATTGCCGAAGCTAACATGATGGGTATGGCAGCCGGGATGACCATCGGTGGTAAGATCCCATATACAGGCACATTTGCCAACTTTTCTACTGGCAGGGTGTATGACCAGATCCGCCAGTCTATAGCGTACTCGAACAAAAATGTAAAAGTATGCGCTTCACATGCAGGCCTGACCCTCGGTGAGGATGGTGCTACCCACCAGATATTGGAGGATATTGGCTTAATGAAGATGCTGCCCGGCATGACGGTGATCAATCCTTGCGATTATAACCAGACTAAGGCAGCAACTATTGCCATTGCAGACTATGAAGGTCCGGTCTATCTGCGTTTCGGACGTCCAACCGTTCCTGTTTTCACGGATCCTGACCAGAAATTTGAGATTGGTAAGGCATGGATGGTAAATGAAGGCACTGACGTAAGCATCTTCGCTACCGGCCACCTGGTATGGAAAGCGATTGAGGCAGGCGAGAAACTGGCTGAATTGGGTATCAATGCAGAGATCATCAATATTCACACGATCAAACCTCTCGACGAAAAAGCTATCCTGGATTCCGTGGCCAAAACCGGCTGTGTGGTTTCAGCGGAAGAACATAACCGTATCGGCGGGCTCGGTGACAGCATTGCACAGGTACTTGCTAAAAACAACCCGGCTCCTCAGGAATACGTAGCCGTTAATGACAGCTTCGGCGAAAGCGGTACGCCTGACCAGCTAATGAAGAAATACGGGCTGGAAGCCGACGATATTGTTAAGGCTGCGCAAAAGTCCATTAGCAGGAAGCAATAAAGAATTAAAATGGAAGGCAGTATGACTCTGTCTTCCATTTTATCTTTAAATTGTTACCTAAACCTTATCTTCCGCCACACGTCTTACCTGAAACCTAGCCTCAACCTGATCATATGCAAGCGGAAGACTCTGAAATACTTCAAAAATTCGCTGATCCTGCTTCCAGGAACGAAGCATTCAATCTGCTTTTAAAAAAATACCAACAAAAAATATACTGGCATATCCGGAGGCTTGTTATCAATCACGATGACGCCGACGACCTGGTACAGGAAGTTTTCATTAAAGTCTGGAAAAATCTGGCTGACTTCCGAAGCGACTCACAGCTTTACACCTGGCTTTACCGGATAGCGACTAATGAAAGCATCACTTTTCTCAATCGCCAGAAACTGAAAAATAATGTCCCGCTTGACGAAGTAGGTTATGACCTCGCTGAGTCACTTGCCGACAGCACTTATTTTGACGGCGATAAAGCGCAATTAAAGCTGCAGAAAGCACTGCTTACCCTCCCTGAAAAACAAAGACTTGTGTTCAACATGAAGTATTTCGACGATCTTAAATATGACGAGATCTCGGAGATCCTGGGCACCAGTGTCGGGGGCCTGAAAGCATCCTTTCACCTGGCAGTTAAGAAAATCGAGCACTATCTTTTAAATACCGATTAAACCTTTGAACGAATTTCACATCTTAAGAATATGGATTTAGAGAATACCGGTAATGATTGGATGGAAGAAGCGCCATTATTATCTGCAACAGATAAAAAGAATCCATTTACCGTACCCGAGAATTACTTCAGCAATCTGGAAAACGATATCAGGTCCCGCTGTGTTATCGAGGATTCCAGGTTCAGTAATGAAGAGGAATTTCCGGTCCCCGCTGATTATTTTGAATCACTCATCCAACAGACTGAAAGCAGAATAGCCGAGGAAGTTATCAGGGGATATGCTCCTTCGTCTGGATTTACCGTACCCGAAGGATACTTCACTACCCTGCAGCAAAACATTTTAGCAGGCACAACTGTCCCTGCAAAGCCTGCCGAAGCGCTGATAAGACCTATCCGTACAAACTGGATCAGATACGCAGCGGCCGCCTGTGTAACCGTTGTATTAGGTTCAGTGCTTATCTTCAATAACCAGAAAGACACATTTGAGGCAGGAATAAGCCACATCCCTGACCAGGAGATTATTAATTATCTGCAAATTCATTCCGATATCGGCGATACCCCGATGATCCTGGAAAGCCTGGGACAGAATGTAAATCTCACTGACCTCAGCGGTGATATTTCTGATGCCGAACTGGAAGAGTATATTAGCACAAGCTTATAAAACAGAATAAATATGAGAATGATCTGGAGTTTCCTTATCTGTATGGTGATAGCCCTGCCCCTTTCAGCGCAGGACAAAAGCCAGCGTTACGAACAGATAGAATCCTTAAAAGTAGCCTACATCACCCAGAAATTAGATCTAAGCACTTCAGAAGCCGAGAAATTCTGGCCGGTATACAATAATTATCAGCAGGAATTGCGGGTCATTTATAAACAAAGAAGAGAGGCCCGTGCAAAGCAAAAGGCTGATCCTAATAACAAACTGGATAACGAGCTGGATTTTGAAAGCCGTATACTGAACATCCGCAAGAAATATAAGGATGAATTCTCAAAAGTATTGCCCCCGGATAAAGTGCTTTCCTATTTTAACGCCGAGCGAGAGTTCCGGGAACAAATGATCAAAGAATTAAAAGACAGACGCGATCAATAAGTATTAACAAATTAAGCTCCGGAGGCTTTCATTATAAATGGAGGCCTTTTGTATTTTTGCCCATGCTCAGCCAACGTCAATTATTCCTGTTAAATACCGCGCAAACTTCCGATACTCCCAAAGCTCTCGAAATTGAAAGTGCCGAAGGTGTTTATCTAACCGACACCGCCGGGAAAAAATATATTGATCTTGTTTCCGGCTTTGCGGTTAGCAATGTCGGCCATCGTCATCCGGAAGTGGTGCAGGCTATCAAAGACCAGGCTGATAAGTTCCTTCACGTGACAGTTTACGGCGAGTACATACAGGCTCCCCAGGTGCTGTTCGCGCAAAAATTATGCTCCGTTCTGCCCGCTACCCTCAACTCCGTGTATTTTGTCAATTCCGGGGCTGAAGCGACGGAGGGGGCGATGAAACTTGCGAAGCGCTTTACGGGGAGAACCCAAATCATTTCCTGCCTGCTCTCTTATCACGGTAGTACGCAAGGAGCCCTGAGTCTGATGGGAAATGAGCATTACAAGCAAGCTTACAGGCCTTTACTGCCCGGCGTTAGCTTCATTCACTTCAACGAATCCGCAGACCTCGAGCAGATCACCCGGGAAACCGCTGCCGTTTTCGTTGAGACCATACAGGGCGAAGCTGGTGTCATTGTTCCTGATTACACATACATGCAGGCATTGCGCCGGCGTTGTGATGCCACAGGCACCCTGCTGGTAATGGATGAGATCCAGACAGGATTTGGCCGAACAGGAAAGCTTTTCGGCTTTGAACATTTCGATATTATACCTGATATTCTCCTGCTTGCTAAAGGCATGGGCGGCGGAATGCCGATCGGCGCATTCATTGCCGGTAAAGGAATCATGGACTCATTGAAAGAGAACCCTATTCTCGGACATATTACCACGTTCGGTGGTCACCCGGTGAGCTGTGCTGCCGGACTGGCCGCTCTAAATGTATTGCTTAAAGAAAACCTTACAGCAACAGTCACCGCCAAAGAACAAAGTTTTCGCAATAGTCTGAAGCACCCAAAGATAAAAGCTATTCGCGGCAAAGGCCTTCTTCTCTCACTGCAGCTGTCTTCATTCGAAGAAGTCGAACAGGTGAGCAAAACCTGCATGGAGAACGGTCTTATAATCGACTGGTTCCTGCACAATGAAACGTCCCTCCGGATCGCACCGCCACTGATCATTACGGAAAGCGAGATAATAGAAGCCTGCGGGATCATATTAAAAGCATTAGATTAAAAGTTTTTTCAAGACAGGATATCAAGAGCGAACGGCCCTTCTTATGCCCTAGTTCCTTATCGTGACCGTGATCTTCTTATTCTCTTTCAGATCAAAAAGGGTATTGCGGAACCGTACAGGCCCACGACCTCGTTTCGGATCAGTAGAAACTCCCCAGCCCTCCGTCGGAATGCCAAGAAGCGTCCGGTCCATCTTTTCGTTACTATTTTCATCATGAAAGACCTTGACGGCGTACCTGCCATGGGCGAGGCTGTCGAAAGCTACATGTGCAGTATTATTTTTTATAGGCACATCCTTTTCAGAAATTATCTTTTGCGCGGAATCCCTCAGGGTCACATGGACGGTCCCCTTGTCGCTTTCAAGTTTATCTATCGTGACTGCCAGGCTGGCTGTCTGTGCCCTGAGTGAACCTCCCATGGCGAGTAGCGTTGTAAGCAGTATGATTTTCATCTTCACGTTCCTGATCCTAAACTAATTTATTATGAGGTTTATAAACCGGAAAGCCCGGCATTCTTCTTTAAACCCTTATTCGGATATTTTGTGAGGAACAAAGTGAATAATTTCCTG
This sequence comes from Flavihumibacter soli, assembly GCF_010692725.1. Taxonomy (GTDB): domain Bacteria; phylum Bacteroidota; class Bacteroidia; order Sphingobacteriales; family Sphingobacteriaceae; genus Daejeonella; species Daejeonella soli. Next base: position 212,243 of record NZ_JAAFZB010000092.1, on the reverse strand, counting down.
CCGGCAGCCGGCGCAGCCTGAAAGTACAGGCAAGAGTGGTCGGATTTTTCGATGTGAAAGTAGACCATCTTGTAATTTCGGAGGTCTTCCTGAGAATTATCCGGATTCTCCCGTTATAATCCCTGTGAAATACAGATTACTTCATGCCGGCAGCAAGCTCCATCAGAATCCGATATTTGGTATCCACCACAAGCTGGTTAAAGCCATGGGCTGTCTCCGTCAACAAAATGTACTCCTTTTTTGGCGCTCGAATCTTTTCGAAGTATTCCCTGGTGCTTTCCTGCGGTGTAAGAATATCCCGTGCACCCTGGATGAAATATACCGGGATTTGAAAAATGACAGCTTCCCTCGACAGGTCCATGCCGGCGACCATCGACTTCAACCCGAAACGCGTATCGCCTGAAAAATTCACAAATGAATAATCATCGCCATCTGCCCGGTGCTTGATATCCGTCTCATTATTATATTCCAGTGCAGGTTCAAACCACTCAGCCGGTGCCGGCTTCGAATTCTGCCGCTCATATTTTTTAACAACCCGCAGCAACTTTCCGGTCTTGTTTGCCACATCATAGGGCGGCGCGCCAATAGACTTCAAAAGCTCGAGCGACTCCTGGTCGCCGGCAATTTCAGCCATGGTAAAGATCTTTATGTAAAGCTGCGTCCACTCGCCCGGCTTAACCACCTGCGAGTGGCCAACATAAGCATGAAAAAAGTCAGGTTGGCTGCTCGCCATCCGGGCAGCGAGAACACTGCCCCAGGAAGTGCCGAAGAGGAATACTTTCTCTTTGCCGAGATGCTTCAGCAGGTATTCAGTCAGGGCTATCCCGTCCTTTGTCATCTGCTCAACCGTTAGAGGGTTTGCTTTTAAGTATTTCGGATCCAATTCCGCCGGCGCCGTAAGCCCGAAAGTCCTCCCGGCTCCACGCTGGTCCCACTGCACTAAAACGAAATCTTTCTCCCACCCTTTGTAGACAGCATCTGCATAGGGACTTAAAGGACTCCCCGGTCCGCCGTGAAGGAATAATATAACGGGCTTCGACCGGTCACCTTTTATCGTTACCCATTGCTCAATCCCGTTGATCATAACGAAGCTCTTTTCGTCGATCTGCTTACCAGAAACGGAATCAATGCTTATTGAATAGCCTGGCCTCGTTTCCGCATGCAGAGAAACTAAATGCATCGGGATCGCCATTCCAGCTAACAGTGTAATGGTCAGGAGTTTAGAAGTTAACACAGCTTTAGAATTCATTGTTGAGAGATGTGGTCCTGTGGTCAGACTATGTTCCGGATCATTTGTTACCGAACGGTAAACTGAAAGGTAAAAGCCGTTACCTGATACCGATACTCGATACCTAATACCTGATACCCGATACCTGATACCTGATACCCGATACCCGATACCCGATACCTGATACCTGATACCCGACAGCTACTTCCTCGCCAGCTCCGCCTCTTCTTTAATCCACTTCACGTTATACTTCTTTTCCAGGCCCGGCCTCAGCTGATCCTTTAATTTCTCCGGCGCGCTGATGGTCTTCGGATCACCATCCGAAACAAAGCGGGTCTTATGTTTGATCTGGCTCTTCATGAATGTCTCCGGGTTCTCGGTATGTTCTCCTGCCTGAACCCGCTGTATGGCTAAGCGGTTAAAATCTTTAGAATACGGTGATACAGAGCTTACAGAACCCACCAGCAATACCGCCTGGTGATTATACTTTGTGCCTTCGAACTCCCCGCTCACTTCCAGCGCCCGATTCTTCGCATGCATGCCTAAGGGCAGAGCCATGGTCTTCACTTCATAATCAGGCAGGAACTCGCGGATCTCTTTCACGAACATCGACAGGTGCTCCTGTACGCCCGCATCGCTTAACTTGCTCAGCATGGAATGATACCAGTTATGGCTGCCGATCTCGTAACCGTTCTGAACCAGCCATTCCAGTTTCTGCTTCTTGTACTCCGGCTGTGCGAACAAACGGAGCGTCGGCTTAATGGCCGGCAGCACGTAGAAGGTTGCGGTGATTGGAAAGTCGCTGTGCTTCTTCTTAAAATCCTCCATGATTCCTAAGGCACAGTTCGGATCAACTACCAGCTGCCCGTTCTTTTCAATATAGCGGAACTGACCGGCACTTGAATCATCCAGCGTGATCGCAAAGGGCGTCTTACCCGCAGGTACGTTCAGGTTCCCGTAGGCAATATCCAGTACAGAAACCGGGTAAAAATCATTGTCATAAAGCATCTGCAGATCCTTACGGAAATTCTCCGGTGTTCTTCGCCAGCGGTCTTCCGGGTAACCGATCAGGTGATACTCCAGTACCATGACCTTACCCAGTTCATTAGGGATATAATTTATGTTTTTGAGTCGAGCCACGGTGGTCACTGCCTTTACTGAATCAGCAGTTGTGGTATTAACAGAGTCTTTTATAGAAGCACTGCTGCTTTTACCTGGCGAACAGGATGCGGCAAAAAGACTTGAAATGGCCAATGCGGCGAGGATAGTTTGTTTTCCGGAAGATAGCATAGTATAGATAAAAGGGCTTAATAAATTGAGCAATAATACGGGAAACGAACTGGAAGGTTGTCTGGAACTTTGAAGAATAATATTGTCTGGAACTTTGATTATTTTGATTGGATAATGGACTATGATTTTGTCTTGAACTATGATCAGACCGTCAGCCCATCATAGTCTTCAAATAATCAAATAGATCATTGTTCAGACACTCTTCTTTTCGTTACCCTCTTAAACTGCAGGCTTGTATTACCAAAATTGATCAGTAAGCCGATAGTCATTCCATAAGCTTCCAGATAGTTAATTGCCTGTGCCAGATGTACATCTTCCAGTTGAATCAATGCTTTCAGCTCCACCATTACCTGACCCTCTACAAAAAAATCAACCCGCCTTGTACCTATATCCTCACCCTTATATTCTATCTTCATTTCGTGTTCCCGTAAAAATTTCAGTCCCTGCAATTGCATTTCCATAGCTAGCACGCTGATATATTACTTCCTGGAAGCCGTTACCCAGATATTTGTGTACCTCCATCGCACAGCCAATGATCCTCCCGGTTAATTCTGAAAGCGGATATTTGTCATTTACGATCATATTCATAGATATTTGTATCTTATAAATTAAGAAAACATTTCCATTCTCTTAACTTGTGCTATTGCTGTAAAAAATCATAGCGATCATATCATCAAATAAATCATAGTTCCGACAACATTCACATGCCTCTACACCTCCTTCGCATCACCTTAATAACCATCCTGCTTCTGGCATGTATATTCCTTCCATTTATTCCGGGCGATTATGACGCCTCAGCCATTACACTTTCGACCATCGCGCAGCTGGTAAGCCTGGCTGGCTTGCTTTTCATCCCAATGGGATTAGCATGGCTGATCTACGAACTGAGAAAACGAAGAGCCGGGAAAACTTCGATCAAAGGCTATCACTTTGCCTTAGCGGCCCTGGTGATATCCGGTATAGTGGTTCTGGCAGCAGTGGTCGGAGCGCTGGCCAGCAACAACCGCTTTCCGGCAATAGGCATCCTGCTTGGTGGAGGGTACTTCATTTTCAGGACAGTTCGCAAATTAAGAAGGAATAAAAATTCTGCAGCTCGCAATTTCAACTTCACACCTGTCTACCTGGTCTGCATACCGCTGATCGCAGTGTTATCCAGGCAATTGTATATAGAGTCCGCAACGGAGTACAGCCGGGATTATGTGATCCGCCAGAGCGCCGGACTGATCCGGGATATCGAAGCCTACCGGCAGCGAACAGGGCACTACCCTACCTCCCTGCATTCGCTGTGGGAAGATTACAAACCATCCATTACCGGAATTCAGCGCTATCACTACGAACCATATGGCAAGGCTTACAATCTCTACTTCGAGCAGTTGTCTTATCAAGCCGGTACCCGGGAAATCGTCATGTATAACAAATTCGATGAACATCAATTTACAAGTCACAACCAGGACCTGCTCAGACTATCCCCTTCCGAACTGGACAGGCAGCGGGGCTACTTCGCAGTGCATCAATTGGAAGCCAGGCACTGGAAGTACTTTTGGTTTGACTAACGAGGAGGAAGGCGGGAAGGTGGAAGGTGGGAAGGTGGAAGAATTAAGAATTAACTGAAGTACCTGATACCCGATACCTGCTACCTGATACCTAATAGCCTATTCCTCAAAAAATGGCTTCATTTCCTCACTGATCTGCTCTCTCAATGCGGTCAGTTTCCGGGCATATTCAGCAAGCTTCATTTCCTTCTCTGTCTCGGGTTCCCATTTCTTAACGGGGATCGGCTTACCATCCGCATTGACCGAAACAAACACGATGACACAATGGGTTTTCTTCTCAAATTCCTTTTGCCCGATATCCCGGGAATAAACATCTACCGCAATGTGGATACTCGTATTGCCGGTGTAGATCACATAGGCATTGATCTGGATGACCTCACCGATACTTACCGGTTTTAAAAACCGGATCCCGCCGACGTAAACGGTAACACAATAAGTTTCAGCCCAGCTTCTCGCACAGGTGTAAGCCGTCTGGTCGATCCATTTCATGACTATCCCGCCATGAACCTTGCCGCCAAAATTTACGTCTGTGGGTTCGCTGATAAACTGGAATGAGATCCTGCTATTTTCTGCCATCTTACTAAGATAAGGGAAAAATTAGAGCGTGGTAAAATATGAGTGACCTTCTAGGATTCCCATCTCCCGGTTTCCTTCGCAATGTCAATAAGTTTCTGCCCCTGTGCGGTCATCAGCCCACCTGCTATCATCCGCTCTGCCCGCTCCCTGTTGGGCTTACTCCATTTGCTTTTGGGGTTTCGCGGCGTAAAGGTCAGGTAGTAACTTTCCGCATCCCTGCTTTTTGCCAGGCTATCGATCCATCCAAAACAAAGAGCCTCCTCCGTAGCTTCCTGTATGCTGACGCAGGGCACCTTACTTTTTTTATGATACAGGATCAGCCAGACAGATTTCTCAGACTGGCTGTTTTGTTGCAGCCAATCCCGCCATTCAGCTCTCGTGGGAGCATACACTGCCTGTTTTCCGTCTTTAGTTTCCATTTTTGTAATTCAATGACCGGACGCAGGCAGCGCTGCTTTATTTTTCCCGACAGTCATATTGATAAGCTCTTTCTCCTCCAGGTGCTTCAGCACCTCCTCTTTTTCCAGGAGCGCCTGCCTGAATTTCCTTTCCGACAATAGCTGAAGCTGGTCCCCGGCATGCTTAGTTCCCGGCTGCGATGAGTTGCCATAGCTCAGCAGAACGCTGGCCTTAACTTTCTTGCCAAACTCCGTTATAGCCACGTAAGTTTCGCCTCCGACAGCCCGGTTCTTATGATCTGTGTCCGGCCTGAAATACATCGTTCTGAAAACACCCAGGTCGTCTGTTCCTCCGTTTCCAGGCAGATCAATATGTCCGATCCTGAACCTGTTGATTTCACCATACGGTATATCAAGCGAACCGTATTTCTTCATTACTTCCTGCGAAGCCTGCACCAGTAATTCCACCGCCCTCTTCGGATTGCTTAGTCCATCAGGCGTGCTTACAGGCTCTGCTAAACTCCATTGCTTAGCGACACTAATCCCGTTTAACTTCCCGAACCATTGTTCAAATAAAATTGCGCCCCTGCTGTCTGCATTCGTCGACTTGTCCCATGCTTTCAGAACTGCCGCCGCCTTCAAAGACAGGCTATCCGGATATTGGTCAACCGCAGCAAGCAGATCGTCGAGGAACCGGTGTGCAGCTTCCATCTCGGTATTCACCTTGTAGCTCACAAGCTCCTCAAAGGTAATCGACTGATCCGCTTTCAACATATTTACAGCGCGCTGGGGCCTGAAACCCATCCGTTGAGGTGCCATATATGCCGGAAAATTTTTGGGATCGAGAGCGATGGGAAAAGTGCTTGTCCACGGCGGATCATTTGCATTTTGTACAAAGCCCGTGGCTGGATTATAGACTTTGGGCAGGTCCGAATAAGGATGTGTCTTGTTCCAGATCAGCCTGGAGGAAGTACCATTTACGGTGCTGTTCCAAAATTTCCAGTCTCCTTCCGCCCTGACGGGTACATTTCCGTTAAACAGGTACATGATATTCCCGGCCTTATCTGCATACACGACGTTAAACATAGCTAGCTGCATCATCTTTAAAGAAGATTCAAATTCAGCAAAACTTCCTGCCTTTGCCATCTGATGAAACTGTTCAGCCATGAACGGGTTTTCCAGGCCAGCAATCCGAATGGCAAAAGCCTTTCCGTTCATCTGTCCTACAACCGGGCCATGCCTGGAATACCTAAAGGTGACATTCTCTGATTGCATCGTTCCATCATCCTGTCTTACTTTAATTTCATCCGTTTTTTCTTCAAAAGTCTCTGTCTTCCCATCGAGTTCGTACCCATCATCCCTCAGCATAAGCTCATATCGGTCACTTGCATCAATGGTATTAACTGTATGCGTCCATCCCAGATTCTCGTTGAAGGCGATGTTTAATACGGGAAAGCCAACCAATGAAACGCCATACGCGTTGAAACCGGGCGAATTCAGGTGAGCTTCATAGAATGTAAAAAAATCAGCCCAGGGCAAATGGGGATTGCTAACAAGCATCGTTTTCTTTGATTGTGACCTCGTCGGACCAATTGCAATAGAATTAGAACCCGGTGTGGTCAGTCTTTTGCTCACAGCAATATCATTAACGGCCAAAAACTCCAAAGCCATGATCCTGGTACCATGCCCCAATACATCCGTTGCCTTCACCGGTAAAATCCGTTGAAAAGCTTCCCCTATTTCACCAGGATGCGCTTTGGCATAGTCATTCAGCCCATTGACAAATGCATCCAGGTAGCTCTTGTATTCTGGCCGCTGCAAGGCATAGTTTTTCGCTGCCTGCTCCGGTATCTTAAAAAGCCGGATTTGTTTATCCGATTCGATAAAGGTTTTTCCTAAGTATTCCGCCGCCCGCCCTCTTGACTGCGCATACAACTGCAGGATCAGGTTGCCATGACTGTGCATCTGCGACCAGCCAAAAGAATAATACATTTCTTCCGCAGACTTCGCATATATGTGCGGCACGCCGTAGTTATCCCAAAGGATCTCGGTTTCTGCCACCTGCCCGTCCGGAGTTTGAGCCCGGGTCGTGACAAAAATAAATAGGAGCAACAAACAGGTGCAGCTAAGGACTGCCCTGCCCTTTATGCAAAGATCTGTTAGCATAATGAGTATGATAAAAGGGTTTACAAGATAGAATGCCTATCTAATATAGCCTTTTCGCGCCTATGATCATATAGGACATTGCTATCTATGTAAAACCGGTTGAGACCCCGTTCGCTTTCGTTATTACACCACTCCCAGGTACTGACTGTCACTCTGTAGGCTTCTGTCCTGCCGGACAAATGCAACCCAGACATGACTTCCAGCAAAATCAAAAGCTGGCTCCCAGCTGAATTGACCTGCCGAACGGTAAGCCTGCAGGCTGTACTGGCTGGTTTTGATAGCATCATTCCACAGAATGATCAGTAACTGGTCATCCTTAACCGCGGGCTTAAGCCCGTGGTTAATACCTAAACACCTTACCATCTACCATCACTTCCTGTCTTGCTTCGTCGAAGGTGGCTTTATGGCCCGTGCGACCCGCAGCCGTGGTCATGATGTTCGCTATGGAGTGGTAGTAACCTGCCTCAACCGGCGCGTTCGGCTCCTTGCGGCTGCGCACGCATTCCATCCAGTTGCGCATGTGTGCTGAGGTGAGCGGATCGCCGCCGGTGTTTGCCGCTGTTTCCACCTTCACTTCATCTGCTATGATCTTCAATTCCGCCAGCAGGTTAGGCTTCATACCCATCGCCGTGGCATGTGTTTCTCCCAAACCACCTTTAGGGGAGATCATGTTGCTGTTCAGGTTGAGCTCTCCGCCGTTGCTGTAATAGATCTCCGCCGGGTTCTCATCGCCGTTATGCATGCGGGAAGTGAACACGACCTGGAAACCCTTGCTGAGGTCGTTCGAGGGACCGTAATCAAAGACTGCCGTGGTTGTATCCCAGTTCCTCCGGCCATCCTTCCACTGGTAGATGCCACCGTTTGACACCACGCTGCGCGGATGCTTCAGTCCGGTAAACCAGTGCACGGTATCGATCTGGTGCGACATCCACTGCCCGGGCATCCCGGAAGAGTAAGGCCAGAACAGACGGTATTCAAGATACTTACGCGGATCCCATTGTTCGGAAGGGCGGTTCATCAGGTAGCGCTTCCAGTCGGTATCCTCTTCCCTGAGTTTGGCTACCAATTCCGGTCTGCGCCACCGTCCCGGCTGGTTAATGTTCCAGCTAAGTTCTACCATGGTTATATCGCCGAACTTACCATCATTGATGAACCTGTCGGCCGCTTTATAATTGCTGCCGCTCCGGCGCTGCGAACCGATCTGTACAATACGGTCGGAATTCTTAATCGCTTTGAGGGCTGCTCGGTTGTCCTTCATTGTTTCGGCAAAAGGCTTTTCACAGTAGGCGTCACAACCAGCCTCAACGGCCTCTATGGCATGCAGTGCATGCTGAAAGTCTGCCGTACTGATGATCACCGCGTCGAGATCTTTGAGGGCATAGAGCTCCTCATTATTTCGGCAGGCGGTCACATCATGACCAAGTTTCTCCTTCAGGTGCGCCACACCTAATTCACGACGGTAGTTCCAGAGATCCGAAACACCGACGATATCAAAGTTCAGTTCTTTATTGTGATGTAAGAAGCAGGGGAATAAAGAATGGCGGAAGCGGTCAGAGAAACCGACCACTCCTACCCTTACCCGGTTATTTGCGCCGATGATCCGGCCGTAACTTTTGGCGCTGAAGCCCATTGCTCCCAGGTATACGCCTGCGGATGCAATTGCTGATTGCTTAATGAATTTTCTTCTTGAAGTGCTCATACGAATAGGATCTAATTTAATTCCCTGATCTTGATGCTCCGGAACGATACGGCAGCGCCGTGGTCCTGCAGCAGGATCCTGCCTTTTTCGGCCACACCGAAGTTCGGCCAGTCCTTGTATTTGCTGATGGCCACCAGGTCTTTAAACTCTTTGGAACCACGCACATACTCAAGCACCTTATAACTATTGAGCCAGTATTCTACTTTGTTGTCCGGGTAGACGCGGATAATTCCCTGGTTCCATTCACCAATATTCTTAATTGAAGCAGGGACCTTTTGGGAAGCTATCAGGTCGTAGAGTGAGGCAAGCGTGCGGTTACCGTTGCGGCCCAGTTTGGCATCGGGATGTTTTGCGTCATCCAGGATCTGGTACTCCAGTCCGATCGCCGAGCCTTTATTCCCTTCCAACTCGGTGACGAAATATTTAACGCCGCTATTGGCACCTTCGCCGAGTTTGAAGTCGAACTTCAGTTCAAAGGCTGAGAACTCTTTCTCCGTCACGATATCACCTCCATTGGTTGATTCCGCGCCGTCACTTTTCGGGGCAGTCAGAACTCCATCTTTAATTTCCCAGCCTTTTTCGGGAAAGCTGGTCTTGTAAGCGCCCCGCCAGCCGGCAGTGGTCTTACCGTCCCATAATAAATAATAGCCGTTCTGCTTCTCCTGCTCAGAAAGGTTATTAGCCAGCAGGTTGACCACGGCGATCTTATCATAGGGTACAGGCTTTAAATCAGTCGTCTGTATCCTGATGTTGCGCCAGCGTACTTTTTTGCCGGGCTTTTCATCCTTACCAATAGCATGTACCTGCAGCGCAATAAAACCTTCCCTGGTCATATCATCTATGATATGTGCCGTCGGGATGCCGTTCACCCAAGTGCGGATGGTATTGCCGATGCATTCTACCCGGTATTTATTCCAGGTATTATTCCTGAATGCTTTTTTGCCTTCCGGGTTCAGCTCCATGGGATAGAGCCAGCCACGTCGGGCCTCGTCGTAGATGCCGCCGCTCCAGGCACGCTTCGCGGGATCGATCTCTACCTGGTAGCCATGTACCCGGCCGTTCTGAAAATCCGGTTTGCTTAAGCTGCGGAACTGAATACCGGAATTCATCGGTGTGTCGACCATTACTTCCAGCTCAAGGATAAAATCGCTATAGGTTCTTTCGGTCGTTAGGAAGGAATTAGGCTCATTGCTAACCGTCGTACCGATGATCTCACCATTCTTTGCTTCATATTTAGCTTTCCCGTTCAGCTGTTTCCAGCCCTTCAGGTCTTTGCCGTTGAAAAGGCTGTTCCATTTTGCAGCTGTTTTATCTTGCGAGGTACATTCAAATGAGACAAAAAGCAGGATGATGAGAATTGGGTATCTGAGATTTAGCATACGTTATCTTATAGCTTCTGAATGAAATTATTGGGTCGGCCCCTATTAATTGGTTAGAATGAAATGCTAACATAATTAATTATAACGGTTTATTAAGCGTTTGGGCTAAAGCCCCGGGAGTGTAGGCAGATTAACCTCCGGCTAAAGCCGGAGGTTATTTATAAAAGCCTGATGCCCTGGCAGATCAATTCGTCTACCAGGGCATCAGGCTAGGCTTTTAATAAGAAGCTGCTATTTCGCCAGTAATTCATCCAGGTTACCATGGGCAGCTGTAAAGCCTTCTTTAAAGCCCATTTCAATGATTTTTTCAAGATCCTCTTTAGAACTGAAGCTTATCTCCACTTCTACTTTCGTGCCGGTAGCCGTTTCAGAGAACTTGGTGTTCCAGTGCATGTTGGGCAGTTCGCCAATATCATTGCCTTCTTCATCACAGAACGCATCAGCACCGGTATATGACCGCGGCCCGTCAATGGTTTCATAGTCGAAGCGGCAATAATGGCGTTCACCATCAGGCCCGGCCATATAATAAAGCCATCTCCCGCCTTCCCTGAAATCCATTGACTTTGTATTGGCCTTCCATGGCTTAGGTGCCCACCACTGGTCCAGCAGTTCACTATCGGTCCAGGCTCTCCATACCTTTTCGAGCGGTGCATCGAATTCTCTTACCACCAGAATTTTCTTGTTTGCCAGGTCTTTTGAGATCATAGTCTCCTTTGTTGCTGTAGTCATGATTATTTGGTTTTTAAGTTATCCAGAATATTATCCAGTTGATTGAAGCGTCCCTCCCACGTTTCCCGGAAAGGCTGCAGCCAGCTATCAAGTTCCTTCATTTTATTGGGATTTAAGTGATAATACAATTCTCTTCCCGATGCCTCCTGCCGGACAAGCTCGCACTCCGCCAGGATCTTAATATGCTTCGATACCGCCTGCCTGCTGCTTCCGAAGTGCTCGGCAAGGGCATTGGGTGTCATCGCCTGGAATGCGATCAGCGTTAATATTGCCCTGCGGGTAGGATCAGCGATCGCCTGAAATACATCCCGTCTCATACTTGTCTATTATTTGCAACCATTGAGTTGCAAATATAAATGCAATTGATCGGTTGCGCAAATTATTTTTCAATAAGTTTTTCAAAAAAGGGAATACTTATAAGAACATGATAATTGTTCAGAAAGTGTGCAATATTGAGCAAAAACGTAGTTATCACCTGCTTAACAGGGGACCAGATTTAATTGGTTACATTAAACTAGAGGGGATATTCAATAGAAATACCAGATACCGTCCCTGAACTTCCTGATTTGTTAGTTAATAGCCGCCCAACCTCGTTCGAATTCCTTGCTTTATTTGAGGTCTGTGTTCATCCCGCTGTAGATCTAAACAGGCCGTGTTAAATGTTAAAACCGAAGGTGACCCCTATAAGGGAAATTTTGCGCTTCGATGTCGTCCTTAAAGTCCAGGCGACCGGTGACACCTTCGAAAACTCCCTCGCCGCTGCCTGGCACAATCGGATGTTGACAACGTCCGAAGATTTCAGCGCCTAATGCCTCGCCATTTTCGGGACATCCTTCATACCTGCCCGCGAATTCATAACCAGTCCAGAATGTTCCGGCCACTCCCTTGTAGGTGCCAACAAAGTACTCTCTGCCACTTTCCCGGTATGTTCCGCTTGGTGAGCATTCGAAGTTGTCTATGAATGCGTAGAGGCAACCCTCAAGCTCCCCGGTCATTTTAATGGCATAGGCGGCGCCTTCAAGCAGCGGTTCACATTCACCCGTTACCGCATACGTGCCAAGCCCGGATATCTGGCTTGCTCCGTTGGACGATATTTCAGCCGTTGCTTTGCTGAGTTGAATGTCCTCAGTTTGATTTTGGACCTTTTCCTTTTCACAGGAAAGCGATAATCCGATCGCTATCAGTAAGATCAACTTTTTCATTTTCTTGATTTTTAAATTGAAAAATTAAATTCCTAGTAATTGCGGGATGAGAATGCTGAAAGAATATGATAGCTAGGATCGGCGATAAAGCTGGGCGGCTTTGTTCAGAACTTTAGAAATAAATTGAAAAATGGGGATAAAGCACTCTCCAAACAATCGTTGAAATAAAATTAATAAATAAATTTTGTGAGTTAAAGTAAAGTTAGGCTTTAATTCAGGAATATTTCTAAAGGCACACTCACAAATAAGCCGTTTGATTGGATTTACACGTAAAGGCCTTAAACAACTGGAAAACTACAAAGGCAGAATTTATAATTCCGCCTTTGAAACCTGAATATCTAAAATTAAAAATGCTTAGTTCGTTGCTTTGGATGCCAATTTATGGGCAAGCATTTTGATAAAGTATCCGCCTACAACACTTCTTGCCTGGAAGCCGACCATCTTACCGGATGTGGTTTCATGCCAGTCGCTTAGAGGTACCCGGTCGGGTGTTTCGGTTGCGAATTTAAAAACGGGTTTTATTAACGCATCGAAGTCATTCTGATTGTCAGCTAAAGTAGCGGTCCATATGATCCAGTCGGACTTGGTATAGGTTTTTCGACTATCTAAAGGCAAGCCGTACCTATTCTGTTTTCCGAGGTAAAAGTTGATCTCCTTCTTATAAACTTCGGCAGGGAACAAACCCAGTCCCAATAACTTATCCCATACCAGGTTATATTTTTGACTCCAGGTATTTTTATCATCAAAGGTGAGTGTGTAATGATCTCCCGCATCAGCCATGCTCATCCAGCGCCTGGCCATATCCTTAGCCATGGTGTTGTATTTAGCCGAGGTCGCCTGGTCTCCAAGCATCCCCGCCAGCATCCCGTAGCCGGCCAGGCCTGCTATGGCTTTGACGGATAAGTTGGTATTTCTTGCCAGGTGGCCGGCAAAGTCGTCTGTCGATAGCTGGTTAGCAGGATCAAAACCTTCTTTCGATAGAAACTCCGCCCAGGTAGTTAGAACCTTCCAGTGTTTTTTAGCATAATCAGCATTCCCTTCGGCTTTGGCAATAGCAGCGGTCAGGATCAGCATGTTACCCGATTCTTCGACCGGCATATCTTCCGGATAGGTCTGCCCGTTGGCTATCGGGTAGGTTCCGAGGTCATGAGCCGCAAAGTTCTTTTTCCAGCGCCCGCTTTCACTGTAATAGAAGATCCCGTTCAGCATACCTTTAAGCAGGTCAGGGTTATAGATCAGATACAACGGAGCAGAGGGGTACGTCACATCGACGGTATTGATGGATCCGTTGCTGAAGTTTTCCTTAGACATAAACAGTAATTCACCATCGGGACTTTTCACCAGCTTATGAGCGGCGATACTTTGCCGGTAAGCCATTTCACAAAGCTTCGCGTAAGTTTCACCACCCGCCGCCTTTGCGTCAGAGAAAAGTTTCCTGTCAAAGGCTTCACGCTTCTTCATAACAAGGCGGTATTCTGCGGAGGCCTTTTGCAATACCTTTTCAATGGTCTGGCCAGGATCATTTTTCCACCAGGGCTTTAAGTTCTGACCAAAGTACTGGACCGAGTAAAGATCATCATATGCCATCAGAACATATTGCTCCTTTGCTGCCGATGATATTTTCCCGAAAGGTATAACCGTGTTCAGGAACAGCTTCTTGCCCCCTTTGGTGAATGAATTCTGCCCGGTACTGCTAATAAATGATTCAGCAGCTTCGCTTTGCGTCGTGAAATACTGTTTAGACCTGGAATCCGAAGGCACGGCGACATACATATACCCCCAGTCTATACGAAGATCATCGCCTTTCTTTTTTAGAATCTCCTGTCCGGTGCTGCCCGCTTTCAATATCGACAGCCCACCCGATTCATACTTCCTTCCCGCCACCTGCTGAGACGGGAGGTCGACAGAAATATCCGTAGATGCCCCCAGGAAAATCTCCGCGTCATGGCTTGCATTGTCATTTGCCTTTATCTCAAACGAAATATAAGAGACCGGTCTTGACAACAGTTCCAGGTCATCCAGCAGCAAGGGCGAAGTGAATTTCACTGTAAGGTCTGCACCACCGCAAACAAACTGGTAGATTGTCTGCGTTGCTGTCAGGTTGACGCTTTTTTGCTTCGCTATGACGATCCGGTCATCCTGCTTCTGCACTCGCCGTTCCACTATCCCGGCATCGAGAATTGCGGCCCCGCCGGTATTAACACAATGAACCGTTAAAATATTTTTACCCTGTTTCAGCTTTTTCTTTATGGAGTCTTCGAGGCTGATGTACTTGAATTTACCGGAGGCTCCCGGTATGTGAGCGGCCTTCTCTCCATTTATGTAAACATCCGCAGCGTCGTCATGCCTGATCTTCAGGAACAGGTCATTAAACTTCAGATCATTCAGAGTGAATTCCCGGCGGATCCAGAGATCCCTGGTCTTCCATGGGGTTCCGGCCTCTGCATGATCTCCAAAAGGCGCTGTTCCCGTTTTCCAGGCACTGTCATCAAAGCGTGGATCAACCCAGCCGTCCGCCGGTGCTGTTTCTGTATACTTTACCCGGTATGAAGACTCATCCGCGGCCGGTAGCAGCGTTCGGTAAACAGGTTCCTCCCTTCCTAAAAAGCGATAAACTTTACCATCGACTTTAATGTAGCCAAGTAAAGATTGATTTGATCCGGTCCAATGCTTTGTCGTAACGTTATTTAATGTATCTCCAAAGGACCAGATACTGAAATAGGAGTCATGTGTAATTAAAGGGTAAGCTGGCGCTTTTTGGTCCTGTGCAAATAAGGAGAAGGTGATTAGGAGGAAGAGCAGGTTTAAGATCGGTCGTTTCATTACTAGTAGTTAGTATTTAGTACTTAGCATTTAGACAAAAATGTATGTATGGTGAGACAATATACTCTGAAACTGCTCCCGCTCCAACACCATTCAGCGAATTATCATGGTCTTTATTGCTGTCCCTAATTTCGGTGGTGAAGACTGTATACGGTTCATTTGGATCTTTGCTTATCAAATCAATATGCAAGCCCTTGCGGTTGGGACAAGTTTAGAAGCTCCAATTAAAATAGACGCAAGTTTTTCTGAGTAAAAGGTACTGGTTCAACCTGTTCTTTAAATTCAAATTTTAACTTATTCCAATTTATACTGGCTTTTTAACAAGTTAATTAATGATGCAGACTCCTTGTATAATAATGTTTCCTTTCCACTTATCATTTGGTATACATGTTTAAGACTATAGACGCTGTTGTAGAATTCGCCTAGTGAGGCCTGATCGCTTTTTAAAAGATAATTTTTATTCGCTTTTTTCATTTGAGCTATCGATGTCGTTTTCCAGTCTATTGCGAAATTTTGCTGATCAAATATCTTATGCACTAGTTCTCTGGTAGCCATAAACTCAATGGAAACACCCGGTATGTCAACAGTGATAAGATCCCGAACATTTGAATCATAACTGGCAATTCCGTCAGTTACTTTCTTATTTCTGATCAAACGCATGGCCCCGGAATTTTTTAATTGTTGCATGGTCCGGTCAGAATAAATAAAATCCGGATAGCCCCCTACTGCTTCAACATTTCTCCACAACGTATCATTATATCCAGTTGAAAGCTTGGGATACATCTTCAAAACAGTATCCAGCTTTAAATCGAGCATTTGAAAGTCTCTTATAACAGAGGCCAAATTCATCGTGTCCTTTTGCAGATCTTCAATCATCGACTTGATATAGACTTCCTCCCGGTCGCTTTCAATCTTATGTTCCAGCTGATATTCGGCCAGGAATCCACAGAACACGGCCAGGAATAACATCATAAATTCCCAGAAATAGCTTTTCCAGTTTTTCTTTCCATGATCATGATGTGCGTGGTGGTGTACTTCCATATTTTTCGTTTCTTGAATGGAATTGTTAGATGCAGGGTCACCCGCAGAGAATGATGTCACAGGAAGTTCTACCGGTTGCACACCGGACGAATGATTGGGATGTTCTTCGAATGTAGGGCGTTCCATAGATGATTTCGCTCGAATATATTATAAGGTCCTGTTAAACAAGCAAACCCATACTATTTATCAGTTAATGCATTTCCGATTAACGAAAATAATTTACTTTTTGCTCTAAAGATATTCTAAAACATCAGTATTGCAAGTTAGTAGTTACAATTTGATCGATCGTTGAATGTTCTATTAAAACTGGGATAGAGGACCGATTAGCGTTGCCCGGTTAACAGGAATATAAACAAGGTCGTAAGAAAGTCGTCACCAACTACTCTAAACAAAAACATAATTGTTTCTACACCTTCACCGTTTTCCACTTGCCCCTGTTAAACAACCATAGGGTGAAAAGTCCCACTGAGGTTTCTGAAACAAATACACCCCAGAACACGCCGGATTGCTGCCAGTCGAGGATGATTGCCAGGTAGTAGGATAAGGGGATCTGTATTAGCCAGAAGAATACGAGATTTATCATTGTCGGCGTGCGTGTATCTCCGGCACCGTTAAATGCTGAAGTGGACACCATCCACCAGCCATATACAAAATAAGAGAAAGAAAGTATGCGCAGCCATTCTGCGCCAACGGCGATAACGCGGCTGTCATCTGTAAAAATGCGCATCAGGGTATCATTAAAGAAGAAATACACGAGGGATACACCAAGCAGGAAGATCATATTGTAGGTGCCGGTTTTCCAGACAGCAGATTCAGCACGGTCGGGGTTACCGGCACCGAGGTTCTGCCCTACCAGCGTGGCGGCCGCATTCGACATTCCCCAGGCCGGCATCATGGTGAACATCATGATCCGGATGGCAATAGTAGAACCAGCGACTGCCTGGCTGCCTATTTCTGCCAGGATACGCACTAGAAAGATCCAGGACGTCATCGCTACGATCATCTGGCCGATACCACCCAGCGAAGTGCGAACAATGTTGAACATGCTTGCGGTATCCACCTGGAGCTGTGAGCGTTTTACTTTAATGTGTTTTCCCCCTTTAAACAGGTACCAAAGCTGAGTTAATACTCCTGTGCCCCTTCCGATTGTCGTAGCAATTGCGGCGCCTTCTATCCCCATGGCCGGGATTGGTCCCCATCCGAAAATTAGCAGGGGGCAGAGAATAATATTGATCCCATTGGCAATCCAGAGGATACGCATCGCGATTGCGGCGTCCCCGGCTCCGCGAAAGATTGCGTTAATGACAAACAGCAGCATGATGACCATGTTCCCGCCAAGCATCCAACGTGTATACAGGTAACCATGTTCTATGGACCACTGATCTGCCCCCATCAACCCAAGCAATTCCTTAGCATAGAATATGCCGGCAATTGAAAAGGGTACTGATGCCAGAATGGCAAGGAGAATTGATTGGACAGCTGAAATACCGGCATCCTTTGTGTTCTTTTCGCCGACCCGCCGGGCAATGATGGCCGTTACCGCCATTGCCAGGCCCATACCAATGGAATAGAGCAGGTACAGATAGGTTTCGGTAAGGCCGACAGTGGCTACCGCCGAAGCACCGAGCTTGCTGACAAAGTAAATATCAACGACGGCGAATGTAGACTCCATCACCAGCTCCAGGATCATCGGGACTGCCAAAAGGAAGATCGCTTTCCTGATACCGATCTGCGTATAATCGGCCTCGGTACCCCGGATAGCGTTTCTCAGTTCATGCCATATCGATTGCTTTTGTCCGGAATCCGCTTTTGCGACTGTCGTAGTTGTATTTTCGATCTCTTCCATCAGTGCGATTATTCAACCGTTAGTATCTCTAAATTCAGAATATCTTTTTGAATGTCAGGATTTTTGTTGAATTATCTTACAGGATATTGTCAGAACGAATTGCTGGTTTTTTAAAGTGTTGAGTCTAAATTTCTGCCAGTTCTATCCATACCGGTGCATGATCACTTGTTTTCTCCCAACCTCTTACGTATAGGTCGACTCCCCCATTAAGAAGGCGTCCGTCCAGTTTCTTATTTAGAAGAAAGTGATCTATGCGCAGGCCGGCATTACGCTCATAGGCATTACGGAAATAATCGAAGAAGGTATAAATAACCTCACCAGGATAGAGCTTACGTATCGCATCGGTCCAGCCCTGCGCAGCCAGTTCATGGAAAGCGGCCCGAACTTCCGGGCGGAAGAGAGCATCCTTGACCCATCGCTCAGGCTTATAAACATCCAGTTCGGTTGGCATCACATTGAAGTCGCCGGTCATGATCACAGGCATATCCAGGTTTAGAAGATCCTTAGAATGCAGTTGAAGACGATTAAACCAACCCAGCTTATAATCAAACTTTGGTCCCGGAGCCGGGTTGCCGTTAGGAAGGTAGAGGCAGGCTATTCGAATGCCGTTAACGTTCGCTTCAATGTACCGGCTTTGTGAATCTTCAGGGTCGCCGGGAAGCGCCCTGTTTATCTCCTCCGGCTGCCCGATTCGCGAAAGAATAGCCACCCCGTTCCAGCTTTTCTGCCCGTGCCAGATAGGCTCGTAACCAGCGTCCCTTATCTGGGCTTCCGGAAATTTCTCGTGGGGAGCTTTAAGCTCCTGAAGACATGCAACATCCGGCGCCGATTCTTTGAGCCAGCGAAGCAGCACCGGAAGCCTTCCGTTGATGCCGTTAACGTTATAGGTAGCTATTTTCAAAGGTTATGGGTTTAGGGGTTATAGGTTTATGGGTAACCGTTAAAAGGCACTATCGGTTTACATATTTAAACATAATAAGTCTGTATTGATAGCTCTGAGTTTATTCCCCTCTAATACGTGCATAGGCAGTTGACAATTTTTCTTTTTAACTGCTTGTGCTTCAGAAAATTAATATTTACCTTCTATTACAGGAAGGGTTTCAATTCCGCACTTCCACTTAAAGTCAGGGAGTAAAAAAGATTTCCCGCCAAACAAAAGATTTCCTTGTTCGGTTATGGATTTCAATGCTCTTTTAAAGGTTCTTAGAAATATTTTACTCTGATATATGATTTCACAAATTAACCAATCCAGACATGACCTTAAAAAAACTACCAATTTGCCTGCTGGCCGGAGTGCTGTCAGTAGCCGTATTTTCCTGCAAAAAATCTGAGCGGGCCACCGAACAGGCTCAAACTACCGTTTCCCAGCAGGTGCTCGACAAGATCGACAAACTGGGCTTCAGCACTGAGAATGTGATCGCCCGTGATGGCGGTTACCTTGTGGAAGGTGACATCCTCTTAACCGACGAAAACCTTAGTGCAAATGTTAACAGTCCGAGTCTTCGGATTGCCGAGGACGAACAGTACCGTACCACCAACCTTGTTACGTCACTTCCCAGAACTATTACAGTTTCCGTGAGTAATCTGACCACACCGTACTCCCAGGCAACCGACGTTGCAATTGCGCGTTATAATGCGCAGAATTTAAGGATCACATTTCAGCGTGTCAGCAGCGGTGGAAATATCACGATCGTTGGATTCAATGAAGGTCCTAGCGGTGGATATATTACCCTTGGTTCTGCTGGCTTTCCCACTTCTTCCGGCAATCCCTATAACCAGATCCGGATGAACACAAATGCGGCTGCCTACGGCTCCAATCCGGACGTCAATTATTTGGCCTCTGTTCTGACGCATGAAATGGGCCATTGCATTGGCTTTCGTCATACCGATTACATGAACCGGGCATTCAGCTGCGGCGGTAAGAAGTCGAATGAAGGTAATGCTGGTGTTGGAGCAATCCTGATCCCGGGCACCCCTTCGAAGGCTGATGCCAACTCCTGGATGCTTGCATGCTCAAACGGTGGTAATCGCCTGTTCAATGCGAATGACATTATCGCCCTGAACTACCTGTACTAAAACAACATGGAGTAAAAGAAAAGAGCCTTTCACTATCTGAAAGGCTCTTTTATGATGACCCAAGCAGCATATGATGACCCATGCAGCATAGGGTGTTCCATGCACTAACTACTAATACTATGTACTCAGTACTGAGTATTGCCTTAAGCCACTTGCTTTACAAATTGCACACTTGCTAGTAGCTTTACTTCCTCACCCAGAGCGATGCCGCCTGTTTCAGTCAGCATACCAAAACTGACACCGAAATCTTTACGATTTATTTTTCCATTAAGCTCAAAGCCCGCACGGGTATTTCCCCATGGATCTTGAGTAATGCCGCCGAATTCAGCATCCAGCACAATATTCTTGCTTACACCTCTCATGGTCAGTATACCATGGATCTTGTAATCATCATCATCGATCTTCTCGATGTTTTCAGTCGTGAAGGTTAGCTGTGGATGATTTTCAGCGTCAAAGAAATCGCCGTTCTTAAGATGCTCATCACGCTGCTCGTTATTCGTGCTGATCGAGTTAATGTCGGCAGAAAAATGTGCTTTTGCGGTTTCGAAATCATCGCTCTCAGTTTCGGCATCCCCTTCAAACTGTTTGAACTGCCCGGATACGGTGGAGATCATCAGGTGTTTAATCTTAAACTGAATCTCAGAATGTGTGGGGTCTATTACCCATTTAGTTGTTGTCATTGCTTAGTTTTTTAGAGTTCTCTTTTATACTTCCGGCTGTTATCTATACCTACCGGTGTTTTTTAATTTCTAATTTTACACTGCAAATTTACAGATACTTACTATATCTTTGTAAGTACTATATTATAGTATAGCACTATACTTTATGATAGTTAAAGGAACATTATGAAAAAACAGGAAGAGAAAGAGCATTCTGAATGCATGGGAATCCTCCGTCCCATACGGGATGCACTTGACGTGTTAAATGGTAAATGGAAGCTTCCGATCATTGTTGCACTGACCTTTGGTGAAAAACGCTTCGGCGAGATTTCCAGAGAGGTTAACGGTGTTACTGATCGAATGCTGTCGAAAGAACTCCGCGACCTGGAGCTGAATGGCCTGGTTAAAAGAAGGGTCGAGAACACATACCCGGTGAAGGTTACCTATTCACTTACGCCTCACAGCGAGTCGCTTAAAACGGTAATCGCCGCACTCCGCGACTGGGGACTTTTGCACCGGCAGGAACTCCTGAAGGAATGTTCGGAAAAGGATTCAATCGTCGAATCGGCATCCTGAATTCAAACGAGTTCATAAATAACTTCAATAAAGCCAAAACACGGATTCAAACAAAAGCAAGTGGATAAACAGGTCTTTAGCCTTCTTCAGGTCTCCCGAAGCATTCAGAAAACGCTTTCCGAACGTTATTCGGGCACCTACTGGATCAAGGCGGAGATGAATAAGCTTAATCTGTACTCCCACTCGGGGCACTGCTATCCCGAACTTGTCGAGAAAAAGGACGGGAAAGTGATCGCACAGATGAAATCAATCCTCTGGCGGGATGATTACCGCAATATTAACTACAGGTTCCTGAAGGTACTTAATGAACCGCTGAAGGATGGTATCAAGATTTTGTTTCTGGCGAGCATTACTTACGATCCGGCCCACGGGCTCTCACTTATCATTCATGATATTGATCCGAGCTATACTCTCGGTGATATCGAAAAAGAGAAGCAGGAAACGATTAAGAGGCTTCAGACAGAAGGTCTCTTTAATGCCAACAAATTGCTCACCATACCTCTGCTTCCGCAACGAATCGCAATTATATCCGTCGAAACCAGCAAGGGTTATGCAGACTTCTTAAAGGTCCTGGAGCAGAACTCCTGGGGCTACCGGTTTTTCCACTTCCTGTTCCCTTCTCTTTTGCAGGGTGAGAAAGCGAAACATTCGATCATTGCACAGCTCCGGCGGATCAGGAAAGTCCGTGAACACTTTGATGTTGTTGCTATCATTCGTGGTGGCGGCGGAGATATCGGGCTGTCCTGTTACAATGATTATGAACTGGCAAGGGAAATAGCGTTATTTCCAATACCCGTGATCACAGGGATCGGGCATGCAACCAACGAAACCGTTGTGGAGATGATATCACATACCAATGCAATCACGCCTACCAAGATTGCTGAGGACCTGATCCAAAAGTTTCACAATTTTTCTGTCCCGGTTCACAGGGCGGAGGAAAGGATCGCGGAACAGAGCAGAAGGCTGATATATGATGAACGCATGCGTTTTCAGGCGGAGATCAAGCTGTTCCGCTCCGTAACAGAAAGGATCTTAACTGAAAATCGTACCCGGGTTAGAGAGCATGGACGGTCAATCTACCGGCAATCCGTCTTTCTTTTCAAAAGTCATCGTGACTATCTCTCGGCGATCAGGGAAGGTGTAAAAAAAGCAGCATTCATTTATTGCGGCACCAGCCAGCAATTACTTAAGCAAACAGGCCAGAACCTTAAAAAGGAAAGTTCTACGCTGCTTAAGAAACACAACACGGAGTTAAATGGAATGGAAAAGAACATTCACAACATGAGTCCTCAGAATGTTCTTAAGCGCGGGTATAGCATTACACGCCTGAACGGACATGCTCTGAAGACATACCGGGAGGCCAAAGCGGGCGACACCCTGGACACCATCCTTTTTGAAGGGCAACTGCTCAGTGTTATACAATCATCTCAAAAAACCTCAGAATAATGAATGGTACAGAACCAAACTACAAAGAAGCATTCGAAGAGCTTCAGCTGATAGTCTCTGAAATTGAACAGGGCGAGATCTCGGTAGATGAGTTATCCGACAAAGTGAAAAGGGCTGCGCAGCTTATAAAGATCTGCAAAACCAAGTTAAGCACTACCGAGGAAGATGTTAATGTGATTCTGAAAGAATTGGACTCTTCAACAAATGAAAGTTCTGAATAAATTCTGCCTCATCAGATTAATAAAGACGAGTCCAACTTACATTATGCACTCTGGTATTGCAGCGGTATAAGATTATGATCGTTCACTCCTACTCTGAATGAAAATTTATATGCTTTCCGTAAGTATAAATGTTCTCAAAATGCTGCCTAATTACAGCTTCCGGACCGAAAAGATTGATCCTCACCTTAGCGATTTGTTCAGGTAAATTAATTATATTTAAGTATAAGACATGTAATAGTAATAAGACGGTATCGTCCTGGGTATGAATTTAAATGAAAGTATTCTGTGGCTTGCATTGAAAGACGGAGATACAAATGCTTTATTTACAATTTATGAGATGCTGCATCCCGATCTGGTTAGGAACGGCCGAACGATCTCCGGAGACGAGGAACAGGTAAAGGATACGATCAATCAATTTTTCCTCTACCTGTGGGACAAAAGGAAATCTCTTGGAGACCCTGACAACCTGAAGAGCTATCTTATCGTTTCTTTCAGGAGAAGGCTTATCTATGATATTAAACTCAATCATCGCACTATCAGTCTTACTGAGCACGAGTATGAACTTCAACCTGAGCCCACCGCAGAGGAGCTCATGATCAACGATACTTCTGTCCTTGAAAACCAGCTTCGGATCAGGCACGCCATAGACAAACTTCCTGATCGTCAGAAGGAACTGCTTATGCTCAAGTATTATGAGAATCTCAGCTGCGAAGAGATCGCTAAAAAGACCTCTCTACGAATCCGCACGGTCTATAACAAAATTCATGAAGCGATTAAATCGCTAAGGAAGGATCTAAGTTAGATGCTGACTGAATAATCCATCTTGTCCTCTCCCATCATTGTCATCAGCATAAATCTCAAGTCCGCTATTCCGCCGGTTCCAGGCGCTATTGAAAATAAATCTTCAATAAAGCGGGTAAAAATCGCAGTCATCTTTCTCTTTAGTTTAAATGGAGAAAATGAACTTTCAACAATATGAAATTGAGGATTTCCTAACCGATGAATCGTTTCTGAATTATTGCGCAGAGAAGAATAGTGATGATATTCTTTTCTGGGAAACCTGGTTGTTAAACAATCCTGAGAAGCGTGTCCCCGCAGGCGAAGCCAAAACTCTTTATGCAGAGCTAAGACAAGAACTTAATCTCAGGAATAAAACCCAAAAAGACCTGGAGGACTTTAAAAGGCTTTTTTTGGACCATATTCCCTCTCCTGACCGATATGAAGAATCGGAATTGATGCAATCACGCTCTTTCTTCAGAAAAAACGCAGTTTCTCTGGCAGCGGCTGCAAGTGTGATACTTGTGTTAAGCTACTTTTTTCGGCCGGGCCAGCATGAGTATCCAAAAACACTTCCGGTTGCGCAAGTTAAATCCATCCCTCAGAATAGTACTAAAAAGACGATGAGGCTGCCAGACGGCACCCTGGTAACACTAAATCCAAACAGCAGGATTGAGATTGATAAAGATTTTAACGGGAAGGATCGTATTGTGAGGCTTGAAGGAGAGGCCCTGTTTGAAGTTGCTGAGGACAAGGAGAAGCCATTTATCGTGAAAGCGGGCAATACGTTCACCACCGCTTTGGGAACTGCCTTCATGGTTCGTTATTATAGTCATGAGGCTGAAGTGAAGGTTTCACTGTTAACCGGAAAGGTAAAGGTTGAACAGGTAGGTACGAAAGTTAAGTCCGGCAATGCTGTCTATCTGACACCCGGTTCGCAGGTTGTGATCAACAAAAAAATATCAAACACCGCTCCGAAAAGGCAAACCTTTCATGCTGATGACCTTAAAGCATGGAAACTTGATTTCCTGGCCTTCAGTGATGCGGAATTCAATGAGATAGTCGTCAAGCTGGAGGACTGGTTTGGTGTTAAGATCGACGTTCAGAATGCTCCGGAGATCACCAAGCATTTCACTGGCGATTTCAAAAATGAAAACCTCGAAACAGTACTTGAGGCCCTTGCCTTCGCACATAAATTCGCTTATCAGATTAAGCCAGATTCAGTAATAATCCAGTTCAAGCCGATGCCTTAATTAATACCAGATTAAACCCGATACAGTAATAATCCGGTTCAGCCGATGCCTTAGAATTAATAAGTATCAAACTCAATAAAAACTAAGAGCTATGAAAAGGAAACATTTACATTTCTATTTGAGGAATAACCGGTGGCCGGCTCTATGGCTGCTGATCTTCCTGTTAACACCCTGGATAATGGCAAAGGCCAATCCGGTGGTCCGGATCGGATTCACTGACGCCAAAGTTATCCCCGCACTTAAACGGATTGAGGCACTGACCGAGTATCGCTTTATTTATAACAGGGAAGATATCGACCAGAAAATGCGGGTTAATATTCCTGAAAAGGAAAGAACCGTCAGTGAGTTGATGAAAGAAGTTTCGAAACAGGCAAAATTAAATTTCAAGATCATCGACGACATTATTGCTATTGCTCCTTCTTCGGATAAATTACAAAGCAGCTCGATCAAGGCAGATCCGATAGAGGTTAAGGGAAGGATCACTGACAGCAAAGGTCAGGCACTTCCGGGAGCTACTATACAGGTGAAAGGGAGCAACGAAGGCACCACCTCGGATTTAAACGGAAATTTCAGCCTCCGTACCGATGGCAACAACATTCTGGTGATCTCCTTTACCGGTTTCATAACCCAGGAGATCGCATTGAATAACCGGACCTCGATCTCCATCAGTCTTGCCGAAGACTCAAAAGTACTGGGCGAAGTAGTGGTTACAGCCCTTGGAGTACGTAAAGAGAGAAAAGCCCTGGGTTATTCTGTGACAGAAGTAAAAGGGGAGGAACTGACAAAGGCCCGGGAAACGAACGTAGCGAATGCCCTCGTGGGTAAGGTTGCCGGAGTAAGTGTCAATTCGATTGCCGGTGGCCCCGGAGCCTCAACCAGCGTGATCATTCGCGGGGTTTCCAGTCTCAGCCAGACCAACCAGCCTCTTTATGTAATTAATGGTATTCCATTGAATAACAATGTTTTCTCTGTACCGGGCAAGTTCGGTGAAGGTGGTGATTCAGGTGACGGTATCGGGAACATCAATCCGGATGATATCGAAAGTATGACAGTCCTCAAGGGGGCAGCAGCTTCCGCCTTATACGGATCACGTGCTAAAGCAGGAGTGATCCTTGTTACAACAAAGAGCGGCAGCGGGAAAGGGAGTATTGAGTTTAATACGAATTACGTAGCGGAACAGGTTGTAAATGTCACTGACTTCCAGTATGAATTCGGCTCGGGATCTAATGGTATCAAACCTAGTACCGCGGACGCGGCCCTTGATGCTGGTCGCTCCAGTTGGGGTGCCCGGATGGATGGCAGCCCTGTAATTCAATTTGACGGTGTAACGCGCCCATATTCTCCACAGGAGGAAAACATACAAAACTTTTATGGTTCCGGAGGAACCTTCACGAATACGCTTTCATTCAGTAAAGGATTTGAAGCCGGCGGGATTCGTTTCTCTGTCAGTGACCTTCATAATAATTCGGTCATTCCCAATGCCGGAATGAACAGGCAAACCATCAACCTTTCGACCAATTATAACCTGACCAAGGGACTGACCCTCGATGTGAAAGCAAATTATATTATCGAGCAGGTAGATAACCGTCCTTACTTATCGGATTCACCCGGCAACCCTAATTTCGGCGTGATGTTTTTGCCAACAAGTGTAGATGTCAACATGCTGAAGCCCGGCTCGACTCCCGACCGCAAGGAACTCAGTTATGTGAATGATGCGTTTACTACTAACCCCTGGTTTGCCGCCAATAATTTTATCAACGACAGCGACCGAAACCGCCTGATTGGCGTTGCAAGTCTGCGGTATGCTCTTGAAGACGGCTTTTTCATCCAGGGCCGTGTAGGCAGGGATGCTTTTACAGACCGTTTGACCAAGGTTGTTCCAAACGGAACCGCTTACCGCGATGAGGGCAGTATGACCGAAACCACACGACGATTTTCTGAACTGAATACTGATATTCTCATCGGTAAGGCCTTTCAGACCGGCAACTTTACAATCACACCGAATGTGGGAGCCAACCTGATGAAACAGGAAATAGAAACAAGTGATCTGGGCGGCGGAGACTTTGCCACCCGGTACCTGTATTCTATCGGAAATACCCAAACTAAAACTGTTGGCTTTACCGACCTGAACCAGGAGATCCAATCAGTGTACGCTACAGCCGAAGTGGGTTTCAAGAATTTTCTCTATCTGAACGCCAGCGCGCGCAATGACTGGTTCTCTACCCTTGCACCCTCCGATGACCTTGATGTTCTTTATCCATCGGTGAGTGCTTCCTTCGTATTCTCTGAATTGATGGATAGCGACTTGTTCTCCTTTGGCAAGTTTAGAATCGGCTATGCCAGTGTGGGTCAGGCAACCGATCCTTATAAAACCCTGTTGTATTATAAGATCAGCACCAACAGCATTGGTGGCTTCCCTATCGGGAACATCAGTAATCAGGACATACCCAACAGCACCCTGGTACCTTCGCTGGCCAAGGAATTTGAAGTTGGTACAGAGCTGCGCTTTTTGAACGACCGCCTGAGCCTCGACCTGACCTGGTACAATAAAAAATCACAGGATGAAATACTATTAGCTCCGGCCTCCATAAGCTCCGGTTATAATTCGGTTGTGCTTAATATTGGAGAACTTCGAAACAAGGGATTCGAACTTCTGCTTGAGGGAAGTCCTGTTAAATCGGATAACTTCAGCTGGACCTCCAGCTTAAATGGCTCCATTAATAATAATGAAGTCATCTCTCTGGCTGCCGAACAAGCGTCCCTGGCGGTTTTAAATGGCGAGTCAAGGTCTGAAAACGGCTTCGTTCAACAGATCGTCGGCAAGGCGGCGAACCAGGTGATGGCATTCGATTATGAGTACGATGCATCAGGTAATATTGTCGTAAACCCTCAAACGGGTGTGCCGGAAAGAGGCGAGCTGAAGCCCTGGGGTTCCGCTTTTCACAAATGGACCGGCGGATGGAACAATACATTCAACTATAAAGGCGTCAACCTCTCATTCCTGATAGATGGGAAGTTTGGCGGCAAAATATTTTCAGCGACCGACTATTACGCCTACATTGAAGGATTACATAAAGCCACTCTTGATCGCGAACGTACATTCGGAAGTTCCAATGTTAGTGCCCAGGTGTACTATTCCGGATTCGCCAATAATGTTTCACGCCAGTTTGTTCAGGATGCCGGCTTCATTAAATTCAGGGAGGCATCACTCGGATATTCTTTCCCCGCAAAAGTCTTTAATAATGTGATCCAGGGAGCAACTCTCAGTCTTGTAGGTCGAAACCTTTTTACGATCATGAAGGATACCGATAACATAGATCCTGAGTCAAATTACAATGGGGTAGCACAGGGCCTTGAACTAGGCGGCGTACCGCCGGTACGAACCTTTGGTTTTAACCTGAATGTAAGATTTTAATTGAATGACCATTAATTTGAAGATGATGAAAACGATATATAAAAAATCAATTCCGGTCTTTTTAGTGGCCCTTCTATTTAGCACGGGCTGTACCAAAGACTTTGATGAGATCAATACCGACCCTACAGCTGCCAGTGCTTCCAACTTTGATTCCAATTACTTGCTTACGACCTGTCAGCTAACCTATACAGGCAGTACGGATTTCAGCTATGAAACGTGGCGCGCCAATCTTATCTACTTCTCGACAGCAATTCAACAGATGTCCCATGTGGCAGGTTACTGGGTTGGTGATAAATACCTGCTTAATGAAGCCTATGCCGCGGCATATTTTGAAAGGGCCTATGCAGAACAGGTAAAGAATGTAGCTGATTTGATCAAGCTAACCGAAAATAAGCCCGAGTTAAACAACGTTCACCAGATTGCCCGGATCATGCGGGCCCTCATCATGGAAAGGATCACCGATATCTATGGAGATGTTCCCTACACCGATGCAGGCCTCGGATACTACACAAAAAACTATTTCCTTAAATATGATAAACAGCAGGATATCTACACTGATATTCTGAAGGAGCTTGAGGAAGCTACCAATGCATTGAATCCGGCCGGAGACATACCTAGCGGAGATCTGTTCTATAAGGGTGATATCCAAAGATGGCAACGGTTTGGTAATACACTGATGCTTCGGGCTGCAATGCGTCTGACAAAGGTTGATCCCGCTACAGCACAGGCTTACGTTACCAAGGCAATCGGCAAAACGATGACCAGTAACCTGGATAACGCTATTGTCAGACACGAAGAACCCGGCGGACGGGAAACTGTCAACCGGATAAGCCAGGTGATCACGCAGAGTTACGAACGTCCGGTGGCGAAATTATCCAAGACCTACGTGGATATGATGAAAAATAACAATGATCCACGACTCGGTGTTGTCGCCGAACTCGATAATGGTGATAAAACCCCTGCAAACCAGAAAGGTATGCCTAATGGGTACGACCAGGGGGGTGCTGCAACTGATATTACAAAAGCCGTGGACTATACTGGTTTGGAGAATTACTCAAGGCCCAGCGAATGGCTTGTGAAGATGGACGGCCCCACATTCATCCTTACCTATGCAGAATCCGAATTGCTACTGGCCGATGCGGCGCAGCGATGGGGAATTGCCGGCAGTGCTGCTGAACATTACAATAATGGTGTTAAGGCTGGCATAACCTACTTCGGTGAATATGATCTTTCAGCAGCTGCTATCGTAACTCCGGCAGCAGCCGATGCATACCTCGCTGCGCATCCGTACAATAGCGCGAATGGACTGGAAATGATAAACAACCAGTTCTGGTTAGCCACCTTGTTCAATGGTTATGAGGCCTGGTCCAACTGGCGACGAACCGGCTACCCCGTATTGACCCCGGTTAATTACCCGGGTAATGTTACCAACGCAACCATTCCCCGCAGGTTACCTTACCCATTGTCGGAAGCAAATAATAACGGTGCCAATTACCAGGAAGCTGCAGCAGCAGTTCCCGGCGGTGACAAACTTACCGGGCGTGTCTGGTGGGATGTGCAATAAATAAAATTCAGAAGCAAGGAAGGAGATTGTCGAAAGCAATCTCCTTCCTTATTTTAAAGACAAGCATTTCCTTCGGACAATTTGCACTACTGACTTTAAAACTCCTATTAATTATTAAAGGCTTACCTTTGTCCCTTCAAAACCTGGCTAAATAAAAGCCGGTTATTAAAAACAAAGAATGTCATTCGAAAAATTAAACATTATCAAACCTATCCTATCTGCACTGCAGACGGAAGGTTACACCAGTCCCACCCCTATTCAGGAACAAGCAATACCAATTATATTAGAACGCCAGGACCTGTTAGGCTGCGCCCAAACAGGTACCGGTAAGACAGCAGCATTTGCTATCCCGATTCTTCAGCTCTTACAGGCTGATCCTTTTTACGGAAAAGAACCAAGAACAATAAAGACGCTGATCCTGACACCAACGCGGGAGCTCGCCATCCAGATCGGCGAAAGTTTCAAAGCTTACGGAAGAAATCTTAGTCTGAAACATACCGTGATATTCGGCGGTGTCGCCCAGGGACCACAGGCTCTGAAGTTAAAACATGGTGTTGACATACTTGTCGCCACACCGGGCCGCCTGCTTGACCTGATGAACCAGAAACTAGTATCGCTGCATCATATCAAAATCTTTGTATTGGACGAAGCTGACCGTATGCTGGACATGGGATTTATCCATGATGTAAGAAAGGTGATCGCGAAGATCCCCCAAAAACGTCAAACGCTGTTCTTTTCAGCAACAATGCCACCGGAAATCCAGCTATTGTCGCAGAGCATACTAAACCATCCCCAAAAAGTGGAGGTTACGCCGGTTTCTTCGACTGCCGAAACAATTGAACAGGGGATTTACTACGTCGAGAAGTCAGATAAGAAAAAACTGCTCATTCATGTCCTGAATGACCGCTCAATCAAAACAGCCCTGGTTTTTGCACGTACCAAACACGGTGCCGATAAAATTGTAAAGGATCTTGTAAAAGCTGGCATTAAGGCAGAAGCGATACATGGTAATAAATCACAGAACGCCCGTCAAAACGCTTTAAACAATTTTAAAAGCGGAAAGATCAAGGCTCTGGTTGCCACAGATATTGCAGCTCGGGGCATCGACATTGATGCACTTGCTCATGTGATCAACTATGAGTTGCCGAATATTCCCGAAACATATGTGCACCGGATCGGCCGTACAGGACGTGCCGGCGCAAGCGGCAAGGCTTTCTCATTCTGCGATGAGGAGGAAATCGATTACCTGAAGGATATCCAGAAGCTGATCGGCCTGGTGATACCTGTGATAGACGAGCAGCCTTACCATATGCGTGGAGTTGAACTACGTCTTTCCCAGCCTAAGATGAAAAAGGCAGCTGTTAAGAAACCTGCTTCTCATCGCAGCAGCCAGGCGGGTTCAGGAACTAAAGAAGGAAAAAGACGTTTTGGAAGTCGCAGTTCAAACAGGTAAATCGTTAATTTAGATATTGTGTAATTCAACGGAGGCTAAATACATGGCCTCCGTTCTTGGTTTATGCCATTTCGATTGAAGACATCGGATGGATTTTTATTAGCACTGTTGCTTGTAAACTTTATGACGCTCTACTGGTATATACATTTTAATCTTCTCGTAAGATTTGTATGGCTCAGGAAAAAAAACTAAAAAGAACACTTGGCGTGGGAGAATGCATATTCTTCGGCGTGGGATCCATTTTGGGAGCCGGCATCTATACCCTCATTGGCAAAGTAGCCGGATTTGCCGGTAACCTTACCTGGTTGGCTTTCATGATTGCTTGTGTCACTGCCTTATGTACAGTTTTTTCTTACGCAGAATTGAGTGCAGCCTACCCAAAAGCAGGTGCTGAATATGTTTACTCCAAACACGCTTTAGGGAAAAAAACCGGGGTGTTTTTGGGACTGATGATCTCGATTAACGGTATTATAAGCGGTGCGACTGTTGCGGTAGGATTTGCGGGATATTTTATTGAGCTTATTCCTGTCAATATGTTGATCGCATCCCTGGCCATAATCTTTCTTATCTTTTTAACGAACGTTGCCGGCATAAGGCAATCCTCGGTCGTCAATATCATATTTACTCTTATTGAGGCCGGTGGCCTGGTATTCGTGATCGTTATCGCCTTTCCGTACATAGGCGAAGCTGATCTTACCACCCTCCCCCCGGGTGGCCCAGCACCTCTTTTGCAGGCGGCAGCATTAAGCTTCTTCGCTTATATCGGCTTCGAAGAGATAGTTAAACTTGCTGAGGAAACCAAACAACCGGAAAAGAACATTCCCAGGGCACTGTTTTCTGCAAGCATTATCGTTATGGTGTTTTATGCACTGATCGCTATTTCAGCGGTCAGCGTTATACCCTGGGAGGAACTTGCTGAATCCAAAAGCCCCCTGGCAGATATAGTTGATAAAGGTATGGGATCTGCTGGTGCTACAGCAATCACCATTATTGCCCTTTTCTCCACATCGAATACCATCCTGTCAAATATGCTGGGAAGTTCACGGGTTATCCTGAATATTTCAGAAGAAACTAAACTTTTGAATCGGTTTGCGACAGTGTCGAAAAAACGTAAGACGCCTGTTGCCGCCTTGTTGCTGATACTTATCGTAATGAGTACTTTCTCGCTGATCGGTAAAATAGAGGTCATTGCCATGATCGCCAACTTTTTTATCTTCATCACCTTTCTCTTTGTCAACCTGTCTGTTATTTTGTTACGGTCAAAAGAATTTGACCGTGAAAGACCTTTCCGTATTCCAATCAATATTAAAAACGTGCCCGTGATCAGTGTTGTGGGAATCGTACTTACCCTTATTCTGATGGGCTTTAATATTCATGCTTTGATCATAAGCGGCTTTAACTTATAGGAACAGCAAACCTCCTTTTGAGGATTAGTTTTGGCAGTACTTAGTCTTTTTACACCAGGAAAGCTGTTGCCTCTAATTTACCTTCCCCTCGTCCCATAGCGCTACTGTGTTGGCCACATTCCTGGTCTGAAGTTCTATCGCCTTGCGAAGTATAACTGGCGTCATATTCCGGTTTTCGACGACACTTAGCATTTCAAGCCTGTTGGAGTTAATTGCGAAGAAAGAAGTACCAATATTGCGATTTGACTGAAGCATCTTGATTAACCTCTCCGAGTTAAGATTACTCAATACTTTATCTCCCAAATTGGTAATCAGCCAAATTCGGGATCCATCAGCACTCAGGACAACGGATATAGGGACAGAGGCGCCCTGAACCAGTTTGATCTGATAGGTGTCTGAACCCAGGTCTACTGTTTCATAACCAAGATTCTCCAGCGTTGATTTCAGGTTCAATTTTGTAATCACGATACCAGTAGAAGTCTGGGCCGTAACAGAATGGCTAACAATCATTGTGAGAATCATTAAAAAAAGGGAGGTCGTAAAAACTCTGCTTTTCATATGATTGCGGTATATATAAAAATACCAAAAAAACAATACAGTTCAGGAGTGCAATCCCATTATCCATAACCCTGAAAAATGAGCTTATAGCGTAACCTGCCAGATCTTTTTTAATGGTCCCTCTGCGCCGTAAACAGGATCGTTTCCAGGGACGGGAACGTGGGCGATGTTTTGATCAGCTTTGGGCCGCTCACCTTCTTTCCCATAGTTCATATCATAATCTCTACCCTCCGGATAAGCACCAACAACCGAAAAGTCTTCGGAGGATTTAATGCACTTATGCGCCACTCCCGCTGGAATGATGATCACATCCCCCCTAAAAACCTCCACACATACACCATGCGGTCCGCCCAACTGAATATCGGCCGTTCCGCAATATACTCCCAGAACTTCGTGGGTTACACTGTGGTAGTGATGATAATCGTATACCCCGTTTACCCAGGAGTTAGTCCAGCCATTACTTTCAAAAACCTTTTTTATAGCTGACGCATCATCTTTGGGCCGCAGCAATAGTGCCCGTTTGTAAACCAGCAGTGGTAATACCGGGTTATTCGGAAAGGTGCCGTCATCTTTAAGGATGTGTGAAACTTCGTAAGCCTGTTGTATGATCTGTGTCTTATCCATATTTCAGAGTTTAATACTTAACAGACGCCCGGGATTAAGGATTTCGATAATAAGAATTATTTTTCTGTTGACAGCGGCAGAACCTGAAGTTGAAGCTCTTATAAGAGTTTGAGCTATCTCCCGACAATGAGCAAAAAACTGCCTTAAACTGTGGAGTAGAGTTTCCCAATTTTCTACCTAAATTAAAGAACATAACCATCTTTAAACCAGAAAGATATGAAACTGTTTCAACGTACGATCTCCTTCAACCTGCGTTTGAGGGGTATCTCTTTAGCCAGCTTAGTTGTACTTATGATAGTCGGCGCTGGCGCCTTTGCGCAGTCGACTGAAGAAGCGGCCATCAAAAACGTATTAAAAGACGGACCGGCGGCATTTTTTAAACGTGATGCTGCAGCCTGGCAAGCGCTCTGGAAGCATTCGCCTGATGTCAGCCAGACAAGATTTAACAGCGGCTTTTCCGCTACTTTAAAGGGCTGGGATAAGGTTTCCGAACAAGCGATGAATGCAATTAAAGAGGATCCACAACCCTTGCCAATTAATGTTGCTCAGGAAAATTTTATCATCAGGGTAGACAACAAACTGGCTACTGCTGAATACGACCAAACTACCTCAAACTTTCCGGATGAACCGGAAACCAAGTTCCGCACCCACCAATATGTTATACTGGAAAAGGACAATAATAAATGGAAAGTAGTAACTCAGGTCAGCACCAATCCCGAAAGTTATGTAGACAATGATACAAACATTGAGGCAAGGATGAATGCTGCCGGCTATAGCCTGTTAAATACAAAGAAAATAGATGAAGCCATAGAGGTGCTTGCGCTCAACGTGAAGTTGTTTCCTAATGCGTGGAATACCTACGACAGCCTGGGTGAAGCTTATGCGCTCAAAGGCAACAAAGATCTGGCAATTAAAAACTATGAGAAGTCAATGGCCTTAAACCCTAAGAATGAAAACGGTATACAGGCACTGGCCAAATTGAAAAAATAATCATTACAAACAGACCTTAAACGCTGACATGGTTTCTTCTTCCTGTCAGCGTTTATTTAGACAGCTATATTGATCAAAGTCCCGCGATACAAATTCCAGACGACTAATATGGTCGATCGCAGTAAGTCCGGTTATACCCTCATTAAATTTAAAAACACTGACAGGTTTTAATCTCTGGCAGCGATTAACTAAACCATTTTACCCCTTTTTATCAGGTAAGCATTAAGCACATGGTAAAATCCTGCATGAATATCCGCGTCTACCAGGTCTATATGATATTGGGCGCATCTTAGCTTTAGCTCCTTGTGGTATTGCCGGACTGCTTCAAGGTATGTTTTTTTCACATTGGCAGGATGGATCTTCAGCTCCTCCCCGCTTTCCATATCGATAAAATGATATGGGCGGTTATCAAAATCGAAGTCAAGTTCCTTTTTATGATCCAGCACATTGAAAATTACCACCTCGTGCTTATTATGCTTTAAGTGTTGAAGTGCCGAAAATATCTCATTGAGCTGCTGATCAGAACTTCCGCCCTCCAGCATATCACTGAAAATAATAACCAGCGAACGCTTATGGATCTGCTCAGCAATGTCATGCAGCGCTGATGCGACACTTGTCTGCTTTCCGTGAGAGTGCTCCTTCAAAAGAGTTTCCAGTTCGCTGAAAAGATATTTCTGATGAACTGCCGTAGATTTTG
Organism: Flavihumibacter soli; assembly: GCF_010692725.1. GTDB lineage: Bacteria > Bacteroidota > Bacteroidia > Sphingobacteriales > Sphingobacteriaceae > Daejeonella > Daejeonella soli. The sequence goes on along the minus strand of NZ_JAAFZB010000092.1, from coordinate 176,598 downwards.
CGGGGCTTGAAAATTCTACTTTATCTGAAAAAAAACTCAGGCCGAAAGCATCTCTCTGCTTCTTGAAAAGGTAAATGAGCGATGCCGCAGAGTAAACAGAGAACATCAGTTTATTAAATTCCTTACTTGGGAAGTGCATGGAAGAAGAGATATCCATGACGATCTGGCAACGAAGATTCGTTTCTTCTTCGAAGCGTTTAACAAAAAGTTTATCTGTACGTCCGTATAACTTCCAGTCTATGTTTTTTATTGAATCGCCGCTATTGTAAAGCCTGTGTTCCGCAAATTCTACAGAGAATCCATGAAAGGGACTTTTATGCAACCCGGTGATAAATCCTTCGACCACCTGTCGTGCAAGGAGTTCCAGATTCCCGAAATCCTGGAGTTCTTTATAATTATTCAAGTTGGGTTGCATGGTTCTAAAATACTATATTTTAGATCTATAGTTCTATTTTTCACGGCGAATCTGGCAATAAGAGTAATGGCCATTTCTCTCAAACAATTCGCAGGCCTGAGCACATTTTAAATTGCGGCAAATAATAAGGAACAAAACGTTCGATCAATAGTTATTACTAAACATAGAATAACCTGATCCTGAGTAAGTTCTGCTAAACAAACGATCCGCTGCGTTGCATGGCATAAGAAATTTATTATGGCAGATCTTTCAGGTGAAACCCATGTCCAATACTATGGGGCATTGGTTTGCTGATACACCTCAGATAAGGTAGGGTAAATTCTGCACTGACAACATCGTTTTAGCCGATCATCCAGCAATTATCATCATAACCGGATAGACTTTTAGGCAAGCGATTGTCATTGCTACCAAAAACATATCCAGATGAAAATAGCATATATTTCTACCAACCGGCCCAGAGAATGTGGCATCGCAACGTTTAATCATAATTTATTTAATGCCATTAGCGGTAATTATGATCTTGACCTTCAACAGGGTTATGTGGTTGCGTTGACAGATTCAGATGATCCGAATGAATACAGGTATCCGGAGGAAGTGAAGCTGACGATCAGGCAGGAACATCAAAAAGATTATATAAAGGCTGCAAATTATATTAATTCCAGTGATACGGATGCCTGTATCCTGGAACATGAATTCGGAATTTTTGGAGGCCAGGATGGCGTTTATATCCTTCCATTGATCAACCATCTGCAAAAACCACTGATCACCATTCTTCACACAGTGCTGAAATCGCCCTCCTATCTGCAGGGTATCATTATTCGGGAAATTGCGAGTCAGTCATCAAAAATAGTTGTGATGAACCGGCGAGCCATCGGGTTTTTAACAGAAATCTATAGGGTCCCCGAGGAAAAGATTAAGTTGATTGAGCATGGTGTTCCCGACATGGAGCCAAAACAATTTAATCCGGTTAAGAATTCAAATCCTTTCCGCAATAAAAAAGTTCTGTTTACGTTTGGACTGCTCAGCACCAACAAAGGCATTGAGACGGTGATCAAGGCTTTACCTGAAGTTATTGACAGGTATCCTGAGGTCATGTACGTGGTTCTGGGCAATACCCACCCAGGCGTTAGAAAGAATTCGGGAGAAGAATACCGGGAAAGATTAAAAACGCTGGCCAGCAGATTACAAGTTGATAAAAATCTTGAATTCATTAACAAATTTGTTTCCGATACCGACTTATTCAATTACCTCACAGCATCAGATATCTATATTACTCCTTATCTGAACGAAGCCCAGATAACCAGCGGGACCTTATCTTATGCAGTAGGAGCCGGCTCGGCGGTCATTTCAACACCATACTGGCATGCCCAGGAACTTCTGGCAGATAACAGAGGCAGGCTGTTCGATTTCAGGGATTCGGAGGGCTTAGCCTTACAGATCCTTGACCTGCTTGACAATCCTGACAAACTGAGCACTATTAAACAAAATGCCTATGAGTATGGCCTTCAGTTGAGATGGCCGGTAATAGGCCGGGAATATATTAAAATACTGAACCAGGCGGTTGAAGGTCCGATTAATTTTCAAAAGAAACCCTGGCAGATCATCGATTCCGAGATCATCCCCGCGTTTAGCCTTGCGCATGTCAAACGCCTCACTGATGATACCGGAATTGTGCAGCATGCCAAATACGGAATCCCCAATTTAAAGGAAGGATATTGCCTGGACGATAATGCAAGAGCCCTGATTATGGCGCTGATGTCCTACCAGCAGAATAAGAGCAGAGTTGCCCTTGAACTTTTGCCAGTCTACCTGAGCTATATTCAGTATATGCAGGATGAAACGGGGAATTTCAGAAACTTCTTAAGTTTCGACAGGAGATATCTTGATGAGGTAGGTTCGGAAGATTCTTTCGGACGAACTGTATGGGCGCTCGGCTTTTCAATCAATTGTGCGCCGAATAATTCCTACCGGGAGTTTGCAGAAGAGTTGTTTTTTAAATCAGTACCTCACTTTAAATCACTAAAACATCTGAGAGGCATCGCAAACACCATTATAGGAGTGGCAAATTATTTAAGGGTCCACCCGTTTAATGAAGATTTGACCATGCAGCTAAGTAACCTAACTAAAACCTTAACAATCGCTTACAATGAAAATCATTCACCTAACTGGCGGTGGTTTGAAGAAAAGATGACTTATGACAATGCTATACTTCCGCTTGCTTTATTGCATTCAAACGAGATAATTCCGGACGATGAGGTCAGGGACATCGCACTGAAATCTATTGAATTTCTGGAGGCCCAAACAATGAGTCATGGATACCTAAGTCCAGTGGGCTCTGAGGGGTGGTTCTTCAAAAACGGCAGTATGGCGGTATTTGATCAGCAGGCAATTGAGGTAATGGGCATGGTTCTAATGTATTTTGAAGCCTATCAGCGTACCCGAAAGTTTGATTTTATCAGTAAAATGTACTTAAGCTATAAGTGGTTTCTGGGAGAAAACACGTTGAGAATTCCGCTTTATGATCATGAGACGCAGGGGTGCTGCGACGGATTACAGGCCCATGGAATTAACCGGAACCAGGGCGCAGAAAGCACATTGGCTTACCTGATATCTCATCTCACAGTTTTGAAAGCCCTTGAACTTGAATATGAGTATAAAGAGACTGCAGACCCGGATAAAGCTCCGCTGAACTCAGAAATAGCCAGAGACCCGGTCCTTTAGAGACTGGTTAACCTATGAAAATAGCCGTCTTATCGCCTGTAGCATGGCGAACACCACCAGAACACTATGGCCCCTGGGAGCAGATGGCTTCTAATCTCACAGAGGGCTTGATTCGCATGGGCTATGATGTCACCTTATTCGCAACCGGAAATTCTGTTACATCCGGGAAGCTGGATGCCGTTATTCCGAAAGGGTATGAAGAGAATAAATCCACGGATGCTAAGGTGGCTGAATGTCTCCATATCAGCAATCTCATGGAAAAGGCAGATAATTTTGATTTGATCCATAATCATTTCGATTTTCTTCCGCTCACTTATTCCCGCTTGATTGATACCCCGATAATAACCACCATTCATGGTTTCTCGTCTCCCGACATTGTTCCGGTATATGAAAAATATAACAGTGAGTCTTACTATGTATCTATCAGCCAGGCCGACCGGCGAGAGGAACTCAAATACCTGGCGACCGTGTATAATGGGATCAACGTTGCTGACTTCACATTTAATGACCGACCGGAGGATTTTCTTTTATTTTTTGGCCGTATTCATCCGGATAAAGGAACCGCCGCGGCAATAGAAATTGCGCGGCGAAGTAACCGAAGATTAATTATATCGGGAATTATACAGGATGCTGTTTATTTTAAGGAAAGAATAGAGCCGTTTTTGAATGAAAACATTGTCTTTACCGGGCACGCCGGATCTGAAGTGAGGAATCAGCTCCTGGGCAAAGCTTATGCCTTGCTGCATCCCATCAATTTTAACGAGCCCTTCGGACTCAGCGTCGCTGAAGCAATGATGTGCGGTACCCCGGTCATTGCTTTTAACAGAGGTAGTATGCCTGAATTAGTTAAGAGCGGAGAAACGGGCTATATCGTTAATTCCGTTGATGAAGCTGTCGAAGCTGTTAACCAGGTGACATACCTGAACCGCGCAAGCTGCAGGGATTGGTCCGTTTCTCAATTTTCCTGTGAGCGAATGGTCGGTGAATACCTTAAATGCTATGCTCATGTCCTCAGCAACAATTACTGATTGCTTAATACTATTTCCATCGCAATCTATGAAGCAGATCGTTCACATCAACCGTGGCAAATGAAGAGCAGTAATCGGAAAGTCCGTAAGGAATAATCAGCTTATTATTATGAATAATCGATCCGCAGGAATAGAGAACGTTTGGCACATAACCTTCTCTTTCTTCCTTATTCGGGATCAGCAGTGGTTCATTCAGGCGTCCGATCTCAACTGAAGGATCTTGCAGATCAAGTAAAATTGCACCTAAACAGTACCGTCTCATTGGACCGACGCCATGAGTAATTACCAGCCAGCCATGTTCCGTTTCAATTGGGGAGCCGCAGTTCCCGATTTGAATAAACTCCCAGGGGTATTTCGGCTCATGCAATTTTACAGGATATTGCCAGACGGTAATCTTATCCGAGTACATGATGTAGTTATTCCAGCCGTCAATCCTTGACAGCATGGCATATTTACCGTTAATTTTTCGTGGAAAAAGTGCAAGATTTTTATTCTGAGCCCCGATTCCATACAGGGGACTAACATTGAAATCATAGAAGTCTTTGGTTTGCAATAACTTAGGCATAATCAAAGAGCCGTCGTATGCGGTATACGTTGCATAATATATCACGGAATCATCTTCCCCGGTGAATCTAACAAAGCGGGCATCTTCAATTCCTTTACGCTCAAACTCGGAGATCGGAAAAATTACCCTGTCTGAAATATCGGTATCCTTCGAAAAACTGATATCATGGTAGGAGTCTGAAAGCCATAGCACTTTCTCATACTCGATTTTAACCATATCATCATCTTTCAAATTTTTAGAATCTGTTATGACTTTCCGCAGGTTTAAATAGTCAAACGTGTCGGCAAGCTTTTCCCGAACCTCTTCCAGGATGTGCACGTCAATTTTCGTTTCGGCAGCCTTTTCAAAGAATAGTTTCTTGTTATAGGTGGCTCTTAAAATCACTTCAGCCTCATCAATATAATTGCCTGCCGGTAAAACGTGGACGTTAGCATCCTTGTCCACTAAAGCACGCCGAAAAACAATGGATGAAATATGGCCCTCGCCCACAGCTCTGAAGCTTATAATCATTCGCTTCTGGCCCTCTTCCAGCTCAGACTGATCGGGATCTTCAACGATCGAAGGATTAAAAAAAGCGGCAGATTCAATGGAATACTCATGAGTAAAATAAGACCCGATAAGCAATTTTCGATAGTTTGTCAGTTTTTCATAATCAATCCCAAGCTCATCAATCAGGTACACTACTTTCTGACAATGACGGTAGAGAATCCTGGTAATATTGCGGTGTCTTTTAGAGTATTCCTGTAATATCGGGGAAACAATTGAAAACACCTCCGTCTCCGGCAGATCCATCACTCTTTGAATAAGCTCTTTCGAACGTTCACTCTGACTGAAAAAGAAACGTGCAATTACACGCTTAGAATCTGGATAAACTTTCTCCTTTTTCCTTTCTATGGATAATCTCATCTCGATAAAATTTCAATTAGTGACTGAAGTTTTAGAAAATGGACGAAGTGTACACCAGCCTCCATAGGCATTCAGATTTCCCGGCGTATCACTATTCGAATTTGTGTTATTCTAAATTACTCTATTTATTTTTAAACTCCACTAAAAGCATTTCAAGGCCAGCTAAATTATTGGGGTAAACGATTGAAAACGATGACACAGATATAAGACAGGTTAAGGTCAGCTAGTGGTTAGGCCACCAAATTGGTGGCCTAACCTTAACATGGTTACTACAAGGACTATGCAAATTTCATTACAACATCCATCTTAGTAGCTGTAGACTTTGCTCTCACAAGCCATTTTTTTACCTTGCCTGAATTGTATTTATTTTATTACATGCCCATACGGAATAAGACATTATCTTTCGGGGCTAATATTTCAAAAACATAAACACACATTATGAGAATTAATTTGACCGGAATTGCGCTGTTTGCCACAGCCTTGGCCAGCTCTATTTCTGTTTCAGCGCAAACCGCCGCTGCTCAGCAAAAGAAACTAAGTTTTGACCAAGTTTTTAACAAAGCACCCAAAGAGATCATTAACCAGATACCTATGCAAAGAGGCTGGGCCGATGATACACATTTTATTGAATCCCGGTTTGAGGATGGTAAACCAAAACCTTACACTGTTGATGTAAAAACCGGTAATGCCGTACCTTCAACACCAGCACAGGTAAATGAAGCCTCTGTAAGCGTTAGAAATAAAGATGTCTTTTATAAAGACGCAGATGGAAAAGAAAAACAACTAACAAAAGACGGCGCGGAAGAGAAAAACCCTACCCTGTCACCTGATGGCAGCCAGGTAGCTTTTACCCGCAATAATGACCTTTACTCTGTTGAGGTAGCATCAGGAAAAGAAATTCGTTATACAAATGATGGTTCAGATGTGATTTATAACGGCTGGGCATCATGGGTTTATTATGAGGAGATCCTTGGTCGCGCTACACGTTATAAAGCGTTCTGGTGGAGTCCTGACAGCAAGCGTCTTGCATTTATGCGTTTCGATGATTCCAAAGTCCCGGTGTTTCCAATCTATAATTCAGAAGGCCAGCACGGATTTTTAGAGAACACTCGTTACCCTAAACCGGGCGACAAAAACCCGGAAGTTAAAATGGGTATCGTTAATACAAATGCACAGGGCATTGTATGGACAGACTTTAATGAAAAGGACGACCAGTATTTCGGCACGCCTTTCTGGATGGCCGACAGCAAAACTCTGTGGGTGCAATGGATGAACCGCGACCAAAACGACCTGATCATCTATTCAGTTACTCCTGCAGATGGCAAAAAAAGGGTTATCTACGAAGAAAAACAGAAAACCTGGGTTGATTGGTTTGATAGCATGTACTTCCTTAAAAATGGCCAGGGTTTTATCCTGACGAGTGATAAGACCGGTTATGGCCATTTCTACTATATGGATCTGAACGGCAAGCTTAAAAAGCAACTTACTTCCGGAAACTGGCGGGTAGGAAAACTATTGCAGGTTGACGAAAAGGCAGGTGAAATATTTTTCACTGCCCGTAAGGAAGCAACAACGCGTTATGATCTTTACAGGGTAAGTTTGAAAGGCGGCGAGCCTAAGCGCCTAACTTTTGGTAATTATGACCATAACGTGAGTCTTTCCCCACAGGGAAATTATTTCATCACCACTTATTCAAACCTGCAAACGCCTGTTCAGACAGCTTTGCTTGACAGAAACGGTAAGCTACTGCGGAAGCTAGGCGACTCGAAAGGTTCTGCATTTGCTGAATATCAGTTGCCAAAAACAGAGTTGGTTAATTATAAAACCCGCGATGGCCTGACACTTCCGATGACTGTAACTCTGCCATTGAACTTTGACCCTGCCAAGAAGTACCCGGTTTGGATCTCAATCTATGGCGGACCTGATGCAGGTAGTGTGTACGACCGCTTTAAAAGTCCTTTAGGGCAGACATACTGGTGGGCACAGGAAGGCGTGATCCAGGTTGTTATAGATAACCGGTCTGCAGGACATTTGGGGAAAGTTGGCCAGGACTATATCTATCGTCAGTTAGGTAAATATGAGATTGAAGATTATGTGGATGCCGTAAATTTCCTCAAGACAAAGGGATACGTGAATGAAAGCAAGGTAGGGATTACTGGCGGCAGCTTCGGCGGTTACATCTCTGCTATGGCCTTAACTTATGCCGCTGATGTATTTACTCACGGTGTAGCTAACTTCACACCAACCGACTGGGCGCTGTATGATACGCATTACACGGAACGTTTTATGGACACACCTCAGGATAATGCGGAGGGATATAAGCTGACATCAGTTCTAACCTATGCGGATAAGTTGAAAGGCACCCTGAGAATAGTACACGGTACAATGGACGACAACGTACATATGCAGAACAGTATCCAGCTGATTAACAAACTACAGGATCTGAATAAGCATTTCGAATTCATGCTTTATCCGGGTGAGCGTCATGGTTGGGGAGGCAAAAAAGCACGCCACAGTAGCCAGGAGAACGTTCGGTTCATGTATCAGCATCTACTTGAAAAACCACTTCCTGCAGACTTCAACGAATATTGGAAGTAAGCTTTTTGAAAGATTTTGTAACTACAATTTTATTCAATCATTAAAAAACTCCGGTCAGTTTGACCGGAGTTTTTTTTATATTTAATAAACAGTTTGCTGAACGTTTTTTTGCATCAACAGTCCCCCCCATCTCCACGCTTGCGTGTTTTCTTAGTTCTATAAACGGTCGGCAACAGAGAGTGTTACCTGTTTAGAAACTAAAAATAAGAAACATGAAAAAGCTTCTGATCACCGTCGTGCTGTTAACCGTTATTACCGCAGCTTTTGGCCAGTCAAAGAAAAAATCTCCTTTGTATGGAACATGGATACTTGAATCGGCAGTCTTCACCACGGAAGACAGTGTGTTTAAGGAAGACAACAAAACTAAAAAACAAATGAAGATCATTACTCCTGATCATTTTATGTTCATAATCTCTAATGCAGCTGACAACAAATTCGTGATGGCCTCAGGTGGCCGGGCTATCATAACCGATGATACTTACACCGAGATCATAGACTATTCGAGTGAACCTGATGCGGTTAATAAAACCTATAAATTTACAGCTAAAGTAGTAGGCGATAAATACTATCAATCAGGTACCGTCGGAAACTGGAAACTGGAAGAGGTTTGGAAGAAATCGAAGTAGGCATTTTCTACCTTGAAGATGGAAGACTTCAGGTCATAAAAAAACTCCGGTTCAATTAATTGAACCGGAGTTTTCTATGATGGTTGCAAATACTTACGCGATCTGCTTGCTTAGCTTGTCTGCCAAAACAGATTTTGGGACCGCGCCAATTTGTTTATCTACAATTTCACCGCCTTTAAAAAATAATAAGGCTGGTATATTACGGATCCCGAACTTCATTGAGATGCCGGGATTATTATCCACGTTCACTTTCCCGATAACAGCTCTTCCTTCGTACTCTTTGGCTAATTCTTCAACCACAGGGCCAACCATGCGGCAAGGGCCACACCATTCTGCCCAAAAATCAACTAATACGGGTTTGTCTGATTTCAACACAACTTCATCGAAGTTTGCGTCTGTTATTTCTAATGCCATAATGTGAGTTTCTTTTATTTTTGATCAAATATAGTATTCAATTTCCCTGCCACAAAAAGCAGGTGCCAAAGTGACATTGTAATGTGCTAATTTGCTTGCTTTGCTAATTGCCCAGACGCTTGTATGACATTACCACTGCATTTTAAAACAACCGCAGGATAGTAAATACTGGCAATATTGGCCCTTCACCATTACAACGACAAATTAACACACTAATTAGAAAAGGAAATAGATTTTAAAGCCTAATCCATTGAGTGAACCGTTAGTGCTTAAGCCAAAATTAGTTGAGGTGTATTCGTACTGCATATCAGAATTTGCTACACTTTCTTTTCTGTGACTGTAATTAATATCAGCAGCGAGTAAATCTGCTTCTAAGGCTATCCTTTTGCTTACAAACCAGCTGATACCACCGTACGCTCCCAATGAATACATATTACTTGTCACCCCATTCCCATTGTTCTCATCATTATAATGATATCCCGCTCTTGGACCGGCAAATGCATACAATTTCTTGAAAAGTTCATAATATTTTTGATAAGTGAAAGTACCGCCATAAGTACTCACCCCCGGTCTATCGATTTCGTTATCAATAAATTTATAGTTACTATAAAATAAGTTAATCCCTATTTTTTGATTCTCTTTTATGAAATGCCCATAACCCACGGTAAACGCCGAATTTCTGGACTCGCTACTAGAAGAAGGTTGATCAGTTTTGGTGGTTCCGAAATTCAGTCCCAGCCCCAGTGTATTTGTGCCCTTTGTTTGTGCCTGAGCAAATAAAGTCCCTGTTGCCATAAAGGCAATTAGTAAAAATTTTTTCATAAGGTTTAAGATTAAGATAAATATTAGAATTGCTGAAACACAAGGTGACCAAAATATTGTGAAAAGCAAATTATTAACTTAAAATTTTACCAATATTTCAAGAATATCTTTAAACTTAATTCAGCTTATAACGCACACCATTCAGTTTTGCAAGATGCTCCAGAAACTCATTGCTTGGATTAATCTTCACTGATTTAGAAGGCATTTCTAGTGTCGTCTCTTCATCGTAATCAAAGATCTGGAATTTCAGCTGGCAGTTACGATTGGGATTCTGCTCTTTGTTGTGGTTCACGATCTCATCAATCTTTCCAATGAAATCAGGTGAGAGTTCATTTAAAGACAGCTGAATGGTAAGGCACTTTGCCATTTTGTCCCTGAGCTCTGAAAGCAGAACCATGCTGGTGACCTTGAACTCCCAGTTATCTTTTTGCTTGAACCGTTCACCAACGCTTCCCCGTATTTGCAGAAAGAAACCGTCGTTCAGGTATTGTTTCATCTTCACGTAGTCTTCCCCAAAAAGTACTACTTCAAAGGTTTCGCTGTAATCTTCAAACATGAAAGCGCCAAAAGGCTTTCCTGTTTTCGTGGTTCTATGGCTGCAGGCTGATACCAGTCCCCCAATTACCAGATCACGGTTTTTAATCTTATTAAACTCAGCTTTATCTTCTTCAGAAACTTCGGCAGACTTCATACGGTTAATCAGGCTCAGGTGCTTAACCTGGTGCGTACAGAAATTATCCATCTCAAAACGATAATTATCGAGCGGATGACCTGTCAGGTAAATTCCGATAGCTTCCTTTTCATATTTAAGCTTTTCTATCAGTCCCCATTCAGGGCACTCAGGCATCTGCGGCTCAACGATCTGTGCATCGCTTGTTCCACCGAATAGCGAGGCTTGCGACGAATTCTGACTATTCTGAAAATCGTTTGTGTACTTGACAAGGCGTTCAATTCCATTATATTGACTTCCCTCTGTCCTACCGAAGAATTGAGCGCGGTGATAGCCAAAGCAATCAAAGGCTCCCCCATATACCAAATTCTCATAAACTTTTTTGGTGACGGCCCGTGAATTTGTACGGCTGGCAAAATCATATATGGATGTGTAAGGGCCATTCTCCATCCGCTCAGCTACAATACTTTCAACTGCCTTTTCACCAACTCCCTTCATGCCCGACATTCCGAAACGTACCTCCCCTTTCTTGTTAACCGTGAAGCTTAGCTCAGATTCATTGATATCCGGCCCCAGTACCGGTATACCCATCTGCTTACATTCCTCCATGAAGAAAGAGATCTTCTCAATGTTGTTCTGGTTATTTAGTACCGCTGCCATGTACTCCGCAGGGTAGTTCGCCTTCAGGAAAGCTGTCTGGTAAGCTACAAAAGCATAACAGGTAGAGTGAGATTTGTTAAAAGCGTATTGCGCAAAAGCCTCCCAGTCAGTCCATACTTTTTCGGCAGTTTTCAGGTCATGGCCATTGGCTTTGCAGCCGTCCATGAACTGGGCCTTCATTTTATTGAGCACCTCGATCTGCTTTTTACCCATTGCTTTACGCAATACGTCTGCATCACCTTTACTGAAGTTGGCCAGTTTCTGAGACAAAAGCATTACCTGCTCCTGGTAGACGGTAATCCCGTAGGTTTCCTCCAGGTACTCCTGCATGTCCTGCAGGTCGTAGCTTACTTCCTCCCGGCCATGCTTCCGTGATATAAATTTCGGAATGTATTCTATCGGCCCCGGGCGGTAGAGCGCGTTCATCGCGATCAGATCTTCGAATTTATCAGGCTTCAGTTCCCGCAGGTACATCTGCATCCCGTCACTCTCAAACTGGAAAGTTCCATTGGTATCACCGCGCTGGTAAAGCTCAAAGGTCTTCTGATCTTCCAATGATATGTAATCGATGTCGATTTCAACACCATGATTCTGTTTGATCAGGTGAAGCGCATTCTTTATAATGGTAAGGGTCTTTAAGCCAAGGAAGTCCATCTTGATAACACCCGCATCCTCAATCACCCGGCCATCGAACTGTGTTACCAGCAGGTCGGATTCTTTCGAGGTGGCGACAGGAATAATATTGGTCAGATCGTCAGGCGCAATAATAATTCCCGCGGCATGGATCCCGACATTCCGGACTGAACCCTCCAGTATCAGTGCTTCCTTTAATACTTTCGCATGAATACTTTTTCCATCGGCTAGTATATCGCGAAGCTTTTTGACATTCTCGAAATCTTCCGGGTTCAGTTCCTTTTTAATGGTATCCAGGGGAGCGGTCATCACCTGAACCAGGTTTGTACCCGGACGGTCAGGAACTAGTTTGGCCAGCATATTCGATTCGGCCAGCGGAAGATCTAAAACCCGGGCGACATCCTTAATGCTCGACTTGGCGGCCATTGAGCCGTAAGTGATAATCTGGGCAACCTGGTTCTTCCCATATTTCTCGACGACATAGTCAATCACTTTCTGGCGGCCGGCATCATCAAAGTCCGTATCAATATCGGGCATTGACTTACGGTCAGGATTCAGGAAACGCTCAAAAAGCAACCCGTACTTCATCGGGTCGATATTGGTGATCCCGGTACAATAAGCTACCACGGATCCGGCTGCTGAACCACGACCGGGACCGATAAATACGCCTATTTCGCGACCTGCTTTTATGAAATCAGCTACAATAAGGAAATAGCCCGCAAATCCCATTGTGCGAATGGTAAAAAGCTCAAAATTGATGCGTTCTTCCGTTTCCGCGTTTATCTCCTTATAACGTTCTTTTGCCCCTGTAAAAGTGAGATGCTTAAGGTACTCCCACTGGTTCATATTGTCAGACTCCGGACCTGTATGGATCTTGAACTCATCAGGTATCGGGAAGTTTGGAAGCATAATGTCCCGCTTCAGCTTCAGGTGATCTACCTTGTCAACTATTTCATTTGTATTATCCAGGGATTCTGGAAGGTCATGAAACAACGCACCCATCTCGGCCTGCGTCTTGAAATAAAACTGATCATTCGGGAAACCAAAACGGAATCCCTTCCCTCCTTCTTCATCGGTAGCAATCGGGGTACTTTGCATATCCCCGGTGTTGACGCATAATAAAATATCGTGGGCATTTGCATCCTGCTGGTCAACGTAGTGAGAGTCGTTCGAGCAGATAACCTTAACATTATATTTCTTGGCAAATTTCAAAAAGGCATTGTTAACCGTATGCTGTTCAGGTATATCATGCCGCTGAAGTTCGATATAGTAGTCCTCACCGAAAAGGTCTAACCACCATTTGAATTCCGTTTCGCCCGCTTCCTCTCCATCTCTTAGTATTGCCTGGGGAACGGATGCGCCAATACAGCAGGTGGTCGCTATCAGGCCTTCGTGATACTGCAGAATTAATTGCTTATCAATCCGCGGCCATTTACTGTACATGCCCTCCATATAGCCGAGAGAGCAGAGTTTAACCAGGTTTTTATAGCCCTGAGCATTCTTTGCCAGGAGCAGCTGATGATAGCGCTTATCCTTTTTCTCTTTACTGAATTGCTTGATGTGCCTGTCATCGACCACATAGAATTCGCAGCCCACAATGGGCTTTACTCCATGCTTGCCCGCTTCCGCGACGAACTTGAAAGCACCAAACATGTTACCATGGTCGGTAATAGCCATGGCTTTCATGCCGTCGGCCTTTGCCTTCTTGAAAAGACGTGAAATATCGGCAGCGCCGTCTAATAATGAAAATTGGGTGTGGACGTGGAGGTGGGAAAATTCTGGCATTCTAAGCGAAACAATTGAACTCCAAAATTACTAATCTTTGGGCTGCCCGCCGACTATGTTGAAAGAAAACTCAGTGCTTTTACAATCGTATTACTAGCCCTGGTCACCCCTCTTGAATTATGTAAGATTATGATTGATTTTTCGTAAATTTCATAATTGATCTCATGAAAAGAACTTCCACACTTACCTGGGTTATCATTTCACTGATTGGTTTTATTTTGTTTACAGGATTTTTTTACCTGCTGCTTGTTTACAGTAAGGACATCAGCCTCAGCACCCCCTTATACTTTTTCCTTGTAGTTATAATTGCACTGATCTCAACTGCTTTTTTAGCCGGAGCCATGCGGTCGGTGGCACGCTACAGTTCAGCTTCCCAGGGTGGAAGTTTATACCTTTCAGGCCCGGCAGTGATATTTTTCATTATCATTTACCTGGGATACCGGTACCGGCCGGAACCTGCCACTGAAAAGAGCCCGCTCAGCTTATCGGTATTATTAAAGGGCCCGGATGGTTCTGATGAGCTTATCAGGGACGGGCAGGTAAGAGTCCGGATCGGGCAATACAGTAGTGTAAAACAGGTGGATAATGAAGGAAGTGCCGTTTTCACAGGCATTAACTCCGACTACAAAGGCCTAAAGATCGACCTCAGCGCTGAAATCCCGGGATACAATTTAATAAACAGTAGCCTGTATACCCTCAATGATTCCCTGATCTATACCAATCTGACGCTTCGGTTGGTCAAGAAGCTGGACTCGATCGCAGTGAGGGGGAATGTTATCACCCTGCCTTCACGAACCGGAATTCCAGGCGCCACAATCAGGTTTCAGGGTGTCATGAAAACATATACTACGGACAGCCTGGGAGACTTTACAGCGGTTCTACCTTTCAAGTCCGGAGCAGAAACGAGAATAATTGTCAGTAAGGGCAACCGGGAGATCTACAATAGCCTACGAACCCTCAGCGAAAATGATTTTTTAAGTATTTCCGCAAATTGATCGGATTATGAGCAGGTACCTGACTTTTCTATTAAGTATACTGCTGGTCCAGGCATCAGCTCAGACAACAAACTACAAGTTTCGTATTCGCTATTCGAATTACAGCGCTTTAGCGAGCAGTCCCTTTTTGATAAATGGTCAACAGTTGACTACAGATCCGCAGGGTATTATCAGCTTAAGTATTCCGAACCAGATCACATTCGCAAACATCGGAAGCGTTAATCCGAAGGTTTACACCATTGATTATCCGATGGAAGGCAGAGCAAACCTGCCTAAGAACAATTCCGAATTTGTCGATATCTATGTGTCAAAACCAGGACCCGATCCAGTTAAACTGGCTGTAAGAGAAATAGCCCGTGTAAGCGCAAGTTCGGATGCCAGGCTCGTTAAAAAGCTACAGGAAGAGAGCAGGCGGGGATATGACTCAATAGTACGGTTACTAAGTACGAAAGAAAAGATAGATGACAAAGCTCTTTCAAAGGGTAGAATGGAGTTTCTCCCGCTGATATCCAGTGCATTAAATCAATATCTGAATGAAGCCAGGGACGCCAATGATGCATTTCTTGCGCTGAAAAATTCACTTGACAATACCGGCGCTTTCAAGCAGTTCGGAGATGCAATCTATAGCTATAACGATATTTTTGAGTTGATGAACGGCAACAAGAGCACATATGAGCAGGCTATAAACACTTATTGGAATAGCAAAGAGTTGTCGTTGAAATTTTCGAACCTGCTTGACTTTTCAATCGAAGAAATACATAAACCTTACCTTCTGGAAATAAACTATGCCTTCATAGACCGATTTTATCAATACAGCGAGGAACCTAACAAAAGCCGAAAACGTGAGTTAGGAAAGGCGCTGGCCGACGATATAGCTAGCCATTCTGCATCGCTTTCCAGGCGCCTGAATATTCTCGGAGAACGGGTGGCAAGCTTCAACACTTTACTAAACAACAATGTAGCGGTTCAAAATTAACAACTTGTCAACGCAAGTCTCACACCTATTCAAAATACATATTATGAAAACAAGATTTCTTATTAAGCTATGCCTTTTATTCATACTGATGACAGGTTGTGGCGGAGATGGCGGAGGTGGATTTTTCATCCCCAACTTCTCAAATTTATGGACCAGTTCTCGCGCAACAACATTTCAATTTCTGCCGTCGGCGACAAACGTTAGCAAAGGCGATTTCATTGGTGATGAGGATGATGTTAACAAGTTTGAAGGTACATTCAACAGCTACAACGTCGAGTTTACCTTTACCGAAGGTAACGAAGCCGGCGTTAAGTACTCCGGTCAGTTTGTGAAGGACTCTGACCCGCTGACTATGAAAGTGAAAGGTACCAACAATGTTGAACTAACCATTACAAAGAACTAATTCATCCACTTCTAAAATTGAATGGTTAAAAAGCGAAGTCCGATTATTCTTCTTTATTTTTTCAGTTATCTTAGGCCATGAAAACTACTCAACCTGGCCGAAGATCGTTTATTAATAAGATTGCCCTGGGAAGCCTCGCCGCGATGGCCATTCCGGACTTGGCATTGTCAGCCGTTACTGAAAAGTCGCAGAAAGTGAATCTAACTCCTGGGAATGTAATCCTGTTCCAGGGCGATTCTATTACCGATGCAGGGCGAAACAGAAACAATCCGAAGATTAATGATCAGGGTGCCCTCGGAGGAGGTTATGCCTTCCTGGCAGCTTCAGAATTGCTTTTCAGGAACCCGGATAAAAAGCTTCAGATACACAACCGGGGAATCAGCGGTAATAAGGTTTACCAGCTGGCAGAATTATGGGAAAACGATGCGATAAGTTTAAAACCAGATATTCTAAGCATCCTTGTGGGTGTTAACGATTACTGGCATCTCGTGAAATTCGGCTACAAGGGAACTTTGGAAACCTACCGGACGGATTACAGGACTTTGCTTCAGCGCACAAAAGATAAACTACCTGACGTAAAGCTGATCATCGGAGAACCATTTGCATTATTGGGAACGGCCGTTGATAAAACATGGTTTCCGGCCTTTTATGAATATCAACACGCTGCTAAAGAACTGGCTGATGAATTTAATGCCGCTTTTGTGCCCTATCAGAAAGTCTTTGACAAAGCATTGGAGCATGCTCCCGTCGAATACTGGGCGCCTGATGGCGTACACCCCAGCGTTGCGGGTGCGAAATTAATGGCCCATGCCTGGCTTCAGTCAATTAAATAATCACCTAAATATTAAATTGTATGTGTAAATTCTTTTTCACACTGCTTATTTGTGTTTGTTCCACTCTGGTACAAGGACAGGTGATCAAGTCACCCGACGGAAATCTTACCCTGAAATTTGAACTTACCGGTAACGGGATTCCCTCCTATCAGCTGGACTTTAAGCAAAAATCGGTGATTAAACCAAGTCTGCTGGGCATTAGCACATCCGATGTTCCATCTTTTTCAGAAGGTTTCAGTATTTCAAAGACTGACCAAAACTCTGTCAACAACACCTGGGATCCAATCATGGGTGAGCAAAAGACCATCCGGAATAACTATAACGAGTTACTGATTACCCTTACACAGAAAGCAGAAAAAGATCGGTTTATTAATATCCGGTTCAGATTGTTTAATGATGGCCTGGGTTTCAGATATGAGTTTCCGAAACAGCCCAACCTTAAATACTTTGTTATAAAGGAAGAAAACACTCAGTTCAATCTGGCAGGAGATCATAAGGCGTTCTGGATACCAGGCGACTATGATACGAATGAATATCCATATACTACTTCAAAGATGTCAGAAATCCCCGGTTTAATGAAAAAAGCTACCGTTGACATACACGCACAACAACCGATAAAGAATCTGGCCATTCAAACGCCAGCGATGATGAAGACAGATGATGGTCTGTACATCAATATTCATGAAGCCGCTTTGATTAATTACCCGGCAATGTCGTTGAACGTGGATGCTGCTGCATTTAAGCTTAGCTCTCATTTAACACCGGATGGGGTTGATAATAAAGGCTATATGCAGACCGATGCACAAACTCCCTGGAGAACTATCGTTGTTAGTGATAAAGCTGCTGATATCCTGGCTTCGAAACTTATTTTAAATCTTAATGAGCCAACAGCCTATAAGGATGTTTCATGGATAAAGCCCGTAAAATATATCGGCGTTTGGTGGGAATATTTTGTCGCGGGTAAAAGTACCTGGGCCTATAGCGATGAGAACAATGTCAGGATGGGTCAGGATTTCAGCAAGCTTAAACCGAACGGACGTCACGGCGCCAATAATGAGAATGTAAAAAAACACATCGATTTCGCTGCTGCCAATGGATTTGATGCCGTATTGGTTGAAGGATGGAACGTGGGCTGGGAAGACTGGTTTGGTAACTGGAAAGAAAACGTTTTTGACTTCGTAACTCCCTATCCGGATTTCAATGTCAAAGAACTTCAGCAATATGCGAAAGACAAGGGTGTAAAGATCATGATGCACCATGAAACCTCTGCGTCGGCCACGAATTATGAGCGCCGCCTCGATACAGCATTCCGATTTATGAATGAAAATGGCTATAACGCGGTTAAAACCGGATACGTGGGAAAGATCATTCCAAGGGGTGAGCATCATGACAGTCAATGGATGGTTAATCATTATATACATGTGGCTGAAAAAGCCGCTGATCATAAGATTATGGTCAATAGCCACGAAGCGGTACGTCCTACCGGGCTACATCGCACATATCCTAACTGGATCGCCCAGGAATCTGCCCGGGGAACTGAATTTGAGGCTATGGGCGGATTAGCTCCGGAACATGCGACTATTCTTCCTTTTACCCGGCTTATGGGAGGACCAATGGATTACACTCCGGGAATCTTTCAAACTGATCTTTCCTATTACGGAACCGGTAATCAGAGAGTCAATACCACGCTTGTAAAACAACTCGCTTATTATGTAACTATGTACAGTCCGCTGCAGATGGCTGCAGATATG
The DNA here is from genome assembly GCF_010692725.1 of Flavihumibacter soli. Taxonomy (GTDB): domain Bacteria; phylum Bacteroidota; class Bacteroidia; order Sphingobacteriales; family Sphingobacteriaceae; genus Daejeonella; species Daejeonella soli. The sequence goes on along the minus strand of NZ_JAAFZB010000092.1, from coordinate 157,797 downwards.
CCTGAAAACTATGAGCGTTTCAAAGATGCCTTTCAGTTTATCAAAGATGTAGCAATAGACTGGGATGATACCTATATCCTCGAAGCAGAACCGGGAGATTTCATTACTATCGCACGAAAAGCCAAAAATAAGAACGAATGGTTTATTGGTGGTATTACAGATGAGAATTCGCGCACCGCTGAAATTTCATTTAATTTCTTACCTGAAGGAAAAAAATATACTGCCACGATATATGCTGATGGTAAAGATGCCAGCTGGAATAAGAACGCCCAGAGCTACAGTATTAAAAAACTGGCAATAAATACTAAGACAAAGCTCAGGCAAAAGCTTGGTGCGGGGGGCGGAGTGGCTATCAGCATCAAAGAAGATGCAGATAAATAGTAGCCTGCCCTTAGAATCTTGAAAACTTGTTACCATTTAGAGCCGGGGCCACATGTGGTTGCCGGCTCTATCTTTTTTTCTCCGCCCTCTTAACCCCAGTTTACTATATAAACGACGATTTCACACTTCCTTCCAATCAGTTTGGTTAAGCCAAAACATTTTGACTGCTTTTTCTTTTATATGAGGAAATAGGTAGATCTCTTGAAACGAACCGGACGTATAGCTTTAAAAATTGTTCTGTGGATTGTTGGTGTTATTATTGGATTGGTTCTCCTTTCATACTTACTTATACAGGTTCCGGCGGTACAGAACTTCGCACGTAAAAAAGTCGTCAGTTTTCTCGAAAACAAGATCAAAACTAAAGTTGAGATCAATAAATTAAGCCTTGATCTGCCAAAGCTTTTAGTTCTTGAAGATATTTACTTCGAAGACCAAAACCGGGATACCCTACTGGCGGGCGATACGCTGAAAGTTGATATAAGTCTTCTGAAACTCCTAAGCAATCAGGTTGAGATCAATGAAATCGATCTGCGGGGCATACGTGCCAATGTCAATCGCACAATGCCTGACAGCACCTTCAACTTTGACTATATCATTAACGCCTTCATGGGTGAACAAAAACAGGCAGCGCCGCCTGCTGACAGTTCCGCAGCTATGAAGTTTTCCATTGACAAGATTAATCTTGACAGGATCAGAATTGATTTTAAAGACGCAGTAACATCTAACGATGTCTCATTTGCTCTTGGTCACTTCGATACGCGCATCCAGGAATTTGACCTTGATAAAATGAAGTTTTCGGTTCCCAGGGTGGTGGTGCAAAATGTAAACGCTAAGATCATTCAAAGTGAACCGCCGCTAAAAAATGAGAGTGCAGCTAAAATTGAAGCAGACAGCAATGAGCCTCTCAACATGGACCTGAAACTAGGAACAATTGACCTTTCACGAATAAACATTGATTACCAGAACACGGTGTCTTCGATTAAATCCAAAGTGAACTTTGACAAGTTACTGGCTGAATTCGACCTTATTGACCTGAAAAATCAAAAAATTGCATTCAAGAACATCAGCCTCGAAAATTCGAGTTCTATTATCGCTTTGGGTAAAAGCCCACAGGCGCAGGTTGCAGTCGAAGAAGTAGGACAGGAAGTAGAAGCCCAGCTCAATAACAACTGGAAGGTAACTGTTAGCAGCCTGGATCTTCGTAACAATAAGCTGATGTTCGATGATTTTAATATGCCTGTTCAAAAGCGTGGAATTGATTATGGACATATGGCGCTAAGCGATTTTAATTTGCAGTCATCCAGGTTCTTTTATAGTCTTGACAGTATTTCCGGAGATATCGCCAATGCCAACTTTCACGATAAGAGCGGCTTCAAATTAGACGAACTCAGGACTAATTTTAGATACACAGATCAGGGTGCAACCCTCGAAGATCTATATATCAAAACACCCGGAACAATATTACGCGACTATGTGAGCATCAGCTACCCCTCGCTCGAAGCTATCACCAAAAACCCCGGGCTCATCAAAGTTAACGCTAACCTGATCAAGAGCCGGCTAAGCTTCAGAGATATTCTGTTACTAGCTCCTCAGATGGCTGGAATGGATCCTTTTAAGCGAAGTCCGAATGCAATTCTGAACATCAATGCAAGTGTTTCAGGAAGCGTTTCAGATCTCAACATTCCGCAGATGGAGATTTCCGGGCTAGGCAATACAAGAATCGCTGCTTCTGGTCGCATTACCGGCTTGCCGGATATGAATAAAGCCACTTTTAATATCAAGCTCCGGGAGTTCAATTCCGGAAGTGCAGATCTCGCCAGCTTACTATCACCGGGAATGATACCGACTAATATTCGCCTTCCGAAAAACTTTAACCTATCCGGCACCTTCAACGGTGGAATGAGTGACTTTACTACAAACCTTCTTTTGCGTTCAGACTATGGCACTGCTAAAGCAACCGGGGGTATGAGTTCAGGAAGTCATAAGGGCTCAGAAAAATTTAACGGAACAGTGGAGCTCATAAATTTTAACGCCGGCCGTCTCTTAAAACAGGATTCACTAATGGGCAGAATAAATGCCCGGGCAAAGGTCAATGGCACAGGCCTCGATCCAAAATCCATGTCAGCAAGATTTAGCGCCGTGGCAAGCAGCGCTGAGTTAAAGGGGTATACCTATAGAAACCTAACTGTAAACGGCAATATTAGAAAGCAAAATGTGAAAGCTATCGCCCGGATGGCTGACCGGAATTTACGTTTTAACCTGGATCTAGATGCGAACATCAGGAATGAATTCCCTGCTGTAAACCTGACGCTTGATGTTGACAGCATGAATTTGCAGAAGTTAAACCTTTATGGATCTGACCTTCGTTTTCGTGGCAAAATAGTGGCCAATATGCCATCGACCAACCCTGATAGATTGATAGGGAGTATAGAAGCCAGCAATTTGCTGATTGCCAGCAATGGCCGGCGGTACCAGCTGGACAGCATCAATGTCAATGCAACTGTTAACGGCGACGAAAAGGATCTTCGCATACGATCCGAGTTCATATCTGCGAATCTGACAGGAAATTATAACCTGACGGAAGTCAGGAATGGGATAACTAATGAAATAAATAAATACTTTAAGATTGGAGACGGCCGTCCCTTACCTGTCAGTAAACCGCAGAATTTTAACTTCGCCGTCGATATACAGCACCGACCTGTACTTCAGGAACTAGTTCCGTTGTTGACTACACTCGAGCCTGTCAATATCCAGGGATCGTTTAATAGTGAGGCGGGCGGATTAACGCTGAAGGGAACCGCACCAAATGTCGTCTATGCCGGCAACACTACCTCAAATCTGAAAATGGATATCAACAGCGGTTCCGAAGCTCTTCTTTACAACGTTTCACTTGATAAGATTACCACATCGGCAATAAACGTTAACAAAACGAGCATTAACGGCCGGGTGCAGAATAATCAGCTGGACATCAATTTAAATGTAAAAGATGCAGCTGAAAAAGATAAATACAGCCTAGCTGGTCTGTTTGCCATAAAAGGACAGCAGTACCAGTTTAGCTTCAGGACCGGGGGACTTATGCTGAACTATCATCAGTGGACAGTTGCACCAGGCAACTTCATTGAGTTCGGCCCAGAGGGTATATTAGCCAGCAACTTCAGTCTTTCCCGAAGCGGTCAGACTATCGCCGTTAACAGCAACCCGCAGCAGCCTAACGCCCCCATGAGCCTGGACTTTACAAACTTCCGGATCGGAACTTTAACAGCCATAGCTGAACAGGACTCGCTCCTGGCAGATGGAACCATCAACGGAAACGTGCTGGTCAGTAACCTGGCAAGCAGCCCTACAGTTGTCGGAGATCTCACAATAAAGGATTTCACCTTTCGTGCAGATACTGTAGGTGATATTAATTTAAAAGTCAATAATCGTGAAGCGAATACCTACGCTGCGAACGTGATTATAACCGGCAAGGGAAACGACATCAGGTTGGACGGAGAATATTTTGTAAGGCCGGAGAACAAGAGCAGCTTTGATTTTGATCTCGATGTAAACAATCTGAATCTGGCTTCCATAGAAGGGCTGACAATGGGTAACATGAAGGATGCTTCAGGAAATATAAATGGCAGGTTAAATATTACGGGCACTCCGGATAATCCGGCAATACGCGGTGATCTTAATTTCAACGCCGCCGCATTTAATGTCGCTATGCTTAACTCCTATTACAGGATAGAACAGGAAAAAATAAGCTTTACATCCGAAGGAATAAGTTTCGATAAGTTCACCCTAACAGATTCTATAGGCAATGACGCAGTAGTTGACGGAACTGTACTCACTTCCAATTACCTGGATTACCGTTTTAACCTCGATGTTAACACAGACAACTTCAAGGTACTGAGTAGCACCAAAAAAGACAATGATCTTTTTTATGGTACCGTATTTTTAAACAGTGATCTACGGATCCGTGGCGATATGAATAACCCGGTGATCGACGGCGGCTTAAAAATCAACAAGGGAACAGATTTCACATTCGTACTTCCACAAAGTGATCCCGGTGTCGTTGAAAGGGAGGGTATAGTCCAGTTTGTTGACATGGATGATCCCAAGAGCTTAACTGCCCTGACGTCTGGCCTGGATACCTTAAACACAACTCCTTTCAAGGGAATGGATGTCGCAGTAAACATAGAAGTGGATTCCAATGCCATTTTCAATATCATAATCGATGAAGGTAACGGCGATTTCCTGGAATTGCAGGGTGAGGCGGAGCTAACCGCAGGTATTGACCCCAGCGGAAAAACGAACCTCACCGGTAACTTTGCCGCGGTTAAAGGTGCTTACGAGTTGTCTTTTAATTTCCTGAAGCGACGCTTTGAGATCGAACGTGGCAGTACGATCAACTGGCAGGGAGAACCGACATCTGCAGATGTCGATGTGACCGCCGTTTATGTAGCCAACACCGCCCCTTACGATCTCGTAGAAAGCCAGCTATCCGAATCACCATCCACACTTAACCGCTATAAGCAAAAACTGCCGTTCCAGGTAGCGCTTAATATGAAAGGTGAGCTGATGAAACCCGATATAACTTTCGACATAAGTCTTCCTAACCGAAACTATAATGTGGCGCGTGATGTAGTCGATAATGTGCAATCACAGTTAACCCAGCTTAGAGCGGAGCCATCTGAATTAAACAAACAGGTGTTTGCCCTTATCCTGCTAAACAGGTTTGTAGCTGAAAACCCATTTGAAAGCGGCGCAGGTGGAGGCGGAGTGGAATCGATCGCACGTAGCAGCGTCAGTAAGATATTATCTGAACAGCTTAATAACCTGACGGAAAACCTGATTGCAGGCGTTGATCTGAACTTTGACTTAGTATCCAGCGAAGACTATACAAGCGGCTCGCTGCAAAACCGTACTGACCTGAATGTTGGTGTGTCTAAACAGCTGTTAAATGACAGGCTGAAAGTAAGTGTGGGAAGTGATTTTGAGCTCGAGGGCCCAAGAAACACTAATCAAAGCAAGAGTAGTAATGTAGCCGGTAACATAGCCCTGGATTATCAGCTCTCAAGAGATGGTCGCTACATGTTACGAGGATACCGTAAAAACGAATATGAGGCTGAGGTGGAAGGGTACCTTATCGAAACCGGGCTGGGCTTCATATTCACGCTGGACTATAATCATTTCAGGGAAATACTGGCGCGTAAACCTGAAGAAGAAAGGCAGCGCAGAAAAACTGAGAAGGAGAACCGAAAACAAGAAAAACGGGAACAGAAACAAAGTTTTAATATGGAGAACTAATAGAATCCTTTAAACAAGAAGCCTAAATGTTAAATCGACACAGGAACTTTATATTCATATTCGTATTAGTCAGTTTTGCCGCTTGCAGCAATATTAAATATTTACCCAAAGGCGAAAGTCTTTATATCGGGGCTGAAGTTAAGATAGAGAGCGACAGCCTAAAAAAAAATGAAGAAAAAGCCATCAAGGCGGAATTAAATGGCTTGTTACGGCCTAAACCTAACTCCACTTTTCTTGGATTAAGACCTAAGCTGTTTGCTTATAATATTGCCGGGACGCCCAAAAAGCCTAAGGGACTTCGCAACTGGCTTAAAAATAAGATCGGCGAACCCCCGGTTCTGGCCAGTGCCCTTGACTTGCATAAGAACCAGGAAATTTTGCAGAACAGGCTGGAAAACAAAGGCTACTTTCAAGCCGTACTAACAGGCGATACAACATCAAAGAACCGGAAAGTAAAAGCCGAATATCGCGCGGCCCCGGGCCCGCAATACCTTATCAGTTCGGTGAAATTCCCTGCTGACAGTGCTGAGCTTGAAAGAGCCGTTACTGCGACGGCTGATAAAAGTCTTTTAAAAGTTGGCGAGCCATATAACCTTGACGTAATTAAGGGAGAGCGAGAGCGGATTGACTTTTCATTGAAGGAAAAAGGATTCTACTATTTTGGTCCCAATTATTTACTGGTGAAGGTTGACAGTACTATCGGGAAGCATAAAGTGGATTTGTTTGTATCTGTAAAACCCGAGGTTCCAGCAATTGCGAGACAGGCATATAAAATCGGCGAAATCTATATCTATCCTAATTTTAACCTGGCACAGACCGAGCCAGACACCTCGAAGGCGGATGCTGTACTTTTCGAAGGGTTCTATGTGGTCGACAAAGACAGTATATTCAAACCCTCCGTATTCAAACGATCGATGTTCTTCAATAGTGGTGAGCTTTATAATCGCAAAGACCACAACCTTTCCTTACATCGCTTAACAACCATCGGCTCGTTTAAGTTCGTAAAGAATCGTTTCGAACGCGAAGGAAGCGCCGAAACCCCTACACTTGACGCCTTTTATTATCTCACACCTTTGCCCAAAAAATCGCTGCGCGGGGAACTTCTCGGAACAACTAAATCGAACAATAATAACGGGTCCGAATTATCCCTGAGCTGGCGTAACCGGAATGTTTTCCGCGGAGCCGAACAGCTCATCATAAGAGGCTACGGTGGATTCGAAATACAGGTAAGCGGAACGCAGCGTGGTTATAATACCTACCGTTTAGGGACAGAGGCTACTCTTTCTATACCGAGGTTTGTCGTGCCCCTCTTTGACTTTAATACAACCGATCGCTTTGTTCCACGGACTATATTTACCCTTGGTTTTGAACTTCTCAACAAGCAAAAACTCTATTCATTAAATTCTTTCAAAGCACAGGCAGGCTACAACTGGAAAGAAAATGAATTAAAGGAGCATGAGGTGAACCTGCTTAGTGTCAATTATGTTCAGCCAGCAAATGTGACCCAGGAATACATAGATAGTATAGCCAATGATCCAACACTTGAGAAATCAATTGAGAAACAGTTTGTTATTGGTTCGACTTACTCCTTTACTTACAACGACCAGTCAGAGGTCACAAGGAAGAATAATATTTACTTTAATACTAACCTCGATATCGCGGGAAATATATTGGGATTGGCAACCGGAGCGGACTATCGCAGCAATGATACCTCAACCATCTTTAATGCCCGTTTCTCTCAATACCTACGGCTGGATGGCGATTTCAGGTATTACTATAGACTGGGCCGCAATTCCTGGCTGGCAAACCGGATCATCGCTGGTGTGGGCTATCCATATGGAAATTCTTTTGAGCTTCCCTATATCAAACAATTTTTCGTTGGCGGAAGCAGTAGCATCCGGGCTTTCAGGGCCAGATCAGTGGGGCCAGGAACCTATCGGCCTGACGAAGTAAGCGGTGATGATTTTTTCCCTGACCAGTCTGGTGATTTGAAACTGGAACTGAACACCGAATACCGAACCAAGCTGGCAGGAATAGTTCACGGTGCCGTGTTTTTGGATGCCGGAAATATCTGGCTCTTCCGTGATAATCCCGATCCACAAAAAATTAAGCAGGGTGCGAAGTTCACAAACGAATTTATAAGCGAGCTGGCTGTAGGTACCGGACTTGGCTTACGTTTCGACCTCTCATTCCTGATTCTCCGCACAGACCTTGCTTTTCCACTCCGCAAGCCGTGGCTCCCTGAAAAGGAACGGTGGGTATTTAATGATATAAAATTTTCTGATAAGACCTGGCGCCATGACAACCTGGTGTTTAACCTGGCAATCGGTTATCCTTTCTAATTATTTTTCAGGCAGGCAACTTTTCAGCAATATTATTCGTGTACTTTCAGTACGTTTTCTTCTTAGCATAATGAGGGAAGGACGTTGTCTGTTTATTCAAAAGATAATGACAAAAGTGGAACACGGAGTCCTGGGGGTATTGACTTATTACGATATTTTCAGCTATCCCCTGTTGCCAGCTGAAATACATTATCACCTCGAAACAGCCATATCAACTGAAGAAATTTTAGAATCACTGGAACAACTGACAGCGGCAGGCTTAGTATACCGATTCGGCGATTATTATACTCTTCAAAATAATGTTTCCCTGATAAAAAGACGCGAACAAGGAAATCGAATTGCCGCAATATTGCTTCCCCGCGCAAAAAGGATCTCTAAAATTCTTAATTTATTCCCCTTCGTTCGAGGCATTGGCATCTCTGGTTCTCTATCCAAGAATTTCGCTGACGAAAATTCAGACTTCGACTATTTTATAATTACGAAGGTCAATCGGATGTGGATTGCCAGTACCCTGCTCGGATTATTTAAGAAGCTTAGTTATTTTGCAGGTAAACAGCATTACTTCTGCCTGAACTATTACATTGATGAAAGCTGCCTTGAAATTCCCGAAAAGAATATTTTTACGGCAACTGAACTGTTTACGCTGAAGGCAGGTAGCGGTCCTGAAACCCTGCGCAGCTTTTTTGAAGCTAACAAGTGGGCCCGGGAATTTTATGGCAATTACAATGTTGAGCGACCAGCTTACCAGCTATCCTCCCTTGGCTCAAAATTTAAAAACCTGGCCGAACTTCTATTGGATAAAGCTGCCGGAAACCGGTTGGATAATTGGCTGATGAAAACCTCTGTTAACCGCTGGAAAAAGAAGAAAGAAGCGGGACGATTGATAGATCTGAATGGGAAGCCGATCAATCTTTATCTAACTGATAAACACTTTTGTAAACATGATCCGAAGTACTTTCAGGCGCAGGTGCTGGCCCTTTATTCCGCTAAAATGAAAAATATTCAGGAAATCTTGCCCGCCTTTCAGCATCAGCTTAAAGCTTAGAATTTTCACTTAAAGAATGTATCAGATCAATATCTCCTTTTCATCGAAATGATGAAGTAATCACCGATATTCTTCCAGGGCCAGCTGTCTTTAAGTACATTTTCCAGTTTTACCAGACTCTTAAAAAGTCGCGGCCATTTCGAAGGAAATGAATCTAAATATGAGGGCGGCACAAGTGAACACAAACCTTCCAGACCGAACAGCCTGAATTCACTGCCTAAAGTTTTGATCACAAAATCAGGGCTATAATACCAGCACATGAACTTCACTCCTTCGATCTGGGCGTCTGCTCCATTCCGTGACCTGAATCTCCTGAAAGCAGTTTTGAAGTTACCCCTTAGAGATAATAAAGTTTCCCAAACACAAAAACCCGGCATAATCACCAGGACTATCATTCCACCTGGCCTCAACAGCCCTGAAAAGGATTTTAATACAATATCCAATTGGCTAGTACAGTTCAGCCCAGCAAAATTTGAGAATATAAGATCATAAGGCCCTTTATCCCTCAGCACTGTGAGGTTGGTGAAGGAACACACTTCGGTGCTAATCATATCCTGCAAACCATGTCTTTCGGCCTTCATCCGCAGGACTTCCTGCATACCTTCCGATATATCAGTAGCATGAACATACATCCCCTTTTCGGCAAAATAAACTGCATCCTCTCCTGTACCAGCATTAAGCTCCAGAATTTTGTTACCGCGCTTCACGTATTTGAGGACAAGATCTCTAACCCTACTCCTTTTGTATTGAATGATTGGATTGGCAGTGTATAATTCGTCAAATACCGCCGATTGCTTGTCAAATGCCTGTTCAGCCTGAATTTCTTCAGGAAGCTTAATCACACTCATGTTAGCTACCGTTAAGTTCAAGTGAATTCAACCGGCTTTTAGCCAGGTGGTAAGCCGGAAAATAGTAAAGGAACCACAAAGCAGTTTTAACCTCTTTATACGAAATGGAAAATGGTTTGGCGACCAGGTTCTTAAAACTATGAAGAGATTGATGCAGATGGTATCCCCTATGCACGTACCTGTAAAGTTGCTTGTAAAAAGCAGCGCTATAAGTATTTTTGAACATTAGCTTCAAATCATCCGAATCTTTCCAGTTCTTTTGAAGTCCCAATTCTGATTTTACTTTTTCATAGAAGACCGTTCCGGGTAAGGGATACGAAACAGAGATTCCAATATCATCCGGCAAAAGGTCATTTATCATTTTAATGGTCTGCTCGATGTCCGCTTTAGTTTCCCCTAAGTACCCGAACTGTATAAAGAAGGAAGTTTTTATACCATTTTTCCTTAACAGGATTAAGGCCTCCCGGATCTGTTCCACCCTGATACCTTTATCCATCGCGTCCAGTATCTTCTGGGAGCCGCTCTCCGCCCCAATCCACACATCATTACATCCAGCCCTGGCCAGTGCCCTGATATTATCCTCCTGAAGAAGCAGATCGGCGCGCGACTGGATCTTAAATCTAAACTTAAGATCTTCCTTTGTCACCAGGTCAGAAAACTCTGTTAACCATCTCGGTTTCAGGCCAAAAATATCGTCACAAAACCAGATATGATCAAAGTCATACTGCTTTTTCAGGTACTTTAATTCCTCAATTACATTTGCGGGAGATCGTGAATTGTAACGGTTACCATATATAGGTTTGGCACACCAGTTACATTTGAAGGGGCACCCTCTGGTTGTACCGATGTTCATTGAAAAGTAACCCCTGCGCTTTTGCCACATCTCCTGGTACGGCCTGATATCGACCAGGTCCCATGCCGGCAAAGGCAGCGAATCCAGGTTAGTCATTACTTTCCTTCCCGGTGTTTTCACGATGCCTCCGTTCTGCGAATACGCAATTCCGTTAACGTTCGTGAAATCCTCACTCCCTGCACTATGCCTGTTAATCAGCTCTACCAATGTCTCTTCCGCCTCTCCTATCAATACAAAATCAGCCCCCTCATTTAGATATCTCTCGTAGTGGTCACTGGAATCTGAACTGGATACCAAAACAATACAGCCAAATTGCTTTGCGATCCTTATCATATGAAAAGCCGCCTCACGCATATTGCTGAGACACATCTTTGTCAGATAATTAAACCCATCATCGTATATCACAAAGTAATCGGGGCTCTCTTCCTTAATCGGCATAATAATCTCATCAGGGCCTTCTGAAAACATTGTGTCGAACAGCGAAACCTCGTACCCTTCCCGCCGTGCCACAGCAGCTGCATATAGGGTGCCCAGGGGAGCGTACGGCTGTGCCGCCTTCCATTGCTTGGGATCAAGGCGTAAAAAGTAGGAATGCGAAAACAGAATATTTTTCATCGACTAATCATTTCTGGTTTCATGTGACACAAGCAGATCCAGGGAAACGGACTTTTAACACCCCCAATGATCGATTGCAGTACGGAAGGATTCTTCATTATTCTATAATTATATTGGGAGAGATCCTCAAGGCAATGATGAAAGTAATGGCCGGCCATTTCAGGGGATCCAATTGATTTGTAATAAGCTTCACTTCGTTTCCTGGCTTCAGACACCTCGGATTTCCGGTAAAAATGAGTGTCAATCACATGAATCTCCCCGACTGGTTCCAGGTGCAAAAGACAGGCATCCAGTATACCCTGAATAGAAGAAAAATACTGCACAGAGGCTGCCAGAACAATTATGTCGAAAAGCCGGTCTTGCAAAACCCCCGACCTTATATCACCTGGAATGAACTTCAAATTCTCAGCTTTAAACAATCGCTCCGCCTGATTAAGTTCCTCCTGGTTTACATCAACTCCGGTAACATGGCTCAACGGAATTTCAGACAGGTGTTTAGATAACCATCCGTTCCCGCAGCCCACCTCAAGTATATTCAGCGGCTTTTGTTTTTCCTTAAGATAATGAACCAATCTTCGCTCCGACTGGCTCCTTATTTTCCATTCCCTATAATGCTCATGTTTAGATGATATCTGTGGAAGAACCCGCACCTCATCATCCGAGTACACCCTTCGCTCTTTTCTGCGCGTCGCTATGTAAATATTCTCAAACATGGCTTCCTGCACTGGTAAGGTTCAAAGAAAGCGGCTCTGCAACATCACTTAAAACCTGGTTATAAAAAGACAACGTTTCCTCATGACACTTCTCCCAGGAAAAGTATTGGCTTTTCAAAAGTCCCGGCTTAATAACATGCTCGCGATAGGACCACAGTTCAAGAGTTCTGATCTCCCTGTTCACCCGCGAGACCTCTGGTTTGGATATTAATGACGCCGGACTTGCAACAACTTCCGGCATCGAGGAATTATAAAAGGCAATAACCGGACACCCGGCCTGTTGGGCTTCCAGCAGCGGCAGCCCGAAACCCTCATAAGATGAAGAATAAAGCAGGCAGTGAGCAGCGTTATACAGCATATTCAAATCGGTATCCGAAATATACTGCAAATGATGATATCTTTCCTTCAGGGTATGATTGAGAGTTCGCCGCTCTTTTCTCTGCAGGTCGCCACCACCTACCATTACCAGGTTATAGGATGGGTTGCTTCTCAGAACCTCGATGACCAGGTCGAAATTTTTGTAGCTGGCAGTTCTTGCACCCACATACAGGATATAGGGAAAGTTAATATGATACTTCATACGGAGTAGCGGTGATACGTCCTGCTGCAGTTGCCTGAAGGCCTTAGACACACCGTTATAGATCACTTCCAAAGGCTTCCTGCCCAGCTCCGGATAAAGACTAAGCAGATCACTCTTTGTAGATTCTGAAATACAGATAATACCGTCCGCACGCGCAAGAGCCTGGTACTTTTGCCGTGTATGAAGTGACCTGCGCCAGCCCCTCACACATCGTTCGTAAATAAAATCATGGGCAGTCACGATGTTAACACCCTTATGCAGCCTGTGTGATGGATAGCGATAATAACTGGAGTGAAATACATCACAACTCAACTGCTTGTCAACAGGCAGGTAACGTTCAAGTGCAACAGGTAAAAGACTTTTGTACTTCAGGATGCCAGAGCAGGGTAAATTCAGCTTTTGACGACAGATATTCCGACTGCCCCCCCCATCTCTTTCCAGAAAAAAGATAATATTTTCCTCGTCCCGCAAATACAGTTTGATAAGCTCGCTCCAGTAAACCGAGATTCCGCCGGACCTCTGCAAATCGAAGATGATATTGTCATATAGAATATTCAAAATGCAGCTTTTTTAAAACATTAAAATCCTGATAATTCCGGCTGCCGGTATTTCCATAATTTCTGCAAAAGTTTTACTTCGTACGGCCCATTATAGATATTGGTATTATATCGTATCCCTGCGGACAGATGCATTATCTGCCGTTTTACAGGATTTAATTTAATATCGGAGACTGTTGGGTAATATCCGTTCAGGACGGTTTCAAAGTTCCTGATCTTGTCAATCATGTAAGGCCGCAGCCACGGTGTAAGGGGATTTCTGCGGATATCGAATCCTTCCCACTGCGGACTAATCCAATCTTCAAGTTTTGTCGGAAACTCGAATCCAAGCGATCTGACCTGATTATATAAGTCCGAACCTTCCGTAGCAACCGGGCTGTACAGGTAGATTATGATCTCAGTATCCGGATTCACCTTCTTCACTTTTTTGATAAAGCCGATCTCAAAATCAATTTGATCCATAACCTCTTTCTGCGTTGCTCCCGGAGTTCCGAGTATGAAGGAATACTCAGGGATGATACCGAACTTTCTTAGGCGGCCTGCAAAATGGAGGATCTGGTCACCCGTTTGAGTTCCGCCCTTATCCAGGTGTTTTAGAACAAGGTTATTGCCACTCTCCGCTCCAAAAAAGATGATCTTGCATCCCGCCTCACGAATTATCGCCAAAGATTCATCAGAATATTTATCCATTGTATCTATACGTGCCATTCCCCACCAGGACATATTTTCACCCCTGATAAGTTTCGCAAATTCTACGGCTCTCTTCTCCGATACGAAAAAATTATTATCCGTAAATTCAATCGCATCGGCTCCCCATTTGTCTTTGATATATTTAACATCATCATAGACTAGTTTAGCTGATTTAGCTTTCCAGCGTGCCTCATAATAGGGAACGACGGCACAAAAAGCACATTTAAAAGGACAACCGATGCTGGAGTGGTAAGACATCGTGTGATTACCAAGGAAAGTCTTTCCCAGGTATTTAGAGGCCGAATAAAAAGTATCGAGCCTGTCATAGGGCAAAGGAGGAAGCGGATCCTGTTCGAAAAGATCCTCTTTGCTGGTTTTGATAATTTCTCCGGCGCAACTTTTGTAGATGAGGTTCTGGATCAGCTCATACGGTTCGTCATATTCTAACGCATCAATCAGCTTTGGAAAGGCGTGTTCGCCTGGTCCGTTAATGACGAAATCAACACATCCTGATTCCAGCACTGCCTGATAATGGTTACCGGGAAAATATCCCCCCCAAATCATTATTGAGGATGGAAATTCTTCTTTGAGGCGCCGGGCGAATGGGATGGCCTGCTTAGTCTGAGGGCCTGGCATGACCGTAAATCCTATATACCGGAACTCGCCGGTTTCCATATAAGATCTCAGCTTTTGAAGAGGCTCTGCTTCCCGGTTGCCATCGACTATTGCCCAGTCATATTTTCCTTCAATCGTAGCAGCAATACTTAGGATCGAGTTCGGAAACCTTGATTTCCCTTCCGCGCTTTTGGGATTAAAAAAAAGGATCTTGCTCATTATTTAACGCTATCAAAACTGCCCATTCGTTCGATACCTGAATTTAAGAATAAAACATTAATTATATTTAACACAATGCAATTGAAAGAGATACGTCTCTAAGCACAAAAGCGTTGGCAGTTAAAATGAAACTCATTCAGAAAGTAAGATCCGGCCTGCAAATATTCAGGCGAAAGAACACCGACCCCCGTAGGGCCTATAACAGATGGGCTTCTACCTACGACGAACAACCCGATAATCTGATGCTGACGCTGGATCATGAATTATTCGGTCAGCTACTAAAAAACGTCGACCTTAGGGATAAGCTGATCGTTGATATAGGTTGCGGGACAGGCAGACACTGGAACACCTTATTCGCTGCTCATCCAAAAGCTCTGGTAGGCTACGACGTTTCAGAAGAAATGCTGAAGATCCTGAATAGTAAGTATCCATTGGCAAAAACCTATGAGGTTAAAGATGACAACCGGCTCGTTTCTGAAACGGGTTCAGTGGATATTTTGATCAGCACACTGGCTATTGCCCACATCAAAGAAATTGAAACAGCATTTAATGAGTGGAGTCGCGTACTCAAGCGCGGCTCTGAGCTCCTGATAACCGACTATCATCCTGAAACTCTTGCCAGGGGTGGCGACCGAACTTTTTCCTACCAGGGAAAGACTATTTATATAAAAAATTATGTCCACCCTCTGAATAAGATCATCGCATTGGCAGAACAGAACGGAATACAACTGATCAGCCTTTCAGAAAAGCGAATAGATGAAACGGTAAAACATTTCTACGAAAAGCATAACGCGCTGAATGTATACGAAAGATTTAAGGGAACGCCGATTATTTACGGGATGCACTTAAAAAAAGTAAATGATACTGAATAACCTGGATATTATAGGTCAGGGTAAGAAACAATGCATTCGCCTCGCCGATAATAGCATTCGGGAAATCACAGATGAAGTGCAGCAGTCGGTAAATGACCTGGCACTTAACTTTGAAAATGCAATTGCATTCCCCGGTCTGATCAATTCGCATGATCATCTCGACTTCAATTGTTTCCCCCGTCTTGGAAATCACCGTTATGGCAATTATGTCGACTGGGGAATTGATATCCATAGTCAAAATAAAGAGCAGATAAAGAAGGTTCTGAAAATTCCTCAGGAACTCCGCATCAAGTGGGGTATCTACAAAAACCTGCTTAACGGCATAACTACTGTAGTTAATCATGGTGCGAAACTTGACGTTGAAAATGATCTGATCAGTGTTTTCCAGGAATGTCATTCCATCCACTCCGTCCGACTCGATAAATACTGGAAGATCAGATTAAACCTGCCAAGAAAAGACAGATTGCCGTTCGTTAGCCATGTGGGCGAAGGAACGGATACCGCATCCAATAGCGAAATAAATGAATTACTCCGGTGGAATATTTCCCGACGCGAATTAATCGGAGTTCACGGCGTTTCGATGGATAAAAAGCAGGCGGCGAAATTCTCAGCTTTGGTATGGAGTCCTGATTCAAACTTCTTCCTCCTTAATAAAACCGCTTCAGTCGATGAACTAAAAAAGCATTGTACCATACTATTCGGTACCGATTCAGCTTTAACCGGATCGTGGAATTTATTTGAACAGCTTCGTATTGCCAGAGCCACCGGCATGGCTTCCGACGAAGAGATATACAATATGCTGACCACAAGCCCCGCAAAAATATGGAACCTTAAAGATCGCGGAAGTATTGAACAGGGAATGCGCGCCGACCTGGTAGTGGCAAAGCAACAAGACAAGCTTATGCCCCTGGATAGTTTTTTCAACTTAAATCCCGAAGATATTTTATTGGTGGTCACTGAAGGAGATATAAAGCTATTCGACGAGTCACTAATTCAGCAATTAAAGGATCAGCATTATAGTACAAACTCTTTCAGCAGTATATTAATTAATAAGGCGCGAAAATTCGTGAAGGGAAACCTGCCTGAAATGATGAAAATGATGGAGAGCTACAATCCTGAGATCCTTTTCCCTGTACAGGTGTCATGACTAACAAATCAAAATTCGGCAAATGCATCTTCTGAAGTTTCTAAGAAATTTCCGCCGGCAAAGGCAGATGATAAACTTCTATAAAGCTTTTATAAAAGAGGGTGATCTGTGTTTCGATATTGGAGCTAATATAGGAGAAAGAACAAATTGCTTTTTAAAGCTGGGAGCAAAAGTGATCACCCTCGAACCGCAAAGCAGTTGTTTTGCGGTGCTGCAGTCAAAATACCGAAACAATAAGCAGGTTAAGCTCATCAGGTCAGCGGCAGGAAGCGAAGAAAAAGAAGATCAACTGATGATATGCGACGAAACAGATGAATGCTCGACACTCTCAAAAGAATTTATAAACTCCTACTCTGCCATCTCAGGTTTGAATTGGAATAAAACAGAAAAAGTCAAAGTCATTACCTTAGAAAGCTTGTGCAGAAGTTACGGCGTTCCGAAGCTTTGTAAGATTGATGTGGAAGGCTATGAATCAGAGGTCATGAGAGGATTGCAAAGCCCGATAAAGTACATATGCTTTGAATTCAACAGGGCACTGTTAAGTGACACTTCCAAAAGCTTAGAAATTTTAGGAACGCTGGGAAACTACCGATGCAATTTTATCAAATATGAAATCATGAGTTTAGTCTCGGAGGAATGGCTTCCGCTGGAAGAATTTCGCTCAAAGTTAGATCAGATCATCACTCCCGATATTCTGACAGGCGAAATAGTGGCAGAGCACCTGGATTATTAATGCTATCAGGAAAATAGGTTCATAACGTCTGTGGCGACCTGTTCGGAAGAATAATAAAGAACTCTTTGATGAGAGAGGTCAGGTTGCTCCAATAAATACGTCAGTTGATCGACTAACTCCTCCTTCAACTTTACAATATGCCAATGATCTATTTCGTTTTCCAGTGGCCTGCAGAAACTGACCACATGCGCACCGGCATAAAGCGCTTCGGTAAATACCGCTCCAAACCCTTCATACTCCGATGTATGCAAAAAGATTTTACTTTGCTGCATCAGTTTCAGAACCTCCACGTGCGGAATTTCGCCGGTTAGCTTAATGGAATTGCCAAGATTTAACCTTTCGATCTGCTTTTGCAGCTTTTGTTCCTCAGGACCAGCCCCACATATCACTGCTTTGACAGCCGGAAAATCAACTGAAAGCTCCCCGATGACATCGATGAAAACATTAAATTGCTTTAGTGGTATTAAGGAACCTGCCCCCAAAATATCAACAGGCCTTTCAGACATCAGTGGCGGGAAGGAAGTTGTATCAGTACCTACAGGGATACGGTGCAAAGGTTTTACAGAATAGTTCCTATTTATCTCATCTGCTATGAAATCGGAGACTGCTATTAATTCGTTTGCGGAAGGTCTTATCAGGGGAAAATATTTATTCCCCTTTTTAGCATCCTGCCCTAATACCCAGATATGATGTGGTGTACCATAAACTTTACTGAAAAGACTCCCCACAAACGCACATTCTCCCAGCCAGAAACTAAGAACTCCAACCCCTTCCAGACCTTTCCCGGCAATATTTCTTAATTCTTTCAATACCCGAAACCAAATCCATAGCCTTTTTAGTCTCCCGGGGTTTTTACCGCCAAAACTGATCACATCTATTCCATGCCAGGTATAGCGGCGGTTTTTGAATGGATATTGAAATGCGATCACCGTTATCCGAAGCTCAGGAAATTGTTCCTTTAACGCTCTGAGAAGTGCCTGCTGAGGAGGAAGACAGGTCGTATCGGCTTCATCCTCCGGGAATCCGGGCGAGAGAATAATTAAGGACTTAAGCTTGTCCATCTATAATCAGTCTCTTATTGCACACGGACAGGCTGACTTCATTGTGCGTGATCAAAATAACAATCCGGCCATTTCCGGCGATGGTCTGCAGGTGTTTTAAAATTCGCAGTTCCGCCTCCTCATCCAGCTGGCTGAAGGGTTCGTCCAGGATCAGTACATCGAAATCCTTATACAACGCCCGGGCCAGCATCACCCTCTGGCGCTGCCCTCCGCTAAGATTCTTCCCGCTTTCACTAACAATCGTTTCTATTCCATGGCTTAATGTTTCGGTGAGACTATCAATCCCCGTCACATACATTACCTCTTTCAATTTGACCTGATCGACGGTTGCTTCATCAAGAGTGATATTCCTGAGCAAGGTATCGTGAATAAAGAATGGCTGCTGTTTGACGTAGGAGATCCTCCGCCAGGCTTGCCTGCGGTCAAGCCCGTTGCCATTCATCTTAACAACACCCGAATGGGGATTCAAAAAGCCAAGTATCAGATTGATCATAGTGGTCTTGCCCTTCCCGGATATTCCTGAAACTCCCATCATATCACCCCGGTAAATATCAAACGAGAGGTTTTCCAGTACAGCTCTGTCCTGGAACTTGTAAGAAACATCCGAAAACTGAACGGAGTTGATAGCGACCGCATCCCCCGAAACCTGCGATGACACCCCTTCAGAACTTACCAGGTTTTCTACCGTGAACCAATAGTTTCTTATCTGACCAAGCGCATTCATCATTTTCACGATCCCCGGGATAACCTTATAGGATGCTGCCATGAAAGCACCCAGGGTGATCACACCCAGGTCTGAGCCAGGATTTACGGATTGGTGAATCAGCAACAAAATAAACAGTCCGAAGACAACAAATACCTCCATTATCCTGGAAGGCAAACCCAGCGAGATCTGCTGGTCCGACAGGTTCTGAAGATGCTGCTTTTGAATCAGATTGAAACGATGAAGGAAAAATTGCTTCTTGTCATATACATTACTCTCTACAAAACCCGATATGGCCTCCTTTAAGTACTGAATCAATTGTTGGTATAAAACTTTGCCTGTGAGCCGCAGCACCCGAAGCCTTTTCCTGATGAGGAAACCAGACAAAAGGATGGGTGGTACCAGGGCAAAAAATAACAATAGTGAGAGGAAGGGCTTAAACACTAGCAGGGGAACAAGGACGATCAATATCAAAACAAACTGGCTTATGAACTGCTGTATTCCTCGCAGGACATGATGCGAAAACTCGATAGCATCATGATGAATATGTCGAATATGAACAGAGGAGTCGGTCTGGACATATTTTAGGTAATCGCCATCCAGGTATCCCGATAATTTATCTGAGGCAATCCGCGATGCAATCGAGTATATACAGGACGTTTCCCTTTCGGTAATATAGTAAGCGAAGAAATTTTTCAAGCCAAACAGCAGGCAGAAAATTCCGAGCAGCAAGAGCGGCTGTTGGAATACCCGCATTTCCGTTAAGACAGACGAAAATATTATCTGGTCAGGGTCGGTGTAAAAGGCAATGAATATTAAAAGTAAAATAAGAAACAACACATCCAGTATGCTGACTATAACATCCAGGACGATCAGCTGCATAAGCCGTCGCACTTCATGCTTTCTTAAAATTGACCGGACGTTCTTTAAAAACAGTTTCAAGACTTATTTCCTTTGAGTATCTCCTGTGAGGTATTATTCGGTATTGCTGTCCTGGAGACTGGTCTAAGAAGACCGCGTTTTACTGCCGAGAGCCAGTGTCGCAGGTCATCACCTCCTAAAAGTGCTCTCCGGAGATTCTTGGCCGCCTGTCTGAATTGCCCTGATCTCATAAACCTTACGGAAGCTTCAGATAAATAAAATGCCTGTTTCCTCAGGGCTTGTCGACGATACCTTTCAGGCGGTTCACTTTTCATAAATATCTCATAAGCTAGCGCAGTTCTTTCGTCAGGATTGTTCAGTGAACTCGTGATCCGGCCCCGATGTTCACGGATCTTCACAACAGTGCAGGGAACCACGGCAGCATCAGCAGCCACAGCTATCCTCATGATCAGCTCGAGATCGCCCCTGTATAATAAGGTCGGATCCACATTAAACATTCCCACCTCCTCCAAAAGTTCCCTTTGTATCAGCACGGAACTGATAGACACACCTGTATCCATGCAGATCACCGCTTCAGCGATATCGCCCGATAAAGGCCTGAACAAGCCCCATTTAAAAGGTATCGAATTTCTTTTCTCATCCATAAGTTCGAATCCACCGTAGATCCACCTCTGCTTCCCTTTCTCAAGTTCGGCAAGCTGAAGATCCAGCTTCTCCGGCACCCAGATATCATCGGAGTCCAGGAACGCTACCCAGCTTCCGGTGCTTTGACGAATACCTTCATTTCTTATTATACCGATATGTCCTGTGTGGGGTTGCCTGATGACTTTGATTCGTTGATCCGATAAGCGAGCAACTGCATCGGCCGTCCCATCCGTCGAACCATCATCGACAATTATCAATTCCCAGTGTGGATATGTCTGACCGACCACAGATGCTATAGCTTCCAAAAGAAGTTCTGATCGGTTGTAAGAGGGAATGACAATTGAAACTGTGGGAGTCTCTGCGAGCATTTTATACGTATCTATCTCATTGGTACCTTTCTAATATACACATTTCATTCACCCGATGACTACATTGACCGAGCGTCCCGTACAAGGACCAGCTGATAGCTGGACGTCCTCTCGTAGTGACCATGTTAAGGTTAGTCCGCTAATTTAGCGGACTGACCCCTAGAAGACCTAAACAAGACCTATACAATTTCTTCAATTTTTTGAAAGATATTTCCTGACTTCAAGGGACGTACCAATGTGGGGCTTAAAATTCAGCGGCTCAAAATTCCATAGAATTGTTCTGGGGATTTATATCTATAAACTCAAGCTGTGGATCAAGCACGATCTTAACCGGCCTGCCTGACAGAGTAAATTTTTCCTTGATCATTCCTTTGGATCCAACCTTCAGGAGCAGCACTTCTGAGTTGCCTGAGTCGTATGTAATGGCCAACCGGACAGGTTCATTCATCAGCGATTCCTTACGTTTACCGTCGGAATTTTCAGCGAATTTATATGCGGTGGCCGACAATTTTAGAACATATTTGCCCGATGCGCTTTCCACCCTATCAACGCTGTCTACCTTCAGGTCGTAAGTGATGATGTGCTTAAATAATTCCGTGATCTTTGTATGCGCTGACTCCGGCGCGACCTTGTAAAGTTCGTTCACGAGATCTTCAGCGTCTGCAGGAAGATTTGGGTAAACGTGTTGTTTTAAGAGTGATGCAAATGCTTTGTTCATAGCCCGTTCCCCTATCAGCTTCTCCAGCTGATACATAACCACCATACCTTTATTATACGGAAGGTAAGGTGTTTCATAAGTGGTTTTGAACAGGGGCGTTTCTTTAGAGAAGCTCCGGCCGCTGAGGTACAGGTCCAGGTTCTGGGTGATCTGTTTCAAAATCGCTCCTTCACCCGAAGCCTGACGATCGAGCATCAGTTCGGTATACTTCGCAAGTGTCTCGGTCATCACCCAGCCACCTTCTTTTATAACCGGTGCCATTTGTGCCGACCCCCACCACTGGTGTGAAAGTTCATGGCCTGCCAGCTGATTGATCACATCCTGCTCCTTATTAGTAGCCAGATTGGTATAAAAACCGCCGTTTTCCTTCATGTAAATTGTTCCGGGATAGGCAGTTGCCGCAAACCCTTCGGCGAAAGCCGAGATTTCGGCAAACCTGACTGATTTATGCGGATATGATCCAAAGTTCTCTTCGCAATATTCGAGCGTTTTCTTTGCGTGACTAATCAGTAAAGAAACGTTCTGCCCATGACGCGGATCATAATAAACTTCGATTGGTATATTCCTGTAGGTCGCCCTCTTAACCAGGTAGCGGGCTGAGGAAACAGCAAACCGGAACGGTATCGGCCGGTCTGTTTTGTAATGGAAATACCGACGACCGGAGCTACTCCAGCTTTTAACGAGATCTCCCTGCCCTATGGCAAGCTGATCGGCCTCTGTTGAGATCACAGCATCCAGGT
The DNA here is from genome assembly GCF_010692725.1 of Flavihumibacter soli. GTDB lineage: Bacteria > Bacteroidota > Bacteroidia > Sphingobacteriales > Sphingobacteriaceae > Daejeonella > Daejeonella soli. The sequence goes on along the minus strand of NZ_JAAFZB010000092.1, from coordinate 135,181 downwards.
TGATGAACTTGTAGTCGTAGGGATCTTCATCAGGAGTTTCAAGTGCCGGCAGCTTATCCTGGGCGCTCATGCCCCTTTTTCTACGTTCGATGGAGTTTGTTATTTCGTAGTTGCCATCGTAGCCAAGGCTTGGGAAAAAATTACTGATACGGATAAAACTCCCGTTTTCAAGAATTGAATTAAAGGGGACATGTCCCGTAAAGCCTGACCAGCCAGAAGTAAAGCTAAAGTTCATTTCGGTAAGATCTCCAGGCATAAGCGGCGCCTGCAGAACATACCAGGAACCGTAATCCAGTTCATTTTTAAGGACGCCTTTTCTGTTGAACCTTAAGTCTCCCGGCCTGGTTTCCCGGTCAAAACTGATCAGCACGCTATCGATTCGCTTACCAGTTCTGTTAATCATACGGTACGTACCGGAAACAACGTAATTCTGTTCGCTGGGAAAAAGGTCAATGCGCGTCTTTACGTCATATATAGAAGGCTGAGGAAATTTCTCAAATTTCTTAAACCTGCTCTCGTAAACCTGCTTCCAGTCATTTAGTTCATTTCCTTTTAAGCGGGGGCTTTTCACATAGGTTTGATAATAGATTATCGAGCCCGCAGAAATCAAAACGATGAGAGGAATAAGCAATAAGGACAAATTTAGCCTGGCACGTTTAGTAGATATGAGTGCCCAGTAAAGAACAGTTCCTGCAATTCCGGCTGAATAAAGCATCTGCAGGTGGAAGGCAAGTTTGTAACCTCCAAAGCCATTCATATCCGCATATGGGAAGGTCATCGGATTGGCATACCTGATGAGGGGCTCGGTCAGACCAATCATTTTACCCAGCGAGGTGCTTATCATAATCAGCAGGACGGATGCGACAGCGAGCCCGGTATATTTACCTGTAAGCAGCACCTGGACAGAAAGCATTAGTATCCCGCAAAGAAACAAAGGCAATCCCGCATAATAATAAAGTGAAAGATAAAGCTCCGGTTCATATCTTTCGGCGCCCTTAACTGCCTGTATGGCTAAGCCCAATACAATACTGTACGAAAGCAGGATTGCGACGATGGCTCCTATACTTATCACTTTCGAAACAAATGCTGAAAGCGGATGAAAAGCGGTTGAATCTTCAAGCGGGGAAAACCTTAGCCCCCGACTGCGCCATAGAATTTCGCTGCTGTAAAAGAGCATTACAAGCAGGCAGAATACCGGAACTGTTTCGATGATCGTGGTGACCATTAATCCGCTGTCCGGATAATTTTCGCCCAGCCGAAGATCACCGTCCACGGCGTTCAACAACTCAATCCCAAGCAGACCTGTAAGCATTATCAGGATGAGAATGAATGGTATTCCCCGGGTGACAATCAGTAAATCGATCTTTAAAAAGCTTAAAAAGGACTGGTAATTATGCTTAAGCGAATGCAATTCAGTTTTGATTGTACCGGAAACCCGGCGATCCGAACGCTGCATTTCAAACTCGTCTTTTCCTTCCGCAGGTACCGGTCTCCCCCGGAACGAAAAACGCGAGTATGACCAGCCCGCTAATACGGAAGCTACAAGCAGCCATAATACCCTGTTAAAAAGAAGATTATCCCGCAAGTTAAGAAGCTCGCTATTGCGTTCGGCAGCAGTCCAGTACCTTGTCTGTTCAAAGAACGCAGCGAGTCCGAACGGATCGACTTTCGCAAACAACGAGGCGGAAGCTGCTGATACCGGACCCGAACCTGCAATCAACGGAGACCCGGAGAATATAGAACTGGCTATATATAGAACATAAATCAGCAAGCCGGTAATATAAATGATCAGTTTGTTGCGGCTTAACCAGGCAGTACTGCACAGGAGAACGGTGCAAAGGATGACGTTGGGCACCACCAGAATGAGGTATGGCCAGACGTAATGAATTGTCCTGAATGCTCCAAATTTGTCACCTGGCAATGAATTGAAGTGGTGCCCCACGATCATACCCGGGATTATAAAGGCGGATGATACCAGTCCGAAACTTATTAGAGCTGCCAGTCTGCTAAACAGGTAAGCTGGTTTACTGACAGGGCTTGTGAAAATGATCTGGTCAAATTTAGTTTCTGTTTCCCGCAAAATAGTCTGGGCAACCACTAATGTGATGGTGAAGATCGATACCAGCGAGAGCAGGCCGGTCATGTATGCGATCTGGTAGGGAGAGTTCGCATGAATATTCGGAAAACTGAACCCTGTGGAAATACCCAGTAAGATTCCCAAACAGAAGAACGTAAACGTGATCAGATAGCTGATAGGCAACCTGCTCAGGTAATACCATTCAAATTTGAATAATAAGCTAGGCGATGCTGTTTTCATAGTTGGCTGAAAAAAGAGTATGGAAATAGACATCTTCAAGATCCGGGCTGATTTGCATGAAGCCATCTCCCGGCTGGTTGTCAGAATAAACATGAATGTGCAGTTGGCCGGCATTCAGCCGCGAAGAGATAAGCGTCATCGTGGTGCTGATCCTTTCAAGTTCCTCCCGTTTGATGCTTCTTGACCAGATCTTGCCCTGCAGGCTTCTGACGAGCGATGAAGGGTGCCCCTGCACCACAACTGAGCCGTTGGCGATTACCGCCATGTCAGAGCAGAGATCCTTGACATCTTCGACGATATGTGTCGAAAGAATAACAATGCGCTGTTCGCCGATCTCGCTCAGCAAATTATTGAACCGGTTACGTTCTTCAGGGTCAAGTCCGGCTGTCGGCTCATCCACGATGATCAGGCGGGGATCTCCCAGCAAGGCCTGCGCAATACCGAAGCGCTGGCGCATCCCCCCGGAGAATGCTTCGACCGCCTTGCCGGCATGGCTTAGAAGATTGGTTTGCTCCAGAAGGCTTAATATCTGCTCCTTACGCTGCCTGCTGTCCATGATACCTTTCAACACTGCCAGATGATCGAGCAAGCGATAAGCAGATACCTTCGGGTAAACCCCGAATTCCTGGGGAAGGTAGCCTAACTGCTTTCGGATAAAACCAGGGTCGCCGATTATGTCCTTGCCGTCAAATTCTATTGTTCCGGAATCAGGCGTTTGTAAAGCAGCAATTGTGCGCATCAATGATGATTTGCCGGCCCCGTTGGGGCCAAGCAGTCCGAACATGCCATTGCTGATGCTCAGGCTAATATTGTTGATAGCCTTTACACCATTCGGATAGGTCTTGCAGAGATTTTTTATTTCTAGTGAATGCATAGGGATCGGTTTTGAATCTGAGATCATTTAGGTTTTTTGGTTGTCCAGAACAGGCAAAGGCGTGGCCCTCAACTGCCTGGCAGTTGTTATCTTATTGAGATATGTTTCTGATTTAGTCTTCCCTGAATTCGAGTATGTCACCCGGCTGGCACTCGAGAACTTTGCAAATAGCTTCCAGACTGGATAAACGAATGGCCTTTATCTTCCCTGTCTTCAACAGCGATAAATTCACGGTTGTCAAACCGATGCGCTCTGCCAGCTCGTTTGACTTCATCTTCCGCTTAGCAAGCATTACATCTAAATTGATTATGATTGGCATAGTTAAAGCGTATGATCCTGTTCTTCCTGAAGCATTAAGCCCTGTTTAAAAATTGCGGCCATAAACCAGGCAAACACAGCAATGATAGCGTGGAGAATTGAAATAATAACAAGGTCCTGCACATCCCTTGTGAAAAACAGGTTAACCAGCAGGATAGCCGGCGGTATAAGAAAATTTGCAAGATAAAAGTACTGTAAGCGTCTGACGGCTGTAGGGGTAAACAACTTATCCTGCTTAAAGACACTAAGGACCCGGCCAAGGAGTACAGCAAACAAGCCGTATCCTCCAAAGATCACGACCAGCATCACCAGGTATAAAGATGTATTACTCCCTATCAGGAAGGGCGTATCCGTAAAAGGATAATCTATTGTAAACTGACCGGACTCTAATTCATTGAACAATGCAGTCCCGCTTAAATTATGAAGCACCATAACAAAGGCCGCATAGACAGCCGTGAAGATGTAGAATAAGGCGGCAAACAAACTGATTATATACAGTATCCGCGCTACGACTTTAACAGTTTTCATTTATCTATATGATTACATTTCAAATGTATAATTTATTATCGAAACTCATTAATAAAATTTTAAAAAATGATAATTAATCATAATTCTTAAAGTATTGAACTGCCGGGATGGTTCATGGATCTTATTTTATAATTTAGAATTTTATAACGGGTATGATTAAACCGGCGAAAGCGTTAGTATACATCTCAGTGGCTTTAGTTCTGCTGCTTTCAATTTCCTTCAAACAAGACAGACCTTATGGCAAGGACTTCTTAGAATTCTGGACGACTGTTAAAGAAAACTATGCCTATTTCGATAAGAAACATACGGACTGGGATAAGGTGAAGGAAGTATATCTGCCGCTGGCTGAAAGCGCGAAGACGAAAAGTGAATTAATCATGGTTCTGGAAAAGGCTATAGAAGAATTGTATGACAATCACTTTTCATTAAATACCAATCTGCAATCGTCTACCAGGCTGGTCCCTTCGGGTTCGGACCTATGGGCTGAGTGGCTTAGCGATAAAGCCTATGTCACCGAGGTAAGAAGGGGTTTTTCCGCTGACCGCGCAGGTATCAAGCCGGGAATGGAGATCAGTGCTATCAATGGGGTTTCGGTTAGCGAAGCTGTAAACAGGCGGATTGGGAAATGTATTAAAAAGATTGATACGGAAGTCAGGAATTACGCCCTGAGGCAGCTACTAGCCGGAACTTATTTAGTACCCAGACTGATCACCTTCAAACAAAATGGTAAGTTAACGACTGTTAATCTCGATAAACCGAACGGTAATCTGGCAGACATACATCGATACAATACCCTTCTCGAGAGCAGACACCTGGATCAGAATATCGGATATATAAGATTTAACAATTCTTTAGGTGAAACCGGAGTAATTCGACTTTTTGACAGTGCCCTGCAACAGCTGAAAAATACGGACGCCATGATAATTGACTTACGGGAAACTCCGGGTGGCGGCAATTCAACTGTAGCCAGGGGTATCATGAGCAGGTTTATCGAAAAAGAAATGCCCTATCAAAAACACGTCCTGCCTAACGAGGAGAGAGAATATGGGATTAAGCGGAGCTGGTTCGAGATCGTATCTCCCAGAGGACCATTCACTTATAGTAAACCAATTGTCGTGCTGGTAAACCATTGGACAGGCAGCATGGGGGAAGGGATAGCCATTGGTTTTAAAGCGGCTGCCGGCGCCCTCGTGGTTGGAACCAAAATGGCTGCCCTCAACGGTGCTATCAGTGGTTTCGAAACAAGTGTGTCGAAAATTCCATATAGCTTCCCTACCGAACAGCTCTATGAAGTAACTGGTGAACTGAGAGAGGCGTATTCCCCCTCCTACCCGGTCAATTTAAACTCGAATTCCACCGGTGACCTTATCCTGGACGAAGGAATAAAAATCGTTAAACAAAAATTGCGGAACTAATCTTTCCCGGCCCGGGAGTATCTGCTTCCAAAGTTTATTTTTGCGAATGATCAAGTTGCTAAGAACAGACTCCGACAATCCCGACTTCCGCACACTGGTTGCCCTGCTGGATACTTACCTTTCTAAAATGGATGGCGAGGAACATTCTTTTTATGCACAGTACAACAAACTGGACAAGATCCATCATGTCGTTGTTGCCTACGATAACCGCAAAGCAGCAGGCTGTGGTGCGATCAAGACATTTACAAGTAATACTGCCGAGGTAAAAAGAATGTATGTGCATCCTGATAATCGACAGAAGGGTATCGCCTCATTGATCCTTGCAGAGCTTGAGCAATGGGCCCGGGAGTTAAAATTTGACAACTGTATCCTTGAAACGGGAAAACGACAGGCCGAGGCGATTAATCTTTATCAGAAAATGGATTACCAGGTAATTGAAAACTACGGGCAGTACAGCGGTGTGGAGAACAGTGTGTGTATGAAGAAATCTCTGAGCCTTTAGTTTAAATGAATATTCAGAATAATACGCATTATGCAATTCAGAAGAAAATTGCATCTAAGCTGAAAATCGCACAATGAAATTATATATACCGTTACTCCTGATATTCGTATCCACTACTTGCTTTGCTCAAAACTCAAAGAATCCCATTAAAGATTCTATTTGTACAATCACCTTAACAGATACTATGAATGTTTCCGGTGTTGTGATCTATAGTAATAATAAGCCGGCGGTCAATGTTAGTGTCTCAACAATCTTACGATTCTATGGGGTGTATACGCAGACAGATTCCTTAGGCAGATTTCATTTGAAGAATGTCCGGAAAATAGATACCCTTTTTATTGAATCTCCTCATTTCTCTAAAAAAATACCGAATAAGGGAAGCAGGTTTCTGAGAATTGTCATTCCGTCACAAATCGAGAGTGCAGAATCCCGGATAATTACTACGATCGAAGGTACTCCGCAAGAAAAAAAGGCAGATTTGAATATTAAACTATCTACTGAATGCTTCACATATTATTGTAGTTTCGGCCCGATATCTCCTGAATTCCCGGGAGGATATAACAAACTCGGCAAATTTTTAAAAGCTAATCTGGTGTACCCCGACAAAGCCCTGAAAGATAACCTGGAAGGCGAAGTGGTTGTTCAGTTTACAATAGGCAGGGAAGGTACTCCGAGAGATTTTATCATTTCATCAGGACTAAGCAAAGAATGCGACGAAGCAGCGATCAATGCTTTAAAAAAGATGCCTAAGTGGAAGCCGGGAATATTTTATGGCCGTCCATTTGATCACGCGGTAAGTCTAGCTGTCCAATTTGTACTGACCAGATAAATACCATTAGCAAGAAAATCAGCTTTGAATTATCCTGTCAAATTTGATCTTTCAAAAAAGCCATTGCTGCACCCCTAAGGCAGAAACCCGGGAATACAATTAGTGAAAAATCTTTCCGATACTGCAACAGATATTCTATCTTCGGCTAATTTATAACACAAACCCAAAAGGCCTGTTGCTGAATAAAAAATACTTGATCAGTATTTGTATACCGGCTTTTTTAACATCACGTAAAACTCAAATAATATGAAAATCACCGTTGTTGGCGCCGGAGCTGTAGGTGCAACCTGTGCAGATAATATCGCCAGGAAAGAATTAGCTGAAGAGCTTATTTTATTGGATATCAAGGAAGGTTTTGCCGAAGGTAAAGCTATTGATATGATGCAAACCGCAGCTTTGCTGGAATTCGACACACGGGTTAAGGGTGTAACCAATGATTACGCTGCGACGGCTGATTCGGAAGTAGTGGTCATTACATCCGGTTTACCGCGTAAACCAGGTATGACGCGTGAAGAACTGATCGGAACCAACGCTGGTATTGTTAAGAGTGTGACAGATAATATCCTTAAATATTCTCCGAATACGATCATCATAGTTGTATCCAACCCGATGGATACCATGAATTACTTAACTCTTAAGTCATCAGGGCTTCCAAAGAATAAGGTGATTGGTATGGGCGGAGCTCTTGATTCCTCACGCTTTAAATATTATTTAAGCCAGGAACTTGGCTGTTCACCGGCTGACCTGAACGCTGTGGTTATCGGTGGTCACGGCGACACTACCATGATACCTCTGATCAATCATGCTACCTGGAACAGCATTCCTGTTACGCAGCTGCTGAGCAAAGAGCAGCAGGACAAAGTGGTTTCGGCTACTATGGTTGGTGGTGCAACCCTTACTAAACTTATCGGAACTTCTGCCTGGTATGCACCGGGTGCAGGTACGGCATTTATGGTGGAAAGCATTGTTCGCGATCAGAAGAAACTGATCTCCTGCGGCGTTGCCCTTGAAGGCGAATACGGCCAGAAGGATGTATCATTGGTTGTACCTGTTATCCTAGGAAAGAACGGCTGGGAAAAGATCATCGACTTCAAATTAACGGACGCAGAGCAGGCTGAATTTAATAAAAGCGCAGATGCAGTTCGTAATATGAATCAGGTTCTTCACGACATGAGCCTGGTATAATTAATCCACCCAGCTCTATGAGAACTACCAAAGTTCCATTACAACTTATAAACTTACAAAACGACGGCTTCCACCTACTGGTGGAAGTTGTTGTTTTCAGTAAACCCTTCAACGTCGTACTCGATACTGGTGCTTCCAAAACAGTATTGGATAAGACGACAGTGGAAAACCATATAACTGCTGGAGACCTCCTTAGTTCTGACAAACTATCGACCGGACTGGGCACAAACTCCATGGAAAGTTTTATTCTTAATCTTCCCTCACTTCACATCGGCAAGCTGAAACTGAAAGATTTTGAGGCTGCCGTTCTGGACTTGTCGTCGATAAGTGTTGCGTATGAAAATCTTCAGTTGCCACCTGTTATCGGCGTTCTCGGGGGAGACATTTTACAGCAGTACAATGCCGTTATCGACTATGGTAACTTACAACTTACATTGAGACTCTTTTAGGCTATTCATAAAGCGGTTATAAATCAGTAACTTGATTATATAATCACCTGATATGAAAACGCTTTTATACCTACTGATTTCATGTTCTTTTGTTTCGACCGCTTACTCACAGGACATAAGCGGCAAATGGTATGGAAAGATCACCCAGCTTCCGGGTGGTTACAGTCAGTTGTATGACTTCGAACTGGAGCTGACTCAGAAGAAAAGTATCTGGGGCGATTCCTACGCCTACATGAAGGATTCCGTGGAGATCCGGATCGGCTTATCAGGGTATATCGATAACGACACTATCAGGCTTAGTGAAAGCCGTGATTGGATCCGGGTGGATAGAGTGCCCTGGAACTGGGTAGCTTGCATAAAAAATATCAATGTAGCTTACCGCAAGGATAGCAACAACGAATACCTGGAAGGTAACTGGAACGGCGTAAGTAAAGACCGGCCTTACGAAGACTGTATTCCCGGTCGTGTTATATTATCCCGAACTGTGGACGGCCTAAACCAGTTTCTATATGAGCACCGGGATTCGGTCATAACCGCGCCGGCAGCGGTGGTGAGTGCTGAAGCCGTCGCTCCCGATTTCAACAGTCCATTTCTCAATACAGAAGCTAAGAAGGTCACCGAGATACAGGTACATAACAAAGCTCTGAAATTGCAGCTCCTCGACTACTTAAGACAGGATAATGACACGGTATCTGTTTATCTGAACCGGGAGATAATGGCTAAAAACCTTTGGATCTCAAAAAGAGCCACTGTAATAAATTTCACGCTTGATCCGCGGCTTGAAACACACGAAATCCTGCTTTTTGCCGAAAATCTTGGTGAGATACCTCCGAATACCTCCGAGTTGTTGATAATTGACGGCAATGACACACACCGAATAATGATCGTATCTGATAAGCAGAAGACTGCTGCGGTGTACTTAAGATATAAACCCAGGAAAAACGAATAAATGTATGCCCGTATATGACCAATGCAGACGTCCAGGATTTTCTGCAGTAATTGTTTTCCTGATAGGCTTGTTGCCTATCTGTGCGCAAGCGCAAATCCACTATAAGGGAATCTGGCAGGGCTATATAACGGCTCCAGGTTCATATAACTCCGGTTATACGCTGCATATAGAAGACCAGACCGCCGACAGGATATCCGGCACAGCCTACATTTACCGAAATGAAGATCCTATTCGCTTTGATGGTGTTCTGGACTTTATCGGCACCGTGGACCGCTCTGCCGGAAAAGTTACGGAGCTGGTTATCGTAAAGGAAAAGATGCCTGACAAGAACCGCAAGCTTTGCATCAAATTCATGGACCTTGAATTTACACAGAAAGATAGTTTGGAATATCTTACGGGTGCCTGGGAAGGCTCGCTGACTAACAAGACTCCCTGTGTTCCGGGTAAAGTTTATCTCCGCAGACATAATCCCCTCGATCCTAATGGTATTGAGCCCATTCCGACGGAAATATTGCATGCAATTGCAGCTGACACCTTAACTAATATGAAGTTCCTGAATACCGAGCTGGCAAAACCTATAATAATAGATGTAAGAAGCCCGGTCATAAAATTCGAGATCCGAGATTATTTAAGAGAAGACCTGGACACTGTTTCCATCTACCTCAACCGCAGGCCGCTAGCGCAAAGAATAGGCATCTTTAAGAAACCTTATAAACAGACGTTCCGCCTTGATGAAAATTCGGAACTTAACGAAATCATCCTTTATGCCGAAAATCTCGGGCTTGTTCCGCCAAATACATCAGATCTTGTGATCATTGACGGCAATAGAAAACATCAGCTTATCATTCGGTCGACGAAGGAAATCAGTGCGGTGGTCTATCTTCGATACAAGCCTGATGGCATCTAGCGAGTCTGCTGGAAACCGGATAAAAAAAGGGGACAGCTTTGCGGCTATCCCCTCTAAAGTAAGTTTTATATTATTCTACGTATCAATTCGAGCGTATTTAGCATTCCGCTCAATAAACTCTCTGCGCGGTGCAACTTCATCCCCCATCAGCATTGAAAAGATATGATCGCATTCTGCAGCGTTCTCAATAGTAACTTTTCTTAGAGTTCTTGTTTCAGGATTTAAAGTAGTATCCCATAATTGTTCTGCGTTCATCTCACCCAAACCTTTGTAGCGCTGAATATGAACACTGTCTTCTTTACCTGCTCCCTTTAATCGCTGAACTGCTGTATCTCGCTGCTCATCTGTCCAGGCGTACTCAAAGTCCTTACCTTTTTTTACCAGGTATAATGGCGGGGCTGCAATGTAAATATATCCGAATTCAATTAACTCCTTCATATAACGGAAAAAGAAAGTCAGGATCAGCGTTGTAATGTGTGAACCGTCAACGTCAGCATCCGTCATGATAATAATCCGGTGATAACGAAGCTTCTCCATATTCAGCCCTTTGTCATCTTCGGCAGTACCGATGCTGACACCCATGGCTGTGAACATATTCTTAATCTCATCATTCTCATAGATCTTGTGCTCCATGGCCTTTTCTACGTTCAGGATCTTTCCTTTCAATGGAAGGATAGCCTGGAAGTTGCGATCGCGGCCCTGCTTAGCAGTACCACCCGCCGAATCTCCCTCGACAAGATATAATTCGCATGCTGCAGGATCGTTGTTTGCACAATCAGCAAGCTTGCCAGGAAGACCGGAGCCACCCATGACACTCTTGCGCTGAACCATTTCCCTTGCCTTGCGCGCAGCAGCACGGGCTGTGGCAGCTAAGATGACTTTATTAACGATCATCCGGGCTTCCTTAGGATTCTCTTCCAGGAAATTACCGAGTATTTCACCAACGGCAACGTCTACAGCACCCATCACCTCATTATTACCTAATTTGGTTTTTGTCTGCCCTTCAAATTGTGGTTCCTGAACCTTCACAGAGATAACTGCGGTCAATCCTTCACGGAAATCGTCTCCCGTGATCTCAATCTTCATATTCTTCAGTAAACCGGACTTCTCTGCGTATGCTTTTAATGTCCTTGTCAGACCTCGTCTGAAACCGGCAACGTGCGTACCCCCTTCATGGGTGTTGATATTGTTTACATACGAATGCACATTCTCGGCATATGTATCGTTATACTGTAAAGCCATTTCAACCGGAATACCTTGTTTGATGCCTTCTACATAAATAGGTTCCGGAATTATAGCCGTACGTGTGCCATCAAGGTACTTAACAAATTCCTTCAGTCCGCCTTCAGAATAAAACTCTTCGCTTAAAAGACTTCCGTCTTCCAAAACTTCACGTTCATCCTGGAGTGACAAGCGGATGCCTTTATTTAAAAAGGCCAGCTCACGAAGTCGCGCGGCCAGCGTATCAAACTTATATTCTGTGGTAAGAGTAAAGATCGTATCATCAGGAAGAAATGTTACGATAGTTCCGGTGCGATCAGTTTCTCCTATTACCTTAACATCGAACAGAGGTTTACCACATGAATATTCCTGGGTAAATATCTGTCCATCCCGGTGAACCACTGCTTTCAAATGTATAGAAAGTGCATTCACACAACTTACGCCAACGCCGTGAAGACCACCGGAAACTTTATAAGTGTCCTTATCGAATTTTCCACCGGCATGCAGAACGGTCATTACAACCTCCAGAGCCGACTTCTTTTCCTTCGTGTGCATAGCCGTTGGAATACCCCGACCATTATCCTCAACTGTAATTGAATTGTTTTTGTGAATAGTTACTTTGATATCTGAACAGTAACCGGCGAGAGCCTCATCAATAGAGTTGTCTACTACTTCGTAAACAAGGTGGTGTAATCCTTTGAAACCAGTATCACCAATGTACATGGAAGGGCGTTTTCTAACCGCTTCCAGTCCTTCTAAAACCTGTATATTATCCGCTGAATAATTAGATCTGTCTTCTGTTTCTTCGCTCATATTTTATTTTACAACAAAGTATCAAAAATAACGATTTTTAGCCGTATCCGAGCAATTGTGGAGAAAATAAGGTGCCACATCCTATCATAATGTTAAGTAAAGTTAAATGATTGGGATACTTGGCGTGAAAGTTTATATTTGCCTAAATTTTAAAAAAACATGAAAAGAATATTGGCAACCCTGTCTAAAATCACTGCCGCATTAGTATTGGCTGCCGTGGTAATCTCTTGTAATAAAGAGCAGCCTAAAAACGCTTCTACCACAGCATCCACTGAAAAAAAAGCTGAATTAATTGTCTATGTCAATTCTGACTCTCTTTTAAACAATTACGAGTATTTCAAAACTATCAAGGATAAATTCCAGGCTAAGTCTAAAAAGGCTCAATCAGATCTTACTTCGAAAGGAACCGCTTTTCAGCGTGAGGTTGCCGCCTATCAGCAGAGTGCAGCTAATTTAAGTGCTGAACAACGTGCAGCGACGGAAGAACGCCTGGCCAGAAAACAACAGGAATTACAGACTTTCAATCAAAATGCAGGAAATGCACTTGCTAATGAAGAGGCTGCTGAGAATGAAAAATTATATAATAAGGTTTCGGATTTTCTGAAAAAACATGCGAAAGCTAAAGGCTATAAGTTGGTATTGACCTATTCAAAAACCAATCCTACTGTTTTGTTTGCTGACGAAAGCCTGGATGTTACCAAAGAAGTTGTGGCCGGCTTAAATGAAGAATTCAAAAAAGAAAGCAAATAATATCAATCACTTTATTGAGTTTATAACCCTGGCCCCGCGCCGGGGTTTCTTGTTATTATTATCAGGAGTTACAGAAAAATATGAACAGAAAAGAACTGGATAATAAATTCATGAAGATGGCCATAGCCCTTTCTGAAGACAATGTAAGCAAAGGCTTGGGAGGTCCATTTGGTGCTGTTATTGTTAAGGATGGTAAAGTTATAGCAAAGAGCGCTAACAAGGTGACCGTGTCAAACGACCCTACCGCTCATGCAGAAGTTTCTGCGATCCGTAAAGCCTGTAAAAAACTTGGAACTTTTGACCTGACAGGCTGCATAATCTATACAAGTTGTGAACCTTGCCCTATGTGCTTGGGAGCGATTTACTGGTCTCGTATCAGCTTAATTTATTACGCAAATACAAAACGGGATGCAGCTGACATAGGGTTTAGCGATCAGTTCATTTATGATGAGTTGGATCTCACTATGGATCGAAGACAGCTACCCGTAGAGCAGTTATTACGCGATGAAGCTCAACAGGCGTTTAAAAAATGGACAGCTTCAGGAATTAAAATAGAATACTGATCATGAAAAAGGTTTCGAGAAGGAAATTCATTATAGACTTATTCACATTAACTACCATTACTTTGGTGGCCGATGCAGTCTGGCTTGAAAAATTCTTCATTGAAACCAATGAGTTCTTTCTGGGCGATGCAAGCAGCAATACTGAAAATCTTAAAATAGTTCAGATTTCAGATCTTCATTTGAGGTCAATTGATATGCAGCATAGAATGCTTGCCAAAAAGATCAATAAACTTAAACCCGATCTGATTCTGTTTACAGGCGATTCTGTAGACCGTTTGAAGACAATGGATCTGTTTGATGAATATCTGGGTCACTTCGATCAGGGTATAAAGAAAGTAGCTATTCTCGGTAACCGGGAGTACAAACGTGGCGTAAGTCTTGAAAAGTTAAGAGATATCTATTTACGACATAACACCGATCTGTTAGTCAATGATTCAAAGATCTATTCCGTAGGTAAGGATAAAATATCCATCACGGGTATAGATGATTTCCGGGAAGGGAAACCTGATTTCCCTAAAGCTATGACTAAATATACTCCGGCAGATCACCACATTGTGTTAACTCACTGTCCGGAGCATCGAGATACTATTTTAAAAGAAATGGGGAACACTCCTATCGACTTTATCTTATCAGGCCATACTCACGGCGGACAGGTGCGGATTCTGGGTTACGCGCCATATAAGCCGGAAGGGAGCGGAAGATATCTTAGCGGCTGGTACCGCGAGGAATTACCGCATTTGTATGTTTCGAAAGGTATAGGTACAACAGCTATCCCTATCAGGTTTGGTTCCAGAGCCGAAATAGCAATCTTCCATTTAAAAACAAAAGCCTTATCCTAAATCTACTGCTATAGAAAATTGTTATTGCATAAACCTTTATGCTAATGACCGCATGGAAAATCGGATGTTCAGGGTTTCACTATAAACACTGGAAAGAGTTCTTTTACCCCAAAGACCTTCCCCAGAAACGCTGGTTTGAATTTTACTGCCGGCATTTCAATACTGTGGAATTGAACGTTACCTTTTATCGCTTCCCTAAACTATCATTTGTTGAAGATTGGTATAACCGAAGCCCCAAAGATTTTGTATTTGCTGTAAAAGCCCCCCGGCTGATAACCCACTTTAAGCAGTTTCATGATGCCGAGCGGGTAATCAGCGATTTCTACTCGGTAATCAAAGAAGGGCTGAAGGATAAGCTTGGCTGCGTGCTGTTTCAATTACCACCCCGTTCCGCCTATACCGAAGAACGCCTGGAACGGATCGTTAGTAGTTTAAATCCATCTTTTGAAAACGTGCTTGAATTCAGGCACCTAAGCTGGTGGAATGAGGAAGTTTTTAAAAACCTGGAGAAGCATAAGATCACTTTTTGCGGAATGAGTCACCCGGACCTGCCTCAGGATGTGATTCAAAACAACTCGGTATTGTACTATCGTTTTCACGGGGTACCTGAATTATATAAATCGCTATACGATGAGCCGTTATTAATTGATTTTGTCAATCAGATAAAGAAAGCGAATACTGTAAAGACTGCCTTTATATATTTTAATAACGATATCGGGGCATCGGCCATTATAAATGGAAAACAGATGCAGCACCTTAGCAATAGCGGGGTGCTTAGTTAGTTTTAGAATCGACGATCTTGCAGGATAAATTAGTAATTCTATTCATCAAACCAGCCTTCCTGAAGATCATCAATATCCCGCCGATCTTTTTTTGTAGGCCTGCCTGCTCCCCTGTCACGCGATAGGTTCGGGGCATGAAATACGGACTTGTATGCGTGAGTTTCTTCTACCGGGGTAAGATCCTCATAAAAATTTACCGCTGTTTTTGCATCGACACGTCTTTCAAGCAGGGCTGCAACCTGTATGACCCTGCGTTCGATCCCTTTTTGAA
Source organism: Flavihumibacter soli (assembly GCF_010692725.1). Classification (GTDB taxonomy): domain Bacteria; phylum Bacteroidota; class Bacteroidia; order Sphingobacteriales; family Sphingobacteriaceae; genus Daejeonella; species Daejeonella soli. Next base: position 119,669 of record NZ_JAAFZB010000092.1, on the reverse strand, counting down.
CCGTGTAAACTTCGCCTATCTTTACTACATGTGAAGGTTTTAAATTCTGGCCGTTTAACTTAACCCTGCCTGCTTTGCAAGCTTCAGTTGCGATGCTTCTGGTTTTAAAAGCCCTGATTGACCATAAATATTTATCGATTCGTAATTTCTCTGGTTCTGCCATGGAGACCCAAATTTACATAACAAATAAGGTTTGCACCCAATTACTGGCGGAAAATCCTTTAATTTGTTGACAAAATCAACAATATGAATACCGAATTAAAAAAGCTTATAGAGGAGGCGTGGGAAGATCGTACTGTCATTACCTTCAAAGAATATCGGGATGCAATAGAAAGGGTGATACACAACCTTGACAGCGGAACCCTTCGCGCTGCTGAGCCAATTGGAACCCGCTGGCATGTGAATGAATGGGTAAAGAAAGCCGTTATCCTTTATTTCCAGATCCGTGAGATGGAAGAAATAAAAACAGGGCCGTTTGTTTTCCATGATAAAATGAAGTTGAAGACAAACTTCAAGGAAGCGGGCGTACGTGTTGTACCTCACGGCCTTGCTCGTTATGGCTCATACCTGGCTCCCGGAGTGATCCTGATGCCATCTTACGTCAACATCGGTGCATATGTAGGTGAAGGTACAATGGTTGATACCTGGGCTACCGTTGGTTCATGTGCTCAAATAGGTAAAAATGTACATCTAAGCGGCGGCGTTGGTATCGGTGGTGTGCTTGAGCCAATTCAGGCCTCCCCGGTAATAATAGAAGATAATTGTTTTATAGGCTCCAGAGCCATTGTCGTTGAGGGAGTAAGGGTTGAACAGGAGGCTGTTTTAGGAGCTAACGTTGTTTTAACGGCATCTACTAAAATTATTGACGTATCAGGAAGCGAACCTGTCGAATATAAAGGAGTTGTACCGGCCCGCTCGGTTGTCATCCCTGGTTCGTACACCAAAAAATTCCCTGCAGGTGAATACCAGGTTCCATGCGCTTTAATAATCGGGCAGCGTAAAGAATCAACGGATAAAAAGACATCCCTGAACGATGCGCTTCGTGAAAATAATGTAGCTGTTTAGTTGCAACCGGAAATGAAAGCCGAAAGCGAAAAACAAACTAAAGAAGAAAGCCTGAAGTCAGCAGACTCTAGGCTTTCTTCTTTTAACCCGGGTTTGAAAATTGGCTTCGATGGTAAGCGGGCAGTCCAAAACTTTACAGGACTTGGCAATTACAGCAGGTATATTATTGATATTCTTGCTGAATATTTCCCTTCAAATGAATACCGCGTTTATTCTCCACGGGAACCTGACAGGCAAAAGCAAGAGAATTTAGGAAACAATTCACCTGTTTCGTTCCATTATCCTAAACATAAAGGGTTCAAAAGCTTTTGGCGGAGTTATGGGATCATCGATGATCTTAAAAATGACGGAGTACAAGTATATCATGGCCTGAGCAATGAGATTCCCTTTGGAATAAAAGGCGCGGGAATCGCCAGCGTTGTCACGATCCATGATCTGATCTTTTTACGGTATCCCCAGTACTATCCCTTATTCGACCGTAAAATGTATAAGTTCAAATTCCGCAATGCATGCCGGAATGCGGATAAGATTATCGCTATAAGCGAACAGACTAAGCGAGATATCATTAGCTACTTTAATATTAATGAAGATCGGATTGAGGTCATTTACCAGAATTGCGATAAAAGCTTTCGGAAAGAGCCTTCAGCTGACGAACTGGAACGGGTACGAAAGACTTATAATCTTCCGGCAAGATACCTTTTAAATGTAGGAACCATTGAATCGCGAAAAAACCTTTTGCTGATCGTCCAGGCATTAAGGAAAGTTGATACGAATATCCACCTTGTTGTAATCGGCAGAAAGACTGCATATGCCGAAAAGGTGCACGGTTACATCGCTGAAAACGGTCTGATTGACCGTGTCCATTTCCTGAGCAATGTTAGCCAAGAGGATTTACCGGGTATATACAGGCAGTCAGCGCTGTTTGTGTTTCCCTCGGAATTTGAAGGTTTCGGAATTCCGATCATTGAAGCTCTTCATTCCCGCGTGCCCGTAATTGCTGCAAAAGGTTCATGTCTTGAAGAGGCAGGTGGTCCCGAAAGCATCTATGTCTCGCCCACCGATGACACGGAACTTGCGGAAGCAATACACTCAGTACTTGCCAATCCGGACAAAAGAAAAAGAATGATTGAAGCGGGCGCTGAACACCTGAAACAGTTTGACGACAAACAGATCGCTCAAAAACTAATAAACGTATATCAAACAATAAACCTCAATGCTAAAAGAAGAAGTTGAAAAAGCCCTGGAAGTTCTGAAGCAGGGAGGAATTATTCTCTATCCTACTGATACAATATGGGGAATCGGCTGCGACGCAGGTAATGCTGAAGCTGTGGACAAGGTCTATAAATTGAAAGGCAGGGATGCCGCTAAAAGTATGATCATTCTTCTCGACACTGAGAATAAACTTCCGTCTTACGTAAAAGACGTCCCGGAAATAGCTTATGACCTCATCGAATATGCTGAAAATCCCCTGACGATCGTATACTCTGGCGCTAAGAATCTTGCGCCGAATGTTATTGGCCAGGATGGCAGTATCGGAATCCGGATCACCAGGGACGAATTCTCTAAACAGTTAATTCAGCGCTTCAAAAAGCCTGTTATTTCAACTTCGGCCAATTTGAGTGGCAAGCCCTCCCCTGCTAACTTTCTGGAAATTGATGACGATATAATAAATGGCGTCGATATGGTCGTAGACTGGAAACAGGATGATATGACACCCAAAAAACCATCTACAATTATGAAGCTCGAGCCGGATGGAAGATTTGCGTTTATCAGGAAATAGTAGAAAAGTTGCTATGGTCTTAGCTCTAAAAATGACCATTTAAAACATTACTTGAAAAATCCGCAGAATATGCTGTCCTTTGAACATCCAATCCCCTTTCTATATGAGAGGCTGAGGCCTTATGAAAGCACATCTCCAAAACTCCATCTTCAAAAAACTTTCTAAACTTGCTGAAGAAACTCAAACTGAAGTTTATGTAATTGGTGGCTTCGTCCGGGATATATTCCTTAAACGGCCGTCGAAAGACATCGATATCCTGGTTGTGGGTAATGGAATTGATTTCGCAGAGGCTGCAGGCAAAGTACTGAAAAGCAAGGTATCAATATTTAAAAGCTTTGGAACCGCAATGCTCAGGCATGGAGAGTTGGAAATAGAGTTTGTCGGGGCAAGGAAAGAATCATATCGGTCCGACTCGCGGAAGCCGATTGTTGAGAACGGAACTTTAAGTGATGATCAGCTCCGCCGGGACTTTACAATTAATGCGATGGCAATTTCGCTTAATGCAGATAGCTTCGGAAAGCTTGTCGACCCCTTCAACGGAATAGATGATCTGGAAGAGAACATCATCAGGACACCGCTGGATCCGGCAGAGACGTTCTCCGATGATCCATTACGAATGTTGCGTGCAATTCGGTTTGCTACTCAACTTCACTTTAAGATAGACGAGTCAGCACTCGACGCTATTCGTAACAATAGCGAGAGAATAAAGATCGTGTCAGCCGAGCGGATTACAGACGAACTGAATAAGATCATATTGTCAGACATTCCCTCTATCGGATTTAAGCACTTATATAATACAGGTCTTTTACAGCACTTCTTCCCCCAGATGGTTGCTCTTTATGGCGTTGATATCATAGACGGCCATGGCCATAAAGACAATTTCTATCATACGCTGCAGGTGCTGGATAATATAGCCGTGCATTCCTCGGATCTGTGGCTCCGCTGGGCTGCTATTCTGCATGATATAGCGAAGCCAGCTACTAAGCGCTTTGAGAAGGGTATTGGCTGGACGTTTCATGGTCACGAAGATAAAGGCGCCCGTATGGTACCTAAAATCTTTGCCCAGTTAAAACTTCCTCTGAATGAGAAAATGAAGTTCGTGCAGAAACTTGTACAGCTCCATTTAAGACCGATCGTTTTAGCTAAAGATATTGTCACCGACTCGGCGGTGCGTCGTCTGCTATTTGAAGCGGGAGATGATATTGACAGTCTGATGTTGTTGTGCCATGCTGATGTAACTACAAAAAACGATTTTAAGGTCAAAAAGTATCGTCGAAACTTCGAGCTTGTCACGCAAAAGCTTAAAGATGTTGAAGAGCAGGATCAGATACGTAACTGGCAGCCACCGGTCAGCGGGACTGATATAATGGAAGCCTTTGGCATCACGGCAGGCAAAGAAGTTGGGATTATTAAAAACCAGATTCGCGAAGCTATTCTTGAAGGTGATATTAAAAATTCCAGGGAAGAAGCTCTCGACCTTATGTTTGAAAAAGGTAAGCAAATGGGCCTTTCACCGGTAACTTCCTCTAAATAAGATGATTTAAAACTTTATTGAAAAATAATCGTTATTCGATTTTTCATAATAGTAATTTCGCATGTATTATCAGAATAAACAAAGGAAATGGCCATTTACAGATTCAAAATATCGTTTGAAGATTATGACGATGTGGTTCGCGAGATCGATATAAAGTCTAACCAGACATTCGAAAGTTTACACCATGCAATTCATGAGTCTACAAAGTATAATCCGGAGATTTCCTCTTCCTTTTATGTGAGTAATGACCATTGGATCAAAGGTGACGAAATTGCTTATTTACCTTCTGAAAGAAAAATCAATAATGGCGTGGTATTGATGACAAATTCTAAGCTAAGCGCATTTATTGATGATCCTCACCAAAAATTCTATTACACCTACAATTTCGAACGGCCATTCGATTTTCATGTTGAACTGATCAAGATCATTCTTAATGAGGAAGCCGGAAAAACTTATCCTAACGTTTTCAGGAGCAGCGGAGAAGTTCCAAGACTGGCAGGAACCGGACTTATACCCCCAGTGGCGGCTGTGTCAGAAGAGTTCGACTTCCTTAATGAACTGGAATATAACACATCTGATACAGACGAACTGTCAACGATGACTGATCTCGGTATATCAGACGATGAGGCAGAAAGTGAAGAGGAAGAGGAATCCGATGAATTCTCGAATGAAAACTATGATGAGGATGATCTTCAAAAAGAAGATTATTAACAGCCTCACATTGAACTTATCCATTTGAATGCAGAAGCCTGTTAAAACGCTGATAGTTGTCGTAGGACCTACTGCTATAGGAAAAACAGACCTGGCTATACAACTGGCTAAGTACTACGGCACGGAAATCATATCTGCCGACTCCAGACAGTTTTTTAGGGAGACCGAGATTGGTACTGCCAAGCCCACACAGTCAGAGCTGCAGGAAGCTAAACATCACTTTATTAATTCCCACAGTATTACTACTGAGTTCAGCGTCGGAGATTTTGAAAAGGAAGCGCTTGAGATAATCAATAAACTCTTCACCGGTAATGACTATGCCATACTTGTTGGTGGTTCAGGCTTATATATCAACGCAGTTTGCCAGGGCTTTGATAATATTCCCAAAGCTGGAGAAGGAATCCGGCAAAAGCTAAACGATGTCTTTGCCGAAGAAGGATTATCGGTTTTACAGGATGCTCTGCAAAAAGCAGATCCGGTTTACTACTCGCAGGTAGATCTTAATAACCCGCAAAGGCTCATAAGAGCCTTGGAAGTTTTCGAAACTACCGGTCAGCCCTTTTCTTCGTACCGGATTCAAAATATTACTGCCCGTCCTTTCAACATCATAAAGGTTGGGCTCAATACCTCACGTGAAGAGTTATATAACCGGATTAATCATCGTGTTGACCTGATGATGAATAGGGGGTTGCTCAAAGAAGTAGAAGGCTTGCTACCCTATCGGCATGTGAATGCCTTAAATACCGTTGGTTACTCGGAACTTTTCGAATACCTGGAGGGAAATGTTTCCCTGAAGGAAGCGGTTGAAAAGATAAAACAAAATACGCGCAGGTTCGCCAAACGGCAACTGACCTGGTTTAACCGTCAGGATGATATCGAATGGTTTGAGCCGGGCGATACGGCCGGGATTATCGCATATCTTAATCAACAATCCCTTCAGTATCCTGGGCTCTCGGTGTAAAAAAGTTAAAGAACAGTATCAGGAACGCAAGTGTACTGACGATCTGAAGAATAACAAGTTGTTTACCATGAGTAGTTGTAGGGTATAAGTCACCATATCCCACCGTTGCACCTGTTACAAAACTAAAATATAATGCATCTATCCAGTTGTCGACGGGCCTGCTGAGAAAATCGCCGGCTGCATAAATAACCCCGAATGAGCCGATAACTTCAAAGAAATTGAGGAACAGCAAAAGGAGTGAGCGCTTATGAGTCCGCTGATGATTGTGTTCTGGGATGAATATTTTATAAATGATGTACAGATAAGTCTCCAGAAGTAGGTACATATTGATGATGTACAACCAGCTGTGATGCCATAATTCAAAGTATAGCATGAAAAAGGGCATTACCGTCTTAAATAAGACAAATATTTCACCCGCAACTTTCTGAGTCTGATAGGAACTGTTCCTGAAGATATAATCAATATATATACCCGGAAAGAATACTTTAGAAACTACCAGGAACAGTCTGAATATCCGTTCGATTCCAAAATCATAGAACCTATCACTGTTCCATACATTCTGTATTCTTTGAATATGGGAGATGGCGTTAGACCGAATCTCTGTATGCGGTCCCGAATTCCCATAAATAAGCTTGACTATATACTTTCTCACGGCTTAAGCCTGGGCTGTAGGTCCACCAAAATTTAACGGAAAAGTCTTCGATTCATCAACAATCTTAATGCGCCCGTTAACCGCTTCAAACTTTTCAATATTATCTTCAAGCGCGCGCATAAAACGTTTTGCGTGCTCCGGCGTCAGCACTATTCTTGATTTCACTCTTGCCTTCGGCACTCCAGGCATTACACGAATAAAGTCCACTACAAATTCAGTATTAGAATGTGTGATGATCGCGAGATTTGAATACGTTCCTTCTGCAACTTCTTCTGAGAGTTCGATATTTAACTGGTTGTCGATATTTTGTTCTTCCATCTGCTAAAAATAAAAAAGTATATCCTGAAATGATACACAAGCAATTCTGTGTTATCTGAGCGCCCTTCACTTATTTGGATGCGTGCGCTGATCAGGTCTTGATCTTAAATTTAAAAAATTTATGCCAATAAAAAAGTCCTCCCGGTTAAAGGAAGACTTTTAAATTTATTTAAGCTTTGAAATTACGCTTCTACTTCTTCCTGCTTTGAAGCCAGTAGTTTGTCGTATTCTTCCTGAGAACCAACAATTATACGTTCGTAATGGCGCAAGCCGGTTCCTGATGGAATCAAATGGCCTACAATTACGTTTTCTTTCAAACCGAGGAGGTTATCACGTTTTCCGCTGATTGCCGCTTCGTTCAACACCTTGGTGGTTTCCTGGAAGGAAGCCGCTGATATGAACGATTTAGTACCCAATGAAGCCCGTGTAATACCTTGTAGCATCTGGCTTGAAGTTGCGGCGATAGCATCGCGTGCTTCAACAAGTCTCATGTCTTTACGCTTTAACATCGAGTTTTCATCACGCAGCTTCCTCACCGATATGATCTGCCCTGCTTTAAGATTCGGCGAATCTCCCGGCTCAGTAACAACTTTTTTATCGTAGATCTCATCGTTTTCTTTCTGGAAATCCCAACGATCAACAAGTTCTTTTTCAAGGAAACGAGTGTCGCCAGCATCCTCGATCATTACTTTTTGCATCATCTGGTGAACGATGGTTTCGAAGTGTTTATCGTTGATCTTTACACCCTGTAAACGGTAAACTTCCTGTATACCATTAACCAAATATTCCTGAACCGCTGCCGGGCCTTTAATATTCAGAATGTCTGCTGGTGAAATAGACCCGTCAGATAATGGCATACCCGCTTTCACGAAGTCATTATCCTGAACAAGGATGTGTTTAGAGAGAGGTACAAGGTATTTTTTAATTTGTCCGTCTTTAGACTCGATAGACATTTCACGATTACCACGTTTAACCCCACCTAAAGTTACAACACCGTCAATTTCAGTTACTACAGCCGGGTTAGAAGGGTTACGAGCTTCGAATAACTCCGTTACACGTGGCAGACCACCTGTAATATCTCGTGTTTTTCCTGTTGAGCGAGGAATCTTAACGATTACCTGACCCATCTTAACTTTCTCACCTTCGTCTACAGCAATGTGGGCACCTACCGGAATGTTATAACCTTTAAGTCCGTTACCAGCCTTGTCAGCCACACGGATCACAGGGTTTTTAGTTTTATCCCGCGTATCGATAATTACCTTCTCACGGTGACCTGTCTGTTCGTCAGATTCCTCGCGGAATGTAACTCCTTCAATGATCGACTCAAATTCAGCTTTACCTTCAAACTCTGAAATAATAACAGCATTGTACGGATCCCAGCTACAAATACGGTCACCTTTAGAAACCTGAGCACCATCTTTCACATACAAATAAGCTCCGTAAGGAATATTATTTGACATGATCATTTTGTTGGTTCCCGGTTCCAGTATACGGAATTCGCCTGAACGGCCCAATATAACTTCTACCGGTCCTTCTTCCGTCTCGTGACTTACTGTACGAACGTTTTCGAATTCAATGATACCATCAAATTTAGCGTGAATCTGAGACTCAGCAGCAATGTTCGATGCAGTACCACCCACGTGGAATGTACGTAATGTAAGCTGCGTACCAGGTTCACCAATAGACTGTGCTGCGATTACACCAACAGCTTCACCCATTTGCACCCGCTTACCGGTTGCAAGGTTACGGCCATAACATAAAGCACACACACCGCGTTTGCTCTCGCATGTTAATACAGAACGTATCTCAATTCCATCCAGAGGAGAATTTTCAATTTTCACTGCGATATGCTCTTCGATATCCTCACCGGCCGGAACCAGCAATTCGTTAGTCAGAGGATCATAAACGTCATGTAACGCTGTTCTACCTAAAATACGGTCATATAATGGTTCAACGATATCCTCATTATCTTTCAGTGCAGTAGTATAGATACCTCTAAGGGTTCCGCAATCTACTTCACCGACGATCATATCCTGGGCAACGTCATGTAAACGACGGGTCAAGTAACCCGCATCGGCCGTTTTCAAAGCCGTATCCGCTAAACCTTTACGTGCACCGTGAGTAGAAATAAAGTATTCCAATACCGATAGACCTTCCTTAAAGTTCGATAAGATCGGGTTTTCAATGATCTCACCGCCGGAACCTGATTTCTGAGGCTTAGCCATCAGACCACGCATTCCGCAAAGCTGACGAATCTGCTCTTTCGAACCACGTGCTCCTGAATCAAGCATCATGTATACCGAGTTGAAGCCCTGGTTATCGTTAGAAAGGATATCCATTACATTGGCTGTCAAACGGTTGTTGATACGGGTCCAGATATCGATGATCTGGTTATAACGTTCATTATTGGTAATGAAACCCATATTGTAGTTACCCATAACCTCCTGCACCTCTTTGGTCGCCTGAGCAATAAGTGTAACTTTTTCATCAGGAATATTAAGATCCTGAAGGTTGAACGATAAACCACCCTGGAATGCCATCAAGAAACCTAATTCCTTAATATCATCAAGGAACTGGGCTGCGCGAGCCATACCGGTAATCTTTACAACTTCTCCAATGATATCACGAAGTGATTTTTTTGTAAGAAGCTCATTGATATAACCTACTTCCTCAGGCACACGCTGATTAAACAACACACGACCTACGGTAGTATCAATAATTTTACTTACAATAGATCCATCCTTTTCTTTCACGTTGGTCTTAACCTTGATGAAAGCATGAAGATCTATCCTGCGCTCATTGTAAGCGATGATAACCTCTTCAGGAGAATAGAAGATCTGCCCTTGTCCTTTAACTACACGTCCTTCGTCAGTTTTACGGCCTTTAGTAATATAATAAAGACCCAAAACCATATCCTGAGACGGAACTGTGATCGGAGTACCGTTAGCAGGGTTCAAAATATTGTGCGAAGCAAGCATCAGCATCTGGGCTTCCAATATCGCCGCATTACCCAAAGGTAAATGCACTGCCATCTGGTCACCGTCAAAATCCGCGTTGAATGCTGTACACACTAAGGGGTGTAACTGGATCGCTTTACCTTCAACCAATTTCGGCTGAAAAGACTGGATACCTAAACGGTGTAACGTAGGTGCACGGTTTAATAACACCGGGTGACCTTTTAATACGTTTTCCAGGATATCCCAAACAATCGGGTCTTTACGATCAACGATCTTTTTAGCAGACTTCACTGTTTTTACCACACCACGCTCAATCATTTTGCGAATGATGAATGGTTTGAACAGCTCAGCAGCCATATCTTTTGGTAAACCGCACTCGTGCAACTTCAGATTAGGTCCAACAACAATTACGGAACGCGCTGAATAATCGACACGTTTACCCAATAAGTTTTGACGGAAACGACCTTGCTTACCTTTCAGGATATCTGAAAGAGATTTCAATGCACGGTTACCTTCAGTTTTAACAGCGTTTACTTTACGTGAGTTATCGAATAAGGAGTCGACAGCTTCCTGCAACATCCTTTTTTCGTTACGTAAAATTACTTCCGGTGCTTTGATCTCGATCAAACGCTTTAAACGGTTGTTACGAATAATAACACGACGGTAAAGATCATTCAGATCCGAAGTAGCAAAACGACCACCTTCCAAAGGTACTAACGGACGTAATTCAGGTGGAATTACAGGAACGATCTTAACGATCATCCATTCCGGGTTATTCTGAATACGTGTATTTGCACCACGGAAAGCTTCAACAACCTGAAGGCGTTTTAACGCTTCATTCTTACGTTGCTGTGAAGTCTCATTGGCAGCCTGGTGACGAAGATCATATGATTGCTGATCCAGGTCTAAGCGACTCAACAGATCCTGCAAAGCATCAGCACCCATCTTAGCGATGAATTTCTGTGGATCTTTGTCATCTAAATACTGGTTCTCTTTTGGTAATGTGTCAAGGATGTCAAGATATTCCTCTTCTGTAAGGAAATCCAGTCTGGAAATTCCGTCAGCTTCCTTGATACCCGCCTGAATAACTACATAGCGCTCATAGTAAATGATCAGATCCAGTTTTTTAGTAGGAAGCCCTAATAAATAACCGATCTTATTTGGCAAAGAACGGAAGTACCAGATATGCGCTACAGGAACCACCAGGTTGATGTGTCCCATACGCTCACGACGTACTTTTTTCTCAGTCACTTCTACACCGCAACGGTCGCAGACAATACCCTTGTAACGGATACGCTTGTATTTACCGCAATGACACTCATAATCCTTTACAGGACCAAAAATGCGTTCGCAGAATAAGCCATCACGCTCGGGCTTGTAAGTCCGGTAGTTGATAGTTTCCGGTTTTAACACTTCACCGCTTGAACGTTCCAGAATTGATTCCGGAGAAGCCAAACTGATAGTTATCGAGGTGAAGTTACTTTTGATTTTATTATCCTTTTTGTAAGACATAGCTTCTTTTAGTTATGAGTAACGAGTTTGGAGTTATGAGTTTCAAGCGGGGCTCAAAACTCACGACTCAAGACTCAAAACTTAATCAAGTGTGATATCCAGACCTAAACCTCTTAACTCATGAACCAATACGTTGAATGATTCAGGAACTGAAGGTGTCGGAAGATTTTCACCTTTAACAATCGCTTCGTAGGTTTTAGCACGGCCTACAACGTCATCAGATTTAACAGTTAAGATTTCCTGAAGAATATTAGCCGCACCGAATGCCTCTAATGCCCAAACCTCCATCTCACCAAAACGCTGACCACCAAACTGTGCTTTACCACCTAATGGCTGCTGAGTAATCAAAGAGTACGGTCCGATTGAACGGGCGTGCATCTTATCATCAACCATGTGACCTAATTTCAGCATATAGATAATACCTACTGTAGTCTGCTGATCGAAACGATCACCGGTTAACCCGTTGTATAAGTAGGTACGACCTGATGCAGGTATACCTGCTTTGGATACCCACTCTTCAACCTCATCATGACTTGCACCATCGAAGATTGGAGTCGCGAATTTCATACCCAGTTCCTTACCAGCCCAGCCTAAAACAGTTTCGTAGATCTGTCCAAGGTTCATACGGGATGGTACACCCAGCGGGTTTAACACGATATCAACAGGAGTTCCGTCTTCAAGGAAAGGCATATCCTCATCACGAACAATACGAGCCACAATACCCTTATTACCGTGACGACCTGCCATCTTATCTCCTACTTTCAGTTTACGCTTTTTAGCGATGTAAACTTTAGCCATCTGAACAATGCCGGATGGAAGCTCATCTCCTACTGAAATAGCAAACTTATCACGCTTGTAAGCACCAAGCTCTTCGTTCAACTTAATGTTGTAGTTATGAAGAGTTTGTTTGATAAGCTCATTCTTATCTTCATCAGTAGTCCATTTTGTTGGGTTGATGTTAGAATACTCTAATTCAACCAAGACTTTCTGAGTGAACTTAACACCTTTAGCTACCAGTAACTCTTTGTAAACGTTGAAAACGCCTTGTGAAGTTTTACCATTAACAATGGTGAACAATTTATCAATTAACGAATCTTTTAATTCTTTAACCGCTTTGTTATGACGTGCATCAAGTTTTTCGATAGCTGCCTTCTCTTCTGCCTTCGTTGTTTTCTTGGCGCGTGAGAACAGTTTAGTATCGATAACCACACCATGAATAGACGGCGGAGTCTTTAATGAAGCATCCTTCACATCACCGGCTTTATCGCCGAAGATCGCGCGAAGTAGTTTTTCTTCTGGTGAAGGATCAGATTCTCCTTTCGGAGTGATCTTACCGATCAGAATATCACCTTCCTTAACCTCAGCACCTATACGGATAATACCGTTCTCATCAAGATCTTTAGTTGCCTCTTCAGAAACGTTAGGAATATCCGGTGTCAGTTCTTCCTCACCACGTTTGGTATCACGCACTTCAAGTTCGAATTCTTCAATATGCAATGAAGTGAAGATATCTTCAGATACCACACGCTCAGAAATAACGATCGCATCCTCGAAGTTGAAACCCTGCCATGGCATGAACGCCACTTTCAGGTTACGACCTAAGGCTAACTCGCCATCCTGTGTTGCATATCCCTCGCAAAGAACCTGTCCTTTTTCAACCTTCTGGCCTTTCTTAACGATCGGCTTCAGGTTGATACAGGTACTCTGGTTAGTCTTCTTGAACTTAATCAGGCGATAAGATTTCACTTCACCTTCAAAAGAAACTAAAACATCATCATCATTACGTTCGTAACGGATTTTGATCTCGTTAGCGTCAACGTATTCAACAACTCCATTTCCTTCAGCATTGATCAGCGTACGGGAGTCACGGGCCACACGACCTTCCAGTCCTGTTCCAACAATTGGTGATTCCGGACGCAGCAATGGCACTGCCTGGCGCTGCATGTTCGATCCCATCAATGCACGGTTAGCATCATCATGTTCAAGGAACGGAATTAATGAAGCTGCGATCGAAGTGATCTGGTTAGGAGCGATATCCATTAAATCAAGCTTCTTAGGCTCAATTACCGGGAAGTCACCTTCATAACGCGCTTTAACATGCGGATTAGCGAAAACACCGCTATCATCGTATTGCGCATTTGCCTGACCAATAGTTTTTCCCTCTTCGTCTTCAGCTGATAAGTAAATTACCGGCTCTTCAACAACTACACGACCATCGTCAACCTTACGGTAAGGAGTTTCGATGAATCCTAAGTTGTTGATCTTTGCGTGAACGCAAAGAGATGAGATCAGACCAATGTTCGGTCCCTCCGGAGTTTCAATGGTACACAGACGACCGTAGTGCGTGTAGTGTACGTCACGAACCTCGAAACCGGCACGCTCACGTGAAAGACCACCGGGCCCTAAGGCTGACAGACGACGCTTGTGCGTGATCTCTGCCAGAGGATTCGTTTGGTCCATGAACTGCGACAACTGGTTAGTTCCAAAGAACGAGTTGATCACCGATGAAAGTGTCCGTGCGTTGATCAGATCCGTTGGCGTAAACACCTCGTTGTCACGGATGTTCATCCGCTCACGAATTGTTCTTGCCATCCGTGCCAGACCTACACCAAACTGCGCATATAACTGCTCGCCTACTGTACGAACACGACGGTTTGACAAGTGATCAATATCATCCACCTCGGCTTTTGAGTTGATCAGCTTGATCAGGTACTTCACAATCGCAATGATATCCTGCTTGGTTAATACTTTCGTAGCAACCGGGGTATCTAATTTCAATTTACGGTTGATGCGGTAACGACCAACATCTCCCAGGTCATATCTTTTATCTGAAAAGAACAAACGATCGATAATACCACGTGCTGTTTCTTCATCAGGTGGTTCAGCGTTACGTAATTGACGATAAATATGCTCTACCGCTTCCTTCTCAGAATTAGATGTATCTTTTTGTAATGTATTATATATAATGGTATAATCACCGCTGTTAATCGCGTCATCTTTGGTTAAAATAACTGTTTTAACGCCAGCATCAATGATTAAATCGATATGCTCATCCTGCAGAACAGTTTCACGCTCCATAATGATCTCATTACGGTCGATTGAAACTACCTCACCGGTGTCCTCATCAACAAAATCCTCTACCCACTTTCTTAAAACTCTCGCGGCAAGTTTACGTCCGATGAATTTCTTCAAACCGGATTTACTTACTTTAACTTCATCAGCCAATTCAAATAATTCGAGGATGTCCTTATCATCTGAATAACCGATTGCACGAAGTAATGTGGTTACAGGGAATTTTTTCTTCCGGTCGATATATGCATACATGACATTATTAACGTCTGTTGCAAACTCGATCCAGGAGCCTTTGAAAGGAATTACCCGGGCTGAATATAATTTAGTACCGTTCGTGTGACGGCTCTGGCCGAAGAACACTCCCGGTGAACGGTGCAGCTGGGATACAATAACCCGCTCGGCGCCGTTGATCACAAATGTTCCTTTCGGAGTCATGTAAGGGATGGTTCCCAGGTACACATCCTGAACGATTGTCTCAAAATCTTCGTGCTCCTCATCGTTACAGGAAAGACGAAGCTTAGCCTTCAATGGAACACTGTGTGTTAAGCCACGTTCTATACATTCCTGTATATCATAACGCGGTGGATCAATGAAATAATCCAGGAACTCTAAAACGAAGATATTCCGGGAATCAGAGATCGGGAAGTTTTCAGAAAATACCTTAAACAGACCTTCTTGATGACGGTTATCTGAAGTAGTTTCTAATTGAAAAAATTCCTTGAAAGATTGCAACTGCACATCCAGAAAGTCAGGATAATCCAATACATGCTTACTGGTAGCAAAATTTACTCTTTCGTTGTGCTTATTTTTGTTTGCCAAGGGAATGAGAATTTAGTTTAAAAAAATAAACTGCGACTTTTTTTTTGCCGGCTTAACCGGATTTGTAAGTCAAACAAAAATGGGAATGATAGAAATGGCAATAGACCCCGACGAAAATCGGGGTCTAAGACCATTAGTTATTGCAATTAAGATTACTTAATTTCAACTACAGCTCCTGCTTCTTCTAATTGCTTTTTCAGGCTTTCTGCTTCAGCTTTATCAACGCCGGTTTTAACTTCTTTAGGTGCGCCGTCAACTAAATCTTTAGCTTCTTTCAAACCTAAGCCAGTTAAATCTTTAACCAATTTAACTACCGCTAATTTCGCGCCACCAGCTTCTTTCAAGATTACATCAAAAGCAGTTTGCTCAGCCGCAGCAGCAGGTGCATCACCACCAGCAGCAGGACCAGCAACAGCTACAGCTGCAGCAGGCTCAATACCATACTCATCTTTCAATATTTGAGCTAATTCGTTAACTTCTTTTACTGTTAAGTTTACTAATTGCTCAGCAAACGATTTTAAATCTGCCATTTTATTTAAATTTTAAAATTCAATACTTTGTAATAATTCAATTCGAACTTAAGGTGTTCGTTAACCTCTTTCTTGTAATGTTTTAACGATTCCTGCAAGCTTATTACCACCAGACTGTAAGCCTGAAATAACATTCTTAGCCGGAGACTGCAGTAATGCAATGATATCTGCCACTAATTCTTCCTTAGATTTAAGGTTCACTAATGCATCTAACTGGTTATCACCAATAAATACTGCAGAATCGATATAGGCTGCCTTCAGTACTGGCTTATCACCTTGTTTTCTAAGTTGTTTGATCAGCTTTGCCGGAGCGTTTGCTGTCTTAGAGAACATGATTGATGAAGAACCTTTCAGTACATCATAGATTTCGCTATAATCACCCCCAGCGGCTTCTAAAGCCTTTCTGATCAGGGTGTTTTTAGCTACCTGCATTTTGATATCGCTGTCAAAACATTTACGGCGAATAGCATTCACTTTCGCAACCGTCAGGTTAGCAGTATCGGTAATATAGAAATTACCATACTCCTGGATCTGCTCGGTTAAAGCTAAAACAACTTCTTGTTTCTCTTCTTTTCTCATGATTAAACCCCCGCTGATTTAGTTTCGATTTCAATTCCGGGACTCATCGTAGAGGACATGTGAATGCTCTTGAAATAAGTTCCTTTTGCAGCCGATGGTTTTAATTTAGAGATCACCGAAATTAATTCCTGTGCATTCTCCTGAATCTTGTCAGCATCAAATGATACTTTTCCGATCGAAGCATGAATGATTCCTGTTTTGTCAACCTTGAAATCAATCTTACCGCCTTTAACGTCAGTTACTGCTTTTCCAACTTCCGGAGTAACAGTTCCTGATTTAGGATTTGGCATCAGGTTCCGGGGACCTAAAATACGTCCCAGTTTACCTACTTTAGCCATCACGCTAGGCATTGTAATAATGATATCAACGTCAGTCCATCCACCTTCAATTTTGGCAATATATTCATCCAAACCTACGTAGTCTGCACCCGCTGCCTTAGCTTCTTCCTCCTTATCAGGAGTACATAAAACTAAAACACGAACAGTTTTACCGGTTCCATGAGGTAGCGTAGCTATACCACGTACCATTTGATTCGCTTTACGAGGATCTACGCCTAAACGTACATCAAGGTCAACCGAAGCATCAAATTTGGTAGTAGTTATATCTTTAACCAATGCCGAAGCCTGGCTTAAAGTATATGCTTTTCCTTCCTCAATTTTGGAATGTGCCTGTTTTTGATTTTTTGTTAATCTAGCCACTTCTTAAACTGATTTGTGTTAATTAATTGTTCCAGGGCGCACTACCGCTAACGGTAATTCCCATACTGCGTGCTGTACCCGCAACCATTTTCATGGCTGACTCTACAGTAAATGCATTCAAGTCGGTCATTTTATCCTTTGCGATCGCTTCAACCTGCTCCCAGTTTACACTGGAAACTTTCTTACGGTTTGGCTCGGCAGAACCTCCTTTTAAACCTGTTGCTTCTAATAACTGGATAGCTACAGGAGGGGTTTTAATGATAAAATCAAAAGACTTGTCAACATAGACAGTAATTACAACAGGCAATACTTTACCAGGTTTATCCTGAGTACGAGCATTAAACTGCTTGCAAAATTCCATAATGTTAACCCCTTTAGCACCCAATGCAGGTCCTACCGGAGGTGATGGATTAGCAGCGCCGCCTTTGATTTGTAATTTTACTAACGCACCGACTTCTTTTGCCATTTTACTTAATTTATTTATTACTCAATGTTAATAGTGGAAGCATGTAACATTTAAGATCTTTCGTGAGATGTTAGATATTAGATATGAGACATTAGACATGAGATGCTTCTCAAATCTATTATCTCGAATCTCAAATCTATTCCTTCTCTACCTGCATATAATTCAACTCAAGTGGTGTTCTCCTTCCAAAGATCTTCACCATCACCTTAAGTTTCTTTTTCTCTTCGTTAACTTCTTCGATAACGCCGGTGAAACCATTAAATGGTCCGTCCATTACTTTGACGTTTTCACCTACATAATATGGCACGTTCATCGATTCGCCTTGAACGGTCATTTCATCAACCTTGCCTAAAATGCGATTAACCTCGGCCGGACGCATAGGAACAGCATTACCTGCCTTATCTCCTAAAAATCCGATAACGCTATTAATACCTTTAATAACGTGCTCCAGCTCACCGTCAAGTGCCGCCTCAATTAGTACATAACCCGGATAAAAGTTGCGCTCCTTAGCAATCTTCTTTCCGTCACGCATTTGGTAGTACTTTTCCATAGGAATTAAAACCTGTGGAATCGATTCCGAAATGCCTAAACGGTTAATTTCTGCCTCTAAGTATTGTTTAACTTTTTTCTCTTTTCCGCTTACCGCCCGAACTACATACCATTTTAACTGATCACTCATTTTATGCTATTTAGGCAACCGAATTATAAATCATTTTAAGAGCGTTCCCGGCGGTTTCATCCATTGCCAGAACCAACAGGGAAATGATTGCCGAAGCAACCAGCACCAGTATTGCCGAATTTTGTAACTCCGACCAGGTTGGCCAGGAAACCTTTTGAGTCATTTCAACATATGACTCTTTTAAAAACTCTACTACGTTAGCCATATTTTGTTTAGCGTAAGCACGGGCACAAGGATTCGAACCCTGATCAAAGGTTTTGGAGACCTCTATTCTACCATTGAACTATGCCCGTGTATATATGTTGCTCAGTTCAATACAACATTAAAAAACTAAGCCGTTAATTATAAGAAAACATAAGTCCACACATGGCGGACTTATGTTATCCAATTAACCTTTATTTGAAATTTTATTATTTTAAAATTTCAGTTACTTGTCCGGCACCTACAGTTCTGCCACCTTCACGGATAGCGAAACGAAGTCCTTTTTCCATTGCGATAGCGTTGATCAACTTCACAGTGATTGTAACGTTATCACCTGGCATAACCATTTCTACACCTTCAGCAAGTGAAATTTCACCTGTAACGTCTGTGGTACGGAAATAGAATTGTGGACGATATTTGTTAAAGAACGGAGTGTGACGACCACCCTCAGCTTTTGATAATACGTAGATCTCAGCTTTGAAATCAGTGTGAGGAGTTACAGAACCTGGTTTGCAGATAACCATACCACGACGGATATCAGTTTTCTCAATACCACGTAATAATAAACCTACGTTGTCACCAGCTTCACCTCTGTCTAATATCTTACGGAACATCTCAACACCTGTAACAACAGATTTTAAGTTTTCAGCACCCATACCTAAGATATCAACCTGCTCACCAGAGTTGATGATACCTCTTTCGATACGACCAGTTGCTACAGTACCACGACCAGTGATCGAGAATACGTCTTCAACAGGCATTAAGAAAGGAAGATCAGTCAAACGTGGAGGGATTGGAATGTAGCTATCAACCGCATTCATCAGATCCATAATTTTTCCAACCCACTTCGCATCACCATTCAAACCACCAAGAGCAGATCCTTGAATTACAGGGATATCGTCTCCAGGGTATTCGTAGAATGATAATAACTCGCGGATTTCCATCTCAACAAGTTCTAATAACTCAGGATCGTCTACCATATCCACTTTGTTCATGAAAACAACAAGTGCTGGTACACCAACCTGACGCGCTAACAGGATGTGCTCGCGGGTTTGTGGCATAGGACCATCAGTAGAAGCAACCACTAAGATCGCACCGTCCATCTGAGCCGCACCAGTAACCATGTTCTTTACGTAATCCGCGTGACCTGGACAGTCAACGTGAGCGTAGTGACGGGCAGCTGTTGAGTACTCAACGTGAGCAGTATTGATCGTGATACCTCTTTCTTTTTCCTCAGGTGCTGAGTCAATTGAATCGAATGAACGTGCCTCAGATAAACCTGCATCAGCCAATACTTTAGTAATAGCTGCAGTTAAGGTAGTTTTACCGTGGTCAACGTGACCGATAGTACCGATGTTTAAGTGCGGTTTACTGCGGTCAAATTTTTCTTTTGCCATGTTATTATACTTATTATTAGGTTAATTTAACTGTTGTTATGTTATTAATTACAATTTGAGCCAACTATGGGAATTGAACCCATGACCTCTTCCTTACCAAGGAAGTGCTCTACCGCTGAGCTAAGTCGGCTTATTATCCTTTTGCAGCTTAAGCCTGCTTGCGGGCAGAAATGTTAGGAGTTTTAAACACAGAAAAAACTTCAAACGGCCAATTGCCGGCTGCTAAATTATAAGAGCGGAAGACGAGGTTCGAACTCGCGACCTATAGCTTGGAAGGCTATCGCTCTACCAACTGAGCTACTTCCGCTTTTCGATTTCGATTTGGGATTTCAGATTTACGACAGGATCGTAAATCGTCATTCTTAAATCTAAAATCAGATGGTGGGGGGAGAAGGATTCGAACCTTCGAAACCGAAGTAACGGATTTACAGTCCGTCCCATTTGACCGCTCTGGAATCCCCCCTGGTGATTTACGATTGTCCGGATTGACGATTTACGACCAAATAATCGCAAATCAAAAATCTAAAATCGTGAATCCATTTGAGCCTCCTATCGGGATCGAACCAATGACCTACTGATTACAAGTCAGTTGCTCTACCAGCTGAGCTAAGGAGGCTAAATGTTACATCTTTAATTATTTTTCAATCTTTAAAGAACCGCCCTTCCGAAAAATCAATTTGTTAACTGATGCCCTTTCCGTAAGGGAATGCAAATCTACAAAAAATAAGAGTTGATCAAAATTTTTTGAAAAAAATTTTCGGCAGTCGCTTCGACTGCCGAAAATCTGCCAAATATTGGCTAAATGAGGATAATTTATCTTTTATATGCCTTCGTTGGCTGTTACAATTTCTTTGTGATTACTCATTTTAGCACGCAGCTTTTCTTTGTGCTTGTCCACCTGCCGGCGTAACGATTCTATAGCTTTGTCGGTAGCTTCCTCAAACGTTTTGCACTGCTCCTTTGCAAACCGGTCATTACCAGGTATTAACAGTTTAATCTCCGTTATCTTGTTTTCTTCATCTTCCGTGTTTTCTAATTTTAAATAAACCTCTGCACTTATGATCTGATCAAAAAACTGATCCAGTTTATCTATTCTTCTCTGAATAAAATCCAGCAGCTTAGCATCTGCTGTAAAATGGATCGACTGTACTCGGATTTTCATGTTTCCTCCTTTTTTAGGCCTTTGGATGGGCTTGTTTATAAATTGTTTTTAATCTCTCCACAGAATTATGTGTATACACCTGCGTGGCCGCTAAGCTGGCGTGACCCAAAAGCTCCTTAATAGCATTCAGGTCAGCACCATTATTTAACAGGCTGGTCGCAAAAGTATGACGTAAAACATGTGGACTTTTTTTATCGCTAGTAGATATGTGATTTAGACAGGACTTCACTATACGATAAATAAGTTGGGGATACGAGTTATTACCAGTATTTGTAACGATTAATACACCGTTATTGTTATTAAAATTTTGAGATTTTTTAACCTGCATATATTCTTTCAGCAGGTTACACAATAAGCGGTTTATCGGTATGATCCGTTCCTTGTTCCGCTTACCTAACACTTTAATCTGGTTTTCATACAGATCGACGTCCTGCTCCTTAAGCGATATCAGCTCCGCGAGGCGGATCCCGGTTCCAAAAAGAATTTCCACAACCAGAAGATCTCTGAGCCCGGGGAAAGATTGCTCTTCCTCTCCCCCATCTTCATCTTTTGCCCCTGCCAGGTCTAACCAGGCGGCCAGTTTCTTCTCTTCAACCACCACCGGCAAGCGCTTTGCTGTCTTCAGGGATTGAATTTTCTGCATCGGGTTCTCCGGCACCAGATGTTCGCGAAGCAGGAATTTGTAAAATGATCGTAAAGTAGAGGATTTGCGATTGATGGTTCTGCTGTCTGTGCCCGAATCCATCATCGACATCAGCCACGAGCGGACATGCATATGTGTAGCGTGCCCGATGGTGATTTCAGATTGGCCGAGGAATTCGGAGAACTGTTTGAGATCTTTTTGGTAGGCAGAAATGGTATGGGCAGAATACCTCTTTTCGAATTGGAGATAGCTAATAAAACGCTCTGTAAACATGAAAAACTATTTGTACACCACCGAAAGGTGAATATACAAATAGTTTTAATGTAATATGCGCTTAAAGGGGAAATTAAACAGTTTCCTGGTTCAGTCCCTGCTTGTAAATGGCTTTCTTAACAGTAGTTCTACGAGTGATTGATTTTTTCTCGTACGCCTGGCGGCTGCGAAGCTCCTTTAAAACCCCGGTTTTCTCGAACTTCTTTTTAAAGCGTTTTAATGCCTTGTCTAATGATTCGCCGTCTTTTACGTTGATAATGATCATGATTAAAAATACCTCCTCTCGTTTTTCTGGACTGCAAATGTATAAAAAAGAACCAAATCCGAAAAGCAATTTTCAGGTAACTTAAATTATCTATCCTCTTGTACCGGTTACAGATTTATTTTACATCCTGTAAGGCAGCCCCTATCCCAACGCATTGGGAGAAAATTAACAGGAAAGGCGATTTGGTGTATTAACTTTTAGTGGGTTAAATAGATCAGCGAATTAGCTTATCGATCCGCATATAGGCAAAAGCATGAGAAAACTATCCTCAACTCCTGGGAATTATTGAAACAATTTCTTAGATTAATGCAAAGTTTAAGCGAAAGTAGCTCAGCTGGTAGAGCACGACCTTCCCAAGGTCGGGGTCGCGGGTTCGAACCCCGTTTTTCGCTCAAATCCTTCTAAATTCAACGAATTCATATCGCAGGACATCACCTAGCATTCAAACCCTCTAATTCGATAGTTCAGATAGTACTCATCTAGGGGTTATTCCGCTAAATTGGTGGAATAACCTCTAGATGACCTAAACAAGTTCTTTACAGGTTAGGAGCATCCCCAGAGATCCCGCCTGTGATCCTATAAGTTTTAAACGGCCTTCCTTTTAGCTTTGGACTCACCTGTATGGGAAAAACAAGAAAGGATCCAAACTCTTCGCCCGGATCCTTTCGGTTTTTTGATAAAAAAGATTGCCTTAAACGTATCAATCATCACGCCCCTTTGCTATGCTTGACTTGGCATCATAACGTTTTACCTTAGTACCTTCTGACATCACTCCACCTTCAAAATTTACGTTCAGAAAGTCCTTCTTGCCTTCGCCGGTGATGAACCAGATATTTCTACCGTTCTGCTTCACGTTGATAGCTGCAATGATATCGTAGCCGGCAAACCGCTCTTCAACCTGGGGTTTCATATCTTCAGGAAGAGTGCTTTCATTACCATAGCTGATCTGGTAGATTAAATAGCCGTTCTTGCTAAAAAGCGCATTATGCTTGATATCATTCATCAGGAATGTCACCACATAATTCTTATTAGGGTGATACCAGCGGGGTTCTTTGGCGTCTGGAAATGTACTCTGAAAAGCGTTTGACACCTTCACGGGCAATTGATCCGGGCTAGTGATAGTAACTTCAGGAAGTTTAATTTGAGCGATGCTTTTGTCTACAACTAAGAGTGTAAACAAGCCGCATAAAGCCATCATAATAATTAACTTTTTCATCTGTTTAGATTTTAGATTTAAATTTTAAAACTTAGCCAGTTTTGCGGGGTTTCGGGGCGGGGATTACACGAAAAGGAGTTACCGTTACAAAAGATTTCCCTCTGCAATACAGACTGTTATCTATCAATTTACCGGTAGAACTGCTCATTAAATTTTTAATCTCCTGAGCAGGCGTGCAACACTTATTAGACGATATCAGCTTGCATATGTTGCACTCAAATACCCTTAATTAAGTATCATTGTTGTTATAGAAAAAGAAGGTTGAAATGAATCTATTTGTGATGCAACAAGACCTGATCGAGAGAAGTTGAATGGGATTGAACGGGAATCTCTTTGAGCATATCGCTAACGGCAACTATAAGCCGGTAGTTTTCGTCCAGATGGCCGTGCTGAACCTCGATATTGGCGTAGGGGATATTGTTTTGCATGGCAAACACAGAAAGAGAGCCATCATCCGGAGCCATCATGCTTTGCAATACCACATTGATCTTCTTTGCTTTCAGGTAATCGAAAAAACGCCGGTCTGTCACAAAGACAAGGTCATCAGGATCCATCCCGGCGTTGATGAACACATCGTCGGCCGTTGACTGAAGGTAGTTTCCTTCGGTATAGGAATAGATCGAGAAGCCGCCGTTGTAATTATTATGCAGGGTGATCATAACTCCGAGGCTATCCAGGCCTCCGAACCTGAGCACTTCACTTCCCAGGCATCGCACCATTTCCGGCAAACCATTACGGATCTGGGGAGCGCTATGCCTGGCGAGCCCCAGGTAGGCACCCTCATCTGTGAACATATTGTTCGGATCGAATGAAAAAAGTTCCAGACTATCTGAAAAAGCAATATTCCGAACTCTTCCATACTGCAGTTCAACGGCGTAGCCACCATAAATACCGATATACCGGAATGCTGCCTTCAAGCCGGTCTTTTCTGTGTCGTGCAGCGACAAAAATCGAATATTAGGATCACCGTACCGATACCGGATGACTTGGATCGGTTTCTCGTTCAGCATAAAAATAGCTGTATCTGTCCGGCTGCTTGGAGGCAGGATCTGTCCATGGGCTGAATTTAGATTCAGGAGGGACAGCAGTAAAAGGCAGGAACAAAGTATTTTTGAAGATAAAAGCATTGAAACAAAGTAAATATTCGGATATCTCCGATGTGGCCTACTTGTTTACTACCGGGCTGATTTTCATCTACCGGACAAAATCCTGAAAGCCGGATACGTCTCCCGGCCATTTACTCTGAAATAAATTTACTTAATAAACGTAGATAATTCAACTGATAATGCAGACAAGTCCGACTATTTTCCTCAGAAAATGCAGAAGTACTCGCACGCTTACTCAAGGATGTCCCTTTGCCATATCGTGGGGAACTGTAATGGCCGGAAAGAAAAAAGCGGCCTGGAAATTAAAACCAGGCCGCTTTTAATTTTTATCAGTGAGTGTTATTTCAAAATTTCCCTGGCAATAACCAGTTTTTGTATTTCACTTGTACCCTCTCCTATTGTACATAACTTGCTGTCACGGTAAAATTTCTCAACCGGAAAATCCTTCGTATATCCGTACCCTCCAAAGATCTGTACGGCCTCTGTCGACGCTCTGACACAAACTTCAGATGCAAAGTATTTGGCCATTGCCGACTCCTTGGTTAGCTTTTTGCCCCGATTCTTTAGGTCCGCAGCCTGCATGATCAATAATTCGGCAGCCTCTATCTCGGTTGCCATATCGGCTAGTTTAAAGGAAATTCCCTGGAAACTGGAAATGGCCTTGCCGAATTGGTGACGTTCCTGTGAATAGGCTAGTGCCGCTTCGAAAGCCCCCTTGGCAATTCCTAATGAGAGTGCAGCAATCGAAATACGTCCACCATCTAAAATATACATCGCTTGTTTGAACCCTTCGCCTTCCTTGCCTAAAAGATTTTCCTTAGGCACCCGGCAATTATCAAATATTAATTCAGTCGTTTCTGAAGCGCGCATGCCGAGCTTATTTTCCTTTTTACCGTGAGTAAAACCAGGGGTTCCTTTTTCTATAACGATCGCAGAAATTCCTTTTGAGTCACCTTTTTCGCCGGTACGGATCATGACAACTGCCACATCGCCTGATTTGCCATGTGTGATCCAGTTTTTCGAACCGTTGATCACATAATGATCTCCATCCAGAACAGCTGTGGTATTCATACCCATAGCATCCGAGCCGGTATTTGCTTCTGTTAATCCCCAGGCACCGATCCACTCGGCTGTCGCAAGCTTAGGCAGCCATTTTGACTTTTGCTCTTCATTACCAAATGCCAGGATATGACCTGTGCATAAGGAGTTATGTGCAGCCACGGACAAGCCTATTGAGCCGCAAACCTTGGCAATCTCCACAATCACATTGACATATTCAAAATAGCCGAATCCCGAACCCCCGTATTCTTCCGGCACCAGTACCCCCATCAGGCCAAGCTCACCTAGTTTTTTAAAGGTTTCTATCGGAAAAGTTTGGGCCTCATCCCACTCCATAACATGAGGGCGGATGTTTTTTTCAGCAAAATCACGCACCATATTGATGATCATTTGCTGGTTGTCAGAATGATTGAAATTAACTCCGTTTAATTCCGTCTCCACTGTTGAATGCATAAAATTTAGATTGGTTTTTTTACAAGTATACCAATTTTCTGAGTGCTAAAAAATCATGAAACAGCAGAACAATTTGGTTTTAAGTCCATTTATTCTCTTTGACGTGCCTCATCGGCCTAGTTGCCGCCAGAAGCTTCCTGATTTTAATATGAAATGAGTGAAATAACCCTGCAGTTTTCCTTTTCAAGCGCTTCCTTCCCGTTTAAAAAGTCCAGGCTGATCACGAAGGCATAGCCAGCTATCTCACCCTGCAATTGCTTTATCAACCGGGTAGCTGCACTGACCGTGCCGCCCGTGGCAAGCAGATCGTCATGGATCAAAACTTTCTGCCCCGGCAATATCGCATCTTCATGCAACTCCAGAATGGCCGATCCATATTCGAGTTCGCATGGTTGCTGGATCTTTTTAAATGGAAGCTTGCCTTGCTTCCGGATCGGCACAAAAGGAACCCCCAGTTTATTAGCCAGCATCAGGCCGAAAAGAAATCCCCGGCTTTCAATGCCAGCAACCACATCAATTTGAATGTCTTTCAATTCGCTGCTGAAAGCATCTAAAATGTCACAACATAATGCAGCGTCTTTCAGTATCGGCGTGATATCTTTAAAAAGTATACCGGGCTTCGGAAAATCAGGGATGTCCCGAATAGCCGCCTTAAGTTTGGTTTGGATCATTAAAAATTAAGTAAGGTTCAATTTTACGCAAAATCTCGTCATTCAAAATCGCTATCTTCCTTAAATCTTCAATTGAGCGATAATCACCGTGCTGCTTTCGATATTGAATGATGGCGTTCATCTGCTTGAAGGTTAAGTAGGGATGTTTCCTTAGCTCCTCAAACGATGCTTTATTTATATTGATCTTTTGAACAAGCGCAGGATCTACCATTACCTGATCCTTCAGTTCTGCATACTTGAGAGAATCAACTCCATAAACATCACGCAATTGTTCCTTTCTGAAGAATCCTCCCAGCCTTGTTCTGTATCTGATAATCCGGGAGGCGAAAGCAGGACCAATGCCTTTGATAGTTTCCAGCTCGACGGAGTCCGCCGCGTTAAGTTCTATCATGACTTGGGAATCCTTTCTTATTGAAGGTACGTACCTTATTTGATCATAACTAACGTGACCTGACAATCTTTTCGAATTCCTGATTACGATGTATGGCTCAAGCTCCTGGTATTTCCTCGCAGAAATGCTATAGATCTTTTTCAGATCAGTCTTTTTGTAAAAACGTCCACCCTTAGCCTCATAATTCCTGATCACGCTGATCTGGCGGGCCGACAGTCCTAACTTCCGCCATGAAATATCGTCAAGGTCGTTCGGGTCGAAGTCAAAGTAGCTGATTTCCGGATTGATTAATTTTTCCTGCCTGGTGTTTCCCTGGTATGAATTTGTTTTATTAGACGAAGCCAGAAATTGTCTCACCTCTTTGTCGAACGTTTTGAATTCATAAACTTCAGGCTCGGCAAACTGATCGTAAATAGCCGGAAAAGTAATGATCAGCATCAGCAATAAGCATAAAACCAATATCCCGTTCAGTTCTTTCTTCGTAAACCCAAAATAGGACTGCAGAAACTTTTTCATTCAGGAAATTCTGTTTGTATATCGTTCCTGCTTTACTCAACGGCAGGAGATTGCCCGGCAACGATCAGATCACAATTACGGGTCTGTACTAATATAATAAATTCAAATTCAGAAGCTTTTATTTACAGCTGCAAATCATTTTAAAACAATCCGATTTTAAGGCTAAATTAGTGCTACGAGGTCATCACCGCACAATTAGGGAATGACATTGCACCGTTGAAAACCGAATTGATCATTTTAATCCAGCAATAAATGAAGATCATCACGAAAGAAGAATTTGCCAAGGCAACGCGCATCAATAAATTAAAATTGCCCGGACTTGCCTCCCTTCTGATGGAGATCATGAAAATTAATGAGGTCAACGAAACATTTCAAAAAGCTGAACACTTAAAGGGAATCGCCTTTGTTGATAAAATCCTGGACACACTCGGTGTAAAAATTGAATATGACCTCAATGAACTAAAAAACTTACCTAAAAACGGCGCCTTTATTGCCATCGCAAACCACCCGTATGGTGGAATTGAGGGCTTAATCCTACTGAAGATTCTTTGCAGTGTAAGGCCAGACGCCAGGCTTATGGCCAACTTTATTCTCAAGAAGATCCCAAATCTGAGTGAGTATTTCATAGCCGTTAATCCGTTTGAGAACATGAATCATTCGTCAAGTATCAGCGGGATAAAAAATACACTGAGTTTATTGCAGAACGGTACACCCATCGGGATCTTTCCTGCCGGAGAGGTTTCAACCTATAAGCTCGAGCAGCAGCAGGTCACAGATAAGTTATGGCACCCTGTAGTGGGTAAGATAATTGATAAGGCCAATGTACCGGTTTTACCGATATATTTTCATGGAAACAACGGACTTCTATTCAACCTTTTGAGCCTGATCCATCCTACCCTGCGAACAGCCAAGCTTCCATCAGAACTTTTTAATAAACACGGTCACACCATCAGGGTACGCATCGGTAAACCAATAAACACTTGTGATATACCATACCGCGGTAATACTCCAAAACTTTTAAGCTACCTGCGTGCCAAGACATATGCTCTCGGAACTGGTCTAGATAAAGAAAAGCGCTTATTTAATCCGCGTAACATATTCAAGGTTAAAAAAAATCCTCAGGTCATTGTTAGTGAAATATCTTCAGAAATTTTAAGCAGCGAAGTAGGACGGCTGCAGGATGACAAAGTATGGACAGAAAAGAACTATGAAGTTTATATAACGGCCACCTCCAATATCCCAAACATCATTAAGGAAATTGGAAGACTCAGGGAGATCACCTTCCGTGAAGTCGGGGAAGGCACTAATAGATCTACCGACCTCGATGAATACGATATCTACTACTACCATCTATTCATTTGGGATACGGAAGAAAAAAAGATCGTGGGCGCATACCGCATAGGCCGGGGAGATGAAATATTCTACAGCATGGGCCGGAAAGGCTTTTATGTCACCGAGCTGTTCAAAATAAAGGAGCAGTTTAATCCGATACTACGGCAGAGCCTTGAACTGGGTCGTTCATGGATCCGTAAGGAATACCAGCAAAAAGCCTTACCCTTATTTCTGCTCTGGAAAGGAATTCTGAAATACCTGCTCGATAACCCGCAATACCGCTACCTTCTTGGACCAGTGAGCATCAGCAATAAGTTTTCTAAATTTTCGAAGTCGCTGATGGTCAACTATATTGGTAAAAACCACTTTGACCTCGAACTGGCTCAGTATGTGAAGCCCCGGAAAAAGTTTAAGGTCGACCTGTCTAAAATTGATACGGAAGTTTTGCTTGATAATAACGGATCATTAAAAGACCTTAACGACCTGATATCAGATGTGGAAACATCTCACATGAAGATTCCTGTGCTGTTGAGGCAATACCTTGCCCTGAACGCGAAGATCATATGCTTCAACATTGATCCCAAGTTTTCGGATAGCCTTGACGGGTTTCTGCTTGTCGACATGAAAAACATACCGACAGAAATTATTGACAAACTGGGAAAAAATCTGAAGGATGGTCAATAGGCTAGTAAACGGCCGCAGGCAATTATAGCTATCCATAACAACACCGATACGATGGCGGAAATTTTCGCCGGGAACCTGACTTCACCCGATTGCGGCAATTCACTTGCTGACTTATAGATCAGCCTGTGAAATATGATGATGTTGATTCCTGCGATAAACAATAAACTCATTTTAAGCCAGAAGGTTGGGTCTGCACCAAGTGCGCGCGCATTAGTGCTGAACAGCAAAATTCCGGAGGGTATGATCAGCCACAGTCCTCTGCGCGACCAGGGTAGCAGGTGATTGGCTAAACCTGACACAGGCAGACTCTTTGCAAATCCAAGAAGGCGCAGATCGAACATGAAAGCCGCCCCGACCAGAATGGTAATACCGGTTATATGAACAATTTCAAGCGCGGGATAAAGCCACAAAGACTGTCTGATATGATCAGCCAAAGAACTTGCTTCTAACCAGTCAAGAAACCTAAGTCCGGCCGGTTGCACAATTAACGAAGTTCATATTTCTTTCCGTCGACGAAAATCCGTTCGGCCCTCATTTCGGTCTTATTGGTTTTATGGGGATATGCTACCAGCCGAACTTCCGTTCCGGGTTTGATCATTTCACTCGTTAAGCCCCTGTCTGTCATACGGCTGATGGGCGCAAGATATACCGTCCATAGGTTTTTCTGGTATTTGACTTTTGCCAGTACATGGGGATTTTCATAAACCGATTCCTCAATAACTGCTTTAAAGTCGAGCACTTTCTTCTGATTGTAATCCGCCCATCCATGATGAAAGGATACGAATGATACAGTCAGGATAAATACCAATAGTAAGAGAGAATACTTTAAGTAGTTCATAACTGAAAATTTTAGAAACAGTTTTATAGATTTACCTGTGAGATTCTGATTACCAGAAGGTTCCGATCATTGAAAACGAATTGCTAAGATATTTATTTCCGGATAAGAGTATTATTTTGGAGAGAGTCTTACGATTCCATACCAGCTCCTTAAACTGATATAACTCCATCAAGATACCTTAAATCTTCATTCAAATTAGCTAAATTTAGTAATTATTGGTATCCTATTATACAATCCTTATTCAGAGTGAAAGACCATCGTTTTAGTCTTTTAACGATCTTATTATTAGGATGGCTGATTGCTCCGGCTTCTGCCGGAAGCAAGAGCTTCAGGCTGAGCTTTGAATTTTATACCGGTACATTTAATGCGGAAATTGATTCGACGATGATCGTCGATTACAAGGGGCCGCTAAGTGAAGAATCTATCCGGGAATTTCACAATGCTTTATCCAGGGCGACATCAGAGCCTGTCATGAAAGCCTTACTGGACTATAAGGAAAAGCATGAGTTGAATGACTGGCTGTATTACCAGCTGATCAGAAAAACAGCTCAGCAATTGAGTCCGAAAGCGGAGAATTATAGTCGCTATACATTATATAAATGGTTTCTATTGAGCAAATCTGGTTATGATGCCCGGCTGGCAATCAGCAAAGACCAGATCATCTTTTATGTCAGGAATTCTGAGGATATTTCAGACATCCCCTTCTTCATGATCGGCAATAAAAAATACATGTGCTTAAATGTACATGACTATGGGAAAAGTTTTAATAACACGACAGCTTACAAACCCGTGGACATTATTATTCCTGAAGCTCAAAATTCGTTCTCCTATAAGGTAACACGGATGCCTGACTTTAATCCGGATGATTACATAGAAAAGGAGCTGGAATTCAACTACAAGCAAAAATCGTATCATTTTAAAGTGAAACTTAATCCTGAAGTCGAGAAAATCTTCGCTAACTATCCCGGCGTAGATTTCGAGTCCTATTTCAATATCCCACTGAGCCACGAAACTTACCAATCGCTTATACCACTGCTCAGAGAAAATGTGAAAGGCATGAACCAGAGAAAGGGGGTTGATTATCTTATGCGCTTTACCCGTAATGCTTTTTTGTATGAGAAAGATGATGAGAATTTTGGTAAAGAAAAGCGCTTGTCGCCGGAGCAAACGCTATTCTATGACCAGAGCGACTGTGATGACCGGGCTGCTCTGTTTTTTTCCCTGGTAAAAGAGATCTACAATCTTCCTATGATTACCCTTTTATATCCTTCCCATATAACGATGGCTGTGCGCTTTGACAAACCTTTAGGAGATAAAATCCTCTATGAAGGGAAAAGGTACAGTGTTTGTGAGCCTACACCACAAAAGGAAAACCTCCGAATTGGCCAACTTTCCGCAAACCTTAAAGGGCAGCCTTATAAAGTAGTCTATTCATATGAGCCGGAAAACAAGTAGGTTGTCTCATCTTTATACCCCTTTCACAAGAAAACCCTGCCGGGAGGCAGGGTTTTTCACTAAACCAAACTTAACCAAAATCTTTTAATACGCCTTGTTATTCGGATCCCAGTTGGCCCAGCCTGTGGTCCAGTCGGTAGTACCGAATGCACCGCGGTATGTGGTAGCGGTTGCACCGGTTGTTGCAGCGAAAGTGCCTTGCAGCGCGGGAGAACCAGCAGCCGGCAACAAATTCGGAGCCGTATAGGTGAATGGCGATGTTAATTTAACTTCTGCGGGATCAGCTCCTAAAGTTACATTGCCTTCTGCTTCAGCCTTTACTTGCATCGCCAGTGCGGCATCTGCTACATCACTGCTATATGGTTTAGCTAAAGCCTGAACGATGTTATTCTTAAATTGAGAAACATTGGCAGTGTAAGCGGCTAATGAATTTGCAGATTCGATTGAGAAGCCTGCTTTAGGCCATGCCATTATTATAGAATTGTTGAATGTAAAATTGGTTGACCGTCTCCAGCGATTACCGAAACCGATCACACCTTTCTCAGGAGTTGCACTGTTTGGGCCAATCAAAGTGAAGTTCGATAACTTTGGATGCGTAGTCGGAGACGATACCGTTCCTTCTCCATTATTGTCACACTCGATACCATTATTCTGATCGATGTCCCCAAATTTCGGGTTACGTAGCGAAACAGCAAACTGAATAGAACCGCTGTAACCAAAGTCAAAATCGTAATCGTCATCGGCCGTAGCAAATGCGATCAGGTTTTTGGCATTAACCGTTCCTCCGAAGAACTCATAAGCATCGTCATTGGCATAGGAAACCTGGATATTCTCCAGGGTCGTCCCGTTACCTACTGCTCCTAACGTCAGTCCGTTAATCTCGGAATTCTGGAAGGCTGAAATTCCTGCATATTCTATTCGAACGAATTTTAACGAACCTGAATTATCCGCATCATCGTCACCTCCGTAAAACTTGTCAATACCGCCTTCTATCTTAACTTCGGTGCCCTTATTGGTTTTAGCCTTACCTAATATGACGATACCGCCCCAATCGCCAGGAGCGCGCTCTCCGGCAGGCTTGCCTGAGGTAAATACAATAGGATTACTGGCTGTTCCATTTGCGATCAATTTTGAACCTCTTTCGATAATTAAAGCACCCTTATCAGCAAGATCACCCTTTATTACTGTTCCGGGTTCCACAGTCAGGGTCGCATTATTATTTACAAATACATAACCTTTCATTATCCAAACGCGGTCAGCTGTCAGGGTTTTGTTCGCGGTAATAATTCCGGTAAGAGTTTCAGGCTCTTGTGGTACCACCGGTCCCTCATCATCACTATTTTTGCGGCATGAACTGAATGCCAGTACGCCACAGATCAAAAGTGTAGCTAATCTTAAATTCTTCATTTTTGTTTAATTTGATTTTCTTCCAGCAAAACTAAACTTGCACTGTTACCAGATCTTCAAGAGATTATTAAGTAATCTTTAAGTTAAAGACCTCTTCCTCCCTGATTGTTAACGATTATTTAATCTTAGATTATAAGTAAATGAAAGTGAGATACTGGAGCCCGGTTTATAAGTATTTAAAGAATGATCAACATTGGCGTCGAATGACTTCTGGCTATCCTGATTTTGATAAAAGACAATGTTCTGGTTTAACAGGTCGGAAAAATTCAGTTTAAGCTCAGCATTTGTTTTCATAATCTTCTTGCTGAACTGGAGATCGACCAGGTCTCGTGAGTTTTCGTAAATTGAGGGATAACCTTCGAATCCGACGTCAGAGATCCGCTGCCCAATGCGATTATATAACATGCTTACACCGAAGTCACCTTTTGAATTGTTGTATTGTAACCCTGCGTTTATTAAATAAGGGGACTGCCCTTGCAATGCACGTGACTTTTCTGAAGGCGCGGATGTGGTATTAGACAGATCGACATCGGAGACAATGTAGGAGTAGTTTGCAAAAAGTATCAGGTCCTTCAACCAATCGGCCGAATCATCTATAAAATTGAGACGTTTCCGGAATTCAAGTTCGAAACCGAAGTTAGTCGCCGAATTGGCGTTCGCATAAGTTCTTAAGCGGTTATTGGCGTTGCTTCCTGCAGGTATGATCTGCTCAATTGGATTATTAAACTGCTTATAGAAAAGTCCTCCAGACAATACCTCACCGGAATTTGGATAGTATTCATACTTTAAATCACCATTGTATATTTTCGTCCGAACCAGGTCGGGGTTACCCGAGGTTGTACTGTTAGAGATGAAATCATAATATTGGAAAGGCGCCAATTCCCTTAACTCAGGCCGGGCAACCGTTCTCGAACCAGACACGCGGAAATTGGTCTTTTCAGAGAGGCTATAGGTCAGGTTAAATGATGGCAGTATATCCAGGTTGGTCACATCTGCGTCGACCTTCTCATTCGAAAAACCACGGGAATCAAGATCCTGGTTATAAAACTCTGCGCGTGCACCCCACACAAGCCGAACTTTCTTACCGAGGCGATTATCCAGCATCGCAAAGCCTGAATACAGATCCGCTATTGCTGTGTATCGGTCGTTGTTATTGGTTATCTCATTCAACACGAAGCCACTCTCAGTGATATTTTCATGGGCAAATATCTGGTCGGCCGGCAGATCCCGTAAGGAGTTGTCGAACTGCCCGGTGGCACCGACATAACCTAAAACTCTCGCATCAAATGTCCGGTTTTTCAATAAAGCTGATCCTCCTATCTTAAGCGCGCTCTTCTCTTTATTAAAGGTGAAGGGAACCGAAAGATTTGCTGAAACTCCATAGGCATAATCATCCAGGCGGGAATAGAAACGGCTTAATGGACGGCTTGCAGATGACCCGCTTGGCATTTCGGCACGATAAAGCACCGTGGCATCATTTAAGGCATCAATTGGCTTGGCATAAGACTGCACACGTAAATCGGGCTGATCCCTGTAGGTGAATGTATAGTTAGCATTCCAATCCAGCTTCCAGTCATTCATTCCAAAAACATGTTCACCATCAATCTGGCTGTTTACTAATGCCTTATCGACCAGATCAAATGTCTGACTTCTGCGGGCAACGGCGTTATCCGTATTTACCCCATCCCGGTAGGTATATGCATCGTCAAATGATTTATTGAGAATGTTTTTGAAGGAAAATTTGCTCTTGTCCTTTTTATACGAAAAGTTCGCCAAAAGGCCTACGTTGGTTGAATACCGGTAATTATCATCCTGGAAGTCGTAAGCTGCATGCCCGTCGGCCTCGTAGTCCATCCGGTGGGATACATTGACGCGCTCGTCATTCCTGTAAGTGAACGAAACGATGCTCCCGAAGGATCCCTGGTTTTTTAGTTGTTTCACACCGCCCCAGGTAAACTGGTAGTTCTGCATTGGTGTTGCAACATTTCCAGCCTGGGAATCAAATGAATTGTCGAACAATTTCGTTTGCTCCAATTTTTGAGAGAGAGGAAGTGTATTGTAACTGGATCTGCTCGCAAATCCCTCAGGGATCTGCCTGTCGCCATTATCGAATCCGAGTACATCCAGACCGCTCCGCGTCGGTGATCGAATCGTCTTAAAGGTTGACTGGCTATTATAGCCAAAGCCGATGCCGAAACTTAAAAAATTCTCATCAGGAAAGTCCTTCGTATTAATTGTAACAAGTCCACCAGAAAAATCACCCGGCAAGTCGGGACTGGCGGTTTTGTTTATGATCAGGTTATCAACAAGGTTGGAGGGAACGATATCAAAAGAAAAGGCCTTGCGATCAGGTTCTGAACTGGGCAATGAGGCATTATTTAACCTAGCAGAATTATAACGATCGCTCAACCCTCTCACGACAACAAACTTGTTATCTTGAATACTTGTACCGCTCACTCGTTTTAATACTTCGGAAGTATTACGATCGGGAGACTTGCGGATCTGTTCAGCCGAAATCCCACTTGAAACAGTTACACTGTTTTTTTGCTTCGCATATAAAGTGCCGATGCTTTCCTGGCGGGCTGTAGCTGTTATCACAACTTCCTTCAGCTGTTCACCGGCTTCCTCCATTACAACATCCAGGGTAGTGACTTTGCTACCGGCAACTTCAATATCAGTTATCGTTTTGCTTTTATACCCCACATATGTGAAGGTAACAGAGTGTTTACCAGGGGTCAGGTTGCTCAATGTATACCGACCTTCAACGTCGGTAAATACTCCATTAGTAGTGCCTCCTGTTTTGACAGTAAGCCCGATCAGGGTTTCACCTGTTTTTTTATCGGTAACACGACCGGAAATTTTTCCTTTTTGCTGACCAAAAATGCTAAGGGTGATCAGGCTGAAAAAAATACTGAGGCCTAATATTCTGATGATTTCGTTGTATTTCACTTCTACTGAGTTTAGTGTTCAGCAAAAGTATTACGTCAATGTTATGAGAATATTAGGTATTAGTTAAGTATGAATGACATTAATGTTAACGGGATGTTAACACCTGTTTAATCGCCCTCAACTTTACCCCGATCAGACTGCTTCAGAGCCACCTCTATAGTTTTGTCAATCCAATAGACAGTATTTAATGCCAACCCCGTGGTATGGAACTGTATAATAGCATTCTGATCAACCACTACGTGAGTCGGATATGAATTGACACCATAAAACTTCGTGAGGTAAGCTCCGTTTTCAGTGATATTATATAGAAAAGGCGTTCCCTTTAAAAATTCTTTGACATCTGCATGGGAATCAAGAGCCACTGCCAGGAAAACAACATTAGGATTATCCTTAAACTTTAAAACCATCTTATTTAAGTCAGGTATCTCTATACGGCACGGACCACAGTTGATAAACCAGAAATTGAGCACAACAACTTTTCCTGCCAGTTCCTTTAAATTGTACCTATTTCCCTCCAGATCAGTAAATCTGAAATTTGGAAGCTTACTCCCGGTTTTAAAGTTGGTGGTCTCCCGTGGTTTCGGATATGTTTCCATCCTCCTGGACCTTTCCGCAGCCGAAAGTTCATAAATTAAGAATTCAATATTTGAATCTGTTCCTTTTGCTACCCTGATACCATAGCTGCCGGTTTGCATCAGTTTCGCCCAAATGGCGTGTGGATATTGAAAGCCGGTTGAGTCCTTTACTACACTATTTGCATCGAGAGTTGTTGTTACCTGAACTCGTTGCTGGGCAACAGCCGATGCTCCGATTAATAGCAGAAAAAGAAAGAAGTAAAGTTTTCTCATTTAGTGGACATAATATGGAAACAAGAAATGGTGATTTTTGAAGCATCAAAAAACTAATAGCGAATACCTGCCTTCTTAAAAAGAAAGTGCAGTAGCCAAATCGGCCCGATTAGCAAGAACTTTACATCATCCAGGAATGACGGTTTTTTGCCTTCAATCTTATGGCCAATAAACTGACCTATCCACGAGATCAAGAAGACAATCAGGCAAACCTGCCACATAGGCGGCCAGCTATTAAAATTATGGAGTTTTTCCAATCCCACTATCCCAGCCGAGAAGATCATAATAATCAGCAGCATGGCATAGGATAATACAGGTGAAAGACGATAGTAATAATAAATGGAGAACGCTATTAAAAAAGAAGCCCAGTTAACAAAACCATTATACCGTCCCAAAAACTCCAGGTGTGGAAATGGAATCGCCCAAACCAAACCAAATAAGCTAAAAACGATCAGGGGAACGCATATCCAGTGAATAAGCTCGTTCGTCGAATTTTGATGACTCTCAGCATACTTATCAAAATAGGCGTCCACGGGACGCTGTTTTTCTCTGCTAGTTTTAGAAGTTGTGAAGCTTTTAGGGTGCTTTTGCATGGAATAAACTTTATCAAACTTAAATCTACTTTAGATATAAAACAAGTTTGAATGAATATCAAGGATAAACAAAAAATCCCAGTTGAAGACATCCCTAAGGCATGCCAGCAACTGAGATCTTTTAGAATGAATTAAAAACTACTTGGCGTAGGATACGGACCTTGTTTCTCTGATAACTGTTACTTTAATCTGACCCGGATAAGTCATCTCTGTCTGAATCCGATTAGAAATATCAGCAGCTAATATTTCAGATTGAGCGTCGGTTATACGTTCGCTTTCAACCACCACACGTAACTCTCTACCAGCCTGTATCGCGAACGTTTTTTCTACCCCAGGATATGATAATGCAAGCGACTCTAAGTCTTTTAGACGTTTGATATAACTTTCCACTACTTCTCTTCTCGCTCCCGGACGTGCTCCTGAAATAGCATCACATGCCTGAATGATCGGCGAGATCATGGAAGTCATCTCCACTTCATCATGGTGAGCTCCGATAGCGTTGCAAACTTCCGGATGTTCCTTATATTTTTCGGCGAGCTGCATCCCAAGGATAGCGTGCGGTAATTCCGGATTATCGTCGGGTACTTTACCAATATCGTGTAGTAAGCCCGCTCGTTTAGCCAGTTTAACATTCAGCCCCAGTTCAGCAGCCATAGTAGCACAAAAGTTAGCTACTTCACGACTATGCTGCAACAAGTTCTGACCATAAGAAGAACGATAACGCATACGTCCAACCATCCTGATCAACTCAGGATGAAGTCCGTGAATGCCAAGATCGATCACTGTACGTTCACCTATTTCAACAATCTCATCCTCAATCTGCTTCTTAGTCTTGGCTACAACCTCTTCAATTCTTGCCGGGTGGATACGTCCGTCAGTTACTAACCGGTGTAACGCAAGGCGAGCGATCTCACGCCGTACAGGATCGAACCCGGACAAAATAATAGCTTCAGGGGTATCATCAACAATAATTTCAATACCGGTCGCCGCTTCCAGGGCACGTATATTTCTGCCTTCACGGCCGATGACACGGCCCTTGATTTCATCGCTCTCTATATTGAAAATTGAAACGGTGTTCTCAATTGCGCTTTCTGTGGCCGTACGTTGAATTGTCTGAATAACGACTTTCTTGGCCTCTTTACTGGCGGTGAGTTTAGCTTCATCAACAATATCCTTAATCTGGCTCATAGCCTTTGTACGGGCTTCCTCTCTGAGAGAATCTACAAGCTGATTTTTAGCTTCCTCTGCCGAGAGACCGGCAATGGATTCCAATTGAACAATGTGCTGATTTTTAATAGCATCAACCTCTTCCTGCTTTTTTACGGCAATTTCAGTCTGCTTCTCCAGATTTTTACGAACACCATCAAGCTCCTGTTCTTTGCGGCTCATATTCTCAAGCTTCTGGTTGATAGACTGTTCCTTTTGCTTGATCGAATTTTCTCGCTGATTAATATTGTTATTCTTACTGTTTATTTCCTGCTCATGATCAGCTTTCATCTGCAGAAACTTTTCTTTGGCTTCCAGAAGCTTATCCTTACGGAGTATTTCTGCCTTGCTTTCGGCATCTTTAAGCATCTTCTTAACCTTATTCTGCGCGGCGATCTCCTGACCCTTCAGCAATTTGCGCAGCAGAAACCTTCCGATTACTACTCCGACTACCAGTCCTATTAAAATGTAAAGTATAATTTCCATCATGTTTGTTAAATAAAAAAAAACCGCAACTAAATCATAGATCTCATGTACTATAAAGCTTCGTCAAAATGATTGAGGTCTTGAACGTTCATGGCAAAAATGTCATAAACATTACTCAGAACTCCTAAATATTGAAGCGTTAAGCTTAAAATAGTGAAATCTAAAAATTTAACTGCGGCTAAATCGTTAGGCTCTTAAATAAAGAACGTATTACCTGGCGAAGAAATCGTTTAACAACTGATCCAATTCATAAACTTTGTCTGCTACCTCTGTGTCCTCATTCATTACTTTCTTTTCTGCTTTCAGCGTAGCTGTAGCATAATGTAATACACACATTGATAACAGGTCCTGTTTATCTCTAACCGCATAATTATCCTGGAATTCTTTTATGCGGTCGTTAATCAGCTTCGCTGCCCTACGTATTATCTCTTCCTCCTCCATGTTTACCTTTAACGGGTAAACTCTGTCAGCAATATTTATTTTTATGGAGATTTCTCCCATTTGAGCTTAGTTCACTATCGTATCACTTTTTTAGCAATACAATACACTTATCTATTTCGCGTACAAATTCGCTAATTTTTTGCTTTATGTCAAGGCTTTTTTCATTAATACCAATTTCAGCCGGAGCCAAACCTTCCAATGAACGCGCCATTTGTAATATACGAAGCTTTTCTTCAAGTTCAACCTTTTTCGCTTTCCCGGTATCCACCGCAACTTTAAGTGATTGATTCTCGAGCTTTAAAAGATCATTCTCTTCCTGCAATGCTGCACATAAATCTATCAGCCTGGCTGTTTTTTCTACTACAGTATGTAATTGATCTGCTACCCGGCCCATTTGTTCCAATAAATTTCTATGCTATTATGTTAGTGATTAGCTGATTGTCTTGTATCCCTATCTGCGGCTACTTCCTGATCTCCGCCCCGGCTTCCTTTTCGAAATTATAAATTAATTTTTGAATGATGCTATCAATCAATTTATCGTTCAGGGTTTTTTCTTCGTCCTGTAATACGAAGCTAAGCGCATAAGACTTCTTACCCGAAGGAAGTTTATCTCCCTGGTAAACATCAAAAACGTTCACCTCTTTCAGCAGCTTCTTTTCCGTCCGTGTAGCAATCTGCTTCAATTGTTCAAACGTCGTCTCCTTACTTAAGAGCATCGAAAGATCCCGTCGTACAGCAGGGAATCTGGAAATCTCCTGGAAAGCGATCTTATTATTTCGTATGGATTTCAACACCAGGTCCCAGTCAAAATCAGCGTAAAATACTTCGCCAGCTATATCCATTTTTTTCAGGAACAAACCCGAAACACTGCCGAAAGTAACCAGTGACTTTTCACCTTTACGATAACTCAGACCATACGCCAGCTGTCCTGTACCGTTTTCAGCAGTCGTCAGCCCTTTAACGTTCAGCCGTCCAATAATCCCATCCACAATTGCTTTGAGGTTAGAGAAGTTAGATTTTGCAGAAGAAGAAGCCCAGTTTTCCGGTGCCTTATCACCTGTTATGAACAAGGCAAGACGCTGGTTCTCATTAAATTTCTGGCCATCAACACCATAAACCTGGCCGAATTCATATAATTTAAGATCTGACCTGCGCCGGTTCTGGTTATAGGAAACGGCTTCAAGCCCTGAAAATAACAAAGTCTGGCGCATTACATCCAGATCGGTACTCAAGGGGTTGAGTATCCTCACAGCTTTCTCAGGCTCAGTTGAATAAGCGGACTTCGTTAGCGAGTTGGAGAGTATCTCGTAAAAACCACTGGCAGTGAGCATATCCGCGATCTGGTTTTGCACTACTTCCTTGTCTGGCTTCGGCGAATAATTTAACGAAGCCTTAATCTGGTTCGGTATTTCTATATTATTATAACCGTGAATCCGCAGGATCTCTTCGATTATGTCAACCTCCCGTGTCACATCGACTTTGAACGCCGGCACCTGCAGTTGAAGCCCTGTTTCAGATTCACCTGTGATCTTTATTCCCAATCCGGTGAGGATCGCTCTGATCTCATCGTGCGGAATCGCCTTGCCGATCAGCCTGTTCACATTATTGTAATTTATGGCAACATCAAAGCCCAAAACCGGCGAAGGATAGATATCAGAAATTGCAGACGAAATTCTTCCGCCGGCTATTTGTTGAATCAGTAAAGCCGCTCTTTTTAATGCGAAGACGGTCATATCCGGGTCAGTCCCCCGCTCAAAACGGAAAGATGCGTCCGTTTTCAGCCCGTAACGTTTGGAGGTCTTACGAACCGAAACCGGGTTAAACCACGCACTTTCCAAAAAGATACTTGTAGTCTCCGTATTCACGCCCGAACCTATACCTCCGAAAACACCCGCTATACACATGGGTTGCTCTGCATTACAGATCATCAGATCTTCAGCTGAGAGCTTTCTTTCAACGCTATCAAGCGTTGTGAATGAAGTACCGTCCTCACATTTTTTTACGAAGACCTTTCCGCCGGTGATCGAAGCGACATCAAAAGCATGCAGCGGCTGACCCAACC
Source organism: Flavihumibacter soli (assembly GCF_010692725.1). Classification (GTDB taxonomy): domain Bacteria; phylum Bacteroidota; class Bacteroidia; order Sphingobacteriales; family Sphingobacteriaceae; genus Daejeonella; species Daejeonella soli. Next base: position 77,682 of record NZ_JAAFZB010000092.1, on the reverse strand, counting down.
CGTGGAGCACATAATTCGTTACATCCACGACATTGTTGATGGGCCGGACACCGATCACATTTAATTTATCCTTAAGCCATTCCGGCGACTCCTTTACTGCAATACCCGTAATTGTAAGAGAAGAGTAACGGGGACAAGCCTCCCGGTCTTCCACTATTACCGGAATTTCCAGTTCATTAGTTTCCGGACGGAATGATGAGATGTCCGGCATTTGTATGGTGGTATTTAAGTATGCGGCCAGATCCCTCGCTACTCCAAGATGCGAAGCGGCATCGGCCCGGTTTGGAGTCAGCCCGATTTCAAACAAGTAATCATCTTCGATCTTAAAGTATTCTTTAGCTTTCGAACCCAAAACGGCATCTTCTGCCAGCACCATAATGCCATCATGATCAGATCCAAGACCTATTTCATCTTCGGCGCAGATCATTCCTTCAGAAACTTCCCCGCGAATCTTTGATTTATTGATCTTAAAAGGCTCGCCGTTTACAGGATAAACCATCGTATTCACTGTAGCAACGACAACTTTCTGACCTGCTGACACATTATTTGCACCACAGACGATCTGCAGTTCCTCACCGCTCCCAACATCAACTTTAGTCACCTTCAAACGGTCAGCATTCGGATGTTGTATACATTCTTTCACATAACCGATCAACAAGCCCTCCAATCCGCCGGGAACCGACTGTACCCTTTCGAGGCTTTCTACTTCCAGTCCTATATTGGTTAATATCAGGGAAATTTCTTCGGGAGTTTTATCTGTCTGGATGAATTGCTTAAGCCATTTATAGGAGATCTTCATGTTCTGATTTTGCTAAACGGCAAAGATAGAAGTTCTGAATTAAGAATTAAGTGTTTTCAGATACTGGATCAGAACAAAGCAACAGGAACGCTTATCCCAAATTAAATCAGCCCCTCATCAGTAAAGCTAAAAAAGCCGCTATCGGTGATGATCAGGTGATCCAGTACCGGAATATCCAGAAAGGTTCCTGCCGACTTCAGTTTTCTGGTAAGGTCAATGTCAGCCTGGCTGGGTCTGAGATTACCAGAAGGATGATTATGAGACAGAATAATGGAGGCAGCATGATTCTGCAAGGCGATATTGAAGATTATCTTCGGATCAGCTACAGTGCCGGCCTGTCCGCCTTTACTAATGAGGTGACGCGAAGTGATCTTGTTAGACCGGCTTAAAAGCACTATCCAGAACTCCTCATGGTTCAGATCAGCAAACTGGGGTCTTAAAACTTCATATACATCTTTACTGCTACGGACAAGGACATGCTGTTTATGCAAAGTTTCCTTCCTACGACGACCAAGTTCTAAAGCCGCAATAATGGAGATGGCTTTAGCCTCGCCTATTCCCTTAAATTCAGAGAGATCCTGTATGCTTAACTTCCCCAGATAGTTCAGGTCATTATCGCATTTATGCAAGATCCGTTTACTTAGTTCCACAGCCGATTCATGCCTGTTACCCGAACCTATAAGGATTGCAATAAGTTCCGCGTCGCTTAGCGACCGGCGGCCCTGAAGGGAAAGCTTCTCACGCGGCCTGTCTTCTTCGGCCCACGACTTAATAGTGATCTTTTGTTCATATTCTGCCATAATTAAATCTAAAAAATCAGGCATAAAAAAACAAAAGGGGTCTCAGCAAATGCCGAAACCCCTTTAAAACAGGTTTCCCTGTAAAATTATTTAAGGTTGTTAACGAATTTCGTCAACTTAGATTTATTGTTTGAAGCTTTGTTCTTGTGGATCACATTCTTTTTAGCCAAACGGTCAAGCATTGATATCACTCTGGTTAAAAGTGTTGAAGCTTCGGCTTTATCCGTTGAAAGACGCAACTTCTTGATCGCGTTACGGGTAGTTTTAGCCTGGTATCTGTTACGTAAACGCTTTGCTGCGTTTGCTCTGATTCTTTTAATCGATGATTTATGATTTGCCATTTGTTAGCTTATTTTTCTGTATTCCTTTAAGGACTGCAAATATAGGGCGTTTATTTTAAATATTCAAAGAGATTTAAAAAATTTATCTACCCCTTATTTCGGGATCAAATTAATAAATTTCCCGACTATCAGCTCCCGAGACATCTCCGTCTTTTACTCTTTCCTGCACTTTTATATATTTAATTATGAAACGATCTCTCTGCTTTTCAAGCCTGCTGACCTGCGCTTTCCTCTTCGGTTCCTGGGGTTTTTTCGCTCATAAGCAAATAAACAGAACGGCCGTATTCACCCTGCCTGACGGTATGATCAAATTCTATAAAAATAATATCAGTTATATAACGGAACATGCCGTGGATGCGGATAAGCGACGCTACGCCGACACTGCCGAAGCCTCACGACATTATATTGACGCAGACCGGTATGGAGCAGCTCCGTTCGACAGCCTCCCTCCAAAGTGGCTGCCTGCTGTGACCAAATATTCTGAGAAAACGCTAAAAGAAAACGGAATATTACCCTGGCAGATAGAACGCTCTTATTACGCACTGGTCAAAGCATTCCAGGAAAGGGATTCAGCGGCCATTCTGAGGCTCTCCTCCAGCCTTGGCCATTATATTGGGGACGCGCATGTGCCTCTTCATACTACTGAAAATTATAACGGTCAGCTAACTGGCCAGGTAGGGATCCATGCTTTCTGGGAGAGCCGGCTACCAGAACTTTTTTCAAAGAAATATAATTTGTTGACCGGTCAGGCAACCTATATCGACAACCCGCTCAAAGAGGCATGGCGTATTGTCCGCAGCACCTATCAACTAAAAGACTCCGTACTGCTTCGGGAAGCAAAATTAAGCGAGCTCTTTCCTTCTGACCTGAAATACGCTTTCAGCCAGCGGAACGGACAGGTCATCCGCCAATATTCCGAAGAATATGCCAAAGCTTACGACGAAGCGTTGAAGGGCATGGTCCAGACGCAGATCAAATTATCAATCGCCGCCGTCGGATCCTTTTGGTATTCGGCATGGATAGATGCCGGTCAACCGGATCTTGGTAACCTGGAGCGTATAAGCAAAGACGCCCTGGAACGCCGTCAAGCTGAAAAAGTAGAAAACCTGTTTAAAAAGGGAAAAATACTTGGCCGCAGCGAAAATTAAGCAGCCGACTTCATATCCCGCCTGGTCCTCACACCAGCAAACACCGCCGGCAGAATGGTTAATACAATGATAACCAGCATCACGTATGTAAAATTATCTTTGATCACTGGGATATTACCGAAAACAAAGCCCAGTCCCAGGAAACTGATGATCCACGCAAGTGCGCCAACCACATTATAATAGGTGAACTTTCCCAAATTCATCTTACCAACGCCGGCAACGAAAGGGGCAACGGTTCTGAAAATCGGCAGAAAACGACTGAAGATAACCGCTTTACCACCCTGTTTATTAAAAAACTCCTGTGTCTTCACATAATACTCCAGTTTAAGTATCCTGTTATGAGGCTTAAAAACTTTCGGCCCCAGGTAACTTCCCAGGTAATAGTTGACTGTATTTCCTGCCACAGCCCCGATAATAAGCAGTAAACCCATTAAATAGATATCCAGGCCGGTATTTCCTTTAGCTATTAGAGCTCCTACCGCAAACAACAATGAGTCACCCGGCAAAAAGGGTGTTACCACAAAACCGGTTTCGGCAAATATGATGAGGAAAATAATCAAGTAAGTCCATGTTTGATACTCACTTGCGATTTCAACAAGATGTTTATCAATATGAAGAATAAAGTCTAATACGCTGCTAATAACTTCCACAGTTTTTCGGTTTTGACGTTAGTGATAAAAAACGACCGCATTGCAATAATCGCATGCCTCCAATTTTCTTAAGCCGCAAAAATAGAAATTCCGGCAGCAAAGGCCGGAATTTATACGCAAGCATTTGTAAACTTTGTGTTAAGATTTAATTCGCCGAGAAAAATCAGGCATAAGAATTTAACATAACAGGCATCACCAGCATCAATACATCTTCGTGCTCATCATGCGTTTGCGGCATTAAAAGCCCTGCGCGGTTAGGTGTGCTCATCTCGAGTAGTACTTCTTCTCCTCCCAGGTTATTCAGCATCTCAATAAGGAATTTAGCATTGAAGCCGATCTCCATATCCTCGCCTTCATACTGACAGCTCAGACGTTCATGAGCTTCATTAGAGAAATCAATATCCTCTGACGAGATATTTAGCTCGCTGCCAGTGATCTTTAAACGAACCTGGTGAGTCGTCTTATTAGCAAAGATCACAACCCGGCGAAGACAGTTCAGGAACAGGCTCCTGTCAATGATCAGCTTATTGGGATTGTTCTGGGGAATAACTGCTTCATAATCCGGATAGCGCTCATCGATCAGGCGGCATATCAGGTTGATATTTCCGAAACGGAAGAACGCACTTGTATTGTTATATTCAACTGAGACACCTACATCATCTCCGGGTAACGAGGACTTTAACAGCGTAAGTGCTTTCTTAGGCAAAATAAAGGTGGTCGCTGAATCAGAACTGGCATCCTTGCGGCGATAACGAACAAGTTTATGTGCATCCGTCGCCACGAATGTGACATGCTCAGAACTAAGCTGGCAGAAAACTCCGGTCATCGCAGGGCGCAACTCATCATTACTTACAGCAAACAAAGTCTTGTTGATAGCTTCTGAGAGTACCGAAGCCTGCATATTCACTGAAGATGCGTTTTCAACAACGGGGATCTTCGGAAAATCTTCGCCGTTCTCACCACTTAGTTTATACTTTCCATCTCCGGCACTTATCTCAATAGAAAAGGTAGAATCATCAACGGAAAATGATATAGGCTGATCGGGTAAAGTCTTAAGGGTTTCTAATAATATTTTGGAAGGGATAGCCACTTTTCCGTCTTCCTTTGATTCAACCGGCAGAGACGTGGTCATACTGGTTTGAAGATCGGTAGCAGAAATAGTTAAAATACCATCCTTAATCTCGAATAAAAAGTTCTCCAGTATCGGCAATACAGTACTGCTGCTTGATGCGCCGTTTACCGCCTGCAGCTGCTTTAACAAGATGGATGTTGAAACAATGAATCTCATGTTTATAATCTAAATATTATGATAAGGTTGTTAATCTAAACTCAGAAAACGAAAATCTAAATACTGTGCCCCGCATTCCCGTTCAAAAATATAAAATCCGTTATGATACCCCCAAATAAGATACTAACATAATTTAGCGTATGTTAATTAAAAATCCGGGCTTTTTCTCTGCAATCGAACAAAGACAATCTACGGAAAGTTTGTCTGAAAGCAAAAATCAACGGCCGTATTTGTTCACCCTGATATAGTGGTGAGCGATACCGAAGATCAATAGCAGTAGTAAAGGCAGCCCCAGATTGACTACTTGCCAGAACGTTTTTTCTGTACGGATCCTTGCCCTGTCGAGCAGGCGGATCTTGATCTCTTTATTTCGCAGCTGAATGATGCCCGAATCATCAGTAAGGTAATCGGCAGCATTTAACAGCAGGTTTTTGTTGCCGTACTGCTGTTGGCTGTACCGGTCATAGCCTAAAGGAAATGGCGACCCGTCAGTACTGCTGACCTGGTTCTTCAATATATCCCCGTCACCGATAACGATCATTTTCGCCGGCTTACTGAACGCCGGCAGTTCACCGCCCCCGACGATACCCTCTGGAACCGGCCGGTTTTTAAAATTGGAAGGAAAGCTTCCTTCGAGCAGCACCCCTACAGGTTTCTGAGCATTTTGAAAAGCACGCGGATCAGGCTCCTGCTCTACCATTTGCAGTGACAGCATAGTGGGTGTTTCCAGGATACGGTTGAAGGGCGAAGTGGAAAGGATAACCTGCTTACGAACATTCTTCACCGGAATCGTGTCTATCGTGCTGGCAAACTCACTCCGGATACCATCGAGATTCTTAACCAGGGGATGCAAAGATGTTGGCATAAACACAGGGTAGAACAACCAGGGTAAAAGCTGAATCTGGCTTTGCCCCCCCACGTTCCCTACGCTGATGGGCACCTGGGCACAATTCATATCTGCGACGAGATCATAATTTATCCGGACGCCATATTTAAAAAGGATGTCGTCCAGGTTTAGCTTTTTAGGGAACGCAAGCTGTTCACCGGCCCCACGTAAACTGTCCAATTCGGCATTTACCTGGTCAATTGCCCAGATTATCCGGCCCCCATTCATCACGAAATGATCGATCTTATATTTTTCCAGCTCGGTAAAGGCCGCATCCGGCTTCGGGATGATCAAAACGCTTAACTTGCTGAGTCCCTGCATCGGGATAACGTTAAGGTCCACACGCCCTACCTCGTACCCGTCCTCCAGCGATTTCATCGCATCGTTTAACTGCAGATCACTTAACTCTCCATGCCCTTCGGTAAAGCCTATTCGCGGCTTGCCCTCCTTAACCAACTTTTTAATAGCACTTGCAAAAGCATATTCAAGGTTTTGAACGGAATTGTTTAAGACCTCTTCGGGCGAAGCTCCTGCCCTGTTCTGCAATAGCCTGACTGCCATCTGCCTGCCCTTGTAAGTGAGCAGTGCTGCCGGAAAGATCATCTTTTGCGACATCCCTTCTTCCGTCTTTACACTGAGATTCGTGGCTTCTATCCCTTTAGCGGCAAGATCCTGGACTGCGGCTTCCTGTGTTTTAGCATCGCCCGTCGAAGGATTAACGAAATCGAAATGAAGATTGCCTCCCGAATAGGCCTTAAATTCAGTCAGCATATCGCGGGTCGAATTCCGCAGGCGCTTAAAGCCCGCCGGAAAATCGCCTTCAAGATAAACGGTTACCTGTAATTCCGAATCAAGGTCCTTAAGAATGCTTTTGCTAACCGGAGATAGCGTATACCTTTTTTCACGGGTAAAGTCCAGCCTCGTAAAGAAAAACGACGAAAGAATATTCAGCAGAATAAGTGATCCCGCAAAAATGGCGAGGTAGCGAAGATCTCTGTTACGACGGTCTACCATTTTCTACCTCCCAGAATTGTTTTAGTGATCAGTAGGAACAAGGCTATAAAACTCAAAAAATAGATAAGGTCACGGGTGTCCAGCACGCCGCGGCTTATAGACTGGTAATGCTGGTTCATACCAAAGGATGTGATGATGGTCTCTATGTTTTGAAGTGAAAGCAACTGGCTGATCGAATCAAAACCGCTGAAGGCGAAAAAACATAGAAATACGGCGATGGAGAACGAAATGATCTGATTCCTGCTCACTGAAGAAGCAAATATCCCGATAGCAGAAAAACAAGCTCCCAATAAAAACAGACCTATGTACGAGCCGACAACAGCCCCGGAATCTATATTTCCCCTGGTTACGCCGAGCTGATAAACACTGATGTAATAGATCAGCGTAGGTATAAGCGCCAGTACTACGATTGCAAAAGCGGCAAAATATTTCCCCAGCACGATCTGCCAGTCGGTTAATGGCCGGGTGGCCAGAAGTTCAAAGGTACCTTCCTTCTTTTCTTCAGCCAGCGATCGCATGGTAATGGCCGGGATCAGGAACATAAATATGTACGGTGCTATATTGAACAAGCTCTCGAGTCCCGCATATCCGTAATCCAGAATACTCGATTCGGGGAAAACCCATAAAAAAAGTCCTGTGACAATCAGGAAAATACCAATAGTGATGTAAGCTACAAGCGAGTTGAAGAAGTCTGAAAAGTCTTTGCTGAAGATCGTGAACACGTTAATTATTTATCTTGACGAAATTAATGACATAACCCATTTCTTTACAATTTTCCTGAGACTTACCCATTTTCACCAACCGGATTTGTCAGTGATACAAAGATCTCCTCCAGGCTCTTCGCGGAAAAGTGTTCTTTTAAGCCTTCAATCGAATCGTTGGCAACCAGTCGGCCCTTGTTGATGATTACGACATCGTTACAGAGTGCTTCTACTTCCTGCATGATATGAGTGGAAAAGATCACAGTTTTAGATTTACCCAAATCGCGGATCAGCTGACGTATACCGATAATCTGGTTAGGATCCAGTCCCGTGGTAGGTTCATCCAGGATCAGCACGGCCGGATCATGAATGATAGCCTGTGCCAGACCTACCCGCTGACGGTAACCCTTCGACAGGGCACTGATCTTTTTGTGCTGTTCCTCACCCAGTCCTGTCAGCTCGATAACCTCCGCTATCCTTTGGTTCTTCTTTTCAATCGCATGTAGATCAGAAATAAAGCCCAGCGCCTCTTTCACATACATGTCAAGATACAAAGGGTTATGCTCAGGCAAGTAGCCTATGTTACGCCTAACGTCCATCGGGTTCGCCGTTACATCAAATCCGCAGACACTGGCAGCACCCGACGTTTGGGGAATAAAACAGGTCAGGATCTTCATCGTGGTCGATTTACCTGCACCATTAGGTCCCATAAAACCCAGTATCCGGCCTTTTTCCGCCTTAAAACTGACATGATCCACAGCCATTTGCTGGCCATAAACTTTGCTAATATTATCTACTACAATACTCATTTACAGGTAAATACCTTTCAGATCTCTTTTAATGGCATAAAAAAAAGCGGTTCAGCCATCTTGAACCGCTTCGAAGTTATAATAATTTCGCCAAAAAGGCCGGCGCATTTAACACGCCGGATATATACGCGAACGAACCCTGATCACTCTTTCATACGGGCGGCTAACGCCTTTCCCGGGATGTAGATCTGGAAGCCAATTCCTAAGTTGATCCGATTGGTGGTAGTGGAACTGCCAAAGCCGACACCCAAATTGTATTTCAATAAGCCCTCCAGAGCTATACGGTCAGTTATGAAATAAGAAAGACCTGGTCCAAAGCCTATACCCAGGCCGTTCGTAGTGGTCGATTCCTCGCCTTCTACGTCAACGTTAGTACCTGTTAATCCCGCATTTGCTTCTAAAAACCAGCGGGAGCCGCGGACAACCTCTATATCAGGATCGGTCAAAAAATAGCGGCCAAAACCGCCGACTCCGTAGGTAAAGGAGGTGAATCCATCGCCGGTAGTTAATCCAATTGACAGTTCCGGGCCAACGGCCATATCATCCTTAATAAAGTAGCCCACCTTGGGCGTGAGCGACAGTTCAAAGTTCGTATTCCCCTCCTGGAAATCCACCCCAATGTTACTGACGCTGGCACCCCACATGATGTTTCCCTTTTGGGTTTGTGCATTACCTGCAGGTATTCCGACACATGCAAATAAAATGATAGTCAAAATCGCTTTCATAATTTGATAATTAAATGATTAATAAATAGATGTTTACGTTAATCACTCTAACAATTGCCGGAAATCAAAGTTTTCATTAAATACTGAGCTTTTTCTCGCCTCCTGCCTTGCCTGCTGACCAGGTGCCATCAATTTGTCTGCCCGGAGTGTTAAATGGAAAACATATACCATTGTTAATTATATTTGCGCCGTTATGAGCAAAAACAACGACGAACTCTTTAAGAATGTAACCGGCCATGCCAAGGAATATGGATTTGTATTTCAGTCAAGCGAAATTTATGACGGGCTTAGTGCAGTATATGACTACGGACAATTAGGAGCCGAGTTAAAGAACAACCTGAAAACCTACTGGTGGAAAAGCATGGTGCAGATGAATGAAAATATTGTCGGCATTGACTCTGCTATTTTCATGCACCCTAAGATCTGGAAAGCATCAGGTCATGTCGACGGCTTTGCCGATCCAATGATTGACAATAAGGACTCTAAAAAACGCTACCGCGCGGATAACCTGATCGAAGACAAAATTGCCCGTTATGAAAAGGACGGCAAAACAGACAAGGCAGCGAAATTGCAGGCTGATATGGACGAGGCGCTTAATGCCGATGACCTGCCCCGTTTAAAAGTACTGATCGAAGAACATGAGATCGTCTGCCCGGTCAGCGGAACCCGCAACTGGACAGAGGTGCGCCAGTTCAACCTGATGTTCTCCACCCAGATGGGTGCAATGGCTGAGGGCTCTGACGAGGTCTATCTTCGACCAGAAACCGCACAGGGAATTTTCGTCAACTTCCTGAACGTACAGAAGTCCGGCCGGATGAAGATCCCTTTTGGTATAGCCCAGATCGGAAAAGCCTTCAGAAATGAAGTGATCGCCCGCCAGTTCATTATGCGCATGCGGGAATTCGAGCAAATGGAAATGCAATTCTTTGTTCGCCCGGGCACAGAAATGGAATGGTACAAGCACTGGAAGGATGCCCGCCTGAAATGGCACCTGGCTATCGGTACACCAGCCGAAAAATATCGTTACCACGACCACGTAAAGCTGGCCCACTATGCCAACGCTGCAGTCGATATTGAATTTGAATTCCCTTTCGGCTTCAAAGAGGTTGAAGGGATACATAGCCGCACTGATTTTGATCTTTCGCAACACCAGCAGTTCTCCGGCAAGAAAATGCAGTATTTCGACAATGAATTAAATGAAGAAGGCAAGCCTTACGGCAATTACATCCCATACGTGATCGAAACCTCGATCGGATTAGATCGCCTTTTCCTTTTAACATTATGCAACGCTTACGAAGAACAGGATCTGAGTACCGACGAAAAACAGGACTCAAGAACGGTTTTGAAACTGCATCCAACCCTGGCACCTATCAAAGCTGCCGTGTTGCCTCTAACCAAGAAAGACGGCCTGCCGGAAAAAGCACGCGAGATCATGGATAAACTAAAACTTGATTTCAACATGCAGTATGATGAGAAGGACTCTATCGGCAAGCGTTACCGGCGCCAGGATGCGATTGGCACTCCCTTCTGCATCACCATTGATCATCAGACCCTGGAAGACCATACAGTAACGATCAGGCATCGCGACAGTATGGATCAGGAACGCGTTGCAGCGTCCGAATTGGACCAGATCATCGGGAAACTGGTGAGCTGGAAAAACCTGCTAAACTAAACTTTAACAGAACAAACAGTCTTGAACGCATCAGGACTGTTTGTTTTTCCTTCCTTAAAATTTCCCGCTCCCTCTCCGCTTTCGTATAACCTTGCTGACGGCAAAAACGTCGGATTATTGCTTGCCATTCAGCTCTCGCCAGAACTTTTATTATTACGAAATGTTTAAGCACTTAGGGAATTCCTGGTACCGGCCTTTATTCCGGTGATTCGATGAGGAGGGTTTGTTTTGAAGATCGCAGTTACAGGGGCAAATGAATTTGTAGGGGCATTTATATGTCGTTACTTCCATGCTGCAGGGCATCAAATTCTTGCTGTTGACAGCCCTCAAACGCCTCACCAGGCGCTGTCAAAGATTGCAGATTATATCCAGGCTGATATATTAAAACCCCTTCCCGCATTCGATGCGGACATATGCATACACGCGGCAAGTTATCATAACAATCCTGTAAACTATCAGGACCTGTTTATGAACCATGTGGAAGGCACTCTGAATGTCATCGAAGCTGCGCATAGCTGCAGCCGCATAATTCACATCTCTTCTTCCTCTGTATACCAGTTTGGAAAAGAACCCATGAAAGAATCGGATGCAACCCTTAAAGCAGACCTGAGCGAATATGGGGAAACGAAGCTGCTGGCTGAGGAGGTGGTATGCTTTGAGATCCCGTTTTTCCAGAAACGGCTGATCCTCCGCCCCCGGGCAATTTACGGCATTGGTGATGCCACTTTCCTTCCCCGGCTGTTCGACCTGCAAAAGGGTCCCATAATATATTGCGGAGTTCACAGGGATGTCAAAACCTCATTAACGCATATTGAGAACCTGGCTTACGCGATTGATCTTTTCCTGCACCAGGAGGACGGTCCGCCGCTGCAGATCTATAATGTAGCGGATGAGCCGGTATATTCCGTATGCGACTCGATCACTGACGTGCTATCTGCAATAGAGGATCAGCCGCTGGAGCTTGTCAACGTGCCTGAAACAGTTCCGAATTCGATCGATATGATCAACTCGGGAATTAATTTCGTGAGACCGGCAAATGTTAATTCACTCAAACCGATGCACCATAATTCCGTTTTGGATCTTTATTGTATTCGCAAACACCTGAATTATGAACCACGGAAAGATCTCCAAAATTCCATGTTCGAGATCGCCGAAGTGATCAAGTCTATAGGGGGCAAAAAGTTATATATCCAGCAGCTGGCATCACTCCCATGGATGCCCGCTATATAACCTATCAGCCTCAAAATCCGTATAATACTATCAAGTGTTAAGTCAGAATCAAACGTAACTGTGACACTAAGCCTACTTAAGCGTGACAGAAAGTTTAACTATAGTACTTACTTTTGTAACAATAATGATGGCCGGTTTAATCAACCGGCAATTTTTTGACAAACAACACGTTAAGTGAGTACGGAAAAGAAGATCAAACCTATGAAAAAACAATCATTCTGGATTCTTGCCTTATTATTCCTGGTTACCGCCTTTACAGCTATCAGCTGGATTTCAGTTAAAGAAAACACACCATCAGAAATAACCGATCAAACATTAATTAAAGTTTCTCCCGTATTAAATGATGTTACAAGCGCCGAAGAGCAGTTTGAACAGCATATCAGCGGAGTTTACAATGCCACTGAACTGGGAAAGTCACAACTTGATTACGAGGTCTTCAAAAAAGCATTTATTGGCTATCTGAATTTGAAAGCCGGAAATCTGGTTTCAGAAAAACCCCTGCTAACCATAGTCGATTTTAACAAAAGGAGTTCTGAAAAACGCCTTTGGATCATCGACCTTGCTAACCAAAAGCTATTATTCAATACGCTGGTTGCTCATGGCCAGGGAAGCGGCGGCGATGTACCGGACAAATTTTCCAACCTGCCTAATTCGCATCAAAGCAGCCTTGGATTCTATGTTACCAGTGAGATCTACCAGGGTAAACATGGTCTCAGCATGAAGCTTGACGGAATGGATAAGGGATTTAATACGAACGCTAAGGAACGGGCAGTGGTTATTCACGGCGCCGAATATGTAAGCGAGCAATTTGTTAGTCAGCATGGCCGCCTTGGCCGCAGTCACGGTTGCCCGGCTCTCCCTGTCGAACTCACAGGTAAAATCATAGATAATATCAAAGGCAGAACCTGCCTGTTTATTGCCGGCCCTCAGGCTGAATATACTTCTCAATATACAGACAAGGCGCTTGCCATGAACGGATTCCTGGCATCTATTAAAACCATTTAATATAGCGACCGCCCTGTTTCCTTATAAGAAAAGACCGCCCGGATAACCGTGGCGGTCTTTTCTTTATCAAACTAAAACCGAATCTGCCTTTACAAATCCATGATGGAACCTATTCCAATACCGGCACGCGCATCATGCGGAATTCGTAGTCTTTAATCAGTATCTCCAAAAACTCCCTCTCTTCATACTCATCAGTACCGGGCAGGAAATCTTTTAATCTATGCGCCTGTTCCAGAGTATCAAGATACTCTGTCTCCTTATTAATTATTTTAAATGTTTTCATTCGTCAGTTTGTCCTGACGTATATGAATTCGGGTCAAAATGGTTACAAAAAACTAAAGCTTCCTGGACAAATGTTAATATTATGACAATCAGGCGTTTAGCAGCTTAAGCTTTCTCTCTCAGCGTCAGCAGGCTTCACCCTTTTGAAATCAATTTTATGCATATTCCGATGCTTTTTATTGTCCGGCGACAATCCCTTGTATTTACAGTAGAATATCGATAAATTTAAGACAGACAGCGACTTACGTAATGAACCGCCATTCCTTCCCGCCGTACTGAATCAGTTAATTAATCATTAAACCGGAATACAATGAAGTACCCTAAACTGCTTATCGCAACAGTTCTTTTGCTGGCTCTTCAGTTAGGCCAGATCCAGGCGCAAATACAGAAAGGCAAATTGGCTGAGAATGTGACCATTACTTCGGAGCTTGCTCCGGGCGAAAGACATCAATACAAAGTCAGGCTGGACAAAGACCGCTTTGCCTTTTTCAGGCTGATGCAGCAGGGAGTTGACGTGATGGTCACCACTTACAAGGCCAATGGCGAAAAGATTGAGAGTTTCGATAGCCCTAATGGAAAGCAGGGTCCTGAATTGTTCACCTTAACGTCGGATGAAGCGGCAGACTATATGATTGAGGTTGCTCCCTTTGATAAAAATGAGCCCCGTGGGAAATATGAATTAAAGATTGAAAAGATCAGCCGGGCTGCTGTTAGCCCCTCAGAAAAAGTAGATCAGTTATTCACCGCCTGGGACAATAAGGAATCACCTGGAGCAGCTGTTGCCATTGTAAAGGAAGGGGCTATCGTTTACAAGAAAGGTTATGGGATGGCCAACCTGGAATACGACATTCCTATCAGCAGTTCTACGGTGTTTCACATAGCGTCTGTTTCCAAGCAGTTCACAGCCTTCTCCATTCTGCTCCTTGAGCAGGAAGGCAAGCTCTCACTTGACGATGACATAAGAAAATATATACCGGAAGTGCCTGATTTTGGGAAAAAGATCACTTTAAGACATTTGGCAACGCATACCAGCGGATTAAGAGATCAATGGGAGCTACTGATCATGGCGGGCTGGCGGATGGATGATGTTATTACGACGGAGCATATCCTGAAGATGGTCAGCAGGCAAAAGGAATTGAATTTCAATCCCGGGGAGGAATTCTCGTATTGCAATACCGGATTTACCCTCCTTGCCGAAGTAGTGAAAAGAGTGTCGGGAAAAACCTTTCCTGAATTCACGCAAGAGCACATTTTTAAACCGTTAAAAATGTCTCATACCCTGTTTTATGATGACCATGAAAGAATTGTAAAGAACAGGGCCTACTCTTATCACACAGACAGTAGCGGGTATAAAAAAAGCGTATTAAATTATGCGAACGCCGGTGCGACCAGTCTTTTCACAACGGCTGAAGATCTGAGCCTATGGGCAATGAACTTTGCGTCCATGAAAGTTGGTAATGAGGAGGTGATCAATAAAATGAATACCCTCGCAGTCCTGAATAACGGTAAAACCTTCGGTGGAGCCTTAGGGCAATTTAAAGACACCTACAAAGGCCTGGATGAGATACAGCATGGCGGCGCTGACGCGGGCTACCGTAGCTTCCTGACCCGCTTTCCGAACGAGAACCTGGCTGTCGTTGTTCTAAGCAATTCGGCAGACTTTAATCCTGGCAGTATGGCCCATAAGATCGTGGATGTTTACCTGGCTGGTAAGCTCAAACCAGAAACGAGCCAGCCGGTAAAGAAAAGTGAAGCTGGTTCCCAGGAGCTTAAGATTGACCCAAACCTTTTTAAAGCCTATGTCGGTGAATACGAAGTTCAGCCGGGGATCATCATGACCATTTCCGAAAATGAAGGTCGCTTGTATGCCCAGGCGACTGGTCAATCTATCGATGCACTTATCCCTGTATCCCAAACAAAATTTAAAGCGGCCACTGCCGATGCCACAATGACTTTCATCACCGCAGGCGGAAAGCCCGCAGAGCAGCTGCAAATAATCTTCGGGAATCAGACATTTGATGCGACAAGGATAAAGCCCTTCGACCCCTCCGCTGTGAAGTTAGCAGAATTTACCGGGCGGTACTTCAGCGAGGAATTAGCGACCGAATACCAGCTCACCGAAGTCAATAGAAAATTAACAATAAAACATAGCCGCTTAAGCGATATTGAACTAAATCCCGTCAAAAAGGATACTTTTTCAGGATTCATGGGCAATTTAGAGTTTACCAGGGATAGCAAGGGTGTGATCAGCGGCTACAAGATCTCCACCGGACGAATTAAAAACCTGAAATTCAATAAGATAAAGTAGCGACATAATGCCGAACTTACATCTAAAGGACTTTTTTGTCGGAACCTGATTGCTTATCTTTAATTAAACTTTTCAACCATGGAACTGAACGTTGAGATTCTGGTAATTGTTGGCATCCTGGCGATCCTGCTGCTTTATTTTATTATCCGCAGAAACTTTAAAGATCAGAAGGACCTTGAAGACACGATTAAGAAGTCCGAACTTCACCCTGACCGTCATAAAGGGGAAAAGATCTGAGGTATCAGCTGTCAGCTTTTGGGTATCAGGTTTGAGGTATCAGGTATCAGGTGGTAGGTATCAGGTGAGAGCTATCAGCTGTCAGCCATCAGCTTTTGGGTATGAGGTATCAGGTATCAGGTATCAGGTATCAGGTGGTAGGTATCAGTTATCCATTCTTATTACATACTACTTATTACTTATTACTCATACTTCCACCTTCCCTCCTTCCACCTTCCATCCTTCCTTCCTCTTTGTTCCTTCATCCAACACAAAAAAAGCGGCACGCACCGTTCGGTACCTGCCGCCTTCCATTAAGGTTTAATTGTGAATCTTATTCTTGCCGCATTTTCGCCTCCATACTCAGCGTAGCGTGCGGAACTGCACGAAGCCTTTCCTTTGGTATCAGCTGACCGGTAACCCGGCATATACCGTAACTCTTGTTCTCGATCCTGAATAATGCATTTTCAAGATTCTCTATAAACTTCCGTTGTCGCGCCGCCAGCTGATTGATAGATTCCTTCTCCAGGCTGGCAGAACCGTCTTCGAGCGTTTTATAAGCACTTGCCGTGTCATCCGTTCCGTTTAAAGCAGTTTGGTTTAATGAATCTACCAATGTTCGTAGTTCTTCTCTTGCAATACGAAGCTTGTCATTGATCAGATCTCTGAATTCTTTAAGCTCCGCATCGGAGTACCTGGTTTTGTTCCCATTTACCCCGTTAATTTGTCCGTTGTGTTCCATTTCGCGGTCGATATTGGTTAATACATTAGTTAAATAACCGAAAAAGAATTAATTCGTGTTTAAATATGTCAAAATCACGTATATTATCAAAATCATTGTAAAAATACCTGTCTACGGGATAATATACTATCGCGCTATTCAGGAATTTTCTGCTGAGAGGTTAAAAAAAAATCACTTTCTTAAAAGGTAATACAAAACTCGGTGCGCTTTTCGCCGACGGTCTTTAAGGAAAACGTAAAATTATGGTTCATCAGTATCTCCCTGACCAAAGTAAGACCGATTCCCTGACCGTCCTTTTTCGTGCTGAAAAAAGGAGTAAAAAGTTTTTCTTCAGTTTCAGGGCTGATGCCCTTCCCGGTATCGGTTATAACCAGTTGTTTTGCGGCAGGTATGGAACGCAGGATGATGGTACCCTTTCCTTCAATCGCTTCCGCGGCATTCTTTAACACGTTGATCAGGGCCTGCTCCATCTGCTGCTCATCAGCAAGGATATAAAAAGGTTCATCAGGGATATCGACCAGCAATTCCACTTCTTTTTCACCAAGCCTGAGGGCCATCAATGCTACTATGGACCGGATGAAGTGATGCAGGTCAAGACGCTTTTTATTCGGTTCCGGCAGCTTTACCAGGTCAGCAAAATTGCGCATGAACAGGTTCAGGTTCTGATTTCGGTCGGCGGCAACCTGGAGCGCCTCCCGCAGAAGGCCGTCTTCTTCTTTCCAAAGCCCTTTCGACCGCAGGGCAGATTGAATGATCGAATTTACCGGCCCGATCGTATTGTTCACCTCATGGGCCATCATGCGGATCACCTTACCGTAAGCATTCTTCTCGGCAATCAAAATCTCGGTGGTGAGTTCTTCCAGCATAATAAAGCTCCGGGCAAATCCCCGGTCAATAAAATGGGAACGCTGGATCTTGTAGGTCTCCGCTCCATTCAGCTTGACCGTTTTGGTCTCGCCCGTCCGGAGAGTTGCGATATACCTGAAAAAGGTATTATCCAGGTCGGCGATCTGCTGATTAAGCAGTTCTTTCTCTTCCAGGTTCAGGATCTGTAAGGCACGGGGATTCACCTGCTGGATCTGCTCATCAAAATCCAGGATGATGATCCCGGTAGGTGATGTATAGATCAGCTTCTCCAGGAAGAAGTGCTGCTGTTCCTGTTTGGTACGTTCCAGCCGCAGCTGGTCGATCATCTGGTTATATACCCCGATCAGCTGATCCACCTCATGTTTGCCCGTTGGCAGGAACTTAACATTAAAGTCCTGGTCCCTGATGGCACTCATACCATCCATCAGCGTTTTCAGCGGCTGGATCAGCTGCCGGTAAAGGTTCCAGGCTATCACCATGGAAAGAATGATAAAGGCTTCGGCGACGATAAAAAGCGGCTTATCCTCCTTGAAAATAAAGTAGGTAAGCACCAGGGTGACCAGGTGCAGGATAACGACAAACAGGATATACTTAGTCCTCAGCTTCATCGTAAGGGATAGCATATTTATCAAGGCGGCGGTACAGCGAGCTGCGCGTCAGGCCCAGGGACTTCGCTGCTCTGCTGATCTTGTTATGATGATAGCTTAACGCTTGTTTGATCATCTGCACTTCCATCTCTTCCAGCGTTACCGCACCAACTCCTGGCATTTGTATGTTTCCTTTGATTGCGGGCGAGAGCTCCACCTGCGCCTGTATATCTGCGATATCCAGCTTATCGTTCCGGCTGACCAGCACCGAACGCTCCACGAGGTTCTTGAGCTGGCGAATATTTCCAGGAAGAGGCAGCTGCTGCAGCCATCTCATCGCCCGCGGGGTGATCGAAAGGTTTGGCCGGTTATAGATCTCCTTCAGGTTGCTGATAAAGTAGTTTGACAGTAAGGGAATGTCTCCCGGCCGCTCACGCAATGCCGGCAGGTAGACGGTGATCAGGTTGATGCGATAAAGCAGGTCCTCCCGAAAACTACCCTTCTGCACCAGGTCATTCAGATTTTTATTTGTAGCACATACTACCCGCACATCCACCGTTTTCGTACGGCTGCTTCCGAGAACTTCATAGGTACGGTCCTGCAAAACGCGGAGCAGCTTTACCTGGCTGCCCGGATCCAGGTCGCCCGTTTCATCCAGGAAGATCGTACCCTTATTGGCCATCTCAAAACGGCCCATCCGGTCGAAGCGCGCATCCGTAAAGGCACCGCGGATATGACCGAACATTTCACTCTCGAAAAGGGAGGTAGATATCCCGCCCAGGTTGACCTTAATAAAGGGTTTGTTGCGCCGCAGACTGTTCTGATGAACGGCCTCCGCGATCAGCTCCTTGCCGGTGCCGCTCTCGCCCATCACCAGGATGGATGCGTCCGTCGGCGCTACCCGGCCTATTGTTTCCAGGATCTCTAGCATACGCGGATCCTCCCCGATGATTTGCTGGAAATCATACTGCTTGTCCAGCTCCTTACGGCTCAGACCCTTACCCTTCGGAGTTTTCAGATCAAGCGAGGTCTTAACGGATTGCAGCAGGTGTTCGTTATTCCAGGGTTTATTGATGAAATCACTGGCACCCATTTTCATCCCCTTCACCGCTAGTTCAATGCTGCCCCAGCCGGTGATCAGGATCACCGGGACAAGGGGATTGATTTCCCGGATCTCTCCAAGCAAACTTATTCCCTCTTCGCCCGATGTATCAATAGAAAAGTTCAGATCGAGAATGATCAGTTCCGGCTTATACTTCTTCGTGATAGTCAATGCTTCACCCGGTCCCGCAGCGCTCATTACCTCATAACCCTCGTTCTTTAAGAGCAAAACTAGCGAAGTTCTTACGGCAATATCATCATCAATTATCAGTATCATACGCGGGTTCAAGGTCGTAATTATTCTTCATGTAATGCAACAGCCGGGTAAATTGCCGCAGCCTGCCTGCCCGGATAAAGCGAGCAGACCAGCACCAGGGCGTATATGAACAGTACCGATGCCAGCAGCGCAATGATGTAAACCATTGCCGGGAGGTCGAAGACGTTCAGCAGTGGAAACTGCACGGCAAAGAAGGACCCAATGATCATGGAGAAGGTCGCCAGGATCATCGCCTCCCAGACGATCTGCGAGGATACCCCGTTGCCTGTAGCCCCGAGTGCACGGCGCAGGCCGATCTCGCCGCGTCGCTTATTGATATTATACCAGAGCACGCCGAACAGCCCCAACGCCACATTAATGATCAGGAAGCCGGCCACGATCGAAAGGATGATCATCGGCACCAGGGTCATCTTGTTGATGCTGATACGTTTGTTAGCCAGGTGCTCTATTTCCACATTGGCGTTGTTCAAAGAATTCGCCAGGGTCTTATAAAGGCGGCTTTCGAAGGCGGCATCGGCTGAGGGCCGGACCTTGATCAGCATATTGCTTACCCATTTGTAGCCGGCGGTATCCATCCTTTTGTAGATGGCCAGTGCCGGACTCTGGTAGTCGCCATTGAACTTAATATTCTCAATCACGCCGATGATCTTAAAGCGCTCACTGGGCTTCGCGGGGTCGCCCAGGAATTTACCGACAACCGGAACATCGCCGAATGCCTTTTCCTTTAGAGCCCTGTTGATCACCATGTTTCTCGTTCCGGGCAGGCCATCCTGCTTATTGTACCAGCGGCCTTCCGCCATCTTCAAATTAACAACGCCGGGATAGCTGTCTTCGCCGCTGAACTCATTGATCTGTCGGATATTCTTGCCGTTGATATCCATACTGTTATTGATCGTTGACTCGCTGAAAGGAATGTTCACGCTGGCATAGCTTACTTCATCTACCTCGGGCAACGACTTAAGATTCCGTTTAACGGTCTCATAAAACAGCCTAAGCGAATCCGCATTGGTGGTTTTCACGGGATTCGTGAAATTGACGGCCAGTACGTTTTCATATTCCATCCCCATCGGCTGCTTATAGTTATCCCAGCAATAGATGCCAAAGGTGAACACGGCGAAGATGACCATGAAGGAAAAAAGTATCTCGGAGATCAGTAAGAAATTCTGTTTCTTCTTATTCCAGATCAGTTTTAATAAATGCTTGAACATAATATTCTATTTATTGATGATTAATTATTCTGTCTCAGCGCAGTCACCACATTCAGCTTAGACATTCGCCATGCCGGATAAACTCCCGAAAACAGGCCGAAGAATACACAAATAGCCAGGGCATACAGAAGCACCGTGAAGTTGATGGTCAGGTACAGGTTATCGATCAGTTGCGCGTTGTTGAGCACGCGGATCACAATAAATGTCAGAAGCACACCGATCAGCCCGCCGATCAGTGTCAGGATCAGGTTCTCGACGATGAACTGGTAAACCAGTGTGCGGGACGATGCGCCGAAGGCCTTTCTCACTCCTATCTCGGATGAACGCTCCATGATGCGGGTAATATTGATATTGACCAGGTTGAGCGTTGGCAGCAGCATGACCAGCAATGCGAACAGACCAATCGCAGTGATCACGTAGGCAATGCCCGAAGTATCTTCACTCCCCACATTGACATAGCTCACGAGATAGGAATTTGCGTGGCTGTACATTTTCGTGATATCCTTGTTTGGGAGAGGAACCTTGCTGATCATCTGTTCATATTCTTTCCGCATTGCCGGCACATCGGCCTCATTCTTCGCCAGCAGAATGGCAATGTATTCGCCGTGATAGGCCTTGTCCTTATAATCGGTCTTCGACACGGTATAGGGCAGGTAGATGTCTGCAAAGAACTGGTAAGCGGTGACGGGAACATTCTTCACCACCCCGTTGATCCGGTACTTCACGTTATCAGCCTCGATATATTTACCTACCACACTGCCGGTCTCGCCGAAATATTCTTTTTTAGTATCCTCCGATATCACGGTCACGTGTTCCCCGTTGGCGATCTGCTGCTTGCTGAAGGGTTTGCCTTCTACAAAATCATACTCCAGTACATCCCAGTAATCGGAATTGACGTACTTGTAGTTGATCACGATCTTTTTATTGTTCACATAGGTGTTCGTCGCACGCGACATTGACGATATCGCGACTTTCGCGGGAATCTTCAGGCTTCCTGCATAATGATCCAGGAAGTAGAAGGATAAGGGGCCTGATTGCCGGCCATCCTTCATCTTTTGTTCCAGCTTGTTGACGTACAGGGAGCGGTCCCGTTTAGCATCCGGGTAAGGATCATTGACCAGCTTGTCGATATATGCGGTGGCGACCATCAGGATGGTCAGGGTAAAGCTGATCCCGAAGAGGCTGATGAAGGTGAAAAACTTCCGCCGTTTCAATACCGCTATGGCTATTTTAAAATAATTTCTTAACATGGCTTTCTTGTTTCTGGTGCGAAAATTAGGATACCTGGCTGCCGTCGAATAAGCGTACCAGCCTGTGGGTTTTATGGGCCATATTCTCATCATGCGTTACCATCACGATAGTGGTTCCTTCGTTCCGGTTCAGGTCCATCAGGATCTCCATGATCTCATTCCCCATCGCGCTGTCCAGGTTACCTGTCGGCTCATCGGCCAGGATGATCTCCGGACGACCGACAATAGCCCGGGCAATGGCTACCCGCTGCCGCTGCCCCCCTGACAACTGGGTCGGGAAGTGATTAATCCGGTTGCTCAGGCCGACTTTTTCAAGGGCCTCTGTCGCCAGTTGTTTCCGCTCTTTAGCCGACATGGAACGGTATAGTAGTGGCAACTCCACGTTATCTACAACCTGCAGGTCATTGATCAGGTGATAACTTTGGAAAATAAAGCCCAGTTTCTTATTCCGGAAGGCCGCCAGCTCCCTGTCGCCCAGGTGGCCGGTCTTCTGCTCGCCGATGCTGATGTCGCCCCGGGTAGGTGCGTCCAGCAGTCCTATAATGTTCAGCAGGGTACTCTTTCCGCAGCCTGAAGGGCCCATAATGGAAAGGAACTCGCCTTTCGCTACTTCCAGGTTGATGCTGTTTAAAGCAAGGGTTTCAATAGTGCTGGTGCGATAGACCTTTTCGATGTTTTGTAAACGTATCATGTCTTTATGTTTGGATAAGGTTATTTAATATTGATCTTTTGTCTCTTTTCAAAATCGTATAGCGAGAGGTAGCGAAGCTGGTAATAGGCTCCCCAATAGTCACGCAGGGCATTGATATAATCCCGCTTTGCCTGGTCATTCTCCTGGAAGGCGATACTGAGGTCGGTGATGCTCAGGTCACCCAACACGTACCGTTCCTTGGCGATATGATATTTCTCGCCGGCAATGCTGTCGGCCTGTGCGTTCGAAGCGATCTGTTCCTTCAGCATGTTGAACAGCGTCACCTGCGTGATGATCTCCTGGCGGAAGGTCAGCTTGTCCTGTTCCACCGCATACTCGGTGAACTGCTGGTTGGTCAGCGCCGTTTTCACCCTGGAGCGTGAGCGGCCCCAATCCATCACCGGAATGGAAAACTGCACTTGCAGCAATTGCTGGTTCTGCGGGGCACGATAAACTTCCGGAAGGTGCGGGGCGCTTTTCGAGAACCCGAGATTGGCGTTCAGCGAAGCGACCAGGCCGCTCTGCCCTTTCGCTTTGGCTACATCGCGTTTCGCCTCGGCAAGCCGCCGACCGAATGCGATAGCATCCGAACGGTTCGCGAATGCTTCTTCCAGTACCTTCTCGGCATTTACCTCCATCGAACTGATTGTCTCAGGCACTTTCAATGCGATCTCGGCATCCCCTTCATAGCCCATATAGCTTCGCAGTGTCAGTGTGGCTATCTGGATATTACGTTTAGCCACGCCGACCGCCTTTTGCGCGTTCAGCAGTTCCAGCTGCAACTGAAGCATCTCGTTCTTGGAGATCTTCCCCAGCTCGAACTTGACATTCGCCACTTTCATGATACTTCGGGTACTGTTGAGATTACTTTCCGCCACCCGCAGGTTCACCTGTGCCAGCAGCAAGTCGAAGAAATAACCTTCCACGGTCACCGAGATCTGCTCCTGCGATTCCACGAAGGCCTGCCGGCTCTCATCGTATTTCAGGGGCTCTATCTTTTTGTCCCATTTCAGGCTGTTATACTGGAACAGGGGCTGACTGTAGCCAATCGCGTAAGGCACGGCGTTATAAAGAATATTCTTCCGGTCGAAGTCGTTGAAGCGCTGCAGTTCCGTGGTGCCGAAAACGGTTCCGCCGGTTGCGGTAATGGTCTGACTGAAGTCAAGCGCGAGGCTTGAATTATCATGACGCACCGGCTGAAACAAAACCGTTCCGTTAGGCTGCAATACCTGTGTATAGGTCTTGCTGTAACCGGGCAGGTTCCCGCTTAATGAAAGCTGGGGCTGATAATTGGATTTGAAGGTCCGCCATTCCCAGTACTTGGTCTCCTTGACAGAAACGGCCTGCTTGGCCGCTATGGAGTTCTGCCTTGCCAGCTCTACCACCTCCGTCAAGCTAAGACGAATCGTATCCCTGTTTACTTGTGCGGAGCCTCTTAGTCCTGCGAGGCAAATGACCAGTGTCAGAAACATCCGCGAGCTACCCAGTAATCTATATAATAAAGTAAGTTTCATTGACCCAATCCTAATTCGTAATTCGTAAATCGTAATTCTTAATTCTTAATTCTTAATTCTTAATTCTTTAGAGTTCTCATACTCACTCATATCCGAGCTGATCACCACCTCCCCGGGCTTCAGCCCATTTAAAACCTCTACAAAATCAAAATTGCTGAGGCCAAGGCTGACGGTTCTTCTTTCGGCTTTAGCTCCATTGATCACGAATACATCCTGCTTACCCAGTCCTTTGAATGCCGGCCCATTAGCCACGCGGATCACGTTATTATGTGCGGCGGTCACGAGGAAGACCTCCACCTTCATGTTCGGACGAAGCTGCTTGTTGTTGCGCTCTTCGAGCTGCACGTCGAAGGTGACGATGCCGTTCTGGATGGAGGGATAAATATTAGACACATGCCCCCTTTTCTGGGATTCATTGTATTTGACGATCACCGGCATACCCATGCGCAGCTGCTCGAGGTAATCATCGGAAACGCTGGCCGAAACTTTAAAGCTGCCCAGGTCGGCGATACGGGCGAGGGTCTCCCCTTCCCGGACTGCCGCGCCGATGTTCTTGTTGACGTAGGTGATGACGCCGCTGCGTGTAGTCACGACGTTGGCAAGCTTCAGTTTCCTTTCCAGTTCCAGCAGGTCGTTCTCCTGGATCTGCGCGGCAATGACCGCCTCGCGGGCTTCCACCTGCATGGTCTGCTGCTTGCTCTTGATCTCGTTCTCCAGCTGGGCCTTCTCGAGGCGGGCAACCTTCAGGGCCAGTTCGGCCTGCTCGATATCTTCACGGGTACCGCCGCCGGCTTTCAGTAAGCGCTTGGCGTTTTCCACCGCGTCCTGCAGGCTGCTAATGCGAAGCTGCTTGATGGCGTTGTTCGACTGGATATCAAAGAAGCTCTTATCCAGGTTCAGCTTCAGCTTCTTGATCTCGTTGCGTTTGCTCTCCAGCTGGAACTTCAGTTTGTGGTATTCATTCTCGGAAGCCGACTTATCCAGCATCAGGATAGCCTGCCCGGCTTTCACCTGCGTACCGGCATCCAGCAGCGCGCTTTTAATGGAAGCGTTGATCGGGCTGGTTAACACCTCTTCGAACTCAGGCAACACCTCCCCCGAAGCAGTGATCGTATTTTCAATATTACCGGTGCCGACAACGGCGGTGGTAAAATCTGCCCGCTCAATGCTTGACTTAAAATAGCTCCTTACCAGTAACACGCCAGCTATGAGCACGCCCAGGCAAAGCAGGCTGATAAGTACGGTCTTTCTTTTATTCTGTGATATTATCTCTTGTGAAATCGGGGTATCCATTGTTCGGTATTTTGCAAAGGGTTTTGCAAGGGATGTACCAAACGTAAATTATTCACTATCAGTTAATTACTAATATTTCATTTAGGAAAAGTGACCGATATCGGACAAGAGGGTTCGGGAGTGAGCAAAACACAAAAGACTTTACGGGAAATATATTTTTAACGTGACTTTCTGATGAAAGAAAATCGAACTAGAAATTACGAATGGTGCTCAAGCCGACTTGAAAACAATTATGTGTAGAATCTTTTTTTGTCTGATAATAAGTGAATTATAGTCAGAGAAAATAGGACAAATAACCCGAGCGAAAAGTAACCAACTATTTTTCCGTATTTTTCTATTTTAACAAGTGTATTCCTGTCAACGGAACAAGTAATGAAAAGTAAAAACTAAATTGACATTTACCGTCGTTTTAATTGTTGATGGCGCAATCATAAATGATTACCGGTAAATAAGAAGGTCAAAAAGAAATGAACTTCAACCATCGCTTTGCTTTCTCTTCTCTAATTTAGCTAGGCACTGAGACGTGAGATTTTCTAAAATGCCGTCCTCTTTAATTTCCTTCAACCCCTCAATAGCAGGTTGAAGCAGTATTGAGTGTTCAAGTCCTAATTCTGTAATTGCAGCAATGGAAGCTGCCTGTTCAGCCTCTCCAACGTATAGGTTTATTGTAGACGCCTCTTCAATTCTGTTGCCAATTGCCTCACCATTCTTAAGTTCTTCCTGAGTAAATGCTTTTGAGTCAAACATTTTTCCGATTGCAGTTTCAGAAACATGAGTACCTCTTCGTGACTGAGCCACTCTCATAAGTTCACTAAACTCTCTTACCAATTTAATATTTATCTCTACTCTTTGGCTCTCGTTCAGTATGGACTCAGCTCTCAGTTTCGAGTTGTATTCCAATAAAGATTGATAAATACCAAAGGATACTGAAAGTAATGTAATTACTGTAGAAACAGGGATTAGCCATTCTTTAATACTTTGGGAGATGCTTTTTCTCTCAGCATTTTTCTCGTCATCTTTAATAAGCAAATCAATTTTTTCAGGAAATGTTGTCATTTTAGTTGGTTTAGTGGAAGTTAATTTATAATAAATCGCTTGAACTATAAATTACCTATTTCTTTCCATACAACATCAAATTAATGTGTAAACGGTAGATATTTTTGAGGGAACGGTAAAACAAAAGCGAACCGCCCCTTAAAATACAGGAAGCTGTTTGTAAATAGGGCTGTCGAAAGCCGATACCCCACAACTATTTTCACATAAGTCTCAAATTTTCTGCGATTTTAATTTTGGGGCGTTAAATGATCGAGCGTCCGCAGCAGCAAAATGATGTCAAACACATTGTCCGGGTAATTGAGAGCTGTCGCATCGCCGGTTTTCATTTTGTTCAGCATGATGCCGCTGCTTTCGGAAATTGCCTGGTGTTAATTATGATGCTGTTAGTATATCGTCAGATAATAGTGAGTGGATGGTCAAGGTAAAGACAGAATGATGCCGAAGGTATCGAAGGTTTGTAGAATACCTGCCCGCGAATTGTAATCGACCTGAAGGGTTCGCAGAATGGTCGCCAAACGATCGAAAAAAGTATTTGTGATGTTCGACCCCTTCAGGGTCGTGGTTATCGTGGCTGGTTATTTCTATAAACCTGTGATCCCTTCGAGATCAGTAAAGTCTAACGGAATTTTCAACAGAAAAACTCGCTTCAGTTGTTTCTCTCCGGCCTCACAGGATGGAGCGTTAAGAAAGTTCTAAAAACGGCATGTAGACACTCTCAATAACCCACAACAAAAAGCAATTGGGGAAGTGTTGCAATATCGATCAATATCCCACAACCATTCCCACGGCTTCGAATTGCAGATAGCCGGTGTTAGAACTTTTAGCTCCAGGCTGTGCAGCCTTGATCTTTTGTTTCTTTTCCATCAAGGGAAAAGAAATAGGCCTCGCCGGCCATGAGGCGACGAACTTAAATTTATGTATAATCGAAGTTATTAGCACTGCCTTGGTCCTACCCTCCTTTAGAGGTCAGAAACGGTTGACCTACGATTCAACAAAGTGTTGTGAAGTTCGACCCCTTCAGGGTCGTGGTTATTTGCCTGGATTATTTCTATAGACCTGTGATCCCTTCGGGATCAATACGGAAGTCGACGGATTTATCGCACTATTTATTTTGCAATTCACTCAACTTCTTTAATATAAGCTCCCTGTTCCTCTTACTTGTCATCCATTTGGGCAGACGGCTTCCTAAACTTTTATTTGAAAGCTCCTGGCCGTTCCTTTCCCTTAATTTTGCTTCAATGTGCCCACGGAGAAAGTTGAGGTGCTCCATGTTATAGGCCCACAGCGTATTGTCTTCAAAGTCGGTCTTTAACCACAACGGTAAATAGAAGAAAGGATCAAATGCTCCGCCAATAACATAATATCTTCCTGTTACTGTTTTCGAATTTGTAGCGTACAAAACTGAAGTAGGTTTTTCTAAAAGACGTTTATTATAACCACAGTTTACACAGATTACTTTTATAGCACCTTCGTTAGGTTTCCCAAACGAGAAATTGTCGGATTTTACGATCGCTCGATTAGAACAATTAGGGCAGATGACTAAGATATCAAACTTCAAAAACTCACGCAAGGAGGTCTCGTAACTGTCCTTTGATCTTAATTCCATTTTATTATCTGTCAATGAAGGATGTCGTTATCACAGGTAAATTGGGGTCTTATTTAGGAATGGAAAGCAATTTATTGCTGGCCGTTTAATCTAATTTCCCCTGGTTTTTTAATGCTGTTATTAAATTAGGGTTATTACGCTGGTCATCGATAATTACACCTTGCATTTGTCCCGGATAGCCCAGTTTCATTGAAATTTTATCAGATCCCCAGACTACATCCATGGTAATTGAATGGTCACATGAAGAGCTTGAAATACCTGGTTTGAAAAAACCATAATAAATGACTTGCTTGTCAACAGTCACGGCAAATGGCGTAAAGTCTCTTAAGTCTTTTACCTTTTGAATTGCAGCGTTCGTTAATTTAAACTGGTATTTCGTTTCGGAATATTCTAAAATGTCCTGGTTTCTTATTGCGGGAATGTCCTGTAATACACTTGCTGAAGGGTCTACCTGGCACTTTCCCGCCATCAGCTGATAGTTTTTGAGCAGATAAATTTCAACGGGTTTCCCTGCTTTTTGATTGTCTTTTTTACATGAAAGACATAGCACAATTATTGTCAAAACGTAAAATAATGATCGCATAATTTGATTATTTAATAGTCTTTAACAATTCCAAAGGTTCCATCAGGCTTGCATTCCTATCACCCAGTACTAAAGTAAGTAAATTTGATACGATCGTATAATCAGTTCTGAATCAGGCTCGCCGGTCGACGCGCGGAAAATGCACTTAGTCGTCATCCTGACAGCAAGATACTTCTTCGCAGTTCATTGGCATTTTTTTCCTGCAATCGCGGCCCGCCAAGGATTGATGAAATTATATGCCGGCTTCACAGAATTTTGCGATGCCGAAGGTATCGAAGGTCTCTAGAACAAATGGCCAATCCAATCGACCCTGAAGGGGTCGCAGAATGTTCGCCAGATGATACAAAAAGGAATTTGAAATGTTCGACCCCTTCAGGGTCGTAGGGTAATGCCAGGTTGATTTTCTATAAACCTGTGATCCCGTCGGGATCATGTAGTCAAATAGTCCTCATGTTCAATGAACAATTGGTCTCGCTGGCACTCCCCCGGCCGCCGGCAATGAGGCGACGAACCTGAACTAATGATTAATAGAATAAGATTTGACGTACAGAATATTCCTCTAACCTAAGATTTCGCAGAAAAACACCAATCCATTTATATATTAACGGAGATCAGCTTCCTGTCTGCGGGTCTGAAGTACCAGGAAACTCCAATCACTATCAGAAGAAACAATGAGGGTAATGTTTCAGTGATAGAACTACCCATTGCAAGATGCGAAAACAGGGCTCCGGACATGACAAAGAAAAAGCCTGCATAAGCCCATTCTTTAAGTATTGGAAATTTGGGGATCAGCACTGCGATAACACCTAAAATTTTCCAGGTTCCTATAATGGTTAACAAATAGAGAGGATAGCCCAGTTGAGTAAGTATGTCAACAAAGCCTTGTGACCGGGTTACTTGCGTAATACCTTGTGCAAGCATACCAAAAGCTAAAAACCCGGTACTTGCCCAGTAAATTATTCTGTTTCTCTTTTCCATAATGAATTATTTTAATTTGTTTAGGATCTCCTGTAAGCGATTATGTGCCATGTTGATACCATAGGAGAATGGCAGTTTCAACATATTGTCCCGGTCTGTAACTGATTTATAAACGATGTGTATAACAAGTCTGCTTGTGTCGTCGGTTAGCTTTTGAAATTCTAAAAACTCCAGTTGGATTGGAAAACCCGTATTCTCCATTTCAAATGTCCGGGTGATTTTTTCATCAGGGACAAACTCGTGGATGGTCCCATTGAAGCCATGCTCGTTACCTTTGGGGTCGGTCGTTATGAATTGGTAGCTGCCGTGTTTTTTACTTTCAAGTTTTACCACTTTTGTGCCCATCCATTGCTCAACAAGTTCTGGTTCTACATAAGCCTTGAACAGTAAGTCTAGCGGCAGATCAAATTCTCTTGTTATCACTAAGTCCTGTTTCCCGTCTTCGGCATCTATTTTCGTTTTATGCTCCATGGTATTTTATTTTTTTGATTTGTAAGCTTTCATGACGTCCTCCAATTTGTTAAACCGCTCGTCCCACATTTGGCGGAAGGGCTCAATGAAGTCGGCTACTTCTTTCATTTTTTGCGCATTTATGTGATAGTAGATTTCCCTGCCGTTTTGTTCCTGTTTAAGCAATTCACACTCTGTGAGTATTTGCAGGTGCCTGGAAACGGTCGGTCTTGCGGTGTCAAAGTTTGCGGCTATCGCACCGGCTGTCATAGATTGCGAGGCAAGCAAAAGAAGTATAGCCCTCCTTGTCGGTTCAGCTATAGCCTGGAATACATCTCGTCTTAAATTCATTGCGTAGCTATTTGACTACAAATATAAGTGTAGCTATTTAACTACGCAAATTTGTCTAAAATTTCTCTAAGGGATGCTTTTTCGTGTCCTGCCGTATGCCTGAATGTCCTAGAAGAAACATCCAGGATTATTAACAAACGCGTACAGCTATTTCAGAACGAAACCTTGAATTTTTCATTGAGCCCTAAGATGGGTTTTCTTGTAGTTTCCTAGTAGTTTTCTAGTAAGTTTCTAGTGGTTTCTTAGTAAGATTCTACTAAAAAAGTGCAAGCAGAATACAACAGAACTTCTACTTTTTATCAATCAGGATTTTCGTCGATACGAGGAAGATTCTGCCCTGATGAATTTTAAGGAGCGCAGGATATCACAGGGATGGAAGCTGAATTTGGTGAAAGATCGTCCGGAAATCGAAACGAACGATACCTTCAGCATCAATGTAGTCTAAGGGACAAGCTTCACAAGAATGCTCGATGTAACCTGTCTCCCCGGCCTCACAGGATGGAGCGTTAAGAAAGTTCTAAAAACGGCCTGTAGATACTTTCAATACCTCATTGCAGAAAGCAATTCGGGAAGTGTTGCAGAACCAATCAATCCCTCACTGACGTTACCACGGCTTCGAATTGCACATAGCCGTTTTTAGGACTTTTAGCTCCAGGCTGTGCAGCCTTGAATTTTTGCTTCTTTTTTTTCAAGAAAAAAGAAGTAGGCCGCGCCGGCTATGAGGCGACAAACTTAGATTAATGTACAAAGCCCTTATCCTCAATGGCCTAATTTTGAAGCAGGAACTTTAAGATTTGTAGAAGATTCGCTGTTACAAGAACTTTCTGGTTCCTAGCTTTTACTTCAAGAAATAAATTAGTACTCCACTCGTTCGGTAGCAGGATCAGGTTTTTCGCCCAAGAATTCCACCCATGCCTTTTTAATACATGGATAATGTTTTGCGGCTTCAACAAGCTGCATGAAGGCAACAAGATTTTGCTCAAAACGCATTAACAAAGTTTCATCGGCAATCTTACCCTCGGGTGTAAACGCTTTATGTGCTGTCGCTAATGAGAACATATCCGGAAAGACCCTTGCTCCCAGGTGTTCCAAAGGCATTCTCAACGACCACAGGGCTTTGTTACCACCACCCATGGAAGGGGAAGCAGACATGAGTAAAGCATGGTGTTCATTGAATGGCTGCGGACGAAATCTTGAAACCCAGTCAATGGAGTTTTTCAGAAGGCCCGGCATTGAACCATTATATTCTGGAGAAGAGATGATAAAAGCATCGTTTGCCAGGATCCGCTTGCGGAGCTCCTCCGCGCCTGGAGGATGGAAGTCATTTACTTCCAGGTCCTGGTTTAAAGAAGGGCAATCAAACTCACTCATGTTTGCATAATCGACCACTCCTCCATTTTTTTCTACCAGGTTTGCAGCTAATTTTGCCAGCCTTGTGTTGAGCGAATCCGTTCTTAAGGAAGCTGAAAAAATAAGGAATCGGGTTGCTTGCTGCTGACCGTTTTTTTGTTGTTCGTCCATGTCACTTATATTTTAAATTAATGTGCCAATCCAATTTTCATAAATAATTGGTTATCCAAACAAATATTCCTCAACCAGTGGCCATCCGTATCATTAAATATACCATTAATATTCAGCTGCATTAATTCCCCACTCATCAAGGTACAACGGGGCATCGTTCGCGCCTTCAGCAAGCGAATACAGGAAGCTAAGTTATTTTGTTTGCCGACCGGACAATAATCTCTGAGCCCTCTGCCAGCATAACCGAATCCGGAGTTTGATGGGCCAAATGAGCAAACGCTGCACCGTAAAGTCTTTCAAAGTCGACCAGTATTTGATGCTGCTGCACAGTATATGTTGTCCAGCGGGGATGCTCCACTCCGTATTCTGAGGTATAATAAGGATTTATCCGGGTGTATCCCCAGTAATGTTCCGTAATAAACTCTTCTTCACTGCCCGAAATCATTTCATTTTGCAAAGGATGGGCATTTATCTTAAAATCATTCCAGGCACCGTCCTGCTGCCAGTGATAGGAAACGGACAGTCGCTCCTCATTAAGGTCCCAGGCGTGTTTCATTGGAAGCGTTACATACTTTTCCCTGTAGATCGAGTTGGCCACGAAAGTAAGGGCTGGTTTGGGTACAAACTCTTTAATGAACGTCACTCCGCGTTTCCAGCCGGTGGAGTCTTTGTAGCGAACATAAAAACGAAGGTTTACTTCTTCAAAATCAGAATGAAACGGGATTTTAAAACCTTTAAGCCGGGTATTAGTAAATTTAAAACCCACCAGACTTACGTAACACTTATTATTCCATAAGTCCAGTTCCGTTTTGTATGGTAAATAAGACCTGAGAATATCCGGATCGACCGAATAATTAGCAATTGTCAGTTTCCTCCATTCAGCGGCCAAAAAGTTTGACTTCATACGTGCTTATTTTGCCCCTAAATGTGTCAGTGCGACAGCCTCATTTCTTTCTTGATTTAGCAAGTAGTCGTAAAATCTCTACATACAACCAAATAATCGTAACCATTAGTCCAAATGCACCATACCATTCCATGTATTTGGGAACTTTACTGTCGGCACCCTGCTCAATAAAATCAAAGTCAACAACCAAATTCATTGACGCGAGTATTACTGCAAACAAACTAAAAATTATTCCTCCTGTTGAGTTTTCGTGAATATATGGCAGTTCAATTCCGGTAAAAGAAAGTCCCAGACTTGCAAGGTAATATAGAGCCAAACCTGCTGTAGCAGAAGTTACAATTAACTTAAAGTTTTCTGTCGGTCTTATTATTCTTAATTTGTAAATAATAAGTAGAACGGCACAAATGCCAAAAGTCAAAAGAAGTGCTTGTAATACAATTCCAGGAAACTTGAGGTTCATAGCCGCAGAAAGTCCACCGAGACAAAGTCCTTGTAATATGGAATACACAGGTGCCAGGACCGGAGACCATTCTTTGTTGAAAACTATAATGAAAGCAATTGCAAGTCCACCGAAAGTACCTGTCCAGAAAAAAGGAGCAATTGCATTAAAGTCCATTGTTGAGGCAAATAAGTTCCAGGTGTAAATTGCTGGTATAATAACAGCAAGTAAAAGTAAGCCAGTCTTATTAACTGTCCCCTGCAAAGTCATTACTTCCTCGTCTTGAACTATTCTTTCAATGTCCTTGAAGGTCTCTTTGTCTAACGCTGGATTGCCTGATTTGAATAATGCCATATTAAATATGATTTTTAAGTTGTTTTTGTCGCCACGTCGGACTGTAATAGCATGACGCTAACGTCCGAGGCTTACCGTTCGGCGCTTGAAAACGCACTTAACTGTCAGCCGTCATGCAAGATATTAATTTGGATCTGATTTCAAAGTTGTATGCACCGCACCTATGGCAAGCCAAAACAGAATCTGGAGTTTACCGTTCGGGGGTAAAGAACGCGGGGAATTGTCAACCCTGATGCAAGAGATTAATTGTGCGTTCAGGCCCCTCCATCCTGCCAAAAATCTCACATATAAAAGACATTAAACCTATGACCATCCGGGTCGGCAAAAACAAAACCATAGTAGCCTTTTCCAAATTCCTCAGGCCTGGAAATAAGTTTTCCGCCAGCGCTCTCAATCTCCTTCGCCCAATTGTCCGCCTGATCTTTGCTTTCAGCGGAAAGAGTGTATATAACTTCGTTTGCCCTTTGCGGGTCGGCCATTTCACCTTTCATTGCAGGTTCGAGTATGTCCTTTAAAAAGAAGTGCATGACAAAATCATCATCACCGAAGAAAAAGCTGGTCAGTTCATTAGACCTCCCATTGGACCTAAATCCTAGTTCAGTATAAAATTTAGTCGTCCGATCTAAATCGCTGACGGCTAGATTAGACCATATCTTTTTTGGATTCATAATCTTTACTTTTAAAATTAATGAAGCTACGCCGGTCAAAAAGCTTAACCACTCCGGACATCCAGCCGAGTACTCCTATTACACCATACGATATCAATACCAAACTGAAGAACAGCCTATGCAGTACTTATTCTACGGGACTCAGTTTCTGGCCGAGTTGCTGGTACAATCCCAGGAAGTCATAATTGTTCCATGCTTCCCCAATTTTTCCATTAACGATCCTGACCATACACATGCCTGCAAATGATACCTGCTTGCCACTTTCGGTATGAATAGCTGATACCGTCGTCCTGGCAGACTCAAAGTCATCCTCTGAAATGACTTCCTCCACATCTATTTTAATGTCATGAAATTGATTTCTGAAATCATTAAAGAAGATCTTAAAACCGGAAGCACCTTTGGGCTGGTCATCTGCTAAAATTCCTTTAGCGCCCGCGTCATCAGTCATTAACTCATCAATTGCATTTTCATCATCTTTGTTCCAAACTTTATCAAACCATTTGTAAAGTAAGGTTTCTTGTACATTACGCATAAAACTGGTTTTAATGTTTAATAAACAATTCTGTTTTTGCTGATGGCTTAAAAAAGGGGTATTCGGCAATGAAGGGTATACAGTGCGGGCATTAAAGCACACAATCAATCTATACTAAAATAACTAAAAAGGACTTTACTTGGTATAACACTTCAGTGGCATAATTTATACCTGGTAGTTGAGCCGGCTCATCAGTACAGCCATTTCTTAATGATTGTTCTTCGTAAAGTCCGTAAATGTTTTTCCATCGTAACGACATAATCCCATGCCTCTTGTTCCAAACCAGAGGTTTCCATTATTTTCCTTTACAATGCA
This sequence comes from Flavihumibacter soli, assembly GCF_010692725.1. Taxonomy (GTDB): domain Bacteria; phylum Bacteroidota; class Bacteroidia; order Sphingobacteriales; family Sphingobacteriaceae; genus Daejeonella; species Daejeonella soli. The sequence goes on along the minus strand of NZ_JAAFZB010000092.1, from coordinate 42,521 downwards.
AAAAACAGAATTATTCACAAGTCCATCTTTCGTGGTAAAGTTTGCAAATGATTTTCCATCAAAACGCCACACCCCTTTACTTTGGGTGGAAAACCAGATGTTACCATTTTTATCTTTTTCAATGGAATAAATAGCCTCATCTTTTAAGTCTGTCTGCTCTGAAATATTGGTGAATGATTTTCCGTCATACCGCCAAACACCATGATCCCTGGTTCCAATCCAAATATTGCCCGCTTCATCCTCTAGAAGGCTATAAATCATATTATCGCCAAGCCCAACTTTTTGGGTATAACTGATCAGGGAGTTCCCTTCATACCGGACCAAACCCTCGTTATTCCAGGAGGCAAACCAGATGATACCATTCCTGTCTTCCACGATACTTATAATAGCATTCAGACGAAGTCCACTGGTATTTATTATTCCTTTTTTGGATAAAATATTCGTTAAGGTTTTCCCATCGTAACAATAAACCCCGTTTAACTCTGTCCCGAACCAAATGTTCCCTCTCTTGTCTTGCATAGCTGAGATAAAGGATACAGAACCACCGTTTCGCTTTCGAGATGTATTGCCTATGAAGGATTGAACGTTGTTTCTTTCTGTGTCGGCAATCGGAATACGGGTAAAAGTTTTTGTGTCATAGCGATAGAGCCCATCTGCGGTACCGAACCAAATGTTTCCTAGTTTATCTTCCAATAGAGGAGTAAGAGAGTTGTTGTTCAGCTTATCTTTCGCGCTAAAGTGAGTAAAGACCTTACCGTCATAACGTATCGTTCCGGCACCCGTGGTGCCAAACCAGAGGTTTCTTGCTTTATCCTGGAATCCATTGTGAACATTGCCGTAGACCTTATCGAAATTTCCGTCAGCTAAGGAAAAATCAAGTTTGCTCTGTCTTGCCGAATCTATTTTTATTTCGCTCCGTGTAACTTCCTGCTGTTTGCCCGGCCCTGCGGAACTTACTTTCATTTGATTTACAGCTTGCTGCTCCGTTTTGCTTTGTCCTTGGCAGGAAGTAATAAACACGGAAAGCACTATAAATATGTAAACTCTATTGTAATTAAGCATCATTGCGGGATTGTATTTGTCAATGGGTCAAAATTAGTTTCACGGAGAAACCACCTTATTCTGCTAACAATGCGAGACCGGACAAGTCTGCTTTACCGTTTTTCAAAAAGGCATAAGTCATCTTATCCACTTTGCAGTCAATAAACTGGATCCGTTTTAATCTCTTGTTGTTTTTAAAGAACGTGTTGATAAGCGTTGAATTCTTAAATGTCACCCTGGTGAATGCACAGTTTTCGAAGTAACAGTCCTGCAATATACCTTCGAAAACGATATCGGCAATCTGTGTATCAATAAATGAGGTGTGATTCCATACAGCGTTTGCAATTGTATTGTTCCCGAAGCCGCCGGATTTAAACTCCACCCCGGTAAGATCAGTGCCGGCGAAATCACAACCTTCGATATAGCTCCTTGAAAATACCGTTTCTTTCAATGAACAATCCTTGAATAGATTGTTAGCTAAGTGTGAACTCTGAAAGTTGCTGCTGCTGATATCGGAGCCCGAGAAGTCACAGCTATCCACATTATTGCTTTTCAGAAGAAGTCCCGACATGTCTGAACCGACAAACAGGCATCGCTGCATATTGGTATATCCAAGTTCCTCATGCAGGTTTTTCAGGCCCGAAAAGTCAGTGTCCACCAGGTTCTCACGTGACATATCCCAGCTAAACTTTTTCTTCTGCTCTCCGGATGGCGATTCAGTTGCTGGTTCTGTCAAAGATTCGGGGGATACCGGTCCCGAGGCCGCAGGTTGGAAGCTTTCTGAAAAATAATTCAGGTCAACGCCCAGAATTTCTGCGAGACGGTTAAAAGTAATGATGTCGGGTATGGATTCTCCCCGCTCCCACTTTCCGACAGCCTGGGGACTGATGAACAGGTTTTCAGCAAGCTGGGCCTGCGAAATACTTAGTTTCTTCCGGGCTTCGGTAATTTTATTACCAATCATCTTAGAGTTCAGCATACGTGATTGTTGATTTTTTAATTAAACGACCCGACAAAGGTATTCGGGATACATTCCCCCAGGCAAAAAAACACTTTACTATTAGTTGTAAATACTCGATTTATGGTTGTTGTTTAACAACTAATAGTGGTATCTGCCATACGTGTACAGAAAATTACCTGCTAAAGCTTGCAATCGGAGACCCAATCAGGAACGATACCTGTCAAGAAATACTTCCTTCAAAGGATTTCCCCCGTCAATAAACAGCCTTCCCTGCCTGGTCAGTGCTTTTGCGATCCGGGGGAGTGACAGCTGTGCAAGTTGGGGGTGTCGCCCGTCCAGCGCTCCTACGCGGACGGCAAAGGCTATATCATAGAGCGGCTCATCTGCTTCCAGTTCAAAATCTTCAACCCGGACATGTCGAAAGCTTAAACGGCCTGAGATGATCTCTTCCTGCGAATTTTTTATTGCCAGCTGGATTGCTTTGGATGAGCGGTCTATGGCCAGGATATGACCTCCGCCAATGCGGGTTGCCAGTTCGCGGGCAAGAGCACCGGGTCCGCAGCCGATTTCTAAAACTCGGATCCCTTCATAGAAGGGCAGAGCCTTAACAATTTCAGACAGCCTTGGAGACAGCTTCGTATTCATCGTTTCTCAGGTAACAACCCTGCCCTTTTTTACTCCGGATCAATGCATCCAGCGTGCGTTATTTTCCCGCACATCCCGGGCACGGTAGTGAGCGATTTTACGGATAAGTTCCCTGGGCAGTGGCTGGTCGTACGGGAACTGAATCGTGTCTTTGCCGCTGGTATAATCTGCCAGTTCCTCCCTGAATGAATCAATAGTGGTCCGGGTGGGCATAAAATTAAGGTGTGATTTAAAGGCGCTGTAAGCGAAAAGAATTCGCTTTTCCTCAAACACCGGCGAGCCCCATTTCAAAACCTCCGTCGCATCGGGCGCCACCTCCTTCAGGATATGGCGTAACTCCTCCAATTTCTCCTGCGCCTGCTTTGGAGCGGCGGCCATATATTCATCCACCGTTGCTGGTTTTATCTTTGTCACGGCATTAAGTTGAAATATTTAGTAAAACCGGGATACCGCTACATTAATCCCAAACATATTTCCAATCCCCATCCTCCTGCTTCTTCCATACTGTATGAAATATTCCTTTATACTCAGTTATAGAACCTTCCTTGTTTTTTATCTTCCAGACATATTTACCATAGGTATACGCAAGTGTCCCCTCTTCAGAAACGTCTATAAAATCTGGTGTCCAGTTTACAGTCGCATCTTTACTATTATTTCTATTGTAATAGCTTTTAATATCCTCTTTTCCTATGATCAGGGTATCATTTTCCCGCTTAATTACAGCCTTTTCGTCTGCAAAATAATAGAAAGCTTCGGCGATGCCTTTCTCTGCTGCCATCTTTTCAAATGCTTTCTCAGCTTGAAAGATTTCCTTTTTGATCTCATCTTTATCGGAATGCTGACAGGAAGTGATCAAAAGAGCGCTTATCGATAGAAAAACAATTGTTTTCATTTGGCTATATCCATTCATTTAAATGTACTTAAGAATTTACTTGCTATCTGCCGTCAGCGTTCGCCATGGGCCGCTTTCGGTTATCATGCATTTAATCCAACTCCGTAAAAAGAGTCCGACCCGCATGTTCAATTTTAGAAATATGAACAATGGAATTATAAGGATCCAGGGGTGTCCAATGGTTCGGATACTTGATTACAACTTCACGGCCGATCAGTTCCCGCTTTAATGCTGTGATTACCAGGCCTCTTTCCAATCCCCTGTTTATATAAAATGCCTGCTTTCTTCCGTGAATCTTAAAAACGACGTCCTTAACTCCATCTTCATAGATGGCTGTGACAGTCCCTTTCAAACTTAAGCAATCCTGCTCCTGAGGGATCGGTACGGGCCGCAGGCAAAGTATCAAAATCGCAAAACCAAGAAATCCAGCTATCAGGTACTTTGCTTTCATATCCAGGGATTTAGGGCGAAGGCGCAACCCTAAGTTAAAATAAATTATATGAGATTTGATGTGGTCACAGCCACAACTCTTACTCATACAAGTGCGGGCTGATGCCCTACAATGATTGTCGGGAGGTTAGCGGCCTCACAGAATGGAGCGTTTATCAAAGCTGAACAGGAGGTTTGCTTGAACTGCCGCAGATTATAAGATTATTGTGAAAATGATAAAACAAGGATGCTAACTATTTTTTCCCGCTGATACGCGCAGATCAGGATCGCAGATCTCCAAATATCCTATTTTGAACGTCTTTATACTCTAATTTCTGCGTAAATCTGCGAGAGTTTTCTGCGTAAATCCGCGGGAGAATAAGTGATCTGTTCATCAAAATAGAATGAAAATAGATCTGGTCACCCACGACTTAGCTAGTATAATTTCTCAGATGGAATAGATGTGTGAAAGACCTTGCCTTAAGAATCTCTTGGCAGTGATTTTCATTACCCTACCGCGTCTGATGATAATGATTCACCCCATACCGGCTGCAGATTTCCAGATCTCCCATTAGAAAACCTGCATGGGCAGCAGCCTCCTCTATCCGGTGCCGGTAGATTTCCTGGAAATTGAGGTGCAGGTTCCCATCATCGCAAAGACGTAAAGATAGCGGCACTTCACCGGTGGCGGTGATCAAAAATACCACAGGCACATCGTAGACTCCCGAAAAAAAGAACAGGGGAAAGCCCCGGTGCAATTCGGATACTTTAAAGCGGTATCCCAGGTTTTCCTTTTTGCTCCCGCCCAGAAGCTTAAACTGGTTAAGCTTTCGGAAATTCTCGAAAGGAAAGCTGTACAGGTTCGTTTTGTTAAAATTTAAAAGGTACAGCTTCCGGATGTTCAGTGTATTTAAAAACTTCTGCATTACCAGCGGGAATGTTGCGATATAGTCGTCTTTGCTGCCGGCATCATAAGCCAGTACACAGTGACCGTCTATCGGCGGATCGATCTGCCGGAAGGGCTTTAAGTGGTCATAATACTTCTTCAGCATAGCCGCTTCCGATCTGACAGAAGGGTCGATGCCCGATGCGTAACTCTCCTGGAATATGGCTACTAAGTTATCGGCAAAAACAGATGAATGGAAAATTTCGGGACGTGCTACTGGAGTAAACATGTATTTAATCTGGGTAAATCAATTAGGAGATAGCTGCCTTCGAAGCCAGGTCAATGAACCGGGAGAGCCCCTGCACGGACGTCCCCCGTTCAATGTGATGGTCCTTCCCGGGCTGGCTTTTCGCCCGCGGAATAACCTAAAGATCTATTTCGTGATTTTTACAGTAAGCTGGGTCGTGAATTCGCTGTTATATCCATACAATACGATCACCCATTCGCCAGCTGCAGGATTAGTGAATGAACAAACCTCATCAGACCTGTTGGATTCAACACCGGCACAGTCAGCCGTCCAGGAATATTGAGGAGTTAGAGAGATAACCGGCTCACTTCCCTTTCTGACAAACAGATCCGCTAAGTTATAGTAGTAGGAGTCTGTACGTTCACTTGTCTTTATCTCCATTTGCTTTACTCCCGAAGGAACCGTAATTCGAAAGATCTTTTTCTCACCGCGCTTTCCTGATACTTTTTCGTCAGCCAATACTTGTGCACCGGCACCAATGCCGCCTGTGCCTCCGGTGCTTCCACCTGTACTTTTCGTTCCGGCATTCACTGTATAAGGACTGCCTTCATCAGGGGTAATGGTCAGTTTATTATCCTGTATCTTCGCGTTACCCCAGCCCAGGAAACCAAATCCATTCTGGCTTCGGACATATCCCCGCCAGGTATTATCACCGGTCTTTGCCATACCGACCGTGAACGGATCTCCCGCCTTGATCCCCAGCTTACTGGTACCCGCCGTAACGAAAGTTGCACGGTCGCCATCCAGTTCAACCTGCCAGCCATCGCCCAGGTCAAATACGCCTTTCCAGTAACCGGCCCACGCTTCTTCGATCACTTCCTTAGCCTTCTTACAGCCAAAGCTTGTACTCAGCAGGGTCACGAGCAATAAACAACTGACTAAAGTTTTAACAGGAGTAAATGTTCTCATCATATGATTCTATTTAAGGGTTTTTTATTTTTAAAATGCGTTATACGCAGGCGAAAGGAAATAGTTCCTAATGGTAAGTTGGTCTTCATAGCTGCCCGGCGTTTTTATTCATACCATAAGTTGCTGCCTGAAAACGGTGCCGAAAGTATGAAAGGTTTATGAAAAATAGGCAATTGTTAACCGACCCTGACCGTATCAAAGTGGTTTAGAAAGGGTCTCGATGGAATCACCTTAAGATGAGTGTTCGCTGCTTAGGAGGTCTTCTGTAAACCTGTGTCCCTTCAGGATCGATGCAGGGCTGATGGAATCGTCGACAAAAGGACTTCTCTCTTGAGCTGTCCCTCTCCTCTGAAGACTGCGGAATCCCAGTGCCAGGCTATTAGCTTCGTGGTATCTACGCCGGGACCGTTCTCACTCTACCTTAACATACCTGCTTCCGCAGGCCTCAATACACATGATCGGACCGGCAGGGCTCATATTCAATTTCCCGTCTTTTAGCTGGTATGAATAATTTTGGTATGTGATGCCGTCTGCTTTCGTGAAAGTAATCACGGTCGAATCCCGTACCGAATAAACAGCATAACCTGGAAGGGCATTTCCTGACACTTCACCATTGGCCTTAAAGGCAATATAGTAATCCGTACCCTTTACCTTCCTCCACTCCCCGCTCCCGTCACCCGGATCATTCAGGGTTTCAGAAAGCTTCCACTTCCCGACCAATACGCCCGGATCTCCAAACACATCGATGATTTCACCGTTTTCCTTACTGCAGGCGGCAAAAATCAGGGTCGTTGCGATCACTAATAGTTTTGTATAGATCTTCATAATCAGGGTTTTTTATGAATACGTGGGTTAACAGGGAAACGCGACACGTAGTTATAGATAAATTTTTTGTTGTAGAGATGTTGCACGCAACGTCTCCACAGCAAAATGCACCAAATTATCAGGATAATGCCCCATCCTATAAATCCCTGAATTTATCCTGATCCCAATTTTGAGGATTGCTTTCAATATATTTTTTGATCCTGTGATGTGATCCGGGACTGCGGATGATATGATCATGAAACCGGGATTGCCAATTGAAATCCGCATTTATGGACCGGGCATCCTTTTTAACTGCCGATTTGAATGATCGGACAATGGTTGAAAGGGAACCTGGTTTAGGTGAAATCGTTGCCATGTGTTGGTTAGGTTTAGTAGATCCGGTGCATGCATCGGTAAAGACGTTGCATGCAACGTCATTACCATTTCCCCTATCGATTACCACAATCGCATGCAAATGATTAGGCATCACAATTGCCGCATCCAACCTTACAAACGGAAAATGTTCGGGAATTTCTAACAGATATTTCTCGGCCAGTTTCCCGGTTTCCGTTAGGATCATTTGATTATTCTCTATTTTTCCGAAATGATGCCGACGGTTTTTACAGCAGATGGTGATAAAATACATAGCGTCATCACGATAATCCCAACCCAACAATCGCGCCGACGGAACGCGGTATTTGTTTTGAAATTTCTCAGCCATTAACGTTTGATCATTAAAACATAAGGATTCGATTACCCTGATCGATCCAACATTAATTTAATGATATTATTCTGATTTGAATGGACACCTTGATGGTGAACGAAATATTGTAATGGAATTTGTGAACGGATGTGAAACGTTGCATACATCTGTGGAGACGCGGCATGCCGCGTCTCTACAACAACCTAATCTTCACCCTTTGATACATACTCCTCTCATCCAGAGCTTTTTCCAGTTCCCCCAGGATCTCTAAAATATCATGGCTGGCCTCGTTGATCCATTTACGGTTCTCTTCCCTGATAACCTCCAGGACCGGGGCGATCTGCTGAAGCAGTTTCTTCCCCCCCGCACTGAGAGAGACCAGGCGGCGGCGCGCATCCTTCTTATCGGTGGAAACTCTGATCAGGCTACGCTTCAGCAGCTGGTCGACAAACTGCACCACCGCCGGATGACTAAGCTGCAGGGAATCAGAGATCTCGGTGATGCCGAGCAGCTTCTCCCGGTGCAGCAGTTCGAGGATGAGATAGTATTTCGCCTCGAAGTCCGCATCCGATTCACCATATATTTTACTGACATCCTGAGAAAGGCGCTCGCTCAGTCGCTTTAAGCGGGTAGCGAGCGCCAGCTCTCCTAATTCGTTGACCAGGTCCATGCCTGCAAATTAAAATAATTCTGCGCAATTGCATTTCTTAGTTCGCGCGCTGTTTCTCCTCCTCGGCGCCGCCGTTGCGCCGGCGGGAAGCCCCAGCCTGCGATTTACCAAAACGGTAGCTGAAGCTAAGCGTAGCCACACGGCTGTCGCGATTCTGCGCAAAGGCTTCGCCATAACCGGTCAGCAGTGTCACCGCGTTAACTTTATTGGTGAAAAACACGTCACTGACATTCAGCTTCAGGGAAGCTTTCTTATCCAGAAACTGCTTTTGCATGCCCAGGCCCATCGACCAGATCGGATCGATCTCCAGGAAGCCGTAGGTCGTTTTACTCTGGTAATTACCGGTTATCTCCCCGGTAGTCGTCCCATTAATAATGATTGTATTATTGGTATTGAAATTGAAGGTCAGCCTGCCAGCGTCCAGGTTGGTATTTACCAGGTTTCCGGTATAGCGTCCGTAATACATCAGGGCGTTATTAGTACTGGTTAGCCACTTGCTGACCGAAACAGGGAAACCGAAGCTGGCATTGTAGTAATTGAATTTCGCGAGGTTGCGACCAGTCTGCAGTACGGTGTTCGGCTCGGTGTCCGGAGAAAGTACACCGATGATATTATCCTTTGTGCGACTGTAGCCCAGCTTGCTGGTATATTTCTGTTTGAAGGTATGAGTTAGCTCAAAGGAGCTCGTGATCTCCGGGCTGAGGAATGGATTGCCGGAAGATGAAGTTGCCGGATCGAGGAATACCTTGAAGGGATTCAACTGCCGGTATGATGGCCTGTTGATCCTCCTGCTGAGAGAAATGCCGAGGTCATTTTTGTCGCTGAACTTATAGCCGAGGTAGCCGCTTGGAAAAAACTGTGTATAGTTCTTATCAAAAGACTCATTACCCTTCAGCTGAACACCCTCTGCAATAGTATTCTCCAACCTTAAACCTAACTGAAGACTCAATTTACTCCATTTCTTCGAGCCGTTCAGATAGGCGGCATTAATGTTCTCCTTGTAGATGAAGTGATTGCTCTTTCCTTCGTCCACCACATTCCCGCCATTACTCTTGTCTGAAAAAAGCACGTCATTATCCGAAGTGACCCAGCTGCTTTTCAGTCCCGCTTCCAGCTTGGCACCCCATGCTTTTACAGGCTGAGCGTAATCCACTTTAACGGACTTGATGTCGAGCTTCCCGGAAAGATCTCCATGTAAATTATAGGGTGTCCTGGTCGGACTTTGCTCCAGGTCGTAATAATTCGTCACGTAATTCTGTATCTCGTCATTGCGGAAGCTGGCATAATCCAGGTCGGCGCTCAGCTCTTTGCCCGTGGTATCCAATGTATGCTTATAATTCAGGTTGAAACTGCCGTTCCCGCGTTCAGGTGAATTATTTCCGGCGGTAATAAAGGAGCCCGTATTCTGGTCTGATGAATTAAAAGACAGTGCCCGGCTGTCGGAAGTAATATCCCCCTTGCTAAAAATGCCATTGGCACTAAAACCAAGGATCACTTTCTTACCCAGGTTGTAATCCGCCCCTACCCTCATGTTATGGTTTTTAAAACCGAACTTGAAATAATTGTTGTAATCGTTTCCGCCGGTCATCTGCCCGCTGCTGCTATAGAAATCACGTAAGATATCCAGCTTATTATAATCAACACGATAGCCATAATTATAGGATCCGAAAACATTCAGATTCTTCGTCTTGCTGTTAATGGTCACCGCAGGATTAAATTTGGAGTACTCTCCCCTGCCATAACTCAGAGATAAGCTTCCGTTGGTACCGGCTTTATTGCCCTTCTTTAATTTGATATCGATGATCCCCGAATTGCCGGAAGCATCATATTTTGCCGATGGGTTGGTGATCAGGTCTATCTTTTCGATTTCCTCCGCGGACATGCTTCGAAGCATATTCGCCAGCTCCTGCCCGGACATAGGCACCAGCTTGCCGTTGATCATTACCTGCACACCCTGGCGGCCGCGCATGGCGATATTATCGTTCTGATCAACGGTGATACCGGGCGCCTTCCCAAGAACCTCCAGGGCGGTGCTGCCCACGGCTGTAATGGAATTGGCCACATTGATCACCGTCTTATCATACAGCTGCTGCACCAATGGCTTCGAAGCTGTAATGCTCACCTCCTTTAAAGCATTCTCGGACCGAACAAGGCTGATCTTCCCCAGATCGAGGTTAGCGGAAAGCAGGATGGTATCGCTTTCATATTTCAGGTAATTGGGATTTTGCGTATGCAGGAAGTATTTGCCAGCCGGAACCTTGTCGAAGAGGAACTTCCCGGACGCATCGGCGAATTCAATCTTCACCAGGCTCTTGTCAGCTGCCTTTAACAGCTGCAGAGTTACCTCGTCCAGCTTGCCTTGCTCCTTACTGTTCAGCTGCCCTTTCACCTGGAAGGAAGCAACGACTTGGGCGCCTGCATTATTTATGTAAGTACTTACATAAATAATTGCGACAAATAAATTCTTTACAATCGGTTTCATAGCGTTTTATATTGGCTTGTTAATTCATTTCAAAACTAAGACGCCACCATGTTAAATTTTGTTAAAAAAATTTACGTAAATAAAATGTTACACCTTACGTATTTTATGATTTAAGGCTGAGGCCCCTAATAATTACAGGACTTGAATTTTAAGTAACATTGCCAGGTATCAAGATCCATTATATTATCTTTAGTCTGTAGCGTTATGATAGATCAGGTCGTATCATTTAAAAAAGCCAATCCTATGAAACTTTTAATTTTACCCTTAATAGTCATTTCGATGCTTGTCACATCCTGCGAAAAACAAGCTACGGTATTGAAAGAGATAAGTTCCTCAGAATCTTTCCTGCCCATGGAAATAGGGAATTACTGGAGAAACGGGGATGATAATTATACGGAGATCCAGGATACGGTCAGGATTAACAATAAACTATTTTATAAGTTCTACTCTTTGATTGGTGGAGATGCGATCTCCGTTCAATACTTCAGGCTGGATGAACACAACCAGCTTTGGGAATCCACCCCTGGCGGTACCGGAAAAGAATACCTGCATGCAAAGTTCGACGCCAGGGTTGGTGATACTTTCTTTACCATGAATGATGTCCAGGACTGGAACAATTATAAGGTGAAATTAATTGAGAAATCGGAGACCAAAAGGGTATTTGAATGGGACATGGTGTATCACCCAAATCTTAAGGGACATCCTCATACCGTAACCTATATCAAGGGAAAAGGATTTGAGGGGCCATGGCAAAGTATAAGGATTAGCGGGGTGGTATATTAAATGACTTAAAATCTGCCATATCAATGCTTCAAACGAGCCGACGGTTCATTCTAACAAATTTATTTTTGGTGGCAAATAAGAATAAAGCCCGCACTTGGACGAGCTAGCCCACCAGGTCCTCAAGCGAGATATCTTCCAGGTATTCCTCCGGCATTCGCCGGGCGGAGAAAGGCCTCATATTATAGATCCTGTTCAGAACGACGTCGTGCCACATCTCTACGAAGAAGTCGTCAAGGTAATATAGTTGGAAAAGCATATCGCCTTCTATTCTGTCGGACAGGAAGACGCCGTCCAGGACCAGGTTCGCTTTATCATGTTCACTGAGGAGGGTAAATTCATAGATAGTCATAACATAGGATTTAGATCAACAACACATTATTCAAAATTTTAAGCCATATATCAATCACTGTTAATTAAATGATTTCAAACATGTTATCTTAAATTAAATAAAATATTTTGCAATAGCCCACGCCTATAAAAATATTACAGAACACCCTCCTTGCCCTTTTTCATTCCATTGGCATGACTGGGAGGCTGTAAATATTGGTGCAGGGGCCGCTACAACGCAATTAACGATGGAAAAAGAGCTTTATGATTACCGACTATAGTTTTTGTTAGGCTCATGTTCAGCTTCAGCTTCAGATGATAGCCTAGAGGTAATGAGGTTAAATTGGGAAGTAGGTCGGAAGCTAAAAGTTGAAGTATGATACCCGGCATAGCTATGAACTGATTCTATTGCCTGTTACCGGAAAGCTGAAAGCCATAAACTGAAAGCTGATAGCTGATAGCATTATAATTTAAAACGAGAAACTGCAAGCTAAGCCTATAGCTGATTGCTAATACCTAATACCTGATACCTAATACCTGATACCTATACCTAATACCTAATACCTAATACCTAATACCTAATACAATCCAAACTCCACTCTCCTGTTCTTCTGACGTCCTGATTCAGAATCATTGGGCGCAACAGGATTCGTTTCACCGAAGCCCACGGGGTCAATCCGGGCAGGGTCTGCACCGTTCATTACCAGGTAATCTTTTACCGCCCGGGCACGCCTGGCGGATAGACCGCGATTGTAGTCCTTCGGTCCTGTCGCGTCTGCAAAGCCGGAGACCTTAAGCGTCACATCTTTTCCCTTCAGCCAGGCTGTGAGACCATCGAGGTTCTTATACGCTTCCGGCCTGACCTCTGCCTGGTCAAAGTCAAACTCCACGTTTTTGATCGCTTCGGCAACTTCCATTTTTTCCTCCTCTGTAGCCAGCACGGCAACGGGGGTATTGTCAGACTTGCGGACAGCTATGGTCGACGGATTCTGGGCTAATGAGCTGCCAGAAACCAGGACAGCAGCAATCACCAGCATGCGTGCAATTAGATTCGGATTCATGGTATTAATTTTTGTTAAAATTAAGTTTTATTGTGTTAAGCCTCATGTGTTGTATTTATCTTCCTGTCTTAAAATCGAGGCCGGGAGTAAACCCCTTCCCTTTCTTAATCAACTTGTTGCCACATTGCCTCGATCTTAGTTTTGGCCTATCCTACTTACGTCGTAAAAATGATCTTAGATTTCAGAAAAGATTAATTTTTAAAAAAAATTCCGCGTCACGCATTGCATCGGCAGTACCCGCCAGCAGGCTCCTGCACAGTTTATTTCACATAATTCATAAGTGTGTTCACTTAGGAACCTTCAGCGCATAATCAACTTAAAAAACCGAGAAAATTTCCGGAAGATTCCTACACAGTTCAAAGTTATTTTCCTAAAAAAAATCCGCCGTTCAAAAAATCTCGTTGGTTCTATTAATCAGTTTCTAAACAATTCACCAACCCACCTAATTAAAATTTTCACATGGAAAAAGAAACCTACCCTGAAAAGTCGCTTACCGGCGGTGACGGCTTTACAACAAAAAAACTGGCACGCCGCTCCTTCCTGCAGTACACAGGTGCGGGTGTGGCCGTGGCCACGCTGGTCATGGCGGGCTGTGACAAAGATTCAAACACGATTATGGACGACGAAGGCGTTGACCTGGGCAGCGGTGATATAGGAATTCTGAATTACGCCTATGCGCTGGAGCAGCTGGAAGCAGCATTCTACCTGCAGATCGTCGCTACTCCTTATTCGGGCATCTCTGATGCGGAGAAGGCATACTTTCTTGACGTTTCGCGTCATGAGGTAGCGCATCGTGAATTTTTCAAGACGGCGCTGGCAGGTGCTGCCATTCCTGCTTTAGAAGTAGACTTTTCTTCCATTAATTTTACAAGCCGGGATAGTGTGCTGGCTACTGCAAAAGCTTTTGAAGACCTTGGCGTATCTGCTTATAACGGCGCCGGGGCTTTGCTTGAGTCGGCGGATTACTTGCTCCTCGCCGGTAAGATCGTGTCGGTGGAAGCCCGCCATGCTTCCTACATCCGCGACCTGATCCAGTGCGGTACTTTCGCCAATATGGAAGTAGTGGATGCTAACGGACTGGATGCCGCGCGTACGCCTGCCGAGGTACTGGCTATTGCCGGCACGTATATCAAAACGAAGATCAATGCAAGTAATTTACCTACCACCTAAACCTGAATATCATGAACTTATTAAATATCCTTGATGAAATTGAAAAAGTGGATTCCGACGTTTATGAACGTTTAAGTCCGCGGAGAAGAGCAATGAAAAGCTTCTTTAACATGGGTTCTAAAATTGCACTTGCTTCCGTTCCCCTGGCTATGGGATCGATGTTTAAGAAAGCCTACGGCCAGAGTCCATCGAAGATCCTGGAAGTTCTGAACTTCGCCCTTACGCTGGAGCACCTGGAATATAAATTCTATGAGCAGGGCTGCGCGAAAGTAAACATCCCCGCAGGATGTGATAAGGATTCAATTAACACTATCCGTATGGATGAACTGCATCATGTGGCTTTTTTGGAAGGAGTTATCACCAGCCTGGGCGGAACACCGGTTAAACAGGGTAAATATGACTTTACGGCAAAAGGCACTTTCCCCGATGTTTTCAGCAATTACGTAACCTTCCTGGCGGTTGCCCAGGCATTTGAAGATACCGGCGTGCGGGCATATAAAGGCCAGGCAGGAAACCTCATCGAATCGAATGAAGTACTTACGGCCGCATTACAGATCCATTCAGTTGAGGCCCGCCATGCCGCGCATATCCGCGGGATGCGTAAGAAGCTTAATTATGCTGATGTAAAACCATGGATCACCGGGAAGGAAAGCGGGATAGGCGCCCCGGCTCAGCCCAGTTATAATGGTGAGGAAATCGACACCCAGGCCGGGATAATGATCACCAACATTAACGGTCAGGACGTTCCTTACGAAGCAGCCACAGAAAGCTTTGACGAGCCTTTAACTAAGGAGCAGGTAGTGGCGATTGTTACTCCATTTTTTGCAGTCTAAGTTATAGCTCTCCAAACAGCAATGCCCCTCGAAGGGGGCATTGTTTTTTTTTGTCGGAGGGTTTTGACGCAAGACTTTTAACTCCTTCCTCCGGGAATGACGGATCAAAGCTTTTCCGAAAAGTTGAGAGGGATCAAACAGGCACAGCACAAGGCGTTCCTATGGAACGCTGAAGAATCATCTTTTTCCAATTCTCTACCCACAAAATGTTCCTATGGAACATAACAGAGACATACAGTATCTTCATTTCGTTCCGTTAGGAACGTCTTGTAAGTAGGAAAAAATAGTGAACTAATTTCGTTCCGTCAGGAACGTCTTGTCGGTGTTTCGTACCGTAATAGTATTGTACCATCGCGACAAGAATATCTCCTTTAGAGCCTCTTTAGAGTGCCTGAAAATTCCTTTATCTTGTAGTAGTCCAAGAGACAATTAACTGATATACAATTGAAGAAATGCCAAATACCTACACTCAATTACACATACACCTGGTTTTTGCAGTAAAATATCGCGAGGCAATTATTCAAAAAGATTGGCAGGAGGAATTGCATAGATATATTACGGGAATCTTTGAGCGAAATAACCACAAACTGCTTCAGATCAACAGTATGCCCGATCACATTCATATTTTGGTTGGACTTAGTCCTCATCAGTCAATATCTGCAATTGTACAAAACATAAAATCTGAATCCACCAAGTGGATCAACGCCAAAAAATTTTGTCGACGACCCTTCAACTGGCAGGAAGGTTATGGAGCATTTTCTTATTCAAAAAGTCAGGTACCATCCGTTATACGCTATATTAAGAATCAGGAACTCCACCATAAGAAAGCGACTTTTCTTGAAGAATACAGGCGAATGCTTACCTTATTTGAAGTTGATTTTCAAGAGCAGTATATTTTTTCGAAACCGGAAGAGTCAGCAAAGGTATTTTTAAATACTTTACTTCAAGGAACCAAGGATCGTTTGCGCTGATTGAAGATGATCTCTTAATACCGGCAGTGTGTTTGTGGCGAAGTTTTTAATGTCCGCATCCCGGGAACTTGCTGCCTGTTCGAACAGACTCACCGCTTCTATGTGACCCTGAACCATCATCCGCATATATTCCCGGTCGAATTCCGCTCCTGACTTTTGACTGAGTGTTCCGAGCATACTTGGGTGATCACTCTTTTCTTTTGCTTCAGCCCATGCTTTGGTCGTCGGCGAGCCTGTAGTGTTTGTACTGGTGGTGGTATTTTTTTCGGCGGAGGTGCCGATCCTGGCGGCGGTTTGCTGGGCACCCGTAGCTGTCGCCTGGCTGGTGCCTGTCTGCGCAGCTCCTCCAGTTTCTGTCATTGGTGCCAGCGTAAGGTTCTTTTTCGCAGCGATTGTTTTAAGCAATGCGATCGCTTCTGAATGATCTTTAACCATGCGTGCGGCATAGTCTTTTACGGCGGTCCCCTGAGCCTTTTCCAGTGCCAACTGTCCTGCCTTGATCTCCTTTTCGCTGCTTTTCATTGCCTTCATGATGAAGCCGGTTACAGAGGTGTCGCCCTGAACCTTTGACTGCATACTTTGCGTCGTCGACGGTGTGTCTTGTGCTGCAGCGTATCCCCAGGCAGCTGCAATCACCAGGAAAATCAATAGCGTTTTCATAAGCGTATATATTGAATAGTAATATGTTGAATAGTATTTTTTTAACGCATGGTGGCGGCGCAGGTTTTATTTTTATGAAGGTAGGGCGAGAGACCGATGAGCAAATTTCATTTCCGTCCGTACGTCCTGGAGAAAGAAAATATGTCAACACATTATTTCGTGCCTTAGGTACAATCTGTGAGCTAACATGAATACCGCAGCCCGGTTGGCTGCTTTGAAATTTATATATTTGCCGGCTATATGCAGCAACTGGAAAAATTCCTTCAGCAGTATCCCGGCAGGGCATTTTTTATCCTCTTATTTATCGCGGTACCTCCCTTTCTCATCAACCTGGGGCTTTTGCCCTTGTTTGCGGATGAACCTACACGCGCAAACGTGGCCCTTGAAATGATCCTGAGTAAAAACTTCGCGGTGCCTACCATAGGCGGAGAATATTACTATAATAAGCCGCCCCTTTATAACTGGATGCTTGCCGGCTTTTACCTGGTTACGGGCAGTTTTTCGGAATTTGTCACCCGCCTTCCCGCAGCGATCCCGATGTTCCTTTTTGCCGTTACGATCTATTACTCGGTTAATTATTTCCTGAAAAACAAGCAAATAGCTGCTCTCAGCGGCTTATTTTTCCTGGTGAACGGACGAATGCTGATCTATGATTCCATGCTGGGTCATATCGACATCTTCTACTCGTGGCTTACCTACATATCCTTTATGGGTATCTTCTTTTTTTACCGGCGCAAACAATGGCTGAACCTTTTTATGTTCAGTTACCTGCTGACAGCGGCATCCTTCCTGGCAAAAGGATTACCCTCTCTTGTTTTCCAAGGCTTTACCATCCTGGCTTTGCTGGCCTATACGAAAAACCTCAAAAAGCTTTTCAGCTGGCAGCATATCGTCAGCGGTCTTGCCTGCCTTTTGGTTATCGGCGCGTATTTCTTCAATTACTACCAGCATAACCCCAACCTGGAGGGCTATTTCAGCACAATCTGGGATCAAAGCAGCCGGAGAACTCCTGCTAAGACCGGCATGACTAAAACCCTGCTTCACATTATCCAGTTTCCCTTTGAGCACCTGTTTCACTTGTTCCCTGTGAGCATACTGGTCTTATTCTGCCTCCATAAACGGTTCTGGCGCGGCCTGATGGAAAATGACTTCTTAAAATTCATTAGCATCACCTTCCTGGCGAATATCTGGGTCTACTGGATCTCGTCGGAAACAAGACCACGTTACCTGCTGATGCTTTACCCACTGCTATTCGTTATCTGGGCGCATGCCTATTATACCTACCGGCCTTCCTTCCCTAAACTTGACCGGGTGCTGAAATGGGTGATGTTCGGTATGGCCGGCATTGTGACCATGGGATTACCGGTCCTGTTCTTTTTCGGACTGGAAGCTTACGTCGGCTATCTTCCGCTAAAAGCAGCAGTAGTGATCGCAGGCGCCGCATTCTTCACCTGGCAGATCTACCGGTTCAGGAGGGAATACATCCTGCCCTTTGTCGGCTTTTTACTGATTGTGCGACTTGCCTTCAGCTGGTTCGTGCTGCCTCACCGCCTGCATAACGGCGATGCCGCATATTTCCGCCAGGCAGCCATAGAAATGGGCCATATCAGCAGGGGACAGCCCCTGTATTTCTACCAGTATCAGCCGGATGTGCTGAGCATCCCTTTTCATGACAGGCTGATCTTCTACATGGAACGCACGCGTATGGAAAAGGTAAAATTTGTGGCCACAGATGCTATGCCGGGTTATTATTTTACCTTTGACAGGGATATCAAAAACCCTTCGGCTGAATTGATAAAGTCCTATGAGGCCAACCTTAAATTGTTTAAAGTAAAATGAGAGAACTCTCAGTAGTCATAACCGTTCTGAACGAGCGCGAAAATATTCAACCCCTTATTCTTGCGATCCGGGATGCCCTGTCAGGTATAGATTACGAAGTTGTGTTTGTCGACGACGGATCGGATGACGGAACACAGCGGGAGATCCGTCAGCATAGTGACGATCGCATCCGGCTTATTGAACTGCGGAAGAATTACGGTCAGAGCACAGCCATGACGGCTGGAATTGACCATTCGACAGGCACCTACATCGCCCTGCTGGACGGCGATTTGCAGAACGACCCGACCGACATCCCCTTTATGCTTCAGAAACTGAAGGATGAGGACTGGGATGTGGTGGCTGGTAACCGTAAGAACCGTCAGGACGGGATGTTCCTGCGGAAGATCCCATCAAAGATAGCCAACGCCTTGATCCGCCGGATGACCGGCGTATATATCCGGGATTATGGCTGTACGCTGAAGATCTTCAAACGGGAGATCGCGGAAGACCTCGGCATTTACGGCGAACTTCACCGCTTTATTCCCGTGCTTGCAAAACTTCAGGGAGCCAGCATTACCCAGGTGGACGTGAAACACCACGCACGCCGTTTCGGAAGCTCTAAATACGGGCTGAACCGCACGTTTAAGGTTATGTCCGACCTGATCCTGATGGTTTTTTTCAGGAAATACATTCAGAAACCCATGCACCTATTCGGAACAATGGGCTTTGTTTCGCTGGGTCTGGGAATCATCATTAATACCTACCTGCTGATCCTGAAAATCATGGGTCAGGACATTTGGGGTAAGCCATTGCTTATTTTAGGCATGATATTTCTACTGGGTGGGATTCAGCTGATCACTTTCGGTATCCTGGCTGAAGTGAATGTCCGCACTTATTTTGAAGGCACGAACAGGAAGACTTACCAGGTTAGACGCATATTTGATGGAGAAACAAAGGCTCTGGAGCATAACTAAGCTCCTTTTAAAGATCGGAATCAGCGGACTATCCTTATATCTGGTATTTACGAAGGTTAATCTGGGCGATCTTCAGAAGGCAGTGTCGGCGGCTAATCCCTGGTACCTGCTGGCCGCTTTCCTGTGTTTCGTAGTTTCAACGATCATCACCTCTTCGCGGCTGAACTCGTTTTTCAAGGGTATCGGCATTCATGTCTCCAATGTATTTAACTTTAAGATCTACCTGCTGGGGATGTTTTACAACCTGTTTCTGCCGGGCGGTATCGGCGGCGACGGTTACAAGATTTTTTACCTGCGGAAACGTATGGAGGTGAAGGGGCGTAAGCTGTTTCAGGCTATATTCTTCGACCGCTTAAGCGGCTTCTGGGCGCTTGGCCTGATCATTTCCGCCCTGGTGATCTTCATTCCTAAGTTCGGCATCCCAAACTGGCTGCCGATCACGGCAGTGATATTCGGCTCAATCATTTACTATGTTGTCATGAAGCGGTATTTCACCGATTACAGTCATTTCTTCATCTCAACGCACCTGAAAGCTATACTGGTGCAGTCCATGCAGGTGATCTGTATTATTTTCCTGCTATATGCCCTTCATTTCGACGGCAAATTTTCTCCCTACCTGTTCATTTTCCTGGTATCATCGCTTGTAGCGGTCATTCCGTTTACCATGGGCGGCCTGGGTGCCAGGGAGATCGTGTTCCTTTATGGCGCCGACATCTTCGGTATTGATGAGCATTACGGGGTAATCATCAGCCTTCTTTTTTATTGTATTTCCGCCTTAGTTTCGCTTTCAGGTATGTATTTTGTGCTTCATCCTAAAACTCTGGAAGATACCGGTGGTGACAGAGGTAACCTTAAAGAGATACCCGACCTGACAGAATTAAATCCCTGACCAGGCTGTTCAAATGAGCCGGGCAGTGATGCGGGGTAAAAAATTATTAAATTTATACCGTTCTTATTTTATAAACTCCTAATACAGAATGAACAGCTTCAACGATTTTAATAATCCGCAAGTTGCAAGGTTGCCCAACCACCTGAAACAGTTTATTGTGGAACAGCAGTATGAACAGTATACTCCTGTTGACCATGCAGTGTGGCGTTACGTGATGCGGCAGAACTACAGCTATTTAAAAGACGTTGCTTATTATCCTTATATCCCCGGACTTGAAGCAGCCGGTCTGACCATAGAAAAGATCCCCAACCTGCAGGACATGAACAATGCCCTGGGAAAGATCGGCTGGGGTGCGGTAACCGTCGACGGTTTTATACCGCCGGCAGCCTTTATGGAATATCAGGCCTATCGGGTCCTGGTTATTGCGGCCGACATACGCCAGATACATCATATTGAATACACGCCGGCTCCCGATATTATTCACGAGTCGGCCGGCCACGCCCCTATTATCGCCGATAAAGATTACCACGATTATCTCAGTTATTTTGGTTCTATCGGTGCTAAAGCTATTTTTTCTTCCCGCGATTTTGAACTGTATGAAGCCATACGTCACCTGTCTATTTTAAAGGAAATGCCTGATGCAGATCCCGCGGAATTGCGTAAGGCGGAAAAGAAGGTAGATTTTTGCCAGAAGAACCTTGGTGAGCCATCAGAAATGGCTTTGCTTAGCAGGCTTCACTGGTGGACAGTGGAATACGGACTTATAGGCACCCTGGATAATCCCAAGATCTATGGCGCGGGCCTGCTTTCATCCATCGGTGAAAGCGCCGGCTGTATGAGTCCCGAAGTTAAGAAGCTTCCATATACCATTGATGCGATCAACTTCCCGTTTGATATTACAAAACAGCAGCCTCAGCTATTTGTGACACACGATTTTCAGAACCTGATCAATGTTCTCGAACAATTCGCGGATACCATGGCTTTCCGTGTAGGCGGCGTGGAAGGCTTGCTGAAAGCTGTGGAATGCAAGAACATCTGTACGGCTGAATACAGCTCAGGATTGCAGGTCAGCGGCGTATTTACTGATGTAGGCATGGGCAGAGATAACCAGGTAACGTTCCTGAAAACTACTGGCCCCACCGCCCTGGCATTGGGAAATACAGAACTTCCGGGCCATGGCAAGAATACGCATACCGACGGCTTTTCTTCACCTGTCGGCAAGCTAAAAGGGCATGACAAGCCACTGGAAGATCTAAACCTGGAGCAACTGGCAGAACTGGGCATCGTGCCGGGTGAGCGTGCAGAACTTGTTTTTGAAAGCGGGATGAACCTGAATGGAAAAGTGGAGAATATCGGGCGAAGGAACGAAAAAACGGTATTGATCAGTTTCTCCAATTGCAGCCTGAAGGACGAAGCCGGTACAAGTTTGTTTGAGCCTTCCTGGGGAATCTATGATATGGCCGTGGGTGAAAAGATCACTTCGGTCTTTTGCGGTGCCGCAGACAAAGATGCTTTTGAAGAGATCGCGCTAATTTCAAAAACATCAACGATACGTACAGAATACGACAAAAAGACGTTACAATACCATCGCTTATACCAGGTCGTTCGCGACGTTCGCGAAAGCCATTCGGGTTATGGGCAGCTAAACGAGGTGTGGAACCAGTTAAAAGAAAATTTCCGCGATGACTGGTTATGTTCGATGGAAATCCTCGAGATCCTGGAACATGAGGATATTATGCCGGAACTGGACCGTGAGATCAGGATATTTTTAGAAATGAAGGCCGCGGCCGAACCGGAATATTCGAAACTGATCCGGGATGGATTTTACCTGATCAGGAATCCGGTGAGTCAGCAAAAGCTAAGTGTATGAATATTGTAATTACCGGCGCCAGCAGTGGCGTAGGCTTTGAGGCCGCATTAGAGTTTATTCTGAAAAACGACAACCGGGTGGTTGCCCTGGCGCGCTCGGAAGATAAGCTGCAGCGATTGTTTGATATAGGTACCAGCCTGAACCCTGACTGTACGATCTACCCGATAAAATTCGACATTGTACATGACGATTATATTACCGAGCTGCTTCCCTTCGTTGAATCACATATCGGCACGGTCGATGTCCTTATCAACAACGCAGGATCGCTGATAAACAAACCATTCGAGGAACTAACGCAGATCGACTTTGCGGAAATGCTGCAAATCAATTTACTGGGACATGTAAAGATGATCCAGCATATGCTCCCCTTTATGTCTGCCGGCTCCCACATCCTGAATATCGGCAGTATGGGCGGCTTCCAGGGAAGCATCAAATTCCCGGGACTGGCGGCCTATTCGGCCAGTAAAGCGGCCTTGCATACTTTAACTGAGTGCCTGGCATTTGAACTGGAAAGCCGCCAAATTAAAGTTAACTGCCTGGCGCTGGGATCAGCACAAACAGAAATGCTTGAGAAGGCGTTTCCTGATTATGAATCACCTGTGATGGCATATGAAATGGGTAAATATATAGCCGATTTTGCCCTTACAGGCCATAAGTTCTTTAACGGCAAGATCCTGCCGGTAGCTGTAACAAATCCTTAAAACCTAAACCGCCTGTCATGAAAAATCTCCTTCTCAGCATCCTTGCCCTGCTGCTCCTTGCCTCCTGTCAGAATGAGAGATCGCCAAAGCAGGTGTCTGAGGGAGCGGAAATGAAGGAGGCTGTTCCCGAGTCAGAAAAAACACTTGATGTGCCCTGGATTGCTGCTTTCAACGACAGCACGCAGTTACTGGAGATGAGAAAAAACCCGGTAGCCAGACCCGGCAACCTGAATGAGCAGGATATTATCGATGCTTTAAATCTAAAGTACCCGCAAATAAGGATCGATTCCCTGGCTATCGAAGGAAACAAGGCCATCGTCAGGATCGAAGACGCTAGCTATTTAACTCAGGAAATCGGCTCCGCAGGCGCGCGCGTTTACCTGGCGGAAGCAACCTATTCCCTGACCGAGGTCGGCGAAATTGAAGCGGTTGATTTCCGGTTTAAAGCCGGAGATCATGCCACGCCGGGAATTCTGACACGGAGAAGTTTTGAGAGTTTTAATTAGAGTATTAAGTATCAAGTATCAAGTACCTGACACCTGTTACCTGTTACCTGATACCTGACACCTGACACACCTGATACCTGATACCTGATACCTGTTACCTGATACCTCATATCTCCGTCTCCGACCCGCCATTTTCTCTTTTTGGCCCGGCGAACATGATCTCGTTTACTACCACTTCCGTGTAGTATTTTTTAACCCCCGATTTATCTGTGTAAACACGATTAGTCAGACGGCCTTCGATGCTCACTTCCGTACCCTTATGCAGGTAACTCTCGGCAAACGCAGCGGTCTTATCCCACATAACTAAATTATGCCACTGGGTCTCTTCTACCCTTTCGCCTTTATCATTTTTGTAAGAATCGTTGGTAGCTATGGATACCCGCGCAACTTTCTTGTTGTTTGCAGACAACTTTACTTCAGGATCTCTGCCCAGAAATCCAACCAGGCGAACACTGTTTCTTAAATTACTCATGACTTTACTGTTTAAGTGTTAATTGATTAATGAACAACAGCACCCTGCTATTGACAGATCAAAGTTGGGAGGAGCAGCGTGGGATAGCCGGATATTAAACAGGTATAAACGATTATAAACGGATACAAACGGTTTTGTATATTTAATCAGCTAATTAACCTGTACGCTTAAAATCCCAGCCTATGGAAGTAAGATTATGCCTGGACTGCAAAGGTGAACTGCGCGGCCGTTCTGACAAGAAATTCTGCGACGACCAGTGCCGCAGTAATTATAACAATCGCCAGCTAAGCGAAAGCACATCGTATATGCGCCAGGTAAATTCTATTTTGAAACGAAACCGGCGTATCATGGAAGAACTGAATCCGGACGGAAAAATAAAGATCAGCCGGAAGAAGCTGCTGATCAAAGGATTTAATTTCGAATACTTCACCAATATCTACCAGACACAATCGGGCAAAAAATATTACTTCTGTTATGAATCAGGGTATCTTCCACTCGAGCATGATGAAGTATTGCTGGTCCGTAAAGAGGACAATACAAAGCAAAAGATGATACAAAATAATGCAGAACGGTAGGGATGAGACGTCCTGGCCAAGGTTTTCGAACAGGCTCATCATGGCAGGACTATTGATAAACCGATCTCAAATTCAATAAGGGAACGCTTCTAAAAAGCCTCCTGGTTCAGTACTTAAACCCGCAAAATATCCATATGAAAAAAATAATCGCCGCATTCGACGGGCTGAAGTTTTCTGCAAGTACGCAGCAGCATGCGCTGGATATCGCCCCTCATGACAGCTTATTGGTCGGTGTCTTCCTGGATGATTTCACACATCACAGCTTCAAGCTGACCGACATGGTGGGCGATGAAGGCGTGTCGGCAGAAAAGATCAAACAACTGGTAGACAAAGATGTCCTGACCAGGAAGGAATCTGTTGCGGCCTTCGAGAATGGCTGCCAGCAGGCCGGGATAAAATACATAGTTCATCATGATAAGAGCATCGCCCTGCAGGAGCTCGTCAAGGAAACCATTTACAGCGACCTGCTGATCATCGGTTCACACGAGTCATTAACCCATACGCATGAAGAACTCCCGTCAACGTTCATCAAAGACCTGCTTGCTGATGTGCAGTGCCCGGTCATGCTTGTACCCTCGACCTACTCGAAGATTGAAAATGTGGTGATCCTGTATGACAGTGATCCTTCATCCGTCTACGCCGCAAAAATGATGAGTTACATGCTTCCAGAGTTAAAGTCATTACCTGTAGAAATTCTTTCAGTCCATTCGGAACAGGCGCAGAACTCCTTTCCGCACGACGAACTCATCAGGGAGTTTATGTTATGTCACTTCCCGGATGCGACCTTCAGGCTGGTTTCAGGAATTGCGGAAAAGGAGGTCGTTGAATACCTGGCAGACAGGCAGAATACCCTCGTTGTATTAGGTGCCTACCGGCGCAGCATGGTGTCACGCTGGCTTAGACCGAGCCTGGCCGATGCCCTGATAAGGAAAACACAATTACCCTTATTTACAGCACATTATAAATAAGCCTGTGCTACCACGACGGTTATTGAGGAACTCCGGAAGGTGTACTTTTTAAAGTGGCTTGTAGTTGATCTCCCAGCACATCCCGTTTTCGCCTTTTCGCTTCTGGGCTAAAAGAGTGACCTTAGTGTCATTTAATAAGACTTCGTCTTTTATCGTGGAATTGTAGGATCTGACAGGATCAGGCAGCTTTTCTGCAAATACATTGATGGCTTCAGACAGATCGGTTGCAATAATATCTCGGTTCTTCATGGCTGAATGCTTGGTTGGATGTCTACAAATTTACTAATAAATCTTTAAATTTCCTTTTAAATAACAATTGAGCTGTAGTATTAAATACACTAAGCCTGTTACATAATAAGATTCCGAAGCGATCACCCGTTTATAGAAATTATCCAGAAATGGTAATTACGACCCTGAAGGGGGCGAACTTAAACAATCATCGTATTTAGCGGACCGTAAATGTTTTCGAATGTGCGACCGGTCGAATGAACGGATAAAACATATTTTCTACAGACCTTCGATACATTCGGCGTCGGCATTTACATCGAGGATTTCTCAACTCGTAAATTCTGGCTATATTCATCAGCTGAACTGCCAGCACTGGCAAAGCAAATTCAAAGATCAATAAACGAAACACAATGAAGACCTTAATCCTAATGGTGCTGTTCTCCATATTCAGTGCCGGAGCTTATGCACAGTCAACGAATCCGAAATATAACAAGGCCCTGGCTGATTCATTGGGCGGCGATGACTATGGCATGAAACAATACGTTCTGGTAATCCTGAAAACGGGTACCAACAAAACGACAGACAAAGCACAGATCGACAGCCTGTTCGGCGGCCATATGGCTAATATCGGCCGACTGGTGGAAGACGGAAAGCTCATTGTGGCAGGGCCGTTAAAGAAGAACGATCGTACATACCGTGGTATCTTCATCTTAAATGTAAAAACGCTCGAGGAAGCTAATAAACTGATCATGACAGATCCGGCAATAAAAGCAAAACTACTGGATGCCGAACTTTTTGAATGGTATGGCTCAGCGGCACTTCCACTATACCTGAAAAATCACGAGCTCATCGAGAAAAAGACGTTCTAGTAACAAACCGGCCCTGTGGTTCGTTTATTCGCCCGGGGTCAATTATCCACTACACCCCAAGGGTGTTGGGACCTATAGGCGAATTGAGAAAGGGATTTTGACACAGCATTCATTTTGAGATTTTTAACACTGTTTTTTCTTGCACTCCTCCCTATCCTGTTTTCTTCCCCGGAGGGCAAGGCTCAGACCTGTAACGGGAGCCTGGGAGACCCGGTGGTTAATATCACCTTTGGTGCCGGCGCGGCGGCGGCCCTACCCCTCCCTCCTGGTGTTACCTCCTACCGATATACTTCAATTTCCTGCCCGGACGATGGGCTTTACACAATGACATCCCAGATGTCCCCATGCTTTAACAACACCTGGCATAATGTTCCCGAAGATCATACGCCTAATGATATATCCGGCAATATGATGCTGATCAATGCCTCTTATGATCCCAGCGATTTTTATATCCAGCGGGTAGGCGGCCTATGCGGAGGCACGACCTATGAGTTTGCTGCCTGGGTCGTGAATGTGCTCAGAGGCAACGGCAACACCATAAAACCCAACCTCACCTTCAACATTGAAAGTACCAGCGGAACTATTCTCGGTACATACAATACGGGTGACATTCCAGAAACGCCGAGCGCTACCTGGAA
The DNA here is from genome assembly GCF_010692725.1 of Flavihumibacter soli. Taxonomy (GTDB): domain Bacteria; phylum Bacteroidota; class Bacteroidia; order Sphingobacteriales; family Sphingobacteriaceae; genus Daejeonella; species Daejeonella soli. The sequence goes on along the minus strand of NZ_JAAFZB010000092.1, from coordinate 15,479 downwards.
ACAGCACGGCTTCTTCTTTACAACGCTGCCCGGCGTCGAGGAGGTAGTTATCCGCCTGACAAACAATGCTCCGGGCGGGATCGGCAATGATCTCGCGCTCGACGACATAACCTTCCGCGCATGCGGTCCCACCATAACAGCCGAAAGTCAACCGTTTTCGGGTAACAATAACCTCTTGTGCGAAGGAGAAATCGGAACCGTTCAGCTGGATGCAGACATTTCTGCAGGCTATATCTCCCCATCCTTCCAGTGGCAGATGAACAGCCTGGACGGCACAGGCTGGAAGGACATCGTAGGTGCCACACAGGCATCATACACTCTGGAGATCCCGATCGTCAACCGTGAAGGCTACCGCTTTCGACTGGCTGTGGCAGAGGGGATCAATATTAATTCCCCTAACTGCCGGGTGGTATCCGACAGCCTGTTTACCGAGGTAAAGGCTAAGCCGACAGCGGATGCCGGGGAGGACCGCGTGGTTATGGAAGGCCAGTCAATTACACTGAATGGTAAGGTTACGGGAGATAACCTGACCTACTTCTGGTCGCCGGGTTATTATTTGGATAATCCTGACATCCTGAACCCGGTATCCAGTCCGACGGAAGATGTCACCTATACACTGAATGTGATGTCGGATGATGGCTGCAGCAGTACAGCGGTCGATGAGGTCAGCATACGGGTTCTGAAAAAATTGGTTGTTCCCAATGCCTTTACGCCTAACGCTGATATGGTAAACGACTTTTGGTCAATCGCCGCACTGGAAACCTACCCCGATGCCCGGATCCGCGTGTTCAATCGTTACGGCCAGATCGTTTTTCAAAGTGTTGGCTATACCCAGCAGTGGGACGGCAGTTTTAAGGGTGAGCCCCTGCCAACCGGCGTTTATTACTATGTAATTGACCTGAAAACGGATAGCCAACCGGTCAAAGGCTCGGTAACGATCATCAGGTAGCAGGTGTGGGGTAGCAGGTAACTGGTAGCAGGTATCGGGTAGCAGGTAGCAGGTATCGGGTAGCAGGTATCGGGTAGCAGGTAGCAGGTATCGGGTAGCAGGTAGCAGGTAGCAGGTATCGGGTAGCGGGTATAAGGTATCAGGTATCGGGTAGCAGGTAGCGGGTATCATGAGATTGAATCGCCACAAATTGCACTAATTAACAGTTCATCAAAAAAGAATAAAAAACAGGTCTGTCACTCACAACTTAGCTAGTATAATTTGTTAGATGGAATCACACGGATTAACACAAATTATCAGATGGCTAACGCCCCATTAGCAAATTGACAAATTACCACATTAGCAAATTGAATTTCTCGGTCAGGTTCTTCCAGTAGCGCTTGGGAACATGCTGCAAATGCAGCTTATCATTCTTCCTTTCCTTGATATTGACATGTTTGAAATAATCCTTCCACAGCGCCTGGTATAAGGCCTCCTCCTCATGAAATAAAGGAATTGACGGTTCGCTGCCGGTTGACTTATCATTGAAACTAAGCGTTACTTCTTCGACAGTCTTCAGATCGTAATAGATCCCATAATCACGTCTCAGGTCATAAATAAGCCAGCGCTGGTCGGCGTAGCGGCGTTTAAAGTGATTCAGGATCAGGGGCAATACATTATAGTCCGGTTCCACCGCAGCATAGTAAAGATCATCAGACGTTAACTGAAAACGCACAAAGGCTTCCATGCGGTGCTTTTCACGATGCACCATCTTGTCAACCTGGCTGACCCTTAATACATCCGGATCGGCGTAAGCCCGTTCAGGAGATTCTTTCATCGCAAAAACAAGACGGATATAAGCATAGAGCGTATTTTCAATACCGGGCAGTTCGGAAAGAAAGCAGGCATACAATTTCCTGACAGCCGGCGCTGAGATCTTTTTCGCAATCCCTGCTAATACCCTTTCCGCTTTAACCTCGTCCGTAGTAACATGCAAGGGCTGGGCAAATACATCCGGCATATACCGACCGACCGTGGTAATGTTCACCGGCCTGACACGCCTTTCAAAAATTTCAAATATGGTACTCAGAAACCCTGTCCAGGTACTATCGTAAATGAAGACTCCCATTAAAAAAGACTTAATTGCTGCTGAGCGATTTTCAAATATTTACTGGCAGAGCCGCCAAGAATAAACTGCTTGATCTTCATCGCGCTGAGGTCACGGCTCTCAAACTGCCGGCTGCCGCAGGTAATAAAATACTTCGCCCTGTTGATGGCCACCCCGATCTTCTTCAGGTGATCCCAGTTAAGCTTCTGGAACTTGCGAGCTGCAACGATCTTATGGGCCGATTGCATCCCGATGCCGGGAACGCGCAGGATCTCGTGGAGGCTGACCTTGTTGATATCCATCGGGAAGCAGCTCAGGTTCCGTAAAGCCCAGCTAAGCTTGGGATCAATATCCAGGTCAAGATGCGGGTTTGCATCATTAAGAAGTTCCTTCACTCCGAAGCCATAAAAGCGCATCAGCCAGTCGGTCTGATACAGGCGGTTCTCGCGAACCATGGGAACAGCACTTCCCAGGCCGGGAAGCCGCCTGTCGTTGCTTACCGGAACGTAGCCGGAATAATAAACCCGCTTCAGGTTGAAGCCGGTATATAATTTCGCGGCCGTGTACATGATATCCTTATCGGATTCTTTTGCCGCCCCGATGATCATCTGGCTGCTCTGGCCCGCCGGGGTAAACAGGGGAGCTTTCCTAAACAGCTTTTTCTCTTCCTTTTTCAGGATGATCTCATTCTTCAGGTAGTTCATCGGCCGGAACATCTCCTTATGATCCTTATCAGGAGCCAGGAGTTTCAGCCCGCTTTCCGTCGGTATTTCAATATTAATGCTCAGGCGGTCTGCATATAATCCCGCCTCGTGCATCAGTTCGTCACTGGCGCCCGGGATTGATTTCAGGTGTATATAGCCATTGAAATTATGCTCCTTTCTTAATTTTTTAGCAACACGTACCAGCCGTTCCATCGTATGATCGGCATCCTTAAAGATCCCGGAGCTGAGGAAAAGTCCCTCGATGTAGTTGCGGCGATAGAAATTCAGCGTCAGGTCCACTACCTCCTGGACGGTAAAGGCCACCCGCTTAATATCATTGCTTTTCCGCGTAACGCAATAGGCGCAATCAAAAATGCATACATTGGTAAACAGGATCTTCAGCAAAGAGACGCAGCGACCATCTTCGGTATAGGTATGACATATTCCGTTACCGGTATCTCCTAAACCTTTATTTTTGTTCTTGCGCGAACTGCCGCTTGATGAGCAGGAAACATCGTATTTAGCAGCATCAGTGAGGATCTGTAACTTTTCACGAATTCTTTCAGACATATCGCTAAAATACTAAATATATTAGCAAACAGAAAATATGATAGTGTGATAATATGATAGTATGATAATCTGCTGAAGAGGGTTTAGCCGAATTAACACATTAGCAAATTATCTCATTAGCACATTATCCCATCAGCAAATTATCACATTAACAATATCACATGTGTTCCGGTATATAAAGAACCTTACAAAACATAGCAACTTTCGGGTAGTTCGCTGTATTATTCGTCTCTACATTTGTCTCAAGTAAATGATAACAAAATGAAAGAGCAGGAAAAAATTGACTACCAACGGATCGCAGAAGCCATTCAATATATCCAAACCAATTTCATGTTTCAGCCCGGATTGGAGGAAGTTGCTGATAAGGTAAACCTGAGTCCTTTTCACTTTCAGCGCCTTTTTACCCAATGGGCCGGAACCAGTCCGAAAAAGTTCCTTCAATATATCAGTGTCGAACACGCCAAGAAACTCCTCAAAGAGAACCAGGCTTCCTTATTTGAAACAGCTTTGGAAACCGGCCTTTCGGGCACAGGCCGGCTGCATGACCTGTTTGTGAATATCGAGGGTATGACACCGGGCGAATACAAGAACGGTGGGGAAAACCTGAACATTAACTTCAGCTTTGCCGAAACCCCTTTCGGCAATGTTTTGGTAGCCTCCACAGCTAAAGGTATCTGCCACATCGCTTTCGCGGAAGACGAAACCGGGTCCTTGCAAATACTGCGGGCTAAGTTTCCAAACGCTGTTTACAAACAGGTACTGGATATTATCCAGCAGAATGCGCTATTTATTTTCAGTCATGACTGGAGCAAACTCCACCAGATAAAATTACACCTGAAAGGCACCGACTTTCAGCTCAAAGTGTGGGAAGCCCTGTTGAAAATACCCATGGGAAGACTGGCTACTTACGGAGATATATCGAGGCACTTGCAAAATCCCGGAGCCTCCCGGGCGGTGGGCTCGGCGATCGGTGCTAACCCGGTAGCCTTCCTGATCCCCTGTCACCGGGTGATACAGTCTACGGGAATCGTAGGCGGATACCATTGGGGCAGCCTTCGCAAAACCGCCATCATCGGCTGGGAAGCGGCCCATATGGAGAGTTCAGTTTCCTAACCTCAGAAACCTGCGAGACATGAATGATATTAAAGAAAAAATAGAGGCCATAGACTGGCAGGCACTTTCCGAATCCATGCACGAAAAGGGATATTCCCTGGTATCTGAGCTATTATGCGATCAGGAATGCCGGCAGATCCTTCAGGATTACGATAACCCGGCAGCCTACCGAAAAACCGTGGTCATGGAGCGTTACCGGTTTGGGTTGGGTGAATACAAATATTTCAATTACCCTTTACCGGATCTGATACAAACCATTAGGGAATCTGTTTACCCGCATATCGCTCCCATTGCCAACCTCTGGATGAAGGTCCTGAATATTGATACCCGCTTTCCGGAGACATTCATCGAATTGCAAACGCTTTGCCATAATAACAAGCAGACCAGGCCGACGGTCCTGATCTTGAAATACGGCAAAGGCGGGTATAATACGCTTCACCAGGATCTTTACGGCGACATCTATTTCCCGATGCAACTGGTCTTGTTTTTGAATGAGCCCGACAAGGATTATACAGGCGGCGAGTTCGTCCTGACACAGCAGACACCGCGCGCCCAGTCGAAGGCGATCGTATTGAAACCGGGCAAAGGCGACATGTTGGTTTTTACTACGAATTTTCGTCCGGTCAAAGGAAGCAAAGGCTATTACAGGGCTAACATGAAACATGGTGTCAGCGAGCTGCATACAGGCGAACGTCACACCTTAGGGATTATTTTTCATGACGCTTTAAGCTAACAGAATGATCAGGCATGACAAACTGAGCAATGCGGAATTTGGCAGATTGGTAAGGCACAAAGTGATCTGCCTTGGCGGAAACAGTAGGCTTAGAATTTATGGAACGATGAAATGCAAATCCGGCAAACGGATGAAGAAAGAAAACAGGGTATTCTTTGCCTCTGAGCAGGAAGCTCATGAGCATGGCTACCGGCCCTGCGCACACTGCATGATTAAGGAATATAAAAAATACAAGAATGGACCTCTTTAACTTCCGGGATGAAAACACCAACATCCTTCCCGCCGATGGAACTGTCAACTATTATGGCCAGGTTATTAAATACGATAAAGCAAATGCCTACTTTGATACTCTGTTAAAAACGATAGCCTGGAAGAACGATGAAGCGGTGATCATGGGCAAGCACCTCATTACCAAACGCAAGGTTGCCTGGTACGGCGATGAGCAGTATGCTTATACCTACTCGAACACCACGAAGGAGGCGCTGCCATGGACAAAGGAACTCCTGGAACTGAAGGAGCTGGCCGAGCAGAAAAGTAACGCCCGGTTTAACTCCTGTCTCCTCAACCTGTATCATACCGGTGATGAGGGTATGGCCTGGCACAGCGATAGCGAAAGAGCGTTGGGATTAAATACGACCATCGCCTCCATAAGCCTGGGTGCTGAGCGCAAATTCGCTTTCAAACATAAGGTAAGTAAACAGGTTATATCACTGGTTCTGGAACACGGCAGCCTGTTGGTGATGAAAGATACCACGCAGACGAACTGGCTGCACCGGCTGCCGCCAACGAAGAAAATAACCAGGCCTAGGATCAACCTGACATTCCGGACCATCGTGCTGTAAGGATGAAAAGGATCAAGGAATAAGGATCAAGGAATAAGGATTGAAGCAGAAAGGTGAAAGCAGAAAGCGAAAAGCAGAAAAAAGCGAAAAGCACAACCTCTAAACTGATACCTCAAACCGTTTGCCATTACCTGATACCTATTACCTGATACCTGATACCTACTACCTGATACCCGATACCTGATACCCGATACCTGGTACCTATTACCTGATACCTATTACCTGATACCTATTACCTGATACCTGATAGCTGAAATGACCATAATTGAAAAACTTTCAAGTTCACTGGGCCGCAGGGATGAAGTTCCTAACCAGGAACTGGCTCTCCTAATCGCCGGTACCGAAGACCGGGAGGCTGTCCGGGAACTTATCGAAAACCTGGTGCACAAGGATAAAGCAATCCAAAGCGATTGCATGAAGGTGCTTTATGAGATCGGGGAACGAAAGCCGGAACTGATCTCTCCTTACCACGAAACTTTTATATCGCTGCTGGACAGTAAAAACAACCGCCTGGTATGGGGCGCAATGACAGCACTGGACAGCATCAGCAATATCCACCCGGACATTATCTGGCAAAATCTCCCGAAGATCCTGGACGCCGCCGATAAAGGCTCAGTCATCAGCAAAGATCACGCGGTAAGCATCCTCATCAAGCTCGCGGGCAGCAAGGACTATCATGATGAAGCATTTATATTATTGCTGGGTCAGCTGAGCTCCTGTCCGCCTAACCAGCTGCCCATGTACGCAGAGAATGCTCTGCCGGTTATCTCAGCTAAATTCAAAGCCGGCTTCCTGGAATTACTGATGTCAAGGATGGGCGAATTTGAGAAGGAAAGCAAGCGGAAAAGAGTGGAGAAGGTGATTGGGAGAGTTAGGAATTAAGAATTATGAATTAAGAATTAAGAATTAAGGAGGGAGGATGGAAGGTGGAAGGATGGAAGGTGAAAGTAGAAAGGTAAAAGCCGAAAGGTGAAAGCAGAAAGCTGCCCTGATACCTCCCACCCGTTACCTGTATTACACAGCAGTCGCTCTTCGACTCCGCTCAGAGTGACAATTGATACCTGAAACCTGATACCTGTTTCCTGATACCTCTTCCCTGGAACCTGTTACCTCCTGGCAGCTCCGAAATCTATAGGTATTACACAGCGGTCGCTCTTCGACTCCGCTCAGAGTGACAATTGGCAGTCCGGTATCTTATAAAAATTACAGAAGGCGCCGTGCAATTATTAAAAAAGTTTCCCGGTGGTCGCTCTTCGACTCCGCTCAGAGTGACAATTGATACCTGTTACCCAACCAAAAGCTGATGGCTGATAGCTGATAGCTGACAGCTTCCCACCTGATACCTCTTACCTGACACCTGATACCTCTTACCTGATACCTGATACCTCTTACCTGATACCTCCTACCTGATACCTATTACACAGTTTCCCGCTTTCAGTACACAATATCGTGCAGAAAGTTGATTTGACTGAAGTATGTATTTAGATTTAAGAATACTCAAAAAGATCCCGTATCCCTTCTTCTTTAAGCTTAATCTGTGTCGAGGCAGAATATTATTTGTAGCGTATTTCCGTTCTGAAATAAGTATTTGAAGCGCCGTTCTTCCGATTATCCCGGTATTTGATTTCTCAGCAATTCGTTTATAAATAAAAAATAATACTTCAATAACATTTCACTTTAAAACCACCACCATGAAAAAAAATCCATTTACACGGCTCGCATTATTCCTGCTTCCGATTCTCCTTGTAGCAAGTTGCCAGAAAGAACCAGCATCTGATCAGGATGCAAAAATGAAAACGAACAGTTCTTCTGAACTCATGGCTTCAGGAGTGACGAAAACGAACGGAAATATCGGAATTAATGTCCTGCTCAATACAGCGGTTGACAACGCTGTATTAAATGATCTGAAACAGTATGGCACTATTCTCAAAGTCCTTCCCGAGATCAAGGCCCTAACGATGAGGATAGAACGCGAGAAACTTTCCACGATCAAAAACCTGAAATATGTAAGTTATGCTAACCCGGATGCCGAACGGAAGGGAGCTCCTATAGATCCTATCGCAGCTACCAGCTTCACAAATGGCCTGAGCACCTGGAACCTGGATGCAATAAATGTTACTGAACCTGCTACGGGACGAACCATAACACAAGATGGAACCGGGGTATACATTGGTGTGCTGGATTCAGGGCTACCCGATTCCTGGAGACAATACTTTCCACAAGAGCGGATTGTAACACAATATGCAAAGTCTTTCGGTGGCGGTGGTGGCGAAAATGGCAACGTATCCGAGCAACCCAACAAGTGGGAACATGACCAAAATTCCCACGGCGGACATGTAACAAGTATAATCCTCGGATTTCAACTTGGTGCAGCCTCTTTTAATGGTGTAGCTCCAAAATCTAATATCATCCCGGTAAAGGTTTTAAATCAGAATGGAAGCGGATGGTCATCAGTGGTTGCTCAGGGAATACTATACATTGCTAATTTAAAAAGTACCGTTCTGAAAAATTCACCTGTTGTTATCAATATGAGTTTAGGCGGGTCGGTCTTAGATGCAATGGAGAGGGCAGCAATTGATTTTGCAGTGAGACAAGGGGTAATCATAGTGGCTGCCGCAGGTAATTCCGGCGACGCGGGAATGTCATACCCCGGCGCCTATGCGCCTGTAATAAGTGTAGCCGCAGCCGGCTGGGTGGCAGAATTTGCAACCCCCACCTGGTGGTTTGCCGGCAATGTTCCAGATCCAACAAACGTGGATGACTTTTATATCGCTCCTTTTTCAGGCAGACAGTTAGCCGGACAAGACCTGGATGTTGCTGCTCCGGGCGCATGGGTCGTGGGGCCATACCAGGTTAATAGCGGACATTTGTCTTATTTCTTTGTTTCAGGTACATCTCAGGCCAGTCCGCACGTTGCCGGAATTGTCGCATTGATGGCTCAAAAGAAGCCAGGCCTTACAGCATCCGAGGCTGAATCGACCTTAGTATCAGCCGCAATTCCCCTGGGTGCCGGTAGCCGCGTTGTAGAAGGTGAAACCATAACCTGGGGGGCTAATGCAACAGGAAGCGGGTTTATCACGGCAAATGCTGCATTAAATGCTACCAATTAGATAGTTTGGGTTGATCCAAAAGTAGCAAACCATAAAGGCCGGCAGATTTGCCGGCTTTTTTATGGGAGTTTGAAAACAGAAAACCAAAAGCTGAGAGATGAGACCACCTCCCCCTTCGGGCACCTCCGCCAGCGGAGGATAAAGGTCCGTTCAACATTGGAATTCATCGTTGTAGCAAAATGAAATAAAAATAAAAGTCAGCGAATGCCTGGAAACTTTAATAATATCTAAATCGCTCCGAAGCACTATCCTCCGCTGGCGGAGGTGGCTCCCTTTATCGGAGACGGAGGTGGATCTTATAAACTAGCAAATGAGCTCGCTCTCAGTGACAATTGCCAATCGAAAACCAAACGCCAGGAGATGAAAGCCAAAACCCGAAACCTATTCACCTGTTACCTTGAAAGACTGAAGCCGGGAGCCGATAGCTAGAAACCTCAACCCTATGAAATACCTGATCTTATTCTTGTGCACGCTAATTTTGCAGCCTGTAAACGCCCAGACGAATAATGGCAGTTCGCCGGGCATTAACCTTGAAACGGTAAAGTATCCTTATCCGGTGAATTATCTCAGCCTCAATATTCAGGGCGAGGCTTTGAAAATGGCGTTTATGGATGTAAAGCCTGCGAAAGCGAATGGTAAGGCCATCATGCTGCTTCATGGGAAAAACTTCAACGGGGCCTATTTTGGTCAGACGGCAAAGGACCTTTCAGAAAAAGGCTACCGCGTAATTATTCCCGACCAGATAGGATTCGGAAAATCTTCCAAGCCGCAGCGCATCCAGTATACCTTCCAGCTGCTTGCACGAAATACCCGGGCTATCCTCGATTCGCTGCAGATAAAACAGGTCAGTGTGCTGGGCCATTCGATGGGCGGAATGCTGGCCACCCGGTTTACGCTGATGTACCCGGAACTGGTCGATAAGCTTATCCTGGAAAACCCGATCGGCCTGGAAGACTGGAAACTGCATATCCCTTACCAGACGGTGGATGACTGGTACCAGAACGAGCTCGGGCAAACCTACGACAAGATCAAAAACTACCAGCTGACCTTCTATTATGACAATAAATGGAAACCGGAATATGAACCCTGGCTCAATATGCTGGCCGGGTGGACGAACGATAAGGACTACCCGCTGATCGCCTGGAATGCCGCGCTGACCTTCGACATGGTCTTCACCCAGCCGGTGCTGTATGAATTCGGGCAGATCAAAGCTCCCACCCTCCTGATCATCGGTCAGCGCGATCGTACGGCGCTCGGTAAAAATAAGGCACCGAAGGAGGTGCAGGGGAAACTTGGGGACTATCCCGCGCTTGGAAAGCTTACTGCCTCCAGGATCAAAAACTCAAAACTGGTGGAATTAGACAATGTGGGCCATCTGCCACATATAGAAGCTTATTCAAGGTTTATTGAGCCGTTGATGAAGTTTTTGCGGGAGTAGGAAGGTGAAAGGAGAAAAGCGGGAAATTGTGTTCATGATGGCATTCTTTCCTGACTTTCGATGAATTAACCACCTCCGTCCTGCCGATAGGGGCAGTCCACCTCCGCCAGCGGAGGACAGATGTCCGTGCTACCGGAAAAGTCAGTGTCATACATAATGTAATGAAAGAAAACCTTCATGATGGCCTGGAAAAAACCTTAATATCCTTAAAACCGATCCGAGGCACTATCCTCCGCTGGCGGAGGTGGCTCCCGATCCTTTATCGGGAGACGGAGGTGGTTCCGATACCTCTTACCTGATACCTCTTACCTGAAACCTGAAACCTGATAGCTAAAAAATAACCATTCCGAACAATTTAAAATTAGTAACTAATTAACCGGAAGAATTCCTTAAATTTAATAGCCTGACCGCTGATCTTAATTCTTCTAAGAATCCCGTCTATCGCCCCCCATTTCCGGTCAGATAATCTTTCATATTCTGTTTTACCCCTTAATCAGAAAACATGAAAAATTTCAACAAATTCTTCTCAGCAATAATCGTCGCTATTGCGGTGCTGTCTGCTTGTTCGAAGGAAAATGAACAACCGGCATTTGAAATCTCTGAAGACGAAGTGATCAGCAGAACAGGCCTGCTGCTGGAAGCGAGCCAGGAAGTACCGCCAAAGGACACGAAAGCCTGCGGAACATTCGACATTTCCTATAACAAAACCACCAAGATCCTGACTTTCACCCTCAACTGGACCGACCTGTCAGGGATCCCCACCGGCGCCCATATTCATGGCATCGCTCCACGGGGAATAAATGCCGGTATCAAATATGACTTTTTCGACCTGATCCCGAAGACCACATCCGGCACCTTCACCGGCACCGTACTGGTTGACGAGGCAGCGATCTTTGAAAAAGAGCTCCTTGCAGGACTTTATTACTTCAATATGCACACCCCGCTCAACCCCGGCGGTGAGATCAGGGGTCAGATTGAATTTACCAAGCCTGAGATCGTCAGTAGAAAGGGCGCGCTGCTGGAAGGCGCACAGGAAGTACCGGCCAAGAACACCGGAGCCTGCGGCACTTTCGATGTTTCCTATAACAAAACCAACAAGGTCCTGACTTACACCATCAATTGGACTGGTCTGTCAGGAATTCCTACCGGCGCCCATATACATGGAGAGGCCGCAAGAGGAGTTAATGCGCCGATCAAGCATGATTTTTTCGCGCTTATTCCGAAAGTTATCACAGGAAGTTTTACCAACTGGGTTGTAGTGGACGAAGTGGCTCTTAAAGAACCGGCCCTGCTCGATGGTCTTTACTATTTTAATATGCACACTCCGCTGAACCCTGGAGGAGAAATCAGGGGTCAAATTGAGTTCAAGAAATAGTTGTCAGGTAACAGCGAATAGCTGTCAGGTGTCAGCTATCAGGTATCAGCTTGTTGATCCCTCCGGTTCTGATGTGGGAAGCCAAAGGGTAGCAGTTTTGTATAGGTCTGGTTCAGGACATGTAAAGGTTATTCCACCAAATTAGTGGACTAACTACTAGCAGACCTAAACAAGACCTAAACGAATCCTTTTTTCTTGGAAGCTGAAAGAAGCATGCCCCGTAGGGGCTAAAGTTTGGTAGCAACGCAATTCGGCTGTGATTCATTGCCCCGTAGGTGGCAAAACATTTTAAATTGAAATGCAGAAAGGGTTATGCCGCCTACGGGGCATCATGAATTAAATTTCGATGGTTTCTACCAACATGTAGCCCCTACGGGGCAGATTGAGCAATCATAATAACCATGATAATAATCTGTGGCCATGACTATTATACCGGATACCATTGGATTCATAAACAAAAAATGCCGGTACTTATCGTACCGGCATTTTTTGTTTGATTTTATTCGGGTTAAAACAGGTCCGGGAACTTTTCCGGGTTGGTATCCTTCATCATATCATAAACCATCTCGATCACATCATCAACGGAAGGTTTGCTGAAGTAGTCACCGTCAGAGCCGTAGGGAGGCCGGTGGGCCTTAGCTGTCAGTGTTCTTGGCTCACCGTCGAGGTGGAAGTATCCCTTCTGAACTTCCAGCACCTGCTGAAGGATGAAAGCAGAACCGCCCCCCGGAACATCTTCGTCCACTACGAGGATCCTGTTGGTCTTTTCAAGCGAAGCCACACATACGCCATTCAGATCGAAAGGCAGCAGAGTCTGCGGGTCGACTATCTCGACCGAGATTCCCAGCGTTTCAAGTTCTTCTGCAGCTTCCTGCACGATCCTCAGGGTAGAGCCGTACGAAATGATGGTCATATCCGTGCCTTCCTTCAGCACCTCTGCTTTTCCTAAAGACACCGTAAATTCGCCGATGTTGGAAGGTAATTTTTCTTTTAATCGATAGCCGTTAAGGCATTCGATAACCAGTGATGGCTCATCGCCCTGGAGCAGTGTATTATACATTCCTGCCGCCTGGGTCATATTCCGGGGCACGCATATGTGGACACCCCGCAGCGAATTGATGATCATACCCATAGGCGAGCCGGAGTGCCATATTCCTTCTAAGCGATGGCCACGGGTACGAATGATCACGGGCGCCTTCTGACCTCCCCTTGTACGATAGCTTAGCGTAGCCAGGTCATCACCGACGATGTTAAGGGCAAAAAGTAAATAATCCAGGTACTGGATCTCGGCTATAGGCCGCAGCCCGCGCATAGCCAGCCCGATGCCCTGTCCGACGATGGTCATCTCGCGAATGCCCGTATCGGAGATGCGGTTGGTGCCGTATTTTTCCTGCAGACCTGCAAAGGCCTGGTTCACGTCGCCGATATGGCCGACGTCCTCACCAAAGGCAATGATCCGCGGATCACGTGCGAAGGCTGCATCGAAACAGGCATTCAGCACTTCACGCCCGTCGATAGAGCGTGCATGATCGTCATATTCTACCGGTATCTCCGCAACATGCAGCGGCGAATCTTTTGTATCGTTAAATAACTTTGAGTTAAAGCGCTCTGCATTGCTCTCCGCTTCCTTTGCATACCATTCCAGCAGCTGCGCCTTCGCATCTGAGTTTGAGTGGCGTGAGATGCGCAGTGCCTTGCGGACCGAGCTGATGATCTCCTTGCGGGTCGGATCAATTGTTGAACGCAATGCTGCCGCAATGAGTTTTACCTCATCATCCGGAAATGCGTTAAGCAGGCGATAAGCTGCCTGGGCCTCTTCCTTGATAGACGCGTTGAAATCTGTCCAGGCTTTTTTCTGGCATTCGCGTACATAATTCTTCGCTGTTTTCTCCAGCTCCTCCAGCTCTTCCTCGGTGGCTATCGCCGACTCCAGCATCCACAGACGCATCTGCACGAGACAGTCGTATTCCAACTCCCACTCCAAACGATCCTTATCCTTATAGCGCTCATGCGAACCGGAAGTAGAATGGCCCTGCGGCTGCGTTACTTCGATCACATGGATCATCACCGGTATCTGCTGTTCCCGGCAGATCTTGATCGCCTTTTCGTATGTTTCGCACAGGCCGGGATAATCCCATCCGCGCACCTTGAAGATCTCGTATCCTTCGCCCTTTTCATCCCGCTGGAATCCTTTCAGGATCTCAGAGATATCCTGCTTTGTGGTTTGATATTCGGCGGGAACGGAAATGCCATAAGCATCGTCCCAGATCGAAACAGCCATCGGTATCTGCATCACACCCGCCGCGTTGATCGCTTCGAAGAATACGCCTTCGGAGGTCGATGCATTGCCGATAGTCCCGAAAGCCACCTCGTTGCCGTTAACGGAAAAATCCGTCAGGTAATCAAGTTCCTTATTATTGCGATATAGCTTGGAAGCATAGGCCAGTCCGACAAGGCGGGCCATCTGGCCTCCAGTAGGCGAGATATCGGCCGAACAGTTCGGTATTTCCGTCAGGTTTTTCCAGCTACCGTCGGGATTAAGGGTGCGTGAGGCGTAGTGACCGTTCATCATTCTTCCTGAAGAAGCCGGTTCAGCCTCCAATTCCGGGTGTGCATACAGTTGGGCGAAGAACTGGCTGATGGTCGACATGCCCGTCGCGAACATGAAGGTCTGGTCACGATAGTAACCCGAACGCCAGTCGCCGTTCTTAAAAACTTTGGCCATGGCCAGCTGCGCCACTTCCTTTCCATCACCAAAGATCCCGAACTTCGCTTTACCGGTAAGTACCTCTTTCCGGCCCAGCAAGCTCGCCTGGCGACTCTCGTAGGCTAACTGATAATCGCTGATTATGATGCTTTTAAAATCGTCAAAACTCAATTCTGCCGAATTTAATGTGGTGTTTTCTCCTATTTCTGTTGCTGCCATATTGTGTGGAATTCTTCAAAAATAACAAAAGACGGTATCAATTGTGCTGTCAGCCTATAATATTCATCTGTTAAGATATTTTCGCCGTAACTTAATATTCGCAGCTTTCGTATAAAGGTGAATATTGGAATGCTTTTTGAAATAAATAATTAATTTATATTTGTATTAAACAAACCATCACGATGAAAAAAATAATGATCTTATGTGCAGTAGTTATCGGATTTATCTCGTTTACTGCGATGCAAACCGATAACAAGCCTGAGTTTAAGTTTGAGAAAGAGACACACGATTTCGGAAAGATCCCGCAGGGTAAGCCTGTAAGCTATGATTTCACCTTTACAAACACAGGTGAAGAACCGCTGATCATCTCGAACATCGAGTCTTCATGCGGATGTACCGTACCTAAGTACACCACTACCCCCATCCTTAAGGGCGAGAAGGGAACGATCACTGTTACATTTAACGCAGCAGCCGTTCAGCCATCTTTTTCAAAGGCAGTTACCATTAAGTCTAACGCACGCACGCCGAACAAGCTTTTATACATTAAAGGCCAGGTTGTAGCGGCGCTCTAAGCTTCGGAAAAAATATAATCCTGAAAACCTCTCCCGGATACGGAGAGGTTTTTTATTTTT
>NZ_JAAFZB010000091.1 GCF_010692725.1 Flavihumibacter soli | reverse complement strand
GTCATTGACCAGGATACCTGGTGCAGCGATGGTGATCGGTGTTTCTTCGGTAGTGGTATACGCATCGTTCAGGGCTACCGGCGCATCATTAACCGGGGTAACGGTCAGGGTGACGGTGGCATTATCACATAGGCCGGCAGGATCACAAGCCTGGTATTCGAAAGTGGTGATTCCATTCCAATCAGTGTCCGGCAGGAAGGTAAATGTGCCGTCAGAGTTAAACGTAAGGGTTCCGTTCGCAGGCTGAGTCAATTCAACAAAAGTTAAAGCATGACCTTTAGGATCTGAATCATTAGCAGCCACGGTCCCGGTAATTAATGCGCCTTCCGTGCCGGCAAACTGGTCATCCGTTGCTACGGGCGGGCAAGGATTGACCGTTACCGTTATCGTTGCTGTATTGGCACAACCGCTGGCATCAGTACCGGTGACCGTATAGCTGGTGGTGGCTGTTGGTATAAAGGATACGCCGTCGGTTACGCCGTTATTCCAGGTATAGGTCGCTGCGCCACCACCGGTTAAGGTTACCGGTGTTCCGGCACAGATGGTTGTTGCGCTGGCTGTTGCTGTTACAGTCGGTAAGGGATTCACTACTACAGTTACTGAAGCGGTATTACTACATCCGTTGGCATCGATTCCAGTAACGATATAAGTCGTAGTCGACACTGGAATAAATGGAGTGC
Source organism: Flavihumibacter soli (assembly GCF_010692725.1). Classification (GTDB taxonomy): domain Bacteria; phylum Bacteroidota; class Bacteroidia; order Sphingobacteriales; family Sphingobacteriaceae; genus Daejeonella; species Daejeonella soli. The sequence goes on along the minus strand of NZ_JAAFZB010000091.1, from coordinate 188,283 downwards.
CATCAATAACACCATTATCCCATGTATAGGTGTCTGCACCACCACCACTTAAGGTCACCGGTGTTCCGGCACATACAGTAGTGTGGCTTGCACTTGCAGTGACAAGCGGTAAAGGATTCATGATAACTTCAACCTCATCTGCAGAAACTTCACAGCCGTTCACATCGGTGACCTTTACGATATATTTGCCGGCTGCAAGCCCTGTGAACACCTGGCTGCCAAGGGCATGAGTGTAAACAGCAGTGCCTAATGAATAGGTCAGCTCTCCGGTTCCACCGCTGGCGGCAACGGTTATTTCGCCGCTATTTGAGCCAGCACAGGCCGCAGCTGATGTTACAGAGGCAGTTGCTATAATTTCGGCAGGCGGGTAGACATAAACACTAAATGCCTGAAGACATCCCTGCTCGTCTTTTAAAGAAATAACATGATTACCTGCTCCCAGATTATTAAAAATACCGGACGCTACGTACGGTTGACCGTCTATAGAATAGGCTACATTGCGGGTAGTGCCATCGGGAACTGTTACGTTCGCTTCGACCGTGATTTCACCATCAGTAGCAGTAGGACAGCTTAATTGTGCTCCGTTGTAATTTGATGTAACGAGCGCTTTTGTAATATTCCATATGGGTTGTTCAATGGTTATGGAGCCGTAAACTGCTCCGCAGCTGTTACCATCATCCGCGCTATAGAAATAGGTACCAGCCGGAATATTGTCAAATATCCCGGTTGTATTAACTACGCCATTGAATGTGTATGTGTATGATCCGACTCCGCCAATTGCCGTAACTGTAGCAGTTGTAGTGCCTCCATAACACAGGATAGGATCGATTGTGAGAGAAGGGACAACAGCTGCAGGTTCAGTAATAACAACCTCTGCTTCAACCGGGCCACAATCACCAGCATCTTTTATAACTACTTTATAAGTACCTGCTGAAAGCGCATTCAATTGAGGCGCGGAAATCACCACGCCATCTTTTGTCCAGACATAGTTATAAGGTGCCGTTCCTCCGGTGATCCTTAGTTCAGCCAAACCATCCTGTCCTCCGAAGCAGCTCACGTCTTCAGTCTTTTGAAAGCTTAACTCAAGTTTGTCCGGCTGAGCGATATCAAATATTCCAGTTACGGGTGTACAATTATTAACATCCGTTATCGTATAAGCGTAAGAGCCAGCAGGCACTAAGTTTGTGAAATTTCCATCTGAGTTGGTAAAGGTGAGTGAGCCTGCGGCAACCGGTAGTTTTTCGAGTTTATATGATAAGGGAGCTGTTCCTCCATCAGCCACCAACACCACGCTTGCGTTACCACCGAAACAAACAACAGGCTCGGTAACTGCCGCACTTGCAAGGCTTATGGAATCGGGCTGTGTTACTGTTACTGAATTTGAAACGATTGAGCAAAAAGGTGCATCCGTTTCTGTAATCAGGACAGTATAATTACCTGCAGCCAGCCCGGATACCAGGAGCGGACTGGTGCTTGTATTTTCAGATCCCTCTAAAACTTTAAGTCCGGCAGAATTCAGAATTTCATAGTCAAAATTACCGGTGTATCCGCTGACCAGAATACTGAGAGTTCCGTCGGAACCACCATTACATGTTACATTTGATTGAACAGATGCAACTGCTTCCAGTAGTCTATAAGGTGCTACTGTATATGGTAAGCTGATAAAGTAGCATCCGGTAACATTGTCAGTAATTCGGAAAGTATAGCTGCCGGGGTCAGCTAGGTCAAAGCTTGCACTGTCGATGTTAGCACCCGGACTAAGGGAAGTTGTCGTCCCTAATAATTCAAATTTGTAATCACCTGAGCCACCTGTAACGGTTACCTCTACAGTCTCTTTATTGTTCAGGCAATTGATTGCGCTTAACTTGTTAAAATTAACAGCTGTAATTTTAGGTAAAGGGGATATGCTAATGGGAGTAGGGGCAATTGAGCATCCGTTAGCATCCCTGACAAAGATGTTAAAGGCCTGCACCGATCCGTTATCAATAACCGTAAACAGGTTTGAGCTCTGAAAATTAACATTATCAATACTGTACAATAACGGCGCAGTGCCTCCACCTGCTGTGATGGTTATTGTGGAAGTCTTGATCGAATTATCAACATCGCATTCGAAGTCTGTAGCCGTAGCAGTTAATGTGATTGGATCTGGTGCCGTGATAATTATATCCGCATCTGTCTCTTTATAACAGTTTCGTTCAGATGTAACCCTGATTTTATATGATCCGGCAGGTAAACCGGCAAAAACAGGTGTGCTTTGCGAAACCGAAGCATTGGTAAGCGTATTAGTGAGTGTATAAATGAAGGGCGGATTATTATTGACTCCACCGGGCTGCGTTTCACTATCAGCGACTGATGGATCCATAACAACCACTATCGAACCATCGCCACCAGCCGGACACGATACATTATAGGGGAAGTATTGAAAACTAACTTCTGATGGAAGTTCGAGTTCAACACCCTGTTCCTCCACGCAGAAAGGACTCATCACATCAATCACCAATGCCCTATATTCACCCGCGGCTAATCCGGAAAACACGTTCGAAGATTGTGGAACTCCTCCGGGACTAACGCTTGTCCTGGTAGTTACATTCGTCGTTTCATCAACTGTTATTTTAATTAGATCATACTTGTAATTGCCTGAACCACCAGTTACTTCTACCAGGACTTTCCCGTCATTATCCGCACAAGTAGGCTGCAGTTTAACGATCGGTGTCAGGTAAGTAGGAGGATAGATCTTAATTGTCGAAGTATTTGTACAACCATTAGCATCACGAACAGAAACTGTATAGTCTCCTGAACTTAATCCTGAATAAACAAAAGCGCCTGGATGAGCTACAAAAGCACCACCGTTTATGCTATATGAATGCGGGCCAACACCGGGAGTTGCAAGAGCAACACTCATTTCGAAATTGCCTTCTGTTACATCGCATTGGTTGTCAACTGTCAACGCCGCGAGCACGGGTGTAGGATCCTGGGAAATGGTAACTGTGGCCTTCTCAATACAGCCGTAGGCATCCTTTACATACACATCATAACTGCCGGCAAAATCATTAAAAACATTTAAGGAATTCCAGGTTGTGGGCTGAGCACTGCCCGAAACAGCATAGCTGTATGTATAGGGTGCAGTACCGTATCTCGCGGTAGCGGTGATTGTTCCTTTGGTGCTGCATGTTGAATTGACTGTTCCTGCTGTTAATTCCAGGGGACTGGGTGACTGTACAATTGTAAAGTCCGCCGTTTTAGAACAACCAAGGCTTGCGCCTGAGATTTCAGTGAGCAACACGAAATAAGCGCCGGGAGCCAATGGGCCCGCTGCTGAAATGGTAAGAGAATCGGCTGCCGTAACTGCAATGGTATTGGTAAGAACAGGTAGATCTAAAGGATTCGAGGGGTCGGCGCCTTCGGGATAAATAGAATACCTGATAGAACTTGTCGATGCTTCCCAGTTGCTGAATGTGAAACTTACATTGCCATTATCGACTCCGCATGACGCAGCAGCTGTGGTGGCAATAGCCAGATTTGAAAAGGTCGGTAGGGGAGTTGCCTCTTTATTGAAAGTACAGCCTGTACTCTCGTCGAGAACTTCAAAAGAATATGTTACATCCGGAGTTAGGCCGGTAAAAGTGTGTGCACGCGGATTATTCGTATCTGGAGAAAGAAAGGCTCCATTTGGAAAGATCCTGAATTTAAACGGACCAACGCCCATGCCGGCAGGTACAGAAACCTTTACAGATGCACCATTCGCACAATCTGCGGTAAGAGGTGAAATGTCGATGGTCAAATCATTGACCGTAGTGATTTGAATATTGTTGATGCGTTGTGAACACCCGTTTGCATCTACGATTATTGCATAATAACCTCCAAAGTCCAGACTGTCCTGAGTGAACGTTAAATCAGCTGTCGCAAGCTTTGAACCCTTTAGCTGCCCGCTTGTGCCATAGATATAGTAACTATAAGGCGCTTTACCTCCGGCTGAACTATTGTCGATCTGAATGTTCCCTAAAATACGTCCGCTACCGTCTGTCGCACAGGTTATTGGAGTTGGTATAGCTGCCGCTGATATTACAGAAGGTTCGACCAGGGGAATGGTAGTGCTGTCCTTACAGCCATTCGCATCAGTCACTATTACTTTGTAATTGCCGGCTTTCAGTCCGGAGAAGGTTGACGAACTTTGGCTTATGGATGTTATTCCGTCAGTAAGTGTATAGGTAAATGGTGAAAGCCCTGTAGCAGGCGTTGTTATTACCCTAATGGCTGCACTTGCTTCCCCGGCGCAAAGTATTTTTTGAATTTCTGAAACTTGGGTAATTACCGGTGGCACAGCGGCCACCACCGTTATAATATTCGACTCATCGGAGCATCCCTTAGCATCTGTGATGCGGAACTGGTATGTACCTGCTGTCGGAGCGGCATAAGAAAAGGAAGTACCTGTGAATGTTACAGGACTACCGTAGGCACCTCCGTTATATCGCGCTTCATAACTATAGGGAGCATAGCCGCCGGTTATACCAACATTAATAGCGGCCTCCGGACTTGCTGTACAGTTAAGGTTTTTAATAAGGCTGGCATTGGCAATCAGCTCAGGGCGAATTGTCTGGGTGATCTGCGTTTGACATCCATTAGCACCCATAACGGTAATTGTGTAATCACCGGGGATAAGGTTCGCAAATATATTACTGTTTACAGGCGAAGCTCCGTTAATGCTGTAGGTATATGGCGCCAGGCCGCCGCTTGCGTTGATAACAAGCTTGGCAAGGTTCGAGTCAAAGCACAGATCTGATGCCGCATCAAGGCTTACAATTGGGGGAGGGGGTACGGAAAGCGAAAAAGGGAAAGGGACCTGGCATCCGTTTCCATCGGTTACGAAAAGGATATAGCTGCCGCTCGCAAGCAATCCTGTAAATTGCACACCTCCTTGTTTCGGCGTCAGGGTTCCGTCGGGCAATTGCAGGTGATATTGGTTACTACCCCAGCCGCCGGATGGGATAGCCGTGACTGACCCTGAAGGATCAGAAAAGCAGGTTAGCGGACGCACTGTACCTGTAAGAGTTAAAGGCGCCGCCGGACGCTGTACCGTTACCTGGTAACTCTTAGTACAATTCGTGACTTCATCCCGCACGTTGATCTTGTATGTTCCAGCGGCCCCGGAAATAGATATCGCTGGACTGGTTTGACCTGTTATTGCCGTGGAAGTGGTCGTAACACCGGTAGCCTGACTGAGAAAATCAACAGTATAGCTGTACGTGTTCGAAAATCCGCTTACGGTATATTGTATCTTGCCATCAGCAGCATCAAAGCAAGTTACATTAGCCACTAACTGCCCAACCACATCGATTGGTGTAATGGGATTTATCGTATAATTTTCCTGGTAGGAACAACCTCTGCTGTCTGTTACCCGGAAGGTATAAGTGCCGGAAGGCAAACCTTGAAATGTGCTGACGGATGGAACTGCAGTAGTATGAGTTGCCGGAGCGGTAATCTGGTAAGTGAAGGGCCCGATGCCCTTAACTGGTGAAAGCGTTACATCTGAAGTTAGTCCCGGGCAGGTAACCTGCGTAGCCGTGAAGTTCAGGTCTATCGGCGGATCAAGTGCAGTCACTACCCGGGTTTCTGTGAACAGGCATCCGGCAGCATCTTTAACGATAATATTATAACTTCCCGGATTTGCTACAGGGAACACATTTGTTGATTGAAACGTTACGCCATCAATACTATAGCTGTATGGCGCCAGACCACCAGTCACATTTTGTACCTGTATAGAACCAGGACCGGCACAGGTGTGGGGATTGACAACAACAGTCGCTGTTATAGGTAGCAAACGCGTTATGGTCCTGCTGCCGGTCATTGGAGCCGGGCAGCCGGTGGCCGTATTAGTAGCTATTACGGTGTAAATTCCATCAGTTTTGATCCCAAAATCAAGTGCTGATCCGGTGCCATCCACCGGGTTCCCTGAATTTATTCCGTTTTTCTGAAGCTGATATCTCACACCAATCTGTGAATCGCTTAATCCAATCGGTTTCCCGGTACCGTCAGCACAGTAATTGCCACCCCCCGTGACTGTATAGCTATTCGGTGAAGGGATAACCCAAAGCAGGGCGGGATTGCTGGTCGCTGAGGGAGAGCAGGTGCCTCCAACGATAACCCGGTAAATAGTGGGTAAAATAGACGGTGTTATGCCCGAAACGCTTAGTGTCGGTGTATTGGTTCCGCTGTATTTAGCTCCGTTGCTCAGGTTTGTAAACCCTGTGAACAAAGAGAACACCTGCCATTGGTATGTCAGGCCGGCGCCGGTTGCGCCCACTGTAAAGCTAGCGGTTTCACCTTCACAAACCAGTGTGGTTGCTGGCTCAGATATGATTTTAGGTAAATCGTTTATGGTTGCAGTGACAGGAGTTCGAACACTTTCACAGTTTGTTCCGTTAGCGCCAAGTACCTGTATTTCAACTGAGTATGTGGCACTTGCGTTTAGAACAGGTGTGGTATATGTAGAACTAGTGCTTGATTGCACCAGGGTACCATTACTATCATACCACCTGTAAAGCTGGCCCGTTAAGGCGCCCGAAGCGGTGAAAGTAACCGGCCCCGCTCCGCAACGTGCCTTATTGGGAATTACAGGTGGGGGAATTGCTATTGGCCCGGATCCGGAAAGACTGAAATATGAATCGCTTCCCTTAAAGCCGGAGGCAAGCATCACATACCATTTATCTTTTACTACCGGAAAAGTAGAGGCGGTGAAACCATGATCGTACTGACCGCAGTGAACTAAGCTTTGTAAATCCGTACAATTTGTGGGCATGACATCAAAGCCTCCCCAAACCCATAGGTATAAATTACCGGTATTGATGTTTCCGCTCAAATCAACATTTCCGTTATCAGTTGCTTTGAACAAAATCCATTGTGAGTTGACCCGCACACTCTTCTGACTTGCGCTGCATGAGCCATAATTTGGCCCTGTTGCCGGAGCATCTATATTGCTTTTAGCATTAATATTAAATGTTATACCGCTGCCGTCACTACAGGAAGCATAGAATGGGCTTGTGTTTCCACTTGGAGGATAGGTAAAACATTGGGAAAGGGCATTCCCGGGTGTGAACGCCAATACCAGGATGCCTGTGATTGCAGCAATAAAACGAAATAACTTAGAGTGTAGAAGTATTTTCATTTAAACAATTTACCCCCGGTTCGCGGAACGCTTAGTGAAATCGGTCAGACTGAAGCTTATACTAAACGGTCACTCCTTACGTTGTACGAAGACTTAAGCAAAAAGTTATCTTCAAAATTAAGTGACTGTACCACTGATGGGTAACGCTCCAAAAGGGAGCAGGAAAGGCTATTTTTGAAAGTAGTCGGTCAGGGCCTTTACCTGTTTTATATTCAGGACCTCTAACAGTTGGGTTTCGGAAGCCAGTCGGATATTTTTTACAGACTTAAATTTCCGAAGTAGTTTATCGGCGGATGTCCTGCCAACCCCGGGAATACTTTCCAGTTCGGTGGCAAGCGTCGCTTTATTACGCTTCAGGCGATGAAAGGTGATACCGAACCGGTGAGCTTCATCCCGGAGTTGCTGAATGATCTTTAGAGATTCCGACTTTTTATCAAGATACAAGGGGTAAGGGTCATTAGGATAATAGATCTCCTCCAAGCGCTTGGCAATTCCAATTACGGTCACCTGGGTTTCTATTCCGAGTAATTTCAGGCTCTTCATTGCCGAAGACAGTTGTCCCTTACCGCCGTCTATAACTATAAGCTGAGGCAAGGTCTCGCCCTCTTCAAGCATCCGGCGGTAACGCCGGTGAACCGCTTCTTCCATGGTAGCAAAGTCATTCGGACCTTCAACCGTTTTTACATTAAAATGCCTGTAATCCTTTTTAGATGGTTTAGTATCCTTGAAGACTACTATTGAAGAAACAGGAAATTTGCCCTGGAAGTTCGAGTTGTCAAAACATTCAATATGCCTTGGTAGCTGATTAAGTCTGAGATCCGTCATCATCTGATTCAGCAGCCGCTCGGTGCGTACTTCAGGGTTCAACTTTTCATAGTGCTCCAGCTTTTCCCTTTTGAAGAAAGCCACATTTTTCTGAGAAAGGTCAAGAAGCTTTTTCTTTTCCCCCAGCTTCGGAACCGTGAATTTAATTCCTGTATCGACCCAATCTATTTCAAAAGGCACAATGATCTCGCGGGAATGACTGTTAAACCTTGTTCGGAATTCCGAGATCGCTATTGTTAAAAGGTCTACATCGCTTTCCTCAACCCGTTTCTTCAGTTCAAGAGTCTGAGTGGTCGTTACTGTTCCGTTCATGACCTTCAGATAATTTATGAATGCATGCTTTTCATCGGATGCAATACTGAAGACATCAACGTCAGATATGGAAGAATTAACGATCGTTGATTTGCTCTGATATTTTTCAAGGAGTTCATATTTCCTTTTGAGCCGGTGCGCCAATTCAAAGTTCAGATCAGCGATCGACTGGTCAAGTTCATTCTTTAGCCTGCGGATGATCGCGCCGGTCTTGCCATTAAGGATATCTTTTATCTCCTCAATATTCTGATGGTAGTCTTCTTCTGTCTGAAAAGCCTGGCAGGGACCCTTACAGTTTCCAATTTGGTACTCCAGGCAAACCCGGAACTTTCCGGATTCAATATTCGCGGGGGTGAGCGGCAGATTGCAGGTTCTTAAGGGATAGATCTCCTTGACCATACCTAAAATAGTATGCATCATGCTTACGGAAGCATAAGGACCAAAATACGTTGAGCCATCCTTTATAAGATTACGGGTCCAGTAGATCCGGGGAAAACGTTCATGCTTGATCACAATCCATGGGTAGGTCTTGTCATCCTTCAATAATACGTTATACCGCGGCTGATGCTTTTTGATAAGGCTGTTCTCAAGCAACCAGGCATCAATTTCCGTATCAACGATCGTGAAAGTTATGTTCTGTATTTTGCTGACAAGTACCCGTGTCTTTGCATTAATCTTATAGGTATCCTTATTGAAGTAGGACCCGACCCGGTTCTTCAGATTTTTAGCTTTACCGATATAGATAAGCTCGCCGCCGACATCATAAAACTGATATACACCCGGTCTTCCCGGGATCTTTTTTAATGCTGACCGATGATCAAAATTTTCCATGACAGACGCGCCGAACGAAATAAGATACCTGGAGTGATATCTGGCTTATTTCTTCTCTTTCTTAAAACCCAAGTTTTTCATCTACTTCCGTTTGTCCTGATTGCTGTTGAGTATAGGCTCCGCAATCGAGAGTTACATTGACGCCGCCTTTGGGAAGCTCGAAGTCTCCTTTTGTGTATGATAAGGCCTTGTCGGCGTAAACGCTTTTCATATATAGCCCAAAAATAGGCAGCGCCGAATTTGCCCCTTCACCCTGATCAGTCGATGCAAAATGGATCATCCGGTCTTCAGCACCCGTCCATACACCGGTCACTAATTGCGGGGTAATACCGATGAACCAGCCATCGGAGTTGTTTTGTGTAGTTCCGGTTTTCCCGCCGATTGGATTCAATAATGAATATTTCCAGCGTAATCTCTGACCGGTTCCTTCAGTAACAACCGCCTTAAGCATATTCGTCATCACATAGGCGGTTTGAGGATTCAGTGCTACCTTAACGCGTGGTTTCCGTTCGTATATCACATTCCCATTCTTATCCTCTATCCGTAACAGGTAAAGTGGCTCTGTCCATATTCCATGATTCACGAATGTTGAGTACGCGCCAACCATGTCGTAAACCGAAGCATCGAAGGTGCCAAGACAAATTGAAGGGAGTGCAGGAACATCGCTGTTTATACCCAGGTTTTTAGTGAGCGTCGACACAGCTGTTGGTCCAACTTCATTCATCATCCGGGCAGTCACAAAGTTTTGTGAGTTTGCCAGAGCTTTTTTAATCGTCAGGTAGCCGGGAATTGGTTTGTAAGCCCCGGGTGTCCAGCCATCAATCGTAACTGGCTCATTCGGCACAGTGTAACAAGGGGAGAAGCCGGCATTTATAGCTGCCGCATACGTAAATGGCTTTGCTGTCGAGCCGACCTGCCGTGTTCCCATTTTGACCTGGTCATATTTAAAATATTCGAAACTCGTGCCTCCAACCCATGCGCGGACATAACCAGTCTGCGGCTCCATTGACATAACCGCATTCCTTAATATCATCTTATAATACCGGATCGAATCAATGGGTCTCATTACTGTATCAATATCTCCGCGCCAGCTGAAAATTGTCATTTTGACCGGTCTTTGAAAGTCCTCCATAATCTCTTCCTGCGACTTTCCATCGGCTTTTAACTGTTGATAACGATCCGATCTCTTGATCCCCTGATCTATTATAGCCTTCCCCTCCTCACTTTTGAACGGGTTACGCCCGCGAAACTGCGTATTAAACTGTCGCTGCAGATCTCTCAAATATGTTCTTTGTGCTGTTTCCGCATAATTCTGCATGCGCGAATTAATAGTTGTGTAAATTTTCAAACCATCTCTGTCAAGATCATACGGCGTACCATCGGCTTTCGTAATAGAGTTTTCTTCGAAGGTCTTCTGTATATCTTTTTTTAACACAGCCCGAAAGTAAGCTGCCGACCCGTCATTATGATCGGAAGGATTAAAAGTAAGTCCAAGTGGTAATTCTTTAAGCCGCTCAGCTTCTTCATCACTCAGGTAGCTTGCACTTCGCATATTCTCAAGGACAGTATTCCTTCGCGCTAAAGCCCTTTCCGGATTTCTTAATGGATTATAATAAGAGGGTCCTTTTAACATGCCAATTAAAATGGCTGCCTGATGCGGCTTCAATTTTTCAGGTGTGGTGCTAAAGTAAGTCCTGGCTGCCGATTTGATACCGTAGGTATTGTAAGAACCATAATCTACCGTATTCAAATACATCGTGATTATTTCCTCTTTGGTGTACTGACGCTCCAGTTTTACCGCAAGAATAAGCTCCTGCAATTTCTGAATGATCCTTTTAACGCTATTTTTCGCCCGTCCTTCTTTTGAGAAGAGGTTTAAGGCAAGTTGCTGTGTGATCGTACTGGCACCTTCTTTTTTCCCAATCAGGTTTTTAAACAGGATAGCGAAGCTTCGCTTGAAATCGATTCCGGAATGATTGTAGAACCGTTTGTCTTCCGTTGAGATCAGGGCATTGATCACGTTCGGAGAAAGCTCGTCGTAACGGACATTCGTCCTGTTTTGAATGTAGTAAGTTCCTAAGACGACGTTGTCATCGGATATCACTTCCGATGCCTGGTTGCTTTTCGGGTTTTCTAGATCGCGGAAAGATGGTAGTGTCCCAAATAGTCCTAATCCGATACTGAAAATGATAATTGCGCCGAAGGCTATAATACCTATAATCCATTTCCAAAAGTTTATTGTATAGCGGCTAAGGTCTTGTTGAGATAATTTATTGTTCATATTTATTATTCGCTCCGGTTTATATGCTGCCGGTAAAATTCTATGTATTTATTAATCGTGTCGCGATCAGTTAGTTTATCCAGGTTCTCTTTGCTTATAAAAAACGTTCCAAACTTCTCCACGGGCACTTTCATGATGTTTTTCATCAGTGGATCGATATTCCTGGTATAGTCAGCAACAGCGTCCTTCGAAGAGAACACGCCTACAAATATCAGTTGATTTTGGTTATTAACCGATTTTAACTGATGCTTTATTCCATCTCCTGAAAAATTCGCCCGGTTGAACTGCCCGATTCCAAACCTTGAAGAGCTCAAATTAACCGACGGATCAGTCACATTGACTACAAAGTAGAACTCTCTGGAGCCCTCAGTGGAAAACATGCTGTTCTCCGTTAAAGCTGGAGCTGAAACCTGAAGTTGAGGACTTTCAGCTGTTGGAGGCCTTGCTTCGGTTGTTTTAGCAACAGGTTCACCGGGATTGATAGTTCCAACATCAGCCCGGATCAAAGGCTGAATTTCCGGTTCTTCCACGAAGCGGGGCTCATTGGGATCAAAGTCCACAAGAGCGTACTGCCGTTTACTCATCGCAATCCTGTTGGAATCAATATATCTCAAATGCTGCTGAACCAACGGTACAATCAATTTCTCGTCCGGAAATTCGTTGACAATTTGCCTGAAGGAACTATCAAGGACGGCGACATTTTGAGTATGTCCCAACGCCAGGGCATGAAGGTAGGCGAGCTGAGGTGAAAGTTTGTTCACTTCAAAGGACTGCTTAGCTTCAGTTGTAAGCCTGAGTACTTCAGGATAATTTTGTTGAACGTAGCTTTCATAAACTTTATTATAAAAGTTATGCAATGCTGCCTCCTGTTCATCTGACTGACCCTGTGAACTCGGACTCCTGATTGCCCGTGCAAAAGCAGAGGCCGGGTACTGAGTCAGAAGGATATTCTTATAGTCTTCCGATTTCTTTGGATCATGTTTAGTATACAGACGGTACAGATTATAATATAGAGGAAGTTTAAGCTCGTTGTCGGGAAAGCGTGCAAGCATGGTTTCATAGGTTTTGATAGCTTCAGCTTCATCATTCAGAACCTCCCGATAATAATTCCCGATATCATAATAAGCTGAAAGGATACGATGATTCGATTCTGCCATTAACTCCGGCGTAAGGGGGATCGAATTTAAAGTCGTAGAACTCAGGTCCAGCGGATTTAACGGGGCTTCATCGGGATTTAAAGGGATGCCTAAACCGGCATTGCCGTTTATAGCTGCATTGGTAAGATCGGATGATGAACGCTGGCTTCTTCTCCAGTTGTCTTCAAGCTTTCTGTTCCCCCAAATCCTTTTAAAATCCGAAAGACCCTGGCTCAATGCTATTGGATTGTTAAAGTAGAATTTCTCTGACCCGGTATTTCTCAAAGCAGCTTGCTGTAAAGCACCAGGTGAACCTTGGGGGACAGTTGATCCTTCATTGAGTGTGATGGCCTTCTGTGCCTGGCGACGTGTCAGTTCACCGATACGTACCTTACGCTCAGCTTCCGGAAGACGGGCCAGCATTTGTAAGGTGTCTTCTCTAGCTATGATGGCAAGCCGGCTGGCAAGCAGTTCAAGACTGTTCGCTTTTTTCCGAATCAGTTCAAAGTCTCTGTACTGGGGAGATAATGAATTGAGGGTGCTATCATAGTATGTCTTCGATTTTGCATAGTCACCCAGCTTGAAGTATATGTCTGCCAGTGAGAGATAGGATAGTCCTTTTTGATGGGCATTTCGCGTACTCTTTTGAATGGAAAAGCTGTAGTTCACTATTGCTTTGTCGACCTCACCGTTTTCAGAATGAATGTTTGCGATTTCATAATAGACCTGGTCTGCGAAATCAAGGTTGTTATCGTCTTTTAACAGTGCTAATAACTGCGCAGGACGATCCGCCATTCGACCGCTCTGTTCATCGCGGATACTCAGGCTGTTCAATGTGGCATTAAATGCCATATCAAACGGGGCATTGCTTTTTTCGACTCTCGTATAGTTCTGCAGCGCTGCATCCTTATTGCCGGCCAACTGCTGTAGCTGAGCAAGTAAATATATCCACCGGATCTGCTTTTGCCCTTTCCCGGATGCGCTTATAGCCTTTTCGAGTAAAGAGGCAGCTTTTGGGTCTTCACGCCTGTAGATTGCCAGTTGAGCGCTTGTTGCATACAGGTCCGCTACAGATCTTTTTTCAGTATCAATATATTTAAATGCCGTGTCAAGAGTCGTTTGGGCTTCCGAAAAGCGTTCAGAGTTCATCAGTGACCGGGCCTTATATGCAAGGGCAGCTTGCTTAAGCTCTGCCTGTTTAGGGTACGAACTATATATATAAGAGAAAAACTCAGTGGCGTTATAAAAATTGGACTTTAGAAAATTTGCCCTCGCTATCAGAAAATAGGCATCAGCCACATATTTGCTTTGTGATTTATCATTAATGATGGAATTGGATTTCAGAATGACGTCATCGAGCTTTTTTAACTCGGGTTGAGAAAGAGCTTCATTAGGTTCCTTATACGCAGAAATCAGGATGTCATAATTATCCTGGTAGGAAAGCTCTATGTTACGTTCGCTTTCCTTTAACAGTTCACGGGCGTTATATAAAATGTTATAGCGTGCGGTTAGATTCTGCATTCCCCGGCTCGTCACGCTCTCATTCTGAGAACTGCATGCGGCCAGTAACCATGTGAAAATAATGCAGCATCTGTATAAGTGAATTTTCAGGGCAGATTTCAATGGAATGATTTGAATTACAATATAAGCGCAAAAATATTCTATTTAATATAAAAGGCGTCCTGTAAATATAGTATTTCGATTTCAGTTAAGCGATGTCTCTGCAGCGGTCGCCAGAGAGGTCTGTTTTATTCGCTTACTAAAAAATGATACTTTTACGGCAGCAATAATTCCTCTATGGAAACAGAAAACCCCGAGAATCAGGAAAATGACCTGAAAGACGAAAAGAAAGCCCTAACCGGTTATGCTAAGTACACCGGCGTCGCCTTTCAGATGATGGCGATCATTGGTCTTTGTGCCTTTATCGGCTACAAGATCGATAAGTACTTCAATCATCAGGTACAGTGGGTAACCGCCTTAAGCTGCGTGATTGGTGTCTGCGCATCTATTTATCAAACCATCAGACAATTAAAGGCGTGAGTTTACAACGTTTCTTCCTACTCTTCATCGTTTTTACAATTGTTCTGGCAGCGGTTCCATTAGCTATTGATTACTTCTACCCTACAATGGATTTGCTGATCCCGAATTTCTGGGTACTGTTTGCTTTTTTTTCGGGATTGACCCTCATTATTTTTCTGACGGCCTTCTTAATGGCCCGGATCAGCAACAAAGCATCCGGTCAGGCGCTCCTGGGGGGAATTACAATCCGATTCCTTTTTTGCATGATTATCGCCCTTGTTTATATCAGTAATTTCAGGGTAGAACCGCTGAAGTTTTTGATCAATTTTTTTTATCTGTATTTCTTTAATACTGTGTTTGAAATATATTGTTTGTTGCGTAACTTGCGCAACCAAAATACAAAGTAATATCCTCACAATAAATGGATTTAAGCCATATTTTCAATTTAAAAAAAACAGCAGTCACCCTAATTTCTGCCGTTTTTCTCTCCGTCATAAGTGTTAATGCCTCCGCTCAACAGCAGGCTGAAGCCGATTCGATCTCTGCTGCAAAGGTCGAACATGCTCCTGAAGGGGAAAAAGAAGAAAGTATTTCACAGACGATTTTGCACCATATTGCCGACTCGCACGAGTGGCATTTCTGGGGACATGACGAGCATAAAGTATCGTTACCGCTCCCGGTAATATTATGGACCAACAACGGACCCGTTTCCTTTCTATATAGCAAGCATGACAAAGATGAGCACGCGAAAACCGTGTTTACCGAGAACGGTCAGAATTTGGTGAACTTTCACGGAAAGTTCTTCTATGCTTCTGCGCAACCTAACGCGCATGGCGAATATATAGAGGTAGATAAAGCTAATGAAGTTGTTAATGCCAAGCCATTGGATCTTTCGATCACAAAAAACGTCGTTTCCTTACTAATATCAGCTGCTGTTTTACTGATTGTCTTTATTAGTGTTGCCAACGCCTATAAAACCCGTGTTGGGAAAGCGCCAAAAGGATTGCAATCGATGCTGGAGCCCATAATTCTGTTTGTGCGCGATGATATCGCTAAACCGCAATTAGGTTACCGCTACGCGGCATTTATGCCTTACCTTTTGACCGTGTTTTTCTTCGTTTGGTTAAATAATCTGATGGGTCTGGTGCCGTTTTTTCCAGGAGGTGCCAACGTAACCGGAAATATAGCGGTAACAATGATGCTTGCTGTTTGTACTTTCGTGCTGACCACCGTTAATGGAAACAAAAACTACTGGGGACACGTATTCAAGCCGCATGTACCATGGTGGCTATATCCCCTGATGATCCCTGTTGAGATCATTGGATTATTCACAAAGCCTATTGCTTTAATGATCCGGCTTTTTGCGAACATCACAGCTGGTCACATTCTGATCCTGAGCTTGATCTCCCTGATCTTTATTCTTAAATCAGTGTTTGTAGCGGGAGTGGCAGTGCCATTCGTCATCTTTATCAGTGTAATAGAGCTGGTGGTAGGATTTATACAGGCGTTCATATTCACTATTCTTTCTGCCTTGTTTATTGGTATGGCAGTAGAAGAGCACGCCGAACATTAATTGAATTCATTTTAGTTTAACATATATATTTAAAAATCAAATTATGATCGTTGGAAGTATCGCTGGAATTGGTGCCGGATTAGCTGCAATCGGAGCTGGTATCGGTATCGGACAAATTGGTGGAAAAGCCATGGAAGGTATGGCTCGCCAGCCAGAAGCGGCATCTAAAATTCAAACAGCTATGTTGATCGCAGCAGCATTCGTTGAAGCGGTAGCTCTGTTTGGTGTGGTTGTAGCGTTCTTAGGAACTGGTAACGTACAGTAATAAAAATGGCTGTTGCGATTGGCAACAGCCCATTTTTTACTTTATCTGATTAAACTCAAAAACACGATATAAATGTTATTAGCATTAAACCCATTAGTAAGCCCTGATCCGGGCTTGTTGATCTGGTCAACAGTAGCTTTCCTGATTTTATTCTTTTTACTAAGCAAGTATGCCTGGAAGCCGATTGTTAAAGCTTTGGACGAGCGTGAGCGTTCGATCGAAGATGCTTTAGCAAAAGCGGAGATGGCTAAGGAAGAAATGGCCAAACTTACTAACGAGAATGAGCAGCTTTTAAAGCAGGCACGTATTGAGCGTGATGCTATTTTAAAGGAAGCGAAAGAACTGAAAGATCAGATTGTTAGTGATGCGAAAACTTCTGCACAAACAGAAGGCGCTAAAATGATCGAGAAAGCAAGACACGAGATCGAGAATCAAAAGGTTGCGGCCATGGCTGAAGTAAAGAACCAGGTAGCTACCTTGTCCCTTCAAATAGCCGAAAAAGTATTGCGTAAGCAATTTGAAGATCAAAACAAACAGGATGCTTTAGTAAGTGATCTGTTGAAAGAAGTGAAACTGAATTAGGCAATTAGTTAATTTGCCAATTTGTCAATGTATAGAATGGCAAATTAATGAATCGACAAATTGACAAATTGAACAATCGACAAATTGAAATATGTCTGAAATACAAGTAGCATCGCGTTACGCAAAATCATTGATCGACCTTGCCGAAGAGCAGAATGCTCTGGAAGCGGTAAGGACAGATATTGAATTCTTTCTTCGTACACTTCGCGAGAACCCGACCCTGAAAGCTGTTTTAAGAAACCCAATACTTGGGCCTGATAAAAAATCCGGAATTCTCACGCAACTTTTCGGTTCCCGTCTGCATCCCATGATCATGACGTTTTTCGCTATCGTGGTAAGAAAAGGCCGTTCCGAAATACTGTTTGAAACGGCGAAGGAATTTATCAATGCTTACAATATTCGCAAGAATATAATTAAGGCCACTGTTACAAGTGCTGCCCCGTTAAGTAAGGAAAATATTAAGCAGGTAGAGGATGTGATCAAGCAGTCAACAAAAGGCGAGATCATTCTGACTGCCAAAGTTGATCCTTCCCTTATCGGCGGATTTGTGTTAAAGGTTGGCGACAAGCAGTTTGATACAAGTATTTCTACTCAATTGAACAAACTTAAAAAGGAATTCTCTCAAAAGGGAATACTCTAAATAATAACAAAGAATTACAACAACATAATACTCATAAATAAAAACTATGGTAGAGGTAAGACCAGATGAAGTATCGGCGATTTTAAGACAACAATTGTCGGGCTTTAAATCAGAAGCCGAACTCGAAGAGGTTGGTACCGTATTGCAAGTGGGCGATGGTATCGCACGCGTGTACGGTTTAACGAAAGTTCAATCAGGCGAGCTGGTTGAATTTGAAAACGGTTTACAGGGTATCGTTTTAAACCTTGAAGAAGATAACGTTGGTGTTGTATTGTTAGGTGCTTTCGATGAGATCAAAGAAGGCGATACAGTAAAACGTACCAATAAGATCGGTTCCATCAAAGTTGGCGATGGAATGCTTGGCCGTGTGGTAAACACATTGGGTCAGCCTATCGACGGTAAAGGTCCGATCACAGGCGAAACTTTCGAGATGCCTTTAGAGCGTAAAGCGCCGGGTGTTATCTATCGTCAGCCTGTTACTGAGCCTTTGCAAACTGGTATCAAAGCGATCGACGCGATGATCCCGATCGGTAGAGGTCAGCGTGAACTGGTAATTGGTGACCGTCAGACTGGTAAAACTGCCGTTTGTATCGATACCATTATCAATCAGAAAGAATTTTATGAAGCAGGTCAGCCTGTATTCTGTATATACGTTGCGATTGGTCAGAAAAACTCTACTGTTGCACAGATCGTTAAAACACTTGAAGAAAATGGTGCAATGCCATATTCAGTTGTTGTTGCAGCTTCCGCTGCCGATCCTGCCCCAATGCAGTTCTATGCTCCGTTTGCAGGTGCCGCTATCGGTGAATTCTTCCGCGACACCGGAAGGCCGGCATTGATCATCTATGATGATCTTTCAAAACAGGCTGTTGCTTACCGCGAGGTTTCTTTATTGTTGAAACGTCCTCCGGGTCGTGAGGCATATCCAGGAGACGTATTTTACCTGCATAGCCGTTTATTAGAGCGTGCTGCAAAGATCAACTCGAATGATGATATCGCTCAGGCAATGAACGATCTTCCTGAGTCAATCAGGCACCTAGTTAAAGGTGGTGGTTCTTTAACTGCACTGCCAATTATCGAAACCCAGGCAGGTGACGTTTCTGCTTATATCCCCACTAACGTAATTTCGATTACCGACGGTCAGATCTTCCTGGAATCTAACCTGTTCAACGCGGGTGTTCGTCCGGCGATCAACGTAGGTATCTCGGTATCACGTGTGGGTGGTAACGCTCAGATCAAATCAATGAAGAAAGTTGCTGGTACCCTGAAACTGGATCAGGCTCAATACCGTGAGCTGGAGGCATTCTCCAAGTTCGGTTCCGACCTCGATGCGGCTACTAAATCAGTGCTTGATAAAGGCGCACGTAATGTAGAGTTATTAAAGCAGGGTCAGTTTTCTCCCGAGCCGGTAGAAAAGCAGGTAGCGATTTTATATGCCGGTACAAAGAACCTGATGCGGAATGTGCCTGTTAACAAGATCAAAGAATTTGAAGCAGAATATATTCAGCAGCTAGAGCAACGTCACCCCGAAGTTTTAGCAGGTTTGAAAGCTGGTAAGCTGGATGACAATATTACCAATGCACTGGAAACTGTTGCAAAGGAACTGGCTGGGAAATATTAAATGAGATATTAGTATTAAGTATTTAGTATTTAGATCAAAAGTCTAGATACTAGATACTAAATACTTCGTACTTAAAAGATGGCTAATTTAAAAGAAGTAAGAAACCGCATTGCATCTGTAACATCCACTCAGCAGATAACCAAGGCCATGAAAATGGTTTCGGCAGCGAAGTTGAAGCGGGCTACTAATGCAATTATTCAGTTGCGTCCGTATGCCAATAAGATGAAGGAGATGCTGGCTAATCTTTCAGCCAGCCTGGAAGAATCCAATTCACCTTTTATCCAGGAACGTGAGCCTGTGCGGGTGCTAATAATTGCGGTTTCATCAAACCGTGGTTTGGCCGGTGCATTTAACATGAACGTGATCAAGGCGGCCAACAACCTGATCGCTGAAAAATATCCTGAGCAATTGCGCAAGGGTAATGTGAAGATCGTTGCTATCGGTAAGAAAGTTCAGGATTTTTACGAAAAGCGTAATTACACCGTTATTGGTAACAATAACGAGCTTTACAGCAACCTGACCTTTGCTAATGCTTCCCGGATCATTGAAGATGTGATGAACGGATTTGCGAATGGTGATTATGATCGCGTTGAACTGGTGTATAACCAGTTTAAGAATGCAGCAGTACAGATCCTTCAAACGGAGCAGTTACTGCCTGTACCTCGGTCAAACAGCCAGGTGGATACATCAAAACAAACAGACTATATTTTTGAACCTTCGCAAGAGCAGATCGTTGAACAGCTAATACCGAAATCTATCAAGATCCAGGTGTATAAGGCTATTCTTGATTCTCACGCTTCCGAGCATGGCGCCCGGATGACTGCAATGGATAAAGCTACTGAGAATGCCGGTGATCTTTTGAAAGCATTAAAGCTTTCATACAACCAGGCGCGTCAGGCGGCTATTACGACCGAACTTACGGAAATCGTAAGTGGTGCAGCAGCACTGTCTAACGGCTAGTCGTTTTTCAATATTCAACACTTATTAAGAGCCTCTTACCTAAAACGGTAAGAGGCTTTATTTTTTAATGAGTTCGGGGAACACGGATCGCCAGGCGAGTAACATATTTATGCTATCGTCCTGCGTATAAATGTTTTGGATAGTCTAAAGATCCTTATTGTAAAAAGTAAAAAATAATTAGCCATGCTGGGGACTCGTTTAGGTCAGGTAGTAGTCAAGTCCATTAATTCATGGACTTGACCCGAACATGGTATGAACCATTTGTAGTAAAGTTCAGGCCTTTGATGGCCTGAGCCCCGGCTTAGATACCGTTAGTCTTTCTTCTTTGGTACTTTGGCACCTTCCTTCCGGGCTTCGCTGAGACCGATAGCAACAGCCTGCTTGGGGTTGGTCACCTTTTTCCCGCTCCCGGTTTTTAATTTACCTTCTTTCATCTCGTGCATGTTTTCCTCCACTTTGTCCTGTGCTTTTTTTGAGTATTTTGCCATGGCGATTAGATTTATTGGTGAATCTCATTTTCTTTGGAAACACAATTCACTTTAAAAGGTGTTACTGCAAACATTCATTATGTTTACAAAATGAGAGTAGCCCTGTTTGGTATTCATAAATTATTGAGTGACAGTTTAACTGAACTTGAGGATAAGGGCATCTTTCCGGAGGTCGTAATATTTCCGCCTTTTGATTCTCCATATCATCGTTTGGCATCCCAGATATGCGAGAGGAATAAGATCAAATATATTCGTCCGTCTTCAGTTAAGGAAGGATCATTCATTGACGAACTAAGGGACTGTTCAATTGACCGGATAATTGTGACAGGATATCATCAGATATTTCCAAAAAGCTTGTTGGAACTTGCCGGAATGGGCACCATTAATTGTCATGGCGGATTATTGCCCGAGGAAAGGGGGCCTATTCCCTGGAAATGGGCGGTGTATGAGGATAAACCGTTCACGGGGATTACGATACATCAAATGACGGAGAGGGTTGATGAGGGCAAGGTTTTCTTCCGAAAAATTATTCCAATAGATAGCGAAGAAACTTCTGAATCTTTATTTAACAAAATTGCCCAGGAGACTGCCCGTATAATACCCTGTTTCTTTGACGAAAATTATGCGGATGATTATGAGGAACAAGATGGCAATGTTTCAAAGTCCGGTTACCGTGGGCAGGTTCCAGTGGAACTTTGTGAGTTTGATCTTGAACAGACTGCTTTAGAACTTCAACGCAGGGTGCGGGCGTTTTCGCCGCGGCCCGGTGTGTATCTGGAAAGGAAGGGACGACGCATTCTGGTAAAAGATGTATCTATTTTAACGGACCCTAGTATGGAAGGTGAATGGATTTTAAAATGTTCTGATCAGAATATTTTAGTTACGGAATTCGAAATAGCTAAGCAGGAGTAGTTTAAAGCCTGCTATATTCTGTTATAAGTTTTTAAAAAGATTTGTAATTTAGCGCCATCAAAAACAGGACATGGAAAATTTAAAAGAAACATATCAGAAAAGTGCTCAGGATAACAATGCTAATGATATCAGTCATTATAAATTAATGACTATCGGAATAGTTGTTGGGCTTGTAGGTGTAATGCTTCGTTTCGCGGGTACATGGGAATTTATTGATATGGTTTCCAACATAATTTTCGTGATCGGTATAGTGATCAGTGTAAAAGCTGTTCTCGATGTCTTAAAATAATTACTCTTTATTTCAAAATAAGAAGGCTCATCATGCGTATGCACGATGAGCCTTTTCTATTATGTTCGTAAATCCTTAACGGGGTTTATATTTGGATCCGGTTAAGATCTTTTGGGGATCCGTCTCCTTCATTAGTCCTGGGGGATCCAGAGTCGGGTTACGCTCCATATATTTTTTTACAATCTTCCAGCCTATATAAACACCCAGCTTTGGTGCTGATTTTGAGTCTGCGCCAATACCGGGAGTGAATGGCGCTTCTGTCAGGTATTTCTGGATCTTCATATAGTCTGTTTCATAAAGCAGATCATTCTCGAGGAAGTAAGCCCACACTTCCGGCTCGTTAGTTTCAGCCCATGCCATTTGTTCGGTGGTATAGCCAATTTTTAAACTGTCCGCCAGTTCGGGCATCGCCATGTCCATCATATAAAGGATTTTACCGTTATAAATCATTTTGGACAATAGCGATCGATCGGCATCGTTTTCTGTGAACATGTCTTCCCGAATAAAACCTTCGATAACCCGGGGGGTAATATTCTCGGGTGTGAATCTCCTGGAAATGTATTGCGGAATGCTCTGCACTAATGCCGGATAGAATTTGGAATCGCGTCCTAAGAACATATCGAGACCAATGCCGATATAGTCGTTGCCTACCGGCGTCTGGACTGAAAATCCCGAAAAGAATGAGATCAGGCGGGGCACTTTCGTTTCCGGGTAATAATACTTGATATGTTTGAAGGCATCCTTCAATTGATCCTGCTGTTCGCTGAGGTCAGGAAGTTTGGAATTTACTTCGTCGGCAAGTGCCTTGTAATCCGGGTTGTTAAGGACGGTACGCAATTGCTGGTAGTAAGAAGTGTCGGTTGCGGATCCTACTCCTAAAATGCTTTCCATATAGTCGGCATAGAAGTGGCCATATTTTTGCTTTAGCTGCGGTGCTTTTGCAGAAATCTCTGCGGGCTGTAATGCAGAAAGTTCTTTATCAAAGCGTTCAATTGTCAAGTCAACCTTGATATGGCTCACATCTGCTTCTTTCTTGTCTACACATGAAGTTGAGAAAAGGCTTATTAAAAAAATCAGGTAGATTCGCGGGCGTCTTTGTAAATCCATTGTTTCTGTTTAAGAAGCGAAAGTAGGAAACGATGTTAAAGGATAAGGCATTACATAAAATTTTTTCAAGCTGTTTACATATTATTAATCTCATTACATGAAATTCAAATTATTGCTACTAGCCGTTTTTCTGGCTCCCTTACTTGCGACCGCTCAATACAAATCCCAACTCGGGTTTACAGCTTCACCCACATTTGGCTGGCTGACTTTCCCTTCAGGTCAGACTCCGGAGGCAGAATCCGATGGCATGCGAACCGGTTTTTCCTATGGGGTACTTGCTGATATCCCGTTTTCAGAAAATTACTATTTCTCAACTGCATTGACTGTTAGTACCCTAAATGCAAAGGCTAATGTGGCAGGGAGTACTACTTCAGGTGCAAATACTTCGATCTATAAACTGCAATACCTCGAAGTGCCCCTGACTCTTAAGCTGAAAAGCAATGATATAATGAACAGACGTTTTTATGGGCAGTTCGGCTTAAATACCGGCATCAACATCGGCAGCAAGCAGGACATCATGTATACAAACAGTGGAACACCGGACGAAAAGAATAAGGACATTGGCGACCTGATCAATACTTTCAGAGCTGGACTACTGCTGGGTGGTGGCGCCGAGTGGAAGATGGGTGAGAATATGAGCCTGATGACCGGCTTATCTTACAGCAACGGTTTTGCAGACGTTTTAGATGGAGACGCCCAGGCGAAGAATTCTTATATTGCTTTGAACCTTGGAATCTTCTTTTAAGGTTCCTAGGTTTTGCTTCTTGTCTAAGTACTAATTACTAAATACTATTATGAAAATCGCCCTGGCACAATTAAACTTCCATATTGGCAATTTCGATTCTAATACGAAAAAGATAATTGCTGCGATACAGGATGCTAAAGAGCAGGGGGCAGATCTTGTTGTCTTCCCTGAGCTTTCTGTATGTGGCTATCCGGCTATTGACTTGCTGGAGTTTACAGAATTCGTTGAATTATGCAGACTATCGGCTGAACAGATCACTGAGTCATGCCAGGATATCGCCTGTATAATCGGATTACCCACACCCAATCCTAAAGTTCAGGGCAAAGACCTCTTTAATTCAGCCCTGTTTATTGAAAATGGGCATGTAAAGGCAGTGGTGCATAAAGCCTTATTGCCTAATTACGATGTGTTTGATGAATACCGATATTTTGAGCCAGCCACTAAATTCAGCTGTATAGAATTTAAAGATCAAAAAATTGCGTTAACGATATGCGAGGATTTGTGGAACATCAATGATAATCCGCTGTACCTTGCTGAACCTATGGAAGCGCTTATCAAGGAGAGTCCCTCGTTGATGATCAATATCGCGGCTTCACCTTTCGCATATAAC
The DNA here is from genome assembly GCF_010692725.1 of Flavihumibacter soli. Taxonomy (GTDB): domain Bacteria; phylum Bacteroidota; class Bacteroidia; order Sphingobacteriales; family Sphingobacteriaceae; genus Daejeonella; species Daejeonella soli. Next base: position 163,925 of record NZ_JAAFZB010000091.1, on the reverse strand, counting down.
CATGATGAGGAAAGAGTACTGATTCTGAGCGATAACTGCCGGAAATATAATCTGCCATTGTTCTATGTGAACCATGTAGGAGCACAGACAGAGATTATTTTTGATGGTGGGTCTCTTGTATTTGATGAGGAGGGTGCATTGCTCGATGAGATGGCTTACTTCCGGGAAGAGATAAAGATCTATGATTTTGTGGATGGTAAAGTTCAAAGCTATACCCCTGTGGTTCACAACCCGCAAAACGATATTGAACAAATTCATGATGCCCTGGTGATGGGCATTAAAGACTATTTTACCAAGTCGGGCTTCAGTAAGGCGGTGCTTGGCCTTTCGGGCGGGATTGATTCGGCATTGGTCTGCGCGCTGGCAGCTAAAGCCCTGGGCCCTGAGAATGTGATGGCCGTTTTAATGCCTTCAGAATATTCCACGGATCATTCAATAAAGGATGCTTTGGACCTGGTGAGGAATGTCGGCTGCAAGCATGAGATAATTCCTATAAAGGAAGCAGCGACGGCTTTTGAAAACATGATGAGACCGGTGTTCAATGACTTGCCGTTTAATGTCGCCGAGGAGAATATTCAGGCGCGTTGCCGGGCAATCGTCGTGATGGCCATGTCAAATAAGTTCGGCTATATTTTATTGAATACTTCGAACAAGAGCGAATGTGCAGTAGGCTATGGGACGTTATACGGTGATATGGCCGGTGCGATCGGAGTGCTCGGGGATGTGTATAAAACGCAGTGTTACAAACTCGCTAACTATATCAACCGTGAAAGGGAGATCATCCCTGAGAACAGCATAATAAAACCTCCTTCTGCCGAACTTCGGCCCGGGCAAAAGGACTCTGATTCATTGCCGGAGTATGATGTTTTAGACAGGCTGTTGTTCCAGTATATCGAGCTGAAAAAGAGCTCCGCCGCTATTATCGCGCAAGGCTTTGATGAGAGCCTGGTACGCCGGGTTCTGAAAATGGTGAATATTGCTGAATTCAAGCGTAAGCAGGCTCCCCCGATCCTGCGTGTCTCGCCAAAGGCTTTCGGTATGGGGCGGCGAATTCCAATCGTTGGAAAGTACCTGAGTTAATTATTTATTGTCGTTTAAGAGAAGCGGTAGATCGCTGATCATTACAATTCTTTATAAACAGAAGGGCTGCATGCTTGCAGCCCTTCTGTTTATGCATTTGGAAGAAACGGTTTTTAAGATAAGCTCGCTCCAACCCTTTGAATGAGTTCTTTTGTTTTTCTGATCCCTTCAACTTCCGAAAGTTTCTCGCCTTCGTATTCAATTCCCATATAACCTTTGAAGCCGGCATCTTTAACAATCTTCAGCATCTTATTGTAATCGGTCTCGACGCAGTTTCCCTGTTCGTCAAAATCAATTGTTTTTGCGCTGACACCTTTTGCAAAAGGCATCATTTCTAAAGTTCCCTTATAACGGTCGTACTCTTTGATACAATTTCCTCCCCATTCTTTACCGTTGTCACGTTCAACGCAAAAGTTATTGAAATCAGGCAGCGTACCCACATTCGGTTTGTTGACTTCTCTCATAACAGAAGACAACCACATCCCGTCTGAACTGAAACTGCCGTGATTCTCGACAATGACATTGATGTTCTCTTTGCCGGCATACTCGCTTAAGCGGCTCAGGCCATCAACAGCGGCGTGGTGAACATCTTCGCGGCTTCCTACTCCAAATGCATTCACCCGGATGGTAGCACAGCCTAGATATTTTGCCGTATCCACCCATTTATAATGATTTTCTACTGCAAGAAGTCTTTTTGTATCATCAGGCTCTCCAAGATTACCTTCGCCGTCACACATGATCAGGTGATTTTTCACGTCATTGTCTTTACAGCGTTTCAACAGTTCGTTAAGGTAGGCAGTATCCTTCGCTCTGTCCTTGTAAAAGGCATTGACATATTCTACAGCACCGATGTTGAATTGCTTTCTCGCAATCACAGGAAAATCAAGAGGATCCAGTTCTTTAGCAAAGAATGCCTTATGCAATGACCATTGGGCAAGGGAGATGTCGAAGAATAGCTTGCTGGGGTCGTTGCTGAGGGGCTGTCCTTTTACCTTGGATGAACAGGAAGTAAGAACTGACGGAAGGAGGGCTATACCAGCGATGCCAGTCAGGTGCTGCAAAAATCTACGGCGGTCGTTTTTCATATGATCAGGAAAGCTTAATTGGTTAATTAACAGATTAATTTACAACAATGGATCTAATTATTAGTTAGGGCCCTTGTTTTTCTCCGTTTAAACAGGCTAATGATTAAAAATATTCCGAAGGCGCCACTTCCAGCACATGCGATCAAAGCAATAAAATCCTGGTGCTTTACATAAAATGTCAGTTCATCATTTAGATTTAGGTCAGCCTTAAGGGCGGTTCTTTCCCACCAACCGGATCTCTGGACAATATCTCCGCGTTGATTTATGAATGCTGATATTCCGGTATTCGCCGAGCGTGCCACCCAGCGCCGGGTTTCAATAGCTCTCAACTTCGCGTATAACAGGTGCTGATCTTTGCCGGCCGTATTTCCCCACCAGCCGTCATTGGTGATCACCGCGATGAATTGTGCGCCCTGCTGGACATAATCGGCGACGTACTCTCCCCAGATTGATTCATAGCAAATAACGGGGGCAGCCCCGATCCCATTTTGTGAATAAAATACTGACGGTCTATCCTGCCTGCCGTATCCGCCAGCGGAGCCACCAAAGGCTTTGAAAGCGGGTTTCAGGAAAGATAGACTGGAAGAAAAAGGTGTTTGTTCAACCCCCGGTACTAGTTTTGACTTATGATAAAACTGAACTTTTGGCGAGTTCTCGATCTGTATGGCGGCATTGAAAACGTCAAAGTAGCTTCCACTTGCTTCATCCAGGCGTGCGGTTTCTGTTTTTGCAGATGAATAAACGGCATAGCTTTCGATACCGGTCAAGACGTTGCCGTTTTTATACTTATTTAAAAAAGATTGTACGGTCTGGTAATTTGAATCGGTGCGGATAGCGTCTTCATCGGTATCCTTTGCAATCGCTGTTTCCGGCCAGATAAAGTATTCCGTATTGGGTTGTGCAAGCGAATCTGACAGGCGGGTCAGTATCTTAACCTGTTCTGAGGCAGGTAAAGACCCGAATTTGGCGTAGGGATCAATATTGGGCTGGACAACGATAACGTTGGCAGGATTGATCTTTTCCTCGTAGCCGTAATAAATTATCAGGGATACAATTATTGGGATAAGGATATGTGCAATGGTGCGAATTACAAGCTGCAGCTGTTTTTTCACTTCAACAACCTTATTTGCCGGAGCTGTTTTATATGCCCGCCATGTTTCAAACGCCAGTATGTTAGACATCAGCACCCAGTAGGTACCGCCGTACACACCTGTATATTCATACCACTGCACCAGCATGTGATCGCCTGCGAAGCCATTCCCAAGGTTCATCCAGGGGAAGGATAAGTCCCATGTCTGATGCAGATATTCGTAGCCGATCCAGAAGCAAACCAGTGCAATGTAACTCCACCAGCGGGTTGTGACCAGGCGGATCCGGTAATAAAGCCAGAAGGCCACAGACATCAGTAGTGCTCCCAGTCCGAAAGGAATAATTGAGATTATAGATGCCATCCACGCAGGCATCACCGCATTCAGGGAATTAAACACCCAGTAGATGCAGCCCGTATTCCAGATTACAAAGCACAGGAAGCTGACCCGGAAAACCTGTGCTCCTTTCCTTCGGATGTCGCTATTTATGATATTTTCGACGGCAAGCAGTATGGGAACCAGTGCAATGAAAAGCAGCGACGAAAGGAAAGGCAGGGGAGGCCAGGCAAGCCACAGCAGTCCGGCGCTCACCAATCCCAGGATGTAGTTATTTTTCAAAGGATGGATTATAGTTGTGAAAGGATATCTGCTTTCTTCGATTCGTATTCTTCCTGTGTGATAAGCTGTTTTTCAAATAAAACTTTCAGTTTTTTCAACTTTAAAGTGACTTCGTCCTCTTGTTCGGGGGCAGCTTCAGGCCGGCTGGTTGGGGAGATGTAGGGGATAGAGTCTTCTTCTATTTCTGTGTACGAAGCATAATCAGATTCAGAATCCGACGATTCTGAGGGTATTTTCTCATCGAAGCTGCGATTCCGTTCAAGTTCTTTTTTCTTTTCAAGCTGCTCGTTACAGAACTGGTAAAGCTTCCTGGCCTGAACCTTCGGAATGTAATCAATCGCTACATTCTCGCCACGCTGAGGGACAGCGATAAACTTACTGCCAAAAAACTCTTCCTTGAAAGATACTTCCTTGATATCGTCCCAGGTGAAGGTGACGAAATTTGTTGTAAGGCCCAGGTTTCCGGGAAGGCAAAAGAAAAGCCGCTTGTTTGTTACGGCTATGCAATCCGGTATCAGGGTAACAGCAGGCTTTTTTTGGATAGCCAGATAGACAATTGCTTCCCCGGAGGTAAGCATGTCACGTAATTTACCCAGTACCTTTTCAGCGGTTTTAGGATCCTGATCGTCTGTTAAATATTGTTCTATGAGCATTTTTTTGATTAAATATTAGATGTTAGACATTAGATATGAGACATTAGATGTTAGCTCCTCTACTCCAAACTCCAAATTCCAAACTCCTTACTCCTTGTTCCTTACTCCTTGTTCCTTACTCTTTGTTCCTTACTCTTTGTTCCTTACTCTTCACTCCTCCGTCGACACAAATTACGAATTCTCCCTTCAAGGTATGTGTTTCGAAGTGTAATTTTATGCTTTCCAGTGTTCCCCTGACTGTTTCTTCAAACATCTTGGTGAGTTCGCGCGATACGGAGGCCTGGCGTTCCGCTCCAAAATATTGGGCGAACTCTTCAAGTGTCTTTAACAGTCTGTGAGGAGATTCGTAGAAGATCATTGTACGCTCTTCTTCCGACAAGCTCTTCAGGCGTGTTTGCCGACCTTTTTTTACAGGAAGAAAGCCTTCGAATGTAAAGCGGTCTGCGGAAAGCCCGGAATTAACAAGGGCTGGTACAAACGCTGTGGCACCGGGAAGGCATTCTACAGGAAGATTGTTCTTGATCGCCTCACGTACCAGCAGGAATCCGGGATCTGAGATTGCCGGTGTTCCGGCATCTGAAATTAAGGCAACCTGTTGTCCCTCTTTTAAGAAGCGGATGATCTCCGTGACAGATTTATGTTCATTATGCTGGTGATGGGAAAAAACCTTCTTTTCAATCCCGAAATGCTTTAATAATGGCGCACTGGTGCGGGTATCCTCAGCTAGTATGAGATCAGCGTCCTTTAAAATGCGTATGGCTCTGAAAGTCATGTCCTCCAGGTTACCGATAGGAGTAGGTACAAGATAAAGTTTGCCAATCATTGAGTATCAGGTGTTGGGTATGGAATAAAGGCGCGGGTAAAAAAGTCCAAACTAAACTTCAAACTCCAAACTGTTTATATCTTTGTCAAAATCAAAAATCAAATGCTGCAAGTTAGTTATATCCGCGAAAATAGAGATAAGGTTTTAGAACGATTGGCTTTTAAACGGTTCAAACAGCCGGAGTTAATCGATCAGGTTATTTCGCTGGATGAACAACGCAGATCTACTCAAACGCAATTGGAGTCGCTGGTTGCGGAAGCAAATGCCGGAGCAAAACAAATAGGTGATCTGATGCGGCAAGGCCTCAAGCAGGAAGCGGAAGCCTTAAAGGCTAAGACGTCCTCCAGCAAGGAGCAAACGAAAGTACTGGCGGATAGGTTAGCAGAAATGGAAACCCAGCTGCATAATTACCTGGTACAGTTTCCTAATCTTCCACATCAGTCGGTGCCGGAAGGTTCAACGCCTGAAGAGAATGTCACTGTATTCGAGCATGGCGAGTTCCCTTTATTGCCTGAAAATGCCCTGCCACACTGGGAGCTTGCGAGTAAGTATGATATAATTGATTTTGAACTAGGGAATAAGATTGCCGGTGCGGGCTTTCCGGTGTATAAGGGTAAAGGTGCGAAACTGCAGCGCGCACTGATCAATTTCTTTTTGGACCAGGCAGAAATCGCCGGCTACCGCGAGATGCAGCCGCCGATTGTAGTTAACGAAGCATCAGGCTTTGGAACGGGACAACTGCCGGACAAAGAAGGGCAGATGTATCACATTACAGGCGATAATCTTTATTTAATCCCTACTGCCGAGGTGCCAATTACTAACCTTTACCGGGATGTTATAGTGAAGGAAGATGAACTGCCGGTGAAAAACTGTGCATATACTCCCTGCTTCCGCCGTGAAGCTGGTTCCTACGGCGCACATGTAAGAGGATTGAACCGTTTGCATCAGTTTGATAAGGTGGAGATCGTGCAGGTAGTTCACCCTGACAGCTCATATGAAGTTCTCGAAGAGATGAGCAGCTATGTGCAGTCTCTGTTGCAGGCCCTGGAGCTACCTTACCGTGTGTTAAGTTTATGCAGTGGTGATATGAGTTTTACTTCAGCAAAAACCTATGATATGGAGGCTTGGTGCGCAGCTCAGGCCCGATGGCTGGAAGTATCCTCCGTTTCAAATTTCGAAACCTATCAAAGCAACAGGCTGAAACTTCGCTATAAAGGCAAAGAAGGTAAAGCTCAACTGGCGCATACTTTAAATGGCAGTGCATTAGCTTTGCCACGGATCGTTGCATCGCTGCTCGAGAATAATCAGACGGATAAGGGAATTAAAATACCGTCGGTACTGGTTCCCTACACCGGATTTGAATACATTTAATGGTTAAAGTTTATTGACTGTGCAGAAACCGCGCAATCTTTTGAAACTTAAATCGCTGATTTAAGTTTTATTAAAGTACGCCTGTCTACCCGACTTATTATCTACGCGGTGCCTGCTTGTTTAATGAAAAGATAAGTAGTATTCTTGCTTAAATACGTATAAATACATATCGGTGGTATATTAAAGAATCTGATATTTGCTGCGAGTTTACTAAAGTGTTTACACCAGATTACTTATTTGAACACAAGACACAAATTAGACTCATAACTAATTGGAGATATTTTGATAAGGGTTTTATTAGCGGAAGATCATAATATTGTTAGAAACGGTATAAGGTCGTTATTGGATAGCGAATCGGATATCAAGGTAATGGGCGAGGCGGCTAATGGCAAGGAAGCTATACGTGTCTTAGAAGAGAATACACCGGTAAACCTGATCATCTTAGACCTTAATATGCCCGGAATTGCCGGCAGCGAGTTGATTAAATATATAAGCTCGAATTTTAAGGATCTGAAGATACTGATACTCTCCATGTCAGATCATGAAAAATATGTTTCCGAGTCTTTTAATGCTGGTGCTGATGGCTACCTGTTAAAAAATGTAAGCAAAGATGAACTCGTGTTTGCCGTCAAGCACCTGATGGTAGGGGGGCAATACATCTGTTCTGAACTAAGCCTGCGCATGCTGGCTAAAATATCAAGTCATGAAGTAGCTCAAGCGGAACCCGATGGATTTGCAGATTTTACAAAACGCGAGCTGGAAGTGCTAAAACTAATTGCAGAAGGCTTTACCAATAATGAAATAGCTGAGAAACTGTTTACCAGCAGAAGAACTGTAGAAGGCCACCGCCAAAGTTTAATTGAAAAAACAGGCGTGTCCAACTCTGCCTCTTTAATCATGCACGCCTTCAGGAACGGGATCATTAAATAGTCATAGGGGAATATCTACAATTATTACCGCCCCTTTATTTGCTGCACAATGGAAAGTTATTTTGCCGCTAAGGAATTTTACCCTGTTAATAATACTCCTTAGTCCAAAACCTTTTCCTGCAGAATTTACCTCTTCAGGCGAAAATCCCTTGCCATTATCACTTACTTTAATAATGATATAATCAGCACCCCTGTTCACATCCACCTCTGCCTTTGTAGCCTCAGAGTGTTTGATAAGGTTGTTGATCAGTTCCTGAACAATCCGAAAGATCGCAATTTCTATTCCGGAAGGAAGCCTGTTTTTAAGTCCTGAAATAAATACCCGGAATTTGATCGGGGACCTATCCAATTTCTTTCTTAAAATATCTTTAATCGCTATTTCTAGTCCAAAGTCTTCAAGAGTTGCCGGCATAAGCTCGAAGGAGATAGTGCGCGTTTCTTTTATGGCATTATCTATCAGGTCGGAGATGTCCGCCTTTATTTCTTCATTATCTTTAGCCGGATCATTTTGGACGATGTCGAGGAAATTCAATTTTAGCTTAATGCCATACAGAACCTGGCCAAGACTGTTATGAAGGACTTCTGCGATCCGCTTCCTTTCCTCTTCCTGGGTTTGAACAATAGCTCTGGAGATATCCTGCTGCCGCTTGATCTTTGTACGCATCCGCTTTTCCTGTACCCTCTTAAATTCCGTGATGTCCTGTTTTACGCCAATCAGCTGCACGGGAAGGCCATTCTTATCCGTCCTGAAAATTGATTGGCGGCAACGGATAGCATGCCATTCACCAAAAGCATCTTTCATCTTATAATGAAGTTCTTTAAGAGGGAAGTCTTTTTGTTTCGATACAGATTCAAAATAGTCAATAATCTTGTCCCTGTCTTCCGGATGTGTGTGAGTGTTCATAAATCCGCTTCCCATTTCAGCGATTTGACGGGGAGTGTAATGAAAGATATCGTTCACAGCCTTGTTTGTATAGATCATCGCCAGGGAGGGCAGGTTCATAACAAAAAGAATGTCTGGTGAAGCATCAGTTACGCTGTTGATAATATGCTGTTCCTCGAGTGATGTGAGTTCCGCTGCCTTTTTTTGGGTAATATCCTGGGTAATGGCTATTAACTGCTGTGCGCTGCCATCGTCAGTTCTTTTAATGACCGCGAGCTTGGTTACGAACCACCGCTTTTTGCCATCTTCGTCCTCGTCGCTGAATTCGTATTCTGAGGAATCGGGTTTCGGAGACTGGCTAAACTGGTCGATGACCTTTTCATTAATATTCAAAGCCCTGGTCGTATTATCCGCCTCTATTTTTATGAGTTCGTCGTTAATATTTACCTTCTGAACGTTGAAATCAATTATTATCCCGGCCTTATTTCTGATCGCCTCATATATGCTTATCTGGTATAACGAAACATGGCATAATGTGGACAGTACCTTTTGTACCAACGACAATTCTTCTACTAATTGCCTCTGTTCATTGAGTTCAAGATTCAATATTTCCAACTCTCGTCCAGCCATAGTTTTTTCGGCAATGAAATATTCGAAGATTCCGGATCGATACCTGCATTTGACATGGAAAGCGAATGAGGTATGTAGATATCAAGTTAACAAATAATAGTCGAAAAAGTAATACCGCTTCAAACACCATTTTGGTTTCTGAAAACTTTATACTTACATTTAATAAGGTATTGCGTTTGAGACTTTTCAATGCAATATTCGAAAACCTATCAGGTTATTTCGATATTTAATACAGAATTTACTTTAAGTTAATGTGCTGATTGTAAGATTGTTTAACTTAATTTACCGTAGTTTCCGCAATCCGTTTGAGTATTAACACTCTTTACATATGGATATAAATGGAATACTTTTAACCTGAGCTTAAAACCTAAAACCATACAATATGAAAACAATCTTGACCCCCCATTTGCTCGGCTTTCTAATTGAAAGAGGCTACACACATTGTCTTGCGAAGACGCAGGTCGTGTCAAAGACGGACGCAACTGTCAGTATTACTTTAACTCCTGTTAAAGTTAAACCACAACTGGAAAATATGCCTTCGGGATATGACACGTATTTTAAAATAACCAGGGAACCTATGCAGATGGCGTGTGGAATTGATGATACCGAGGTTTACATCAGCCTGGATTTAAAACAATCTAAAAACCGTTTTCACCAAGATGGCGCAGAAGAAAATATGAGCAAAGGAAGCTATGCGTTCTAAATTCTACTCTGCCTTAAACTAAAAAAGCCACTGATAGAAATCGATGGCTTTTTTTAGTTTAAAACAGACCCATTAACCATTCGAGCATCTTCCAGATAAGAAATGTTAACGCTAAGAACACCACGAATAAAACCACCACAATTATCGTAATCACCCCCTTTCCACTGCCTTTATATTTCCCCTCTGAGTAGTGAGATCGTAAAAGTCTGATGTTACGGCTATTGGCTTTATAAGTAAAATCGAATATCTGGCCCAGAATAGGAATGGCGCCTATCGTTGCATCAAGTATGATGTTGAGGATCATTAGCGTTAGGACCTTCCCACTTGCACCGTGTTTGGCCATCGTTGCAACAAGCGCCGCCGAAACTGCAAAGCCCGACAGGTCACCAACAACAGGTATGAGATTTAAAATGGGGTCAAGACCAAATCGGAAATTGGTTCCCGGAATCCGGAACTGCTCGTCCATGAGATGCGAAACCCATTCTACCCACCGGATCTTCGAGTTGCTGGCTGTTTGCATAAATTTTTAAGGTTTTTATGTTAAACATAACCAGCGGTTCCCGCTGATTACCACATTTAAGCGTTTTGTTGAATTGTTATTTTCAATAATAAAGCCAAATTGCAGAAAGACGAGGTGCTGTGCTGTGGATGCGATGGATAAATTGTTTGGATACGCAAAAAAGAATACATCAGAGTCCCAACGGGAGTTGCTGCAGACGTTCCCCCGGCTAAAATGATTGTGTCAGCGGAAGGAACCTAGGTTCGGATTACTCTATAGCGGGCTGCTAAATCGCTTTCCGACAATCAGGTTCAGCAACTCATAAACAATTTGTCCCATCGTATCGCAATGCGCAAATATGGGCAAAGAGTGATGATGCGAAAGCTCAGCACCCAGTTGTTTAACTTTAGTTTCCGGTGAGATACGATCGATACACATGACGTTGAACAGATCATTCAGACGGTAATGCGCAGACCGTACGCGGTGGGCGATCAGGGTGCGCTCCTCTTCCTGGTACTGCCGCATGGTCGTCTCGTTTAGATGCTGCATTCCCAGCTGTACAAGCTTCAGATTCTCCTTAAAAAAATGCGGCAGGTAGAGCTTTAATTTCCCCTCGTAAGACTGCTGATCGAAATCAATCGCCCTGATACGGTACTGATTGCCTTCAATGTCCGGAGTAATATCAGCCACGAAATTATATGAACGCATATCACCGAGCAAACGAATAAAGCAGCGCTCATTAAATTTCACGAATTCTTTGCTGATGCGGATCTGGTTGAACTTGGATTGGTTGCTGATATGATGGTCGATAAACACATCCCCCGGCAATCCCGGGATATGCTCTTCGATCAGCGTATTGTTGTCCGTTAAATAGGTGATACGGTTAGGTGATAGGATATGCTCAAGTTCAAGTCCGTAGACTCTGGAAGCGTCAGCCACCTTGACGTAGAAGTGATCATAGTTGTCATTCAGTCGGTTAATTATCCGGATCCGGAAAGGTTTAGAGTTGCCAAACACACAATAGTCAATGCGGGCCACCGAAAGGTGTTCCATGACTTTTATATCGCCATCTGTATTTAATATGGCATAGATATACGTGAGATTTGGAAAAAGTTCCGACATCTCCCGTTCATCATAGTACACGGTGTGCCATAGGGTATCCCTTCCTTCTTTATCGCGCAGGGGAGTTTTAAGATTAAAGCGCAGTAGATCGGAATATTGAACCGGTAATCTTACTTCCCGATCCCATTTAAGCAGATAATCACGCAACTCAGACCGGATGCTGTAAAACAGCTTCTTTTTTGACGGGACATCATTACGTGGTTCAGTCAGCAGATCCATAAAGTCTTCCTAATATAGCTGATTTCAATCTAACAGGTCCCAAATAAAAAAAGCCCATTGCGTTTTTGCAAAGGGCTCTTCCATTCTAAAATGCCTTTATCTACTCGATCTCAAATATCGTACGCATCTGGTAATTAAGTTTTATCTTCTTAAAATCGATATCCGGCATATCAGCAACCTCGACTGATTGTGCTTTCATTTCCATGTTAGCATTTCGGTACATCGGCTGCGGGTAGTACTCATTATTGATCTCCTGTATCTCAATTGGCTGACCAACTTTCTGCCCGAGTGCTGCAGTCAGGTAGGTAGCCTTTTCCTTTGCGGCTAAAAGAGCCCTGACTTTGAGATCTTTCTTTAACGATTCCATTTTCGAATAGTCGTAACCGTCAATATTGCTGTATGCGATTCCTTTTGAATCTACCCCCGCAATGATCGTATTCAGCTTTGTGAGATCAGAAACTTTGATCCTGTATTGCTTGCTCGCCAAAAAATTAGGATCCTTCTTTTTGTTCCAGTAGTCAGTATAGCTGGAAATATTATTTATTGTAAAGTTTTCTTTAGGGATTCCTGCATTAAGCACGGCGGTCTGAAGTTGTTGCTCAAGTTCGTCGATCGCTACCTTCTTTCGGTTGCTGTTGTCCTTGAAATATTCCTTCAGTGAGATTGAGATATAAATTATATCCGGGGTAACTTCTGTCTCGGCGGAGCCTGTCACTTCAATCTTTCGGCGGGTGTCGACGTTCTGAGAGAAAGCTGTGAAGCTAAGGACACTTAACAGGGCAAAGGCTAATATTTTTTTCATGGTGTATAAGTTATGATCTTTGAATTTTCTTAAAGATGTAAATTCCATGCCAATTCCATAAATCAATCGCCTGGGCTAGCTCCTGAAATGAACCCTTGAGGTTGATAGAGCTTTATTACAACAGGTTGTTAACGAAAAAAACACCCTGCTTAGATAAGACAGGGTGTTTTTATTTAATAAGACTTCTTTTTTGATTATTCTTCTATTACTTCGCTGTGTGGATAGATCTCTTCTTTTTTCTCCTCCTTAAAGTATTTCTTCTGGAAGATCAAGATCAAAATGACCCCAATTGATATCGCTGAATCGGCTATATTGAAGACAGGACGAAAGAAGATAAATTCCTGACCTCCCCAAAAAGGAAACCAGGTGGGATATATCCCCTGCAGGATCGGGAAATAAAACATGTCAACAACCTTTCCGTGGAAAAGCCCTGCATAACCACCATCGGGTGGAAATAAAACGGCAGGTTCATAAAAACTGCTTTCGCTGAAAATCAGCCCGTAAAATGAAGAGTCTATTATGTTACCCATTGCTCCCGCGAAGATGAGTGAAACGTTCAGGATAAGTCCGCGGTGATATTTCTTTTTCACCATGTAAACCACCCCGTAACCGATAGCGCAGACCGCGGCAATTCTAAAAAGCGTAAGCGCAAGCTTCCCGGCCTCGCCGCCAAATTCCATCCCGAAAGCCATTCCGTTATTCTCGGTAAAATGGATCATTACCCGGTCGCCAATGAGTTTGAACTCCTGGCCGAGCGACATATTCAGTTTCACCCAGAATTTCAGTACCTGGTCGGCAATTAAAATAAGAATAACCGTCAAAAACGGTTTGGTATATCCCTTCATTTATCCCTGCTTCAATTTTGCTTCCATACTTAGAGTTGCATGCGGTACTGCACGCAGGCGTTCTTTAGGTATCAGCTTACCAGTCTCACGGCAAACGCCATATGTTTTATTTTCAATACGTACCAGCGCGCTTTCAAGATTCTCAATGAATTTTTTCTGACGTGAAGCCAGTTGATTGATAGATTCCTTCTCTAAGGTAGCTGATCCGTCTTCTAATGTTTTATATGTACCTGCAGTATCGTCTGTTCCGTTGGTGTTCGGGCTGCTTAAGGATTGGGTTAATAAGCCCAGTTCTTCTTTCGCCACCCGTAGTTTTTCAAGGATGATCTCTTTGAATTCCGTCAGCTCTGAATCAGCGTATCTGGTTTTCTCCCGGGGGTTATTATCAAGCATTTCTTTATTATTCTCCATCTTTGGCTTTGGTTATTAAAATCATTATTTCCTTGTCATCTATGACAATTTTCTTTCCTTCAGCAGCTTCATTATCAACTATTAAGGAATCTGCAAGTATTTCGGCGCAAATATATGATAAATTATTTCTTACCGCCTGTGTGATATAAGGGTGATTCTGTATACGGACTTTGATCTTGTCAGTTACCTCAAAATCCATTTCTTTACGAAGATTCTGAATCCGGTTTACCAGTTCCCTTGAGATTCCTTCCTGTAACAGTTCATCTGTAAGAGTTACATCCAGGGCCACTGTTAGCCTTCCCATACTCGTCACCTGCCAGCCCGGAACATCTTCTGCAAGTATTTCGACATCGGCAAGTTGTATGGAATACGCGGTGCCCATGATCTCAATTGAACCGTTCGCTTCCAGGCGATTGATATCTTCCTGGCTGAAGGCGTTTATAGCAGCGGTAACCATCTTCATATCCTTGCCAACCTTTGCACCAAGAGCCTTAAAGTTAGGCTTGATCTTTTTGCTGATTATTCCGGCAGTATCCGATACGAACTCGATTTCCTTGATATTCGTTTCTGATAAGATCAGATCCTTTACCATCTCTACTTTGATGCCAAACTTATCATCTAATACGGGCAACAGTGCCTTAGAAAGCGGCTGGCGGACATTGATGCCTGACTTTTTCCTCAAAGACAGGATCATGGATGAAATATCCTGGGCCAGTGTCATTCGTTCTTCCAGCGCCTCGTCAACCAGATCAATACGGTAGGCAGGAAAATCTGCCAGGTGTACTGATTCAAAGTCCTCTTTGCCTGTTACGGAGTTTAGATCAAGAAATAAGCGATCGCTGAAGAATGGCGCCACCGGCGACATCAATTTAGCAATAGTCGTCAGACAAGTGTACAGTGTTTGATACGCTGAAATTTTATCAGTCGAATATTCGCCTTTCCAGAAGCGGCGGCGGCATAAACGGACATACCAGTTACTCAGGTTTTCGTCGACGAAGTTCTGGACTGCTCGGGTCGCTTTCGTTGGTTCGAAGTCGGCATAGTAGCCGTCAACTTCGCGGGTAAGCGAGTTTAGAAGGGAGATGATCCAGCGATCGATCTCCGGACGTTCTGAAAGGGCAATATCCTCTTCCTTATAACTGAAACCGTCAATATTCGCGTATAGCGAGAAGAACGCATATGTGTTATAGAGAGTTCCGAAAAACTTGCGCCGCACTTCGTCCAGTCCTTCCAGATTGAACTTCAGGTTATCCCAGGGTGAGGCATTACTTATCATGTACCAGCGGGTTGCGTCGGCACTATACTTATCAATTGTTTCAAACGGGTCAACGCCATTGCCAAGGCGCTTAGACATTTTATTGCCGTTCTTGTCCAGTACAAGTCCATTGGAGACAACGTTTTTGAAGGCGATACCTCCGTTAACGATCTCCTCATTCACCGCCCTGATCTCATCGCTTGTTTCGCTAAGCATCACTGCAATCGCGTGAAGGGTAAAGAACCAGCCCCTGGTCTGATCGACGCCTTCGGCGATGAAATCTGCCGGGTAGGCGTTCTTAAACTCTTCCTTATTTTCAAACGGGAAATGCCATTGAGCATAAGGCATTGCGCCTGAATCAAACCAAACGTCTATCAGATCGGCTTCGCGGAACATTCTCTTTCCGGATGGTGATACCAGGATCACATCATCCACGTAAGGCCGGTGCATATCATTGATCTCGAATCCGGCTTCCATAAATCCTGCTTCAACTGATCGTTGAATTCCTGATCTCAGTTCGCCTATCGAACCGATACAGAGTTCTTCAGACCCGTCCTCAGTCCGCCATATCGGTAAGGGAGTTCCCCAATAGCGTGAACGGGATAAATTCCAGTCAACCAGGTTTTCAAGCCAGTTGCCAAAGCGTCCGGTGCCTGTCGATTCCGGTTTCCAGTTGATGGTCTTATTTAATTCCACCATCCGCTCCTTTACCGCGGTGGTTTTAATGAACCAGCTGTCGAGCGGATAATACAACACCGGTTTATCAGTTCTCCAGCAATGCGGGTAACTATGCTCATATTTCTTTACATCGAAAGCTTTATTATCCTCTTTAAGCTTGATCGCGATTAATACATCTGTTGGCTTAAAATCTGGGTCCTTGCGCTCTTCATCACTATAATATTCTTCCTTGACAAAACGGCCGGCAAAGTCAGTTACTTCATCAACGAATTTCCCCTGCCTGTCAACCAGCGGGTATTCATTTCCTTTCTCGTCAGTAACCATCACGGAAGGCACGTTATTCTCACGACAAACCCGGAAGTCATCGGCTCCAAAAACCGAAGCTGTATGAACGATTCCGGTTCCGTCCTCGGTCGTAACAAAGTCTGCAGGAATAACGCGAAACGCATTCTTTTCCAGGTTCTCATTGCTCACGTAAGGCATCAGCTGGTAATAACGCAGGTTCAGAAGATCGCGGCCCTTAAATTCTGCTGATATTTGCCATGGAATAAGCTTGTCGCCGCCTTTGTAATCTGTGAACGAAGCATTCTCTGCTTCTTTTTTGAAGTATTTAGAAACCAGTTCTTTTGCCAGCACCACGCTTACGGGTGCATAAGTATACTGGTTAAAAGTCCTGATCTTTACATAGTCTATCTTTTCACCGACAGCTAACGCACAGTTGGCAGGCAAGGTCCAGGGGGTAGTTGTCCAGGCCAGGATCGCAGTATCCTCAGCATCATCTTCGAATAATACCGGTATAAGGGGATGCACCTGGTCTTTTTTCAACCTGAACTCTGCCACGATGGAAGTGTCCTTCAGCATACGGTAAGTTCCCGGCTGATTGAGCTCATGCGAACTCAAACCAGTTCCCGCGGCAGGTGAATACGGCTGAACCGTATACCCTTTGTACAGCAGGCCTTTATTGTAGAACTCCTTCAGTATCCACCAAAGAGTTTCGATATATTCATTTTGATAAGTGATATACGGTTTCTCGAGGTCGACCCAGTAGCCCATCTTTTCAGTCAGGTCATTCCAGATGTCGGTATACTTCATGACTTCTGTCCGGCAGGCTGCGTTGTAGTCTTCAACAGAGATCTTCTTACCGATATCATCTTTGGTTATTCCCAGTTTTTTCTCAACTGCCAGCTCGATGGGGAGGCCATGTGTATCCCAGCCGCCTTTACGCTTTACCTGGTAGCCTTTAAGGGTTTTATAGCGGCAGAAAATATCTTTAATAGAACGGGACATCACATGATGTATGCCCGGCATGCCGTTTGCCGAAGGCGGGCCTTCGTAGAATGTATAAGGTTTGGAAGCAGGACGGTTAGCGATACTTTTTTCAAAGATCCCATGAGCTTTCCAATACTCAAGAATTTCTTTCCCGGTTTGCGATAAGTTCAGTTGCTTATATTCTTTGTACATCAGGGCTTTATCTCTCAAAAATTAAGGTTGCAAAGTTATGAAAATAAAGCCTGAAATCTTAGTATATTGTGTGAATAGTCAGTTTTTATTGCGTGCAGCTCGATGAGAAAGGCGTTTTAAATATTCGTGGAATGATCTTGGCTTACAGGCATTCAGCAATCCAAATCGCTATGGTCTCCGGCACTCTGGAAACTTTAATGACTACGTTTGTTAATATCAAATCCTTATTATGAATAAATACATGAAACGCGGGTTTCTGCTCGTGATAGCCGGGGTCGCGCTGATCTTGTTAGGTTACTATTTAAAAGATACCGAACTGATGAAATATGGCTGGGCGATGATCATCGGGTATCTTGCCTTCGGAGCCGGGGTCTTGTATATTATTTACAGCCTGATTCGTAAAATCGACCGAAGCGCACTGTTGGAAGAGAGGGCCGAAAAGGAAGAGGAGGAAGAGCGGCATAATGGCAGACCGGATTTACCCTAGCGAATTTAAATTAGTAAAAAGGCTAAGCGCTCTGCAAAACTCTTTGAATGACTCTGGCAAATGGTTAGTGGATTCGAAAAAGCGACCCTCCCGATGTAAGTCGGGATGTAAACCAACTGAGCTATCTTTTAAAGTAAAAACCCCGCGAAATTATTCGGATGATAGTTGAAGATACTGTCTTCAATCAAGTCACCTCCGATGTATTCAGCCCCTGTTGGCAGCTGCAAAGCTATACGCTTCTTTATTACCTTTGTTCCTGCCCGGGACACAATTTCCTGCGGCTAAATGTTATTGAATGAAAAAATTTCTTTTCAGTTTCACCTATGCGTTCAAAGGCCTGCAATACGCCTTTCGTACCCAGCTTAATTTTAAGGTGCACAGCATTTCCGCATTGTCAGCAATAGCTCTCGGGTACTGGCTAAACATAGGTAAGCACGACTGGCTTTGGATCTTCCTCGCTATTGGCCTTGTTTTAACAGCAGAGCTTTTTAACACGGCACTGGAAGTACTCGTCGACCTGGTCTCGCCGGAATATCATCCGAAAGCCGGGGTCGTCAAGGATGTATCGGCAGCGGCGGTTCTGATCACTGCTTTGCTGTCTATCGCGATCGGAATGATGGTGTTTTTGCCGAAACTATTTTAGGACATGCTTCATAAAACGCTCGGCATCGTCTTTAAAACCACCAGCTATTCTGAAAGCAGCGTGGTGGTACAGGTTTTTACCGAAAAGTTCGGACTTCAGTCGTACCTCATCAACGGAGTTAAGAAACCAAAAGCGAAAATCAGCATGAACATTCTCCAGCCGCTCCACCTGCTGGAAATGGTCGTTTACCATAAGCCGAGCGGCAATATCCAGCGTGTTGCTGAAGTGAGACAACAGCCGGTTTTCATGGCCATTCCCTATGATATTGTCAAGAGCTCACTCGTGATGTTCCTGAACGAGGTACTGTATAAGGCCATCCGACAGCAGACGGCTGACGATGTGCTTTTCGAATTCCTGTTTCGCGCAATCGAAATCCTCGACAGGATGGAAGGCGGCGTGATGAATTTTCATTTATATTTTCTTTTGCGTCTCACCAGGTTCCTCGGGTTCTATCCGGATATGACCCATGCGGCCGGCGCCTCATATTTCGATCTGACGGATGGAAATTTCGCCCGGCAGATACCGCCGCATACATCAATTATCGACCAGCCTTTAACCGACATCTGGATAAAACTTATGCAAAGCAACTTTGACAACTTACATTTATTGCATATTTCTACCACCGACAGGCGCATCATTCTGGCTAAAATACTTGAATACTACCGTTTGCACATCGAAAGCTTCGGCCAGATAAAATCACATTTGGTTCTGGAAGAGGTACTTAGCTAAAAAAATGAAAATTATTTTGCGAAATTGTTTTCGAGGCATATATTTGCAGTCCCAAACGCAGGGAGATTAGCTCAGCTGGTTCAGAGCATCTGCCTTACAAGCAGAGGGTCACTGGTTCGAACCCAGTATCTCCCACAAATCCCGACTCGTCGGGATTTTTTTGTATCCCGGGAGTTTAGCTCAGTTGGTTTAGAGCATTACCTCGACAAGGTAAGGGTCGCTGGTTCGAGCCCAGTAACTCCCACTACAGTTTAGCTAAGCTAATTCAGAGCAACCCAATTGCAAAATCTTTCAACAATGAGCTGTGCTGTCGGTTTAAGGGGGTGCTTGCAATAATATTTTCTCTGCTACAGTCGGATTCCAGGTGAAATCTCATAGGCCGTTGTATCCCCGTAATTATGAGTGCTAACGCGAACATCATACTCTTCCTGCGGACCGTGAGAATCAGGATATTTTACTAGAAATTGTTTCGAACCACTTTCGTTCGTGGTAAAGTTGCCTGTATGGTGCCATGAGCCGGTACCGTAACTTATAACCAGGGTTTCAATAATGTTTTCCATAAATGCAGGGAGGCTTCGGTAGAGAGCCCTAATTTTTATTACGAAAATTGGGTCCAAAAAGTTCCCTTCCCCAAAGGCCATGAGGGTCTGAACCGAAGCAGTAGTTGTTAACCGAACTGTTAGTATCATGGAGTGCTCTTGTTTAGGTCAGCTAGTGGTTAGTCCGCTAAATTAGTGGACTAACCTTAACTTGGTCTAAGCAAGTCCTAAGTAAACCGGGTCAAAAACGTTAAGGCGCATGAGCGAACCTCCTATCGGCGATCAGTGAGAATAATGTGTGATATACTGACATGGGTTTTGGCTTTCCAAGTATTTTCCACCTGGATGATTAAGAAATTTTTAAAAAATTTTCAGTTTTTTTAAATCTGTAAAAACCAGCGGTTCGTTTTTTCGTTAGTCTAATGTGTTCTAAATCACCTTAGTTATGCCCAGAAAACAAATCGCCGCCATAAAGAACTGGATTGAATCCATGGGTTTCGAGCTGGTTAAATCCCACATATTAAATAGTAAATATACCCGTATAAATTACTATAATCTGGGCAACTTCGGTATCTACGAAGAGATCTCTGAATCCAAAAACAAAGTTGATGGAAACAAACGATTAAAGTTTATTTCCTGGAACCCCTGGGGAGATGAGTTCGAGGTGAATTCTGTTAAAGACCTTAGTAAAGCCTATGAAGATTCGCTTATTGTGAATCCTCAACTGGCCGTTGAATAATGGGTCATTTCTTTCCCTGTACATCCCACCTTTTTTAGTGTGGACATACATTTCCCGCCCTGCATTAGATGACTGCTTCCGGGTTTATTGTGTTCGCGCGTCGGGTTTCCCGACTGCCATTAAAAATTGTGTAGCGTTTTCACGCATTCTGTGATTAAACTGCTTTCATACAAATTAAATTGTATACTCAAGCACCACAGTTTACCCTGGATTGTTTCTAATATTTTAAATATATTAGAGTGTGCTACTCTTTAAGGTAAAATGCTTTCCTTTTATTTAATAAGCGCTGTCTACCGATAGCACGAACTACGTCTACTCTACAAGTACAACCTAATATTTTAAGACTCACTCAAACGCTGAGGAATGGGCGGCTGAATGCCCCTGCTGGTGGAACGCTGTCGAACGTAATTCCCTGACGCTTTGGGGCTAATGGCATAATGCATGAGTTGTGATGAACGGATTTCATTTACCTGATTTTGAATTATGGAAATTTCTACACCACTTTTCAAATTATACGGCACTTCCAATAAAAACCTGTCTTTATCAGGATTTTTTGGGTTTCAAGCTTTGGAGAAGTTTAATTTCTTTGGTAAGCTATTCCTTTTAGTATTAGTTCTCATTTCATCCGCTTTTTCAGCGGTTGGCCAAACGACCGTTACAGCACCAACGAACGGAACGTCCATTTGCAGCAATCTGGTAGTAGGAGGGAGTGCAGCAGGCTATACAACTCTGGGTAACATAGTAATCGCTGAAACAGCCGACGGTGACTTTGCATTTACCGGTACGGATTTAATATTAACACTCAATGCACCGGCCGGTTGGCAATTTAATACATCGTCCACTCTTGCATATTCCTCATCCGGAACTGATATCACTTCGGTTACCACAGCTGCTGGCGGCTTAACTTCTTCATCCTTAACAATTAATGTATCAGGTGCCAACGTCAATGCTTTGGATGCATTCACGATTATTGGGCTACAGGTTCAGGCAACGACCTCAACATCAGCAAGCGGTGATATAACCTCAAGTAGTTCAAGCGGATTTAATGGTATAACGGCAAGTACAAATTTTGGTTCCCTGTCATTGTTTGCGGCTTTGACTCCAACTGTAAATATCTCGGCAAACCCTGCTGGGCCGGTTTGTGCGGGGAGCCCGGTTACCTTCACTGCCTCAGCCACCAATGAAGGGTCAGCTCCTTTATATCAATGGCAGATCAATGGCCTAAACGTTACGGGAGCAAATAGCTCTACTTTTACCGCTTCCGACTTAACAAACGGTAGTGTTGTTACGGTGGTTTTAACATCGAATGCTCCTTGTACTACAACTAGCCTGGCCACAAGCAATTCAGTCGCCGTAACAGTAAACGATATCCCTGCAACGCCAACAGCGTCAAATAGCGGCCCGATCTGTGAGGGCAGTACAATTAATTTGAGCACGCCTGCAGTGGCAGGCGCTACTTATTCCTGGACTGGGCCGGCCGGCTTCAGCAGTGCTGATCAGAACCCTTCTATTTTAAACTCAACGTCTGCAATGGCCGGCGTTTATAGGGTGACGATAACGGTAAATGGTTGTACAAGTACAGCAGGAATTACTACAGTTGTAGTAAATCCAATTCCTGCAACTCCAACGGCTAGCAACAACGGACCGGTCTGCGCAGGCAGCATAATTAACTTAACTACACCAGCTGTAGCCGGCGCTACCTATTTATGGTCCGGACCAAACGGTTTTACCAGTGCTCTTCAAAATCCAGCGATTGTCAACGCAGCTTCTGCAATGGCCGGCGATTATAGTGTGACCGTAACAGTAAACGGCTGTGCAAGCTTGCCAGGGACCACTTCCGTTATCGTAAATTCTTTACCGCCAACACCGACGGCTTCAAATTCCGGTGCAATCTGCGCAGGTAGTGCAATTAGCTTAAGCACTCCTACAGTAGCCGGCGCTACCTATTCCTGGACCGGGCCTAATAGCTTCACCAGTTCCGATCAGAATCCTGTTATTCCAGCTTCGACAACAGCCATGGCTGGTGTATATAGTGTCACCATAACCTTAGATGGCTGTACCAGCCTGGCGGGGACGACAAACGTGGTGGTTAATGCCATTCCAGCCACACCAACAGCAAATAGTAGCGGTCCGGCTTGTGTGGGCAGTACCATTAATTTATCGACGGCCGCTATTACAGGAGCGACTTACTCATGGACCGGGCCAAATAGTTTCGTAAGTACGGTTCAGAATCCCGTGATCTCAAATGCTACGACTGCAATGGCGGGGGTTTATAGTGTTTCAATCACTGTAAATGGTTGTACAAGCGCCGCAGGCACAACAACCGTTGTTGTCAATGCAGTGCCGGCAACACCGGTTGCCAGCAGTAATAGTGCGGTCTGTGCGGGTGGGACGATTAATCTTTCGACGGCGGCAGTTGCTGGCGCTACATACGGCTGGAGCGGGCCAAATGGTTTTAGTAGTACCCTGCAGAATCCCACAATCGCTAGTTCAACGGCTGCAATGGCCGGGGTGTATAGTTTAACCATAACCGTAAATGGTTGTACTAGCCCGGCTGGCACAACCACTGTTGTAGTCAATCCAATTCCGGCGACACCGACGGCGAGCAGTAATACTCCTGTTTGTCAAGGTAGCTCTATTAATTTAACTACCCCCACTGTAGCCGGAGCTACTTATTCCTGGACCGGGCCGAATGGATTTAACAGTTCTGCCCGGACTCCGGTAATTAACAATGCAACAGCAGCGATGGCTGGAACATACAGTGTAACGATCACAGTGAATGGGTGTACGAGTTTAGCAGGAGCCACCTCTGTGGTGGTCAATCCTGTACTGGTACCTTCGGTGACGATATCCGCATCCTCGACATCGATATGTGCCAGTTCCGGGACACCGGTAACCTTTACGGCTACGCCTACAAACGGAGGTACTATGCCCACATACCAATGGCAACGGAATGGAGTTAATATTTTGGGAGCGACAGGGGCAACGTATACTACCAGTTCTTTAGGTAACCCGTCATCAATATCAGTTGTTCTAACATCCAACGCTCCTTGTGCTTCTCCAGCCACTGCTACAAGTAATATTGTAGCCATGACTGTTTATACAGGTGCGCCCAGTTTTTCCAATGGGAGCCAAGGAAGGATTAGTGGAAATAATTCAGTTTGTCCTGTCACATCTCAAACTTATACTGCTGGAAATCTTTCAAGCGGGATTGCAACGAGCTATACCTGGACATTCCCCCCGGGATTTGTAATTGCCTCCCAATCAGGAAATCAAGTAACGGTTAATATAACAGCAGCAGCAAGTATTTCAAATAATCAACCTGTTACGGTTGTAGCTTCTAATCCATGCGGCAACAGTGCTGTATCGCAGACTTTCGGTATTAGTGTGAATAGATTTGCAGGTGTAACTGTCGGATCAAACCAATCAATATGTTCCGGTCAATCAATAAACGTAGTAGCCACATTGACCGGCAATGCTACTAGCGCTGTATGGAGTGCGCCAAGCGGTTCTTTCTCCAACATAGTTACAGCCGGCACTAATCCAATTACTGTAAGTGCCACTTATACTCCAACGATATTAAATGGGAATGTCAATCTTCTTGTAACTACAAATCTGCCAGCCGGTAATTGTACACCAGCTGTGGCCGGAACGGCACAGCTCACCGTAACTGTGAATCAAGTACCGATAATTACCAGTCAGCCCGTCGCCACCCAAACTTTATGCTCTGGAAGTGCTGCGACATTCAGTGTTGCCGCTACAGGAACAGGCCTTAGCTATCAATGGCAAAAAGCCGGGATTAATATACCCGGGGCCACTTCATCTATACTCACTCTCAATAATATTACCACAGGCGATGCCGGCAATTACACAGTAACAGTGAGTGGCACAAGCCCCTGTACTCCCGTGACCTCATCTGCCGCCGCATTGATTGTTAATCAGGCTGTTGCCATCTCGACTCAGCCAATAGCTACACAAACCGTTTGTTCCGGAAGCGCGGTGAATTTCACGGTGGCTGCTACCGGGACGGGACTAACTTATCAATGGAGACGGGGGACAACCAATATTCCCGGAGCTACCTCGGCAACATTAACCATTAATTCCGCTACAGTAGCGGATTCAGGAACTGACTATAATGTGGTCATTTCAGGTACTGGTCCATGTACGCCGCTTACTTCAAGTAATGCGGTTTTGGTAGTCAATGAAGTTGTTGCCATTACCAATCAACCCGTCGCCACTCAAACGTTGTGTTCAGGTAGTACTGCCTCCTTTAGCGTTACAGCTACGGGTACCGGGCTTAGTTACCAATGGAGAAGAGCGGGTGTTAATATTCCCGGAGCCACATCCGCTACATTGACACTTAATAACATAACAACAGCAGATGCGGGTAATTATACTGTTGTGGTGACCGGCATTGGTCCTTGTACACCGGTTACTTCCCAAACGTCAGCATTGGTCGTTAACCAGGTGGTAGCTATTACCGCTCAGCCGGTAGCATCTCAAACAACCTGTTCAGGTAGCACAGTAAGTTTTACTGTCGCGGCAACAGGTACCGGACTTACCTATCAATGGCGGAAAGGAACAACCAATATTGCCGGAGCAACGGCAGCGACGTTGACGCTTAATCCCGTTACCGTTGGCGATGCTGCCAGCGATTATAATGTAGTAGTTACGGGCACGGGCCCTTGTGCTCCTGTCACCTCCTCAAATGCGGCTTTGGTAGTGAACGAGGTTGTTGCCATTAGCAATCAGCCAGTTACTCAAACTTTATGCGCAGGAAGTACGGCGACATTTAGTGTGGCAGCCACTGGTACGGGACTAACCTATCAATGGAGAAAGGGTGGTGCTAATATTGCTGGCGCCACATCAACAACGTTGACGCTTAATAGTGTTACAGGAGCAGACGCTGGCATGTACAGTGTTTTAGTAACCGGCATTGGTCCGTGTGCACCTGTAACTTCTTCAGAGGTGGCCCTGGTTGTAAATCAGGTGGTTGCAATAACCACACAGCCCGCAGCTTCTCAATCGGTTTGTTCAAGTTTTCCGGTTAGTTTTTCAGTCGTAGCAACCGGCACGGGTTTAACCTATCAATGGTATCAGGATGGAAATCCTTTGTCTAATATCCCAGGAGTCATTTCCGGTGTCACTTCGGCCACATTAAACATAAGCCAGGCAGCTGTATCGCAGTCCGGTATTTATACCGTAGTAGTAACCGGGGCTGCGCCCTGTAGCCCGGTCACTTCTGCGAATGCCCAATTGACAGTTAATCAAAGCCTAACCATTACCACACAGCCAATTTCTCAAACTCTCTGTGAAGGCTCCAATGTGAGCTTCACAGTAGCGGCATCCGGGAGTATTGCCAGTTATGTGTGGAGAAGAAATGGTATTCCGGTTTCAGGAGGGAATTTTTCAGGCGCAAACACGGCAACCTTAACTATTACCGGTTCTTCAACAGCCAATTCAGGTAATTATGATGTAGTGGTCAGCGGTACTGGTGGAAGCTGTTCACAGGTGTTGTCTAATGCTGCAATTTTAACCGTTAATGCTAATTCCACCATTGTGTTATCATCAGCAGCCGGAACAAATGCCCAAACCAAATGTATCAATACGGCCATAACAAATATTACTTATGCAATTGGAGGTGGTACAGGAGCATCCATTACAGCGGGCGTCCTACCGGCTGGTGTTACCGGTGCTTACAGCGCCGGTGTCTTTACTATTAGCGGAACGCCTACAGCTCCGGGGATATTTAATTACACCGTTACCACTACCGGGCCATGTAATAATAGTTCTATATCCGGAACCATAACTGTTAATGACAATTCCACGATCACTTTATCATCAGCTGCGGGTACAAGTACACAAACAGTTTGTATAGCTAATGCTATAACAAATATTACCTATTCCATCGCGGGCGGTGGGACAGGCGCCTCCATTACGGCCGGGTCGTTACCGGCGGGTGTTACGGGTTCATTCAATGCGGGTGTATTTACGATCAGTGGAACACCAACATCATCGGGAGTATTTAACTACACCGTTACTACTACAGGATCCCCTTGTATTAACAATTTGATAACCGGAACTATCACCGTTAATCCTAATGCAACCATTGTGTTATCGTCAGCAGCCGGAACAGATGCCCAGACTAAATGTATCAATACGGCCATAACAAATATTACTTATACAATCGGTGGCACAGGAGCATCCATTACAGGGGGTGCATTACCTGCGGGTGTTACCGGCTCCTACAATGCCGGTGTGTTTACGATCAGCGGCACGCCGAGCGCATCAGGAACATTTAACTACACTGTCACCGCTACAGGCCCCTGTGTTAGTAATTCAGTAAGCGGCTCTCTTACAGTTACTCCCAATTCTACTATCTTATTATCATCAGCACCCGGAACAGATGCTCAGACCAGATGTGTCAATACGGCCATTACAAATATTACTTATGCAATAGGAGGTGGAGGAACAGGTGCTTCCATTACCGCGGGGGCATTGCCCGCAGGAATTACCGGTACTTTCAGCGGGGGTGTATTTACGATCAGCGGAACACCCAGTGCATCGGGAATATTTAGTTATACTGTTACCACTATGGGTCCTTGCGTTAATAATTCAATAACCGGAACTATTACCGTTAATCCGAACGCAACCATTGTGTTATCGTCAGCAGTGGGAACAGATGCTCAGACTAAATGTATCAATACGGCCGTAACAAATATTACTTATGCAATCGGTGGTACAGGAGCATCCATTACAGCGGGTGCATTACCTGCGGGTGTTACCGGCTCCTACAATGCCGGCGTATTTACGATTAGTGGAACGCCGAGCGCATCAGGAACATTTAACTACACTGTTACCGCTACAGGCCCCTGTATTAGTAATTCAGTAAGCGGCTCTCTTACAGTTACCCCCAATTCTACTATTTCATTATCAT
This sequence comes from Flavihumibacter soli, assembly GCF_010692725.1. Classification (GTDB taxonomy): domain Bacteria; phylum Bacteroidota; class Bacteroidia; order Sphingobacteriales; family Sphingobacteriaceae; genus Daejeonella; species Daejeonella soli. The sequence continues at coordinate 136,696 of NZ_JAAFZB010000091.1, read as the reverse complement.
CAGCAGCTGGGACAAATGTTCAGACCAAATGCATTAATACAGCCATAACAAATATTACTTATGCAATAGGAGGCGGAGGAACAGGTGCTTCCATTACCGCAGGGGCATTGCCTGCAGGAGTTACCGGTACTTTCAGCGCGGGTGTATTTACGATCAGCGGGACACCCACCGCATCGGGTACATTTAACTATACTGTTACCACTTCCAGCCCCTGTGTCAATAATTCATTAACCGGTACTATAACAGTTACTGCACAACCGACAGCGACAATAAGTTATGCAGGACCATTTTGCAAGTCAAGCTTTATTGGAACTGCCCCGGTTACCAGGACAGGAACTGCCGGCGGAACATATAACGCAAGTCCTGTTGGACTGACGTTGAGCAGTGCCACGGGTGCAATTACACCGAGTACCAGCACAGGGGGTGTTTACACAATAACTTATACTATAGCAGCTGCAGGCGGCTGCTCAATATTTACTACATCAACTACAGTTTCTATAGGTGCGGCCATTGTTCCGAATACCAGCACCTGGATTGCAGTTCCCACTTGTTCAGGAAGTGGTATTATGTTACAAGCAACGGGCACTCCAACCGGTGGGGATGGGAATTTTACTTATCAATGGAATGAGTCAATAGGAAATTGTGGTAATCCGCATTTTGCGCCGGGTGTTTCAAACCAGCCTACTTATATCGTTCCTGTCGGAAGTGAAGGTAATTGTTATACATTAACAATCTCATCCGGAGGATGTAGCTATACCTATCCTGATAAGGGAAAAGCAAAAGATTTGGTTCTAGGAACATCGGCAATAACATTTGGATCAAGTATTAATAACATTTGCATAGGAAGCAGTACGGTTTTAACTGCATCAAGTGACGTATCATATACGTACTCCTGGAGCCCTTCTACTGGTTTATCTTCTACAACGGGAAATACAGTGACAGCTAATCCTCTGGTCACAACCACTTATACAGTTACGGCAACTGCCACCAGCGGACCCGCATGTACCAAAACGGCCCAAATTACGGTCACTGTGAATCCGCTGGCGACATTAAGCGGCGTCTCATCGGATATTGTATGCAGCGGTTCAAACTCTACAATTACGTTAAATGGCTTACTCAATAATAGCATTTCAACAATAACCTATAATATCAACGGTGTTGGTGGCACAGCCAGTGTTACCTCAGTTGGAACAACCGGCAGTTTTAAAATTCCGGTAACATTTGCAGATAACGGCAAACTTTTAACGATAACCACCATTAGCAGTAGCATCAATGGTGGACCTGGGTGCAGTCAAAACTTTTCGACGAATAACTCAACAACATTAATTGTAAACCCGCGGCCAACCCTGGGCTCTATTTCGTCTTCGCCGCTCTGCAATGTAACCGGAACAATGAATCTCACGGCTAATGTAAGCGGTCTGCTGGCGAACAGTATAACAACAGTGGTATACCAGATCGGCGGTGGTTCGCCTGTAACGGTTAACATATCCGCCGATGCCGTCGGTGCCGGAAGTTTCCAGGCGCCGGTAACAGCAGCAAATGACGGGCAGTCGCTGGTCATTAACAGCATAACAGTGACTGCTAATTCTGTGAGCTGTTCGATAAATCCGGCCGCGAATAATACTCTCCTGCTTTATATAAAAAGTGGATATGTATGGACAGGCGGAGCCGGCGCTCCTAATAATAATTGGAATAATGCGGCAAACTGGCTTTGTGGAATACCGCCAAACGATGCAAGTGTGATCATTCCACAGGTGGGCAATGGAAATTTCCCAAGATTGGACGTGGATTTTAGATCGAATAATTTTGATCTTCAAGGCAATGCAACGATTGACTTGAATGGAAGAACTTTAACCCTGGGTAATTCAGTCTCATCCGTCATCACAATGAATGGCTCTATAATCGGCAGCCCAAATAGCGAGCTGATAGTACATGGTTCCTTTACCACCTCGTTAAAGTTTGATCCGACTTTACCGAGGATTTCGAACGCGCTGAAGAATCTGACTTTTGATTGTGCGGGGAAAACAATCGATCTGGCCAACACTCTAAATGTGATCGGTAATATTATTCCAACCGCAGGTACATTGGCTTCAAATGGTTTTTTAACAATGGTTTCAACAGCAACAACCACATCCAATATCGGAAGCCTTTTCGCGGGAGCAGCTGTGAGCGGTATAGTTAACGTCGAATCATGGATCACTGGTGGACCTGCTACAAATTCCGTTTCTACAAACGCTAACAGAGGGACCAGAACCATGTCTTCTCCGGTAGTCGACGCTAGCTTTAAGCAACTGCAAAGTAATATGTTTATTAACGGTTCAGGAACCGGGGGATTTGATGTGTTTGCTCCGGATCCTTCTTCGGAAACACTATATACATATAAGGAGGCAGCGAGATTTGATCAGGGAGCTTTAGCCCAATATAATCCTGTTTCAGATATTAATAACAACATGATTCCAGGTATTGGCTTTTTCCTTTTCTATCGCGGTGACAGGTCTGATAATAATACAGCAACAGGTTCAAAAGTTGTAGCTCCTTACGACACGCCTGAAAGCATGGCCATAACATATAAAGGGGCAATAAATTATGGAGATATAAGAACGGACCTGTCATATACCCCGAATGCTGGTCTCAGGGATGTTGAATATAACGGTTTTAATTTGGTGGGAAACCCGTATCCATCAATAATTGACTGGACCCAGGTTATTAGATCCGATAATTCGGTCGTCGAGAATATGGTTGCAATAATCAGACCGGGTGGTAGTATGCTTACCTACAGCGGCGGGATTGTTACTAACGGTGGACTGGGAGCTTTGCCAGCAGGAACAAGCATTGCTAACCCTAACAGTACACCGGAAACGCCATTCTATATTCAGCCTGGACAAGGATTTTATGTCAGAACAAGAGGTACAGGCTCGTTTATAAGATTTCAGGAGAATGCCAAAGCCATTTCTGCGGTTCTTCCATCGCCGCGATTGTTAACGAGTGGCCCCTTAAATCAAAGTTCATCAGAAACTAAGGTCTTGCGAGTAAAATTGGAGGATAAGTTTAATGCTGATGAAACAGCGATCGTATTTATGGAGGGGTTTGATGCCAAATTTGGACGGTTAGATGCCACTTACCTGGCCGGAAGTTCTGTTTCCATGTCAAGCCAGACCAGCGACGGTAAGAATGTCGCAATTAACTTCATGCCGGATATTAAGGAAGTTAAGGAAATAGGGCTGACTGTAAATTCTAATGCAAACGGGACTCTAAAAATGAGTTTTACCGGCATCAACTCAATAGATAATTATCGCATTTTATTGAAGGATAGTTTACTTAACAGCCTGACAAACCTAAAGGAAAAACCGATCTATGAATTTGCAGTTGATCGCTCCAATGCTCTAACCTTCGGAGCAAACCGTTTCAAGCTTGTATTTGAAAAAGTTCCTGCTGTAAAATATCTAAGCTTCACCGGTGTGGTGGTTGAAAAAGGTTCTCAGTTGAAATGGAGTACCGGGGGGGAGGTTGATAATGATTATTTCGAAATTGAACGCTCGCAGGACGGAGTGTCTTTCGCCAAAATAGGAACTACTGATGGAGGGGGAACATCCTCAAAAAAACTCGATTACCTATTTTCGGATGAAACACCCAAAACAGGAATCAACTATTATCGATTAAAACAAGTTAATGATCAATGCGAATTCACTTATTCCGAAGTCATATCCCTTAACTACGTTAAAATAACTAGCAGGGGTATTTTTTTGTATCCGAATCCAGCGAGTAACGACTTTAGCCTAAAGGTCGATTTTGCTGATAATCAACCCCTTCAAATTAATATATATGATGTTAAAAGTCAAAAAATAAAGTCACAGACATTTACTAATTATTCGGCTGTAATAACCCAGGATATCTCCGAGTTGCTCAGTGGTGTTTACATTGTAGAGGTTGTAGGTGTCAGCAATAAGGCAATTTTGCATCGGTTGAAATTGATTAAGCAATAATTGATGGCAGACTAATTGTATAATTTAGAGAGGATAGGGGTTTTCACAGTTTATTAATTAAGAATCAGAGGATTTGTCTGATGATTTGATGAGGGGCGGAGATGGCAGATTTAGAAAAGTGTGTATTCTATTTCTCATGTGTGGCGATTATTGCTCAGATTTATAATCTGTGAAGTCCCCGAGATTTAAAATGAAGGCCCATAAGGCCTTCCAACCTCTCCTAACTTAAGTTTTATTATTCTTGCGAACAAAAAGTGTTAGATGGCGTAAAAATTGCAATTTACGAGCAATTAACTTTGCCTATGCGGATTTTTACAAGACTGTTTTCTCTTTTTTTCATTTATTCGATTTCAGCGATTGCAGCTCCCGTTCCAAAGACCTTTACCGGAACTGGAAATTGGAGCCTCGCATCGAATTGGTCTCCCGTTGGCGTTCCCACATCAGTAGATCCAGTTACTATTAAAAGTGGATCAACTGTAATCATGGATATGGTTAGTGCTACTTGTGCATCAATAGACTTTGAATCCAGTTCCCAAAAATCATCGAATTTAACTATTAGTGGTACCAATACACTTAATGTTGTAGGTAATTTGAATATTACAGATGGAAAACCTGATAATGTTCTGGCTGTAGGTGGGGGAACCATAAATATTGGGGGGAATGTTTTAATCTCTGGAAATGGTAACGGTCAGCAGGGAGAATTAACGGTATCGTCAGGGACCGTTAATGTTGCTGGTGATTTTGGTTTTACATGGACCGGCCCGGGAAATTATGATACCAGATTAATAGATGTAACTGGTACCGGTTCTATTTTAGTTAGCGGGCAATTCACTAACCCGGGAGCCGGTACAATTACGCCAGGCTCTCTTGATAATATTTATATCAACGCAAGTTATTTTAGGACTACTAATACAGGATCATGGAACTCAATATCTACTTGGCAAATTTCCTGGGATAATGTCACATTCCATTCTGCTAATATTGTTCCTAACGGAGCTGCCCTGAAAATTACTATAATGCAGGCTCATATTGTCGCAGGTATGCCTGCGTTAGCGCTTCCGAAGGCTGCAACAATTTTGGATGTTTCCGGAACGTTAGATTGTGGGGTGAATCAGATTTCCGGTTTGGGCGCATTCAATCTGAATAGCGGCGGTACTCTTATAACATCACATCCATCTGGGATTGGACCAGGAGGATCTATTGCTTTAACGGGCAATAGAACCTTTAGCAGTGCCGCTAACTATGAGTTTCGGGGAGCAAATACAGGGTTATTCACGACTAGTCCGACAGCTCAAACTTGCAATAACCTAACTATAAATAATGCTTCCGGAGTTAGTCTGTCCATGCCGATTGCGGTTAATGGAACTTTAAATATTACTGGAAAGTTGAATATCGGCTCTAATATTTTGACGCTGAATGGAAGTATTGGCGGTACAAACGCAACAAATGGTCTTGTAGGGTCTGCTAACTCAGAACTTGTCATTGGCGGCACGGGGAATCTTAATCTTGGATTTAACCAAGCAAGCGCAGATACTCGTACATTAAAAAATTATACTCAAAGCCGCAATGCAACGGTTACTTTAGTGGAATCTTTACAGGTTTTAAGTTTATTAAAGTTAACCGGGACCAACGCTGTGTTAGCCTCTGGGAGCAATGCTTATTTACGGCTTTTGTCTACTTCAACCTCATTTGCTAATGTGGCTTCCCTTCCTGCAAATGCTAGTATTACCGGAGAAGTTAAAGTTGAATCCTGGATCACCGGTGGAAGTGCATCGAATTCTGTATCAAGTAATGCCAATCGCGGCACCAGAACTCTTAGCTCGCCAATCAATGACTTAACTTCTTTGGTTCCTGTTTATAAGCAACTGAAGAATTATATGTTTATTACTGGTTCAGGGGATTCAGAATTCGACAATAATGGAAGTTCTGCTACATTATTAACTTATAAGGAATCTGCCAAGTACGCCGATGGCGCAGCTGGCCAATATACACCGATAACTAGCTTATCTACGAGATTAACGAACGGCCAAGGTTTTTTTCTATATTTTAGAGGAAGCCGTACTCCATCGTTAGGTAAGTTAACTCCGCTAAGTGGATCTACTTATGCAACTCCGGAGAGTTTTGCGATAACCTATCAAGGTCAAATAAATCAAGGTACACTTCTTCCAATAAATTTAAGTTATACCGTAAATACCGGACTGAACGATGGCGCTTACAATGGCTTTAATCTCATCGGTAATCCATATCCAGCGACTATTGATTGGGCAAAAGTTACGCGAACGGCTAACGTCGATAATATGGTTTCGATCATCAAGCCTGGCGGGGGAATGACGACTTATAGCGGCGGATATGTGGTAAACGGTGGAACGGCAGCTCTGCCAGCAGGAGCAGCTGTGCCGGTCAATACGCCAAGTACCTCTTTCTATATTCAGCCAGGTCAGGGCTTTTACGTAAGGGCACGGGCTGCGGGTCAAACTATCACCTTCACGGAGGCGGCGAAAGCAGTCTCTTTACCGGATGGGACAATTACATCACCAGCTCGTTTGTTGAATATTCCCTTGTCGACAATCGATGGAACTAGCAACAGAATTTCCAGCTTAGGTTCAAATGCGGTCTATGAAGATCTTCCTAAGGCTATATATTTTGAATTGAGTGATAAAAATAATAAAGAGGAAACTGCTATTGTCTTTAATGAAGGTAATGATCCGGGATATGGAGCCAATGATGCCACTTATTTTGCAGGCAGTACTGTTGCTTTATCTACATTAACTGTTGATGACCAAAACGTCGCTATCAATTTTATGCCTGGCTTAGAAGACATTTCTGAAATTCGTTTGGTGGTTGGTAGTTCGGTTAGCGGGCCAGTGAAATTGAAGTTTACTGATCTCAAGGCAGCCGGAAAATTCAGAGTATTTCTTCAGGATAATTTTCTCGATAGAAAAATAGACGTGAAGGCGAATCCGGAATATAGCTTTGATATCGATAAGAGCAATCAGCTAAGTTATGGAGCTAACCGGTTTAAGATCCTGTTTCTTCCTCCATTACCGCCGCCTGTTGAAATTGCGGATTTTGATATCAAATTAAAAAATAATGCTTCTAATCTGAACTGGGTTACCAAAAGGGAAAGTAATAATGATCGTTTTGAAATAGAAAGATCATCTGATGGGAAAACTTTTACATCAATAGGTCAGGTTAAAGGGGCAATGAATTCACAGATATTGTTATCGTACAGCTATTTAGATAAACAACCTCTGACGGGCACTAATTATTACCGGCTGAAACAAATTGATATCAAAGGTGATTTCGAATACTCGGAAACCTTAATGATAAACTATGATATAAACAAACCTCAGAATTTCAAGAATGCGATGCAAATCGAAGTTTACCCGAACCCTGCGTCAGACGAAATACATGTGAATTTACAAACGTCTCAAAATAATAAATTGCTTATCACTATCTTTAAGGCCACAGGAGAAAAGGTAAAACAAGTGGAAAGCAATCCGGGTAAGATCGCAACTGCAGACCTTATTAATTTAACTACGGGCCTTTATATTTTGGAAGTAAGTGATGCAAAGACCAAAGAAATTATTGGCAGAGCCAAGTTTTTTAAGAACTGATAGATTCAATAGAATTTATTTGATTGTTGTCCTTTGTTGTCTTTTAATTCTTGGGGCAACCTTCAACACGTTTGCGCAGTGTGACCCCCATCTGGATCCTTTCTGCGAAGAACCGATTCCCTTGGATGGAGGCGTAGGAATTTTAATTTTTGCGGGTGCTGTCTATGGCTGCAAAAAATTGCGAGAAAATATTATTTCCCGGAAAAGCTAATTGTAAAAATTAGTATATTACTTTATGTTTCTGGCTATTGAGTTCTAATCGCCAGTCTTTTTAATGTCTCAAATAAATATTTTTCTTTTTTGATATCGTAACCATAGCGATATCATGAACTAAGGCGTCACTCAATAGTGAGGTCTCAGTATTATTACTTAAGTATTTAAGCATGCTACGGACAACATGTATACTTAAAGTGATTTTCATACTCGCGTGGGCAAGTTGCCAGCGTCAAAGCGCTATTTCTGCAACTATCGCGAGTCAGACTAATGGTAACTGGAGTAACAGTGTAACCTGGGGTGGAGGTTCACCACAAGCGGGTGATCACGTAATTATTAAGGCCAATCATTCAGTTAATCTAAATCAAACAACTGCCAGTTCCATCGCAAGTTTAACTATTCAAAACGGAGCAAAATTAATCGTCACAGTTAATGGCTCGGCAATTCATTTATCGCAAAATATAATAAATGATGGAGAGTTAACTACCTGGGTAAATAATGGCCTTAAGGGGACGCTGTTTCTACACGGCAACAGCTATTGGTCAGGAAGCGGTATCTGGAATTTGGGTGCTATCAGTTTAAATGATTTCAACTGGGAATTCGAAGATAACTTGTCTTTCAATATTGCCGGCAACATCAGCGGTACACCCCCGCCTCCTCATTTAACACCAACAATCGGCGAAGCAATACTTTGTTTGTATTTAATGGATCGGAGAGTGCTGTTCTCCCGGCTGATGGCGCCAGGTATATTTATCCCGCCCTGGTTATTGATAAACCAGATCTCAAAACAGTGGCGATGAGTAGTTCTTCCAGTTCAAATACGGTTTCCATTACTGGGACAATCACCATATTAAAAAATACCGACATACTTGATCTTGGACCTTATAATTCCCTGGAGATTAGTCAGGACCTGTTTGGGGACGGATCTCTGGCTGGCTCTGATAATTCTGATCTGCTGATCAGTGGCTTTGGCGAGCCAATCAATTCGCTGCGGTTTAAAAACCTAACCCACTTCAGGGCAATTAATGTTACGAGATCATCAGGAGTAGTTTTTCAAAATTCCTTTACAGTGTTAAAAGAGCTTTATATTGAGACGGGGTCAAAAATAACATTACCGTCTGATGCGACAATGACAATTGGTCAAAACGGAATTACCCCGACGCCAGGGAAGCTTGTCTGCCATGGCTTAATGTTCAGCGGGACATCGTCAAGCCTTACACTCCGAGGAAACGATAGTGCACCGGTTTATTTAAGTTTTTCACAAAGCGACTCTTCAAATTATACGCTGCAGGATTTAGATATTGTCAGGGCTGCTGGTGCCGGCCCGGTAACAATTCCTTCCGGTCACTCAATTGCATTAAGCGGTTCGTTAGATATCAGAGCTGATAATTCTTTAAATATTAATGGTGGGAAACTTTATCTAAATGCAAGAATTACCATCAACCCAGTAGGTTTTATCACGGGGTCCGGTCAATCGGAGTTGTATATTAAGGGATCAGGAGGGGATGCTACGCTACGGTTTAATCCGTACGGAGATGAGGATCAACGGTCATTAAAATACCTGTATCTTAACAGGACTTCAGGCCGTACCATTACTCTCGCCAATTCATTGAATATTACGGAACAGCTAAATGTAATATCCGGTAAAATGAGTTCAAATGGTTTTCTTACCCTGATAAGTACGTCTGATAAAAATGCCGGGATCAATACGCTTAAATCGTCAGGCGACGTTTTGGGGGATGTTAATGTGCAAACTTTCTTTACAGGAGGCATAGGCATGCGCGGTACCCGAACTCTTTCCTCCCCGGTTACCACCGGTGCTTCACTGCCGTTTTTTAAGCAATTGCAGAAATATGTATTTATTACAGGTAGCGGAATTGGTGAGTTTGATTATCCCGGTTCTGCACCAGCCTTGTTCCAATATAATGAACTGGCTAGTATTAAGGATGGATCGGCTGCCCAGTTTACTGCTATTATGGATCTTAGTAAACCTGTATCTCCGGGATCAGGTTTCTTTTTGAATTTCAGGGGAGACCGGACAACTAATATATTCAACAAACTTAATCCTCCCTATGCCATACCTGAAAGCTTTGCGGTAACATATACCGGACCAATAAACAAAGGTGATGTCATCATCCCCGCATCCATTCTAACTTATACTAACAGAACAGAGGACAGCAAAGACGCAGCTTATAACGGTTATCATTTGATCGGTAATCCCTATCCTTCTACTATTAATTGGGAACTTGTGGATAAGATTAACATGGAAAATATTGTTTCTATAATCAAGCCTGGCGGCGGAATGATTACATATAGCAATGGCTATGTAACCAATGGAGGACCTAAAAGCACTTCGACATCGAGTGACAACAGTGTTGAATCTGGTTTACCAAATATACAAACAGGCCAGGGATTTTACGTTAGGGCCAAACCGGGTGGAGGAACAGTCACTTTCACAGAAAGTTGCAAAAGCGTATTGTCTTTACCTGCGCGCTTATTGAGCGAGCCGACAAAAAAAAATGAGTTATCCAAGGGTTCTTCTGGTCATATAGTGAAAGATTCGCGAATGCAAAATCATATTCGTATCGAGTTAAGCGATAATACTAATGCAGATGAAGCCATAATTGTATTTGACCAGGGTTTTGATTCAAAATACGGATCAGGTGACGCCGTTTATTTTGCTGGGAGTTCAGTGTCACTATCTACCCTGACTAATGATGGACAAAATGTTGCTATAAACTTTATGCCGGATATTGCCGAGGTAAGCGAAATACCTTTATCTATTAATGCTGCTGCTTCAGGTACTTACAGCCTAAACTTTAAAGATATTTCTGAATCGCCCATGTCGGTCTTTTTGAAGGATGCCTATCGTCAGAATGAATTAACTGAAGTAAGAGGGAAATCATCTTACTGCTTTCAAATTGATAAGAATAACCCTGCATCATTTGGTGAAAAACGCTTGTCTTTAATTTTTAGGTTAAAGGAAAAGATCAGCACTCCGGAAAGTGCAATCTCTTCAGTACCAATCTATCCTAACCCGGTTATGAATGAGTTGTTCTTTAATTTAGAAGCACTAGCAGAATCTCCGGTTCAGGTATTGATCTTCGATATACATGGACGGAAGGAAAAAGGGGGCACTGTTAGCAAAGGCAACAAAAACACTGTTGATGTAAGCTGGCTATCTCCGGGCATTTACATTGCAAGATTCAGGTCAGTAAAAGATGGAAAATCGTTGGGTGAAACCCGGTTTATTAAACACTAAGATTGTGACAGGAATTGGTGTGTAATCTGCTTTACGCTAAATCTTTCATCTCTCTTTCGAGGATAAACTTATTCAGTTCTTCGATCGGGTGCTTCAGAATTTTACCCGTACGGATATTGTTTACCCTGCAAACCTCTTTTAGAGTGTCCTGAAAGTGATAAGCGATTGAACCGATAAAATGGCAGGTTAACCTGTTATAATTCGGATAAGCCTTAATGTTCGTTTGTATGAATTCGTCGAAACCAGCTGTCAGCAGGTCAACGATAAACGGATCGGTTTTAAAGCTGCTCATGAAATGAGCAAACGATGCTAAATAGAAGTTAGGTGACGGATTTTCGTAAACCTGCTTAATTACGGAAGTCTTTGTTAAATTATATGCTTCCTGGAAGGCTTTATGCAAGTGCAGAGGCAAAGTTCCGTAAAGGTAAGAGGTTATCAGCTTTTTCCCGAAATAAGTTCCGGAACCCTCATCGCCGAGGACATAACCGAGGCCATGATTGCCTGGATGTATTTCCTTACCATCAAAATAGGTGATATTAGACCCGGTTCCCAGGATACAGCTCAAGCCTTCCTTGTTGCCACATGTGGCATAAACCGCTGCGGCCAGGTCATTCTCTACATTGACGAAAGCGTTTTTGAAGATCTGTGATAAGGCATTCGATACCACTTCCCTGCGGTCCGGGCTTGAGCATCCCGCTCCGAAGAAATAGATTTCCTTAACTTCTTTAAGGTAGGGTTGTAATTCCGGGATGTTCAGCAGGATCTTTGTGATCTCTTTTTCGGAGAGGAAAAACGGGTTGATTCCGTTGGTTCGGAATTCCAGAAGAGTTCCTGAGTTTGAACCTGTTAATACCCAATCAGCTTTTGATGAGCCACTATCAGCAATTAAAAACATTCAGATCTTTAAATATCACACAACATCTGGCGTGTAAGTGGCTTGCCAATAAATTTGGCCACCAGCTTATTTGCCTTGATTTTTCTCAGATCACTCGGATCGAGAGATGAAGATAGAACATAAATTTTGATTTGATCAGGTTTTAATTCAGGAATACTCTCCAGAGCCTTTAAAAACTCAAAACCATTCATCTCCGGCATCCGAAGGTCAAGGAAGATAACATCGGGAGTATTCTTTCCGCTAATAATACTTTCTTTCACAAATTGTATAGCAATTTTGGGATAGTCAATCACTTTGATGTTCTCAGCATAATTATCGCTCTGTAAGATCTTTTGATTTATCAGATTGTCAATGTAGCTGTCATCAATTAAAAGTGCTGTCTTATGCTTATATACTTGCATCTGTGAGTTCAAAGTTTCCAGGGTTTAATCCTTTATCTGAATTTATACGGAGTAAACGTTTTTTTGTTCTGAATTTTAAGTAAAATGACAATTTATTTTGAGCGCTGGCTTGCTAATTTCTAAGGTGTTGATAATAAGACCTTAAAGTATGAAATTTATTTCAATGGAAGAGCCCCGGCGATTTGCTTCAGGTTAATTTCAGCAAGCTTAGCTACAAATTGGGCATTGGTAAAGCGCGTATTTGCATCAATATAGTTCCGTTGCGCTTCACGGAATTCAAGCGGTGCAACACTTCCCAATTTAAATTTTTCAAGCGTGATTTCCAGGTTTTGCTGTGCAACGCCCAGATTCTGTTGTTCAAGCCTGACTAATTCTATATTCGTCTGGTATGTCCGGTACAGAGTAGCGATCTGGGAACTGATATCCTGACTCAATTTCTCATAGTTTAGTCTTGTATTGTCTATCTCTAAATCAGCATTTCGTTCATTTTTCTTCTGAATAAAACCGCTGAAGATATTAATTGATGCACTAAGACCATAGTTTAAACCCCGTCCTCTGGACTGCTGAGCAAAGCCGAGTTCTGAAGTAGATTTACTGAAATTGTATCCTGAAATCAGGTTTATCTCCGGGTAACGGTTACCTTTCACCTGCTTCAGATTTAATTCCGCAATCCGCTGGCTGATCAGCGCTCCCTGAAGTTGGGGATTCTGTTCGTTTGCCGCTGTCTGCACATCTGCCAGCTTCAGGTCTGTTTGTATGATGATCGTGTCAGCGACAGTGAAGTCAGTATTTAATTCGCGGGCAAGGAGTTCATTCAACCGGATCTTGGTATTGCGATAAACATCGACTTGCCTCAGTAGATTCGTTGTATCTGCATTTAAGTCCACAGAAGCAGCAAGTACTTCCAGTTTCGCTGCTTTTCCTATCTGGTATCGGCTTTGGGAATTCTTAAAACGAATACGTGAAATTTCAAGCGCCGTCCGGGAGGCATCGATCTGCTGCTGCTGTAGCACCAGTGCATAGTAGTTTGTCAAAACATCAGCCACGGTAGTTTGAATCGTTAGCTTGAGATTTGATTCATCAAGTTTGTGAAATTCTTTAAGCTGGTCATAACGGGCAAACATCTCAAATCCATCAAATACTTTCCAGTTAAGAACCGGGCCGTAAGTTGTATTAGAATTCTTTGCTCCGTCGCGCTCCTGTAGCTGGCCGCTTGACAGTGTCTGTGATGTGTTTGATACGGTATTGTTTGTACTGAAATTCCCGGTGATGACAGGGTATAATGTGGATAGGCCCCGGCTGATATCGTTCTTCGCTATCTCAACAGCATTGCTTGATAATTTAATATCATAATTATTTTCAAGAGCAATTTGCACTGCTTCTTCGAGACTTAGCTTTTGTTGCGCTAAACTGCGATTAGTTGTTATCAGTAGGCATGTGGTAAGTGATAAGAGGATCAGTTTAAATTTCATTCGTTCTTAAAAGTTATTGACAATTAAAGCTCATAGTAATTTGATCGGGAATGCGGAATTACACAAGCTCAGGAACCGGCTTGTTTTCTGGTTTTTCTACTTCCTCAAAATCAGGCTGATGTTTGTGCGCGCGTGACCACATTGAATAAATGGCGGGGATAACAAACAAGGTAAGGATTAATGAAAAAAGCGTACCTCCGATGATTACGATACCCATGCTCATCCTGCTTCGTGCCGCAGCTCCGAGGGCCATGGCAATAGGCAGGGCTCCGAGGGCGATGGCAAGACTGGTCATCAGGATTGGTCGTAATCGTGCTGTTGCTCCCTCACGGATCGCTTCGCCGACTGACTTACCCTGCTCTTTCAATTGATTGGCAAATTCCACGATAAGTATACCATTCTTCGTGACGAGACCGATGAGCATGATCGTGCCTATCTGGCTGAAGATATTCCATGTCTGGTCAAATATCCACAGTGAAAGAAATGCACCCGCAACAGCCATTGGTACGGTCAGGATAATGATAAAAGGATCAATAAAGCTTTCAAACTGTGCGGCAAGGATCAGGTAGACCAATAATAAGGCAAGTCCAAAAGCAAATAAAGTGTTTGAAGAGCTTTCTTTAAAGTCGCGTGATTCACCTCCGAGGTCTGTTGAAAAACTGTCATCTAAAACCTTTGCGGCGGCATTGTCCATAGCTTCGATTCCATCGCCAATACTCATCCCGGGAGCAAGTCCCGCGGAAACAGTCGCTGACATAAAACGGTTGTTGTGATAAAGCTGCGGCGGCGTGCTCGTTTCTTCGACGTTAACAAGGTTATCCAGCTGGATAAGCTCGCCCCCGTTATTCCGAACGAATATAGAAGTCAGATCCAGGGGGTCATTACGGTCCGCCCGGTCATACTGACCGATTACCTGGTATTGCTTTCCGTTCATGGTAAAGTAAGCAAAACGCTGTCCGCTTAATGCAAACTGCAGCGTTTGTGCTACATCCAGAACGGATACACCCAAATTCTTTGCTTTTTCGCGATCGATCGAGACATTGATCTCCGGTTTGTTAAATTTCAGGTTTACGTCTGTAACGGTAAATGTCGGATCCTGTGAAATGGTCTCCATAAAGACGGGCAGCTTTTCGCGCAGTTTCTCAAAGTTAGGGGCCTGGATAATATAGGAAATTGGTAAACCACCACGTCGGTTAACAGATATTGTGGGCTGCTGAATAACGAAAGTTTTAGCCTCCGTATATCCCTTGGTAATTTGCGTCAATTTTTCAGCGAGTTGTGCCTGTGACCTCTCTCGTTCGCCAGGTTCCGAAAGTCTTATCCGCATAAAACCTGTATTGGCAGCACCCGAACCGCTAAAACCCGGGGATGTAACAGTCAGATTTATTCTCTTTTCCGGAATTGAATCTTCAACCATATCCGATAATTTGAGTATAAAACGATCTGTATACTCATAAGAAGCTCCTTCAGGTGCACTAACGCTGACATTTACCGCTGCGCGGTCATCATAGGGGGCCGTTTCTTTTTGAATCGTTACCCAAAATAAGGCTATCAAGCCCACACAGACAACGATAATCGGATAAGCCAGCCAGCGTTTCTTGAGGAAATCATTTAAAGACTCAGCATAACCGGTAGTCATCTTCTCAAAATAAGGCTCCGTTAAATCATAGAATTTCGACTTTTTCTGATTCGCTTTCATCATGTAAGCGTTCAGCATAGGAGTCAGGGTAAGAGAAACGAAAGCAGAGATGAGTACCGCGGCGCCGATAACAACCCCGAATTCCCTAAACAGCCTTCCGACAAAACCCTCCAGGAATATGACCGGCAGGAACACAGCTGCAAGTGTAACAGAGATCGAGATAACTGCAACAAATATTTCATTCGCACCCTTAATTGCAGCCTGGATAGGACTGTAGCCTTCTTCAAGTTTCTTGAAAATGTTCTCTGTTACTACGATTCCGTCATCCACTACGAGACCGGTGGCCAGCACAATGGCAAGCAGGGTCAACACATTGATGGAAAATCCAAACAAGTACATGATAAAGAAGGTCGATATCAGGGATACCGGGATATCTATTAACGGCCTGAAGGCAAGACTCCAGTCCCTGAAGAACAAGTAAATGATCAGGATAACAAGGATGAGGGATATCAGGATAGTTTCAGCAACTTCAGTTACCGAACGTTTTATAAAAATAGTATTATCAAGAGCGATGTCAAGTTTGAAGTCCTTGGGAAGTTCTTCCTTCAGCTGGTCGTATCGTTTGTAAAATTCGCTTGCGATATCAAGATAGTTCGCGCCTGGCTGCGGAACAATTGCCAGTCCGATCATCGGAGTACCGGATTGGCGCAGCATCGTTTCTTCATTTTCAGGACCCAATACTGCGGTTCCTACATCGCGTAGACGAACGATATTATCGCCATCACTTTGAATGATCAGGTTGTTAAACTGCTCTTCATTCTGCAGGTTGCCAGTTGTCTTAACAGATAGTTCTGTTGCGTCCCCTGTGATCTTGCCTGAAGGTAACTCCACGTTTTCGCGGTCAAGCGCATTTTTGACATCCAGTGAGGTTAGCCTGTAAGAAGCCAGCTTGGCAGGATCAATCCAGATACGCATAGCGTATCTCTTTTGTCCCCAGATCTGCACACCGCTGACACCCGGAATAGTTTGGAGTCTTTGTGCAATAACATTTTCAGCATAGTCGCTCAGGTCAAGCTGATTTCTCTTATCACTCTGGACAGTCATTGAGATGATAGCATCCGAGTTGGCATCCGCTTTAGAAACTACGGGTAAGCCATCGATATCTTTTGGAAGATTTCTTACAGCCTGCGAAACTTTATCACGGACATCATTGGCCGCTTCTTCAAGATTCTTGTCAAGGTTGAATTCCACGGTAATCGAACTTGAACCCTGGTTGCTCGCTGAAGAAATGTTTTTGATCCCATCAATACTATTAATTGCCTTTTCAAGCGGCTCCGTAATCTGAGACTCAATAATGTCTGAATTGGCTCCCGGGTAATTGGTACGAACGGAAACAATTGGCGGGTCAATAGAGGGATATTCCCTGATTCCCAGGAAATTAAAACCAATGACGCCGAAAAGAACCAGGACAAGGTTCATGACGATCGCCAATACTGGTCTTTTTATACTGGTTGTTGAGATACTCATAACAAATATTTTATGCCTGCGTGTAGGGCGGCTTAATTATTAACAATTTTTATCATAACTGGTGTTTCCGGTTTTAATGACATCATGCCTGTGGTCAGAACGGTATCGCCGACCTTTAAGCCTGAAGTGATCAGTACCGATTTATCGGTCCTGGTGCCGGTTTCAACCATTACTTCTTTAGCTTTTCCCCTCTCACTTACAAATACCTTTTTTCCTTTTAAAACGGGGATTACCGCTTCTGTTGGAATCAGGATTGCATTATTGACGTTTGACAACGGCAGATCGATCTTAGCGAAGGATCCGGGCAGTAAGTCGCCTGAAGGATTGCTTGCGGTTGCTTTCAGTTGCAACGTTCGGGTCGTCATATCGATACTCGGCTCGATTGCGTAAACTTTAGCTGTGTATTTCTTATCTGATCCGGCAACAGTAAAATTGATGCTTGTATTTAATTTGATCTGTCCGGAATATTTTTCAGGTACCGAAAAGGTTATCTTAACAGGATTGATACTGACAAGGTTGGCGATTGGCGTGGTTGGTGTCAGGTATTCACCCGAAGACACCGTACGTAATCCTATCTTCCCGCTAAATGGGGCTCTGATCTGTGTTTTTGCCAGTTGCGCTCTCGTAAGTTGTGTTTGTGATTGCAGTGAACGAAGGTCAGCAAGTGCCACGTCGTATTCTTCCTTGCTAATGGCTTCTTTTTTAAGCAGTTCGCCGGCCCGGTATTCGGTTTCCGCTGCCAGCTTTTGCTTGGTCAATGCTTGTGATAACTGCGCCTGCAATTCCCGGTCGTTTATTTTTAATAGCAATTGACCTTCACTGACATTCGTACCTTCCTTAAAATAAATTCCAGTCACCAAACCCGAAACCTCGCTTCGAATCTGTACCTGCTCGTTTGCTTCAATAGATCCTGATACGGAAAGCGAGTTGGCAAAATTCTCGGCCGTTACTACTATTCCATCCACTTTAGCCGGAGGCATCGCTCCGCCTTTGCCCGGCGCACCTCCAGCCGGTGGACCGGAAGCCTTGCTGCCCTTATTCTGGGTTAAGCGGTAAACAACTAATGCTCCTAATAATACAACCAGCGTGGTATAAAAAATGTGTTTGGTTTTCATTCTTTTTGGATCTACAAATTCTTCAGGTTAAACATTGATTCGGGATTCGGGCAATTAAGATTTTTCTGTATGG
This sequence comes from Flavihumibacter soli, assembly GCF_010692725.1. Taxonomy (GTDB): domain Bacteria; phylum Bacteroidota; class Bacteroidia; order Sphingobacteriales; family Sphingobacteriaceae; genus Daejeonella; species Daejeonella soli. Next base: position 118,499 of record NZ_JAAFZB010000091.1, on the reverse strand, counting down.
TCCTCAGCACGGCGTTAAAGGTCTGGACTTCCCTGGTTGTTAAATTCTTTAAAGACCGGCTGTTCAAAGTACAGATAGCATCGCGTATTAAAGGGACATCTCGCTGAGCCAAAGGAGTAAGTTTTATTAACTGTTCGCGACGGTCATTCGGATTTTTTTCCCGGCGTACATAACCTTTTTCAGTCAGGTAGTCGAGTATGGTTACCATATACGATTTATCTATCTGCAGCAACTCAGCAAGGGCCTGTTGACTCAGCTTTTCCTTTTGGTCATCTATCAGCACTAAAACATGATGGTATCGGTCAATAGCCAGATCAGGCACTTCTTTGGAAAAACTGCTGAGGTACTTCTTAGTCACTGAAATCAATGACTGGGCAAGAGGCTCGTTCATAATTATTAGGTAAATCTATTTAGTAATATTGTAAAATAGTTGAATGTAGCAACTATTTTACAGCTTAATTACGGGCACTATTTTAGAGAGAAGTTTTAAAAATTACATTTGTCAAAAATCACATACATGAAATCTGTATTTAAATCTTTAATCTTAGCTCTCATTATGTCCGCAGTCAGCACAGTGGCCAAGGCCCAAAGTAAAATTGCTTTTGAAGTTTCTTTTACTGAACCTCAGGCACATTATGTTGATGTGGAAATGGTTATCACCGGAAACAAGAAAGACCAACTCGACATAAAAATGCCGGCCTGGGCTCCGGGCTCATACCTTATCAGGGAGTTTGCGAAGAATGTTGAGGAATTCAGTGCTGCCGGAAGTAAAGGCGCGCTGCCTGTAGAAAAAACGAATAAAAACACCTGGCGAATTAGCACGGGTAAGAGTAGTGAGGTAAAGATAAAGTATCGTGTCTATGCTTTCGAGATATCGGTACGCACCAGCTTTGTTGATGATTCCCATGCTTTTTTATCACCGACAGGTATATTTATGTACCCTGCGGGACAAATTAAAGAATCGTCAACGGTTAAGATCAACCTGGCGAAAGGCTGGAGTAAGATTTCCACAGGCCTCGAAAATGTAAAAGGGAAAAGCCATACCTATTATTCTCCTGATTTTGATGTCCTGTACGATTCACCGATCGAGGTGGGCAGTCAGGATGTATTTGAATTTACAGCATCGGGCGTAAAACATGAAGTGGCTATGGTTGGTGGCGGCAACTATGATAAGGATCGCCTGAAGAAAGACATGGCCAGGATAGTGGAAGAAGAAACCAGTATTTTTGGAGTCAATCCTAATAAGCGCTACGTTTTTATTGTACATAACTACAGCGCGGGTGGCGGCGGATTAGAGCATTTTAATTCAACGGTACTAGGCGCTTCCAGGTTCGGTTATGCCAATGAAAACAGCTACCAGGGTTTTCTCGGGCTTGTAGCTCATGAATATTTCCATTTATGGAATGTTAAACGTCTTCGCCCTGTTGCTTTAGGCCCGTTTGATTATGACAACGAGAACTACACGAGTAACCTATGGATAGCCGAAGGTTTCACAGCCTACTATGACAACCTCATGTTGCGCAGGGCTGACTTTCATAGTCCTGAAAGATACCTGAATGTTTTGGCCGGTGAGATCAACCTGGTTGAAAATCAGCCGGGTAACCGCGTGCAGGCAGTTAGTGATGCGAGCTTTGATGCATGGATCAAACAATACAGGCCAAATGAAAATTCTAAGAATTCCGGAATTTCCTATTATAATAAAGGAGCCCTTGTTGCCATGGTTATGGATTTGGAGATCATTAATGCCACCAGGGGGGCAAAAGGCCTTGATGACGTAATGAAAGCCATGTATGATGAATATTATACGAGGCAGGATCGTGGTTACACTGATGCTGAATTCAAGTCCATGGCCGAGAAAATTGCCGGGAAATCATTCGATAAGATCTATAATGACTACGTCAATGGAACAAAAGTGATCGATTACACCCAGATTCTTGGCTACGCAGGCCTGGCACTGGAAAATACTGCCGGCCAAAAAAGCGAACCGTATATAGGAGCTACCACATCGGGCCGGGACGGAAAGATCACGATAAACAATGTATCCCGGAACAGCCCTGCATGGATAAGTGGATTGAATGTGAATGACGAGATAATCGCTATTGACGGGTTCCGCGTAACTGACCTGGAGAAGATGATCTCGTTGAAAAAAGCGGGAGATAAGATCACAGTTCTGATTAGCCGTGATGGGGTATTGAAAAATATTGAGTTGAATCTGGAGAAAAACCAGGCGCTGAAATACCGGATCATTGCTGTTGAAGACCCAACAAGCCTCCAACTGAAAGTTCGCAGCAAATGGCTTAAGCTAAGTGATACGGACAAGGATTCTTAAACAAATTGCTTAATCAGCAAGGGCCGCCTCAGTTGAGGGGGCCTTTTTTATTGCTAATATTTTATCAAACCCGAGCTTTGGAAAACTCTGAGTTGCACTGGTAGCTTGCAGCTACAATTATTAGCAAAGCATGCAAGGTGCTATCCGCTGGTGAGATGATTAAGGACTTGTTCAGACCATCTAGTGGTTAGGCCACCAATTTGGTGGCCTAACCTTTACCTGACCTTTACTTGTATGCTACGATCTTCCCGGAAGCGGCCAGGGATGGTGAACTATTAGACAGGAAGAGTAACACACAAAAAAACCGCCTCTAAGGGCGGTTTTCCGGTTTTAATAAATAAGCTGTTTAGAAGGTAAAACGGATTGATAGGCCGAACCCCTCAGCATCAAACTCCGTATTTGGGGTGATTTCGATCGCAGGTTTCCAGTCTAAAGCCAGGTTGATCGGTGCGCCGTTGAATTTATAATCTAGACCCAGTACACCATCAATGCTGACCAGTAGGTCGCTATCGTCGTGTGACTTGTCTTTTCTTGATCCGACGGTAGCACCCGGTCCATAGTACCATCTTAAGCCGGGGGCATTATTAATGTCGTTGTGGATTTCATACAGTCCTGTGAAGCGGAAGGTAGAAACGTTATTGTTATCGCTAAAGTTCAGGATAAAGTCCAGAGCCCTGTCGCCGGTCATAAAAGTTTTGAAAGTGATCCCATTCGCGGTTCCCAGGCGACCGCCGAGGGCGTTTTTGTAGGTTTGCTGAGCTTTCAGGTCAGTTTGGGTGAATAATACGATTCCCGCGGTAAGACAAAGTAAAAGTAATTTTCTCATGTTTTAATTGTTGTTTATTTTGATTTGTTATCTGGAAAAAAGGCATCGTCGGATATGCTTCGCGTTAGCCGTGCATGCCATTTGTTTTCACGCGTTCCGGTTTTCAAATACAATGCCAACAGGCCGGACTTTCAAAAACAAGCGCATAATACGCCATTATAACATATAAACAGCCGTATTATTTTGTGTCGGAAAGATTCGCTTCCGGTAATACCGGGAATACGCGGTTCAGTGATTTGTCTTCGTTCATATTTTTAATTAATTTGCTATCCTGCTAAACCCGAAGTTATGGCCGTAACCCGCATATTTGATCTTTTAGAACATTGCCGTAAGAACTTTCAGAAGGACGACATTGTTGCGGGAAAACAGAACGGTTCCTGGAGACGCTATTCAACAACTGAATTTACAGATCTCGCTGATTCGGTTAGCCGGGGCCTGATTGCTTCAGGTATTCGTAAGGGCGATAAAGTCGCAATTATGTCGGCCAACCGCCCGGAATGGAATATCTGTGATTTCGGGATCATGCAGACCGGTGCCATTCAAGTTCCCATGTATCCGACACTTGCTGAGCAGGATGTGCGGTATATTCTTGAGGATGCCGAGGTAAGGGTGGCATTTGTTTCCGATCAGGCTTTATATGGAAAATTGAAGGCCGCCGCCGATGCGTTACAGAGCGACTTGAAAATCTATACTTTCGACAATTTGCCAGAAGCCGCACACTGGCAGGAAGTGGTTGAAACAGGAAAGAGAAACCAGGAGATCGACCTGCATGAATTCCGGGAGAAGGTTACTCCTGATGACCTTTTGACCCTAATTTATACTTCCGGAACTACAGGTACGCCGAAAGGAGTGATGCTCACTCATAATAACCTGGTGTCAAATGTTATTTCCTCCTCTATGTTATATCCGGCGGGTTTTAAAAAGGCCGTGAGCTTTTTGCCTATTTCGCACATCTTCGAACGCATGGTTCTTTACATGTATTTCTATATTGGCGCATCGGTTTATTACGCAGAGAGTATGGATACTATCGTGGCCGATATAAACGATGTGAAGCCTCACGGTTTTACAAGCGTGCCGCGCCTTTTGGAAAAGGTTTATGATCGCATTGTTGCGAAAGGCTCGGAGCTGTCAGGAATCAAAAGAAAATTGTTTTTCTGGGCACTTGAACTGGGCTTGCGTTATGAATTGAATGGAAGGAACGGGCTGTTGTACGAATTAAAACTTAAGATAGCCAACAAGATCATTTTCAATAAATGGCGTGATGCTCTCGGTGGCAATATCCTGGCATTGGTTTCTGGGGGAGCTGCGCTTCAGCCGCGACTCGCCAGGGTTTTCTGGGCAGCCCGGATACCCGTTTTGGAAGGGTACGGGCTTACAGAAACTTCTCCGGTAATTACCGTCAATGGATTGGGAGTCGGTGAGACCCGATTCGGGACGGTCGGAAGGCCGATAAAGGATGTAAGTGTAAAGATAGCTTCGGACGGGGAGATATTGTGTAAGGGACCAAATGTGATGAAAGGGTACTACAAGCGTCCGGATCTCACTGATGAATGCATTGATGAAGAGGGGTATTTTCATACGGGCGATATTGGGGAATTGATCGACGGCCAGTATCTTCGCATCACAGACCGGAAGAAAGAAATATTTAAAACGGCTGGTGGGAAATATGTAGCGCCGCAGGTGCTGGAGAATAAGTTTAAGGAATCAATTTATATCGAGCAGGTCATGGTGCTTGGTGAAAATGAGCGATTCCCATCCGCACTGATTGTCCCTTCGTTTGCAAATTTAAAGGATTGGTGTTCCCGTATGAATATCTCCTATGAATCAAACAACGGGATCATACAGAATAAGGCAGTAATTGACAAGATCTGTGAGGAGGTCGAACATTATAATAAGGACTTCGGACAGTGGGAACGTGTTAAGAAAATAGAGCTGCTACCGGCCGAATGGAGTATTGAAGGAGGTGAACTTACTCCAAAACTAAGTTTAAAGCGTAAGTTTATCCTCGAAAAGAATAAAGCGCTGGTTGAAAAGATTTACAGAAATTCTGAACACATTGAAATTTAACTTCATCACGCGGTCGATCACGGCCGTCATCGCAATCGCAACGCTTGTCACCTCATGTGTTGGCGGACAGTTAGGAAAAAATAATAGCGTAGAGTTCAAAAACGGCATGGTCGTTTCGGCGCACCCGGAAGCTTCCAGGGTCGGGCTAAATATTCTAAAAAGCGGGGGAAATGCTGTCGATGCTGCCGTAGCAGTTCAGTTTGCGCTGGCTGTGGTTTATCCCAATGCAGGTAACCTTGGAGGAGGCGGATTTCTGGTTTACCGGTCTTCAACAGGTGAAATTTCAAGCCTCGATTTCCGCGAGAAAGCGCCGGCAGCGGCAAGCCGTAATATGTATTTAGATTCTGCTGGCAACGCAATCACCGATAAAAGCTTGTACGGCCCCTTAGCAGCTGGTGTACCCGGCAGTGTGGATGGAATGGTGAAGGCACATCAAAAGTATGGCCGACTAAGCTGGGCCAGAGTTGTTCAACCTGCCCTTGACCTTGCATTGAATGGTTATAAGCTGACCGAAAACCAGGCGCGGGAGTTAAACGGAAACAGGGCTGACTTCCTAAAATATAACCCTGGTAAAGAATATTATATACAGGCTGAACAATGGAAGGCCGGCGACCTCGTGAAACAGCCTGACCTGGCGAACACGCTTAGCCTAATCAGAGACAAAGGGCGTGATGGCTTTTACGATGGTCCAGTCGCTGCCTTAATTGAAGCTGAAATGAAGGCTGGCGGAGGCATGATCAGCGCCAACGACTTAAGAAGCTATCAGGCTGTCTGGCGAAAACCGGTAACCGGGACTTACAGAGGTTATAAAGTTATTACGATGCCGCCGCCTTCAAGCGGTGGTATTGCGCTGATGCAGTTGCTTAAGTCGGTTGAACCTTATCCGCTAAGCCGCTGGGGATTCAACGCCGATTCGACGGTGCAGCTGATCGTAGAATCTGAGCGACGTGTCTATGCCGACCGGGCGACTCACCTTGGTGATCCCGATTTCTATTCTGTACCCCAGCAAGCCTTGCTGGAAAGCTCTTATTCACGTTTACGGTTAGAGAATTTTAACTGGTCTCGAGCCACTCTTAGCAGTGATATACAAGCCGGCAAGATCAATGGCAAAGAGAGTGAGGAAACGACCCACTTTTCTATTGTTGATCGGGATGGTAACGCTGCCTCGGTAACCACTACGCTAAACGGCTCTTACGGGTCGAAAGTGTTTGTTAAAGGGGCCGGATTCTTACTTAATAACGAGATGGATGATTTTTCTGTGAAGCCGGGCACGCCGAATATGTATGGGCTGGTGGGCGGCGAGGCAAATTCAGTTCAGCCTGGTAAACGAATGTTAAGTTCGATGACTCCTACTATCCTTGAAAAAGACGGCGATCTTTTCATGATAGTCGGAACTCCGGGGGGATCCACAATAATAACATCGGTGTTCCAGACAATTTTGAACGTGGTCGATTTTGATAAAAGTATGCAGGCAGCTGTGAATGCTAAAAAGTTCCATCACCAGTGGTTGCCTGATGAGGTTTTTGTTGAGAAAGGAGCTTTGGATAGCCTGGTTGCTCTAAGACTTCAGGAGAAGGGTTATAAAATTACGGAGCGTGGTCCCATTGGGCGTGTAGACGCAATCCTCAAAACGAAGTGGGGCTACTACCAGGGCGGAGCAGATTCCCGGGGTGATGACACAGCGCTCGGATGGTAATTAATGAATGTTCCGGGGAGCTTCTATTATGTGGCCGTTGACGTAGGTTTGATTTGAAAGAAATATCGACGCAAAAAATCCGGGTGTTTGCCCGGATGTGCTGAGAGACGTTCCGAAAATCATTTTAATAAGATCCGGAAAATATGGTTGTCAGTATAAACTGACCTGAATTAGTTTAATAAACTAATATCTACTAACTGAATTACTAAAATTGTGGTGGAGATAATTCCTAAAAAGGAAATGATCACATCTTTGGCGGTTAATTCGTTGTTCAGTAAACGGGAAGTAAAACTTTTCATGACGGTTTGATTTTTCGTTATTCTTTTCAGACATAGGCAACAACTATGCTAATCAGCGGGCCTTTCTGTAAAAATCCTGATTATACGCTAACTGACCTTTTGCAGCCGTTTTTTTAATTTTCATTGTAATATTCGCCTTTGAATTAAGAGCCACCGATGGGGGAAATTGTTTCTTTTGATCATTGGGTTTGGGGAAAATATTCCCCGGATATTTGCGGGTTACCTGAGGGGCTTTATCTCTGGTTCGCCTGACCGCGCTTGGATTCATTTTTTACTTTTTTGGTGTTAATATGCTTGCATAATACTATTTGATTATATAGATTTGTTATGCAAGCATAGCATGTAAAATGAAGCCCGAAGAAACGATTGATTACTTTTTAAAAATTGTTTGGCAGAGTGTCGCCAATAAATATAACCAGATAGCTTCCGGCTATGGGATCACGCAGGCTCTCGGATATATGCTGATTAATATACATGAAGAGGGTACGGCTGTATCGCAGATTGCTTGTTTGCTGGGTGTTAAGTCTACCAGTTTATCCAGAACTCTGAGGAATATGGAAGAGCTGGGTCTTATCTACCGGCAGGTTGACGAGGCAGACAAGCGATCTGTTAAGATTTTCCTGACTCCTTTCGGAAAGGAAAAGAAACAGGTTGCCAAAGATGTGGTAAGAAAATTCAATGAATATCTGAATCAGCACATAGCGGAAGAGGAGCGAAGTCAGCTTGCGATGGTCTTAAATAAGATCAACAAACTCACTCTTGAATATGATCCGGAAAATAAACGATAGACAATTATAAAGGCGCACAAAAACTTAAAAGCACAAATATGAAACGGGATATCAAAAAAGTAGCAGTTTTGGGCTCTGGCATAATGGGTTCACGGATCGCGTGCCACTTTGCCAATATCGGAGTCGAAGTTTTGCTTCTGGATATCGTACCGCGGGAGTTGACTGCAGAAGAGCAGGCTAAGGGTCTTTCGCTTAATGATAAAGTGGTCAGAAATCGCATAGTCAACTCAGCCCTTGAAACTGCCATAAACTCAAATCCCTCACCTGTATTTTCGAAAAAAGTGGTCGGGCGGATAACCACCGGGAACTTTGATGACAATATGAAGGATATTGCTTCATGCGACTGGACAATCGAAGTCGTAGTAGAGCGGCTGGATATTAAAAAGCAGATATATGACGAGGTTGAGAAACATCGCAAGCCCGGTACCCTGATAACTTCAAATACCTCCGGTATTCCGATCCATCTCATGGCGGAAGGCAGAAGAGAAGATTTTAAAGCTCATTTCTGCGGAACTCACTTTTTTAATCCCCCGCGATATTTAAGATTACTTGAAATAATACCTACCCCTGATACGAAACCGGATGTCGTAGATTTTCTGATGCATTATGGGGATAAATTTTTGGGTAAAACAACTGTATTGTGTAAGGATACTCCTGCATTTATCGCCAACCGTGTGGGTGTGTATTCCATTATGGCGCTTCTTCACCTGGTGGAAAAAATGGAACTGACTGTGGAGGAAGTGGATAAGTTTACGGGACCGGCATTGGGCAGGCCGAAGTCAGCAACCTTCCGCACAACCGATGTGGTGGGTTTAGATACCATGATCAATGTGGCAAATGGCTTATACCAGAATCTGAAAAATGATAAGGCAAACGACCTCTTCAGGCTTCCGGCATATGTTCAGAAAATGCAGGAAAACAAGTGGTTTGGGGATAAGACCCACCAGGGATTCTATAAGAAAGTGAAAGACGCTGAGGGCAAAAGCGAGATATTGGCGCTGGACCTGAAAACGTTTGAATATAAACCTCAGCAAAAGGTTAAATCGGCAACATTGGAAGCGACGAAGCCGGTTGAAAATCTCCGTGAGCGGATGAAAGTGTTTGCTGCCGGAACCGACAAAGCAGGTGATTTTTTCCGGACTTCCTTTTTTGGCTTGTTCGAATATGTATCTGACCGCATACCGGAAATTTCTGACGAGCTCTACCGGATTGATGATGCCATGCGCGCAGGTTTTGGGTGGGAGCTAGGACCTTTCGAGGTATGGGATGCAATCGGCGTTCGGGAATCGCTAGGTAAGATGAAAGAATACGGGAATGAGGCTGCTCCCTGGGTACATGAAATGCTTGCTGCCGGTTTCGATTCTTTCTATAAAGTGGAAAACGGGATTAAAAAGTACTATGATATTCCATCAAAGAATTACAAGTCGCTTCCGGGCCGGGATGCTTTTATAATCCTGGACAATATCAGGGAGACTAAAACCCTCTGGAAAAATTCCGGCACAACAATAACTGATCTTGGTGACGGAATACTAAACCTCGAGTTTCATACCAAGATGAATACCATCGGGGGTGAGGTTATTCAGGGAATAAATAAGGCGATCGACCTGGCAGAAAAAGATTATCGCGGCTTAGTTATCGGTAATGATGGTGCGAATTTTTCCGCAGGGGCTAATATCGGGATGATCTTTATGGCCGCAATCGAGCAGGACTGGGATGAGATAAATATCGCGATCAGAATGTTTCAAAACACGATGATGCGTTTGAGGTACTCTTCAATTCCGGTAGTTGCTGCGGCACATAATCTTACTCTGGGAGGCGGCTGCGAATTATGCCTGCATGCCGATCACGTTCAGGTAAATGCGGAAACTTATATGGGTCTCGTTGAATTCGGCGTAGGGCTTATTCCCGGTGGCGGCGGTACCAAGGAATTCACTTTGCGCGTGTCGGATGAGCTTCGTGATGGTCAGATAGAACAAAATGTTTTAAAAGACCGGTTTTTGACCATTGGAATGGCGAAAGTTTCAACTTCCGGAGAAGAGGCCTATGAACTCGGATACCTGCAAAAGGGTCGGTACTCCATCACGATGAACCGAAGCCGCCTGATTGGCGATGCAAAAGAGAAAGCTCTTGAACTGGCGGAAATGGGATATACCCGTCCTGTTCAGCGAAGAGATATCAAGGTTCTTGGTAAAAGTGGCTTAGGAATAGTATATGCAGGAGCAAATTCAATGTATGCGGGTCGATATATTTCAGAGCATGATAAAAAGATATCGGAAAAGCTCGGCTATGTCATGTGCGGCGGAGACTTGTCTGCACCAACATTAGTCTCCGAGCAATACCTCCTGGATCTGGAACGGGAAGCATTTCTTTCTCTTTGCGGCGAAAAGAAAACTCTTGAGCGGATACAGAGTATTTTGACTAAGGGAAAGCCGCTGAGGAACTAGATTTTAGATATGAGATTTTAGACGTTAGACAAAAAGGTCGAAATGAATAATCTTAAGGAATTAAAAATATGGAGGAAGGCTATTGATCTGGCAGTAAAGGTTTATGAAGTTACCGCCAACTTTCCGACAGACGAGCGATACGGATTAACCAGTCAAACCCGGAGGGCAGCTGTTTCTATTTCTTCCAATATTGCAGAAGGTGCCGGCAGGAATTCAGTTAGGGAGTTCAATAGCTTTATTGGAATTGCTAACGGTTCAGCCTATGAATTGCAAACACAATTACTAATTGCGAATAAATTGAATTTAATAACAAATGAGGTTTTAGATCCATTGCTTTTACAAATTGAGGAGATGCAAAAGATGACTTATGCATTTCAAAAGATGCTAAAAACAAGAGTTGAATCCTGAAAGCTCAATTCATAAGCTATGTCTAAAATCTCAGATCTCATATCTCAAGACTAATGAAAGAAGCATATATAATCGCAGCATATCGTACCGCCGTTGGCAAGGCGCCTCGCGGAGTATTTCGTTTTACCAGGGCAGATGACCTCGCTGCCGAGGTAGTAAAGCACCTGGTAGCTTCCGTGCCGAACCTGGATAAGGAAGAAATTGACGACGTGATCGTTGGGAATGCTACGCCGGAAGGCGAACAAGGGCTTAATGTCGGTCGAATGATCTCGTTGATGGGGCTGAATACGGAAAAAGTTCCGGGAATGACAGTTAACCGGTATTGTGCGTCCGGCCTGGAGACTATTGCCACGGCGGTTGCCAAGATTCGCTCGGGAATGGCTGAGTGTATTATTGCCGGCGGGGTGGAGGTAATGTCGGGCATGCCCTTTGGAGGCTGGAAACTGGTTCCTAACGCAGAGGTCGCCAAGAATAACCCTGACTGGTACTGGGGAATGGGACTGACTGCGGAGGCTGTGGCTAAAGAATATAATGTCAGCCGGGAAGATCAGGATGAATTTGCTTTTAATTCACACCGGAAAGCGGTTGAAGGGATTGCGAATGGTCATTTAAGCAGTGGCATTGTGCCGATAACCGTAAAGGAGACATACCTCGACGAGAGTCTTAAAAAGAAGACGAAGGAATTTGTAGTGGATCGAGATGAAGGTCCGAGAGCAGATACTACGCCGGAAAAGCTGGCAAGGCTTAAGCCTGTATTTGCTGCGGGAGGAGCTGTAACTGCTGGAAATTCTTCCCAAACATCAGATGGTGCGGCATTCGTGCTGATAGTTTCGGAGGCGATGCTTAAGAAACTGAATGTACAGCCTATTGCCCGCCTGGTTAGCTATGGAGTAGCCGGAGTTCCGCCAAGGATTATGGGAATCGGACCAATCGAAGCTATACCACTGGCTTTAAAAAAGGCTGGAATGAAGCAGGAGGATATTGATCTGATTGAGTTGAATGAAGCGTTTGCATCGCAATCATTAGCCATCATTCGAACGTTAGGCTTAAATCCTGAGATCACCAATGTAAACGGCGGGGCCATTGCTTTAGGTCACCCCCTGGGCTGTACTGGAGCAAAACTGTCCGTTCAGATCTTTAACGAGCTAAAGCGCCGCGAGAAAAAGTACGGAATGGTGACCATGTGTGTCGGAACCGGTCAGGGTGCGGCGGGAATATTTGAAATGATGTAAGGTTAGATGTTAGATATGAGATATCAGACATTAGACAGGATTGGGCAATTAAAAAAATTTAAGATATAAACGTGGAAAAGAGCGCTAGAAGCAATTTTCTGAAAAACCTAAACCATGGAGTTGACTGAAAAAAACAAATCAATCAAAGGCGGTGAGTTTATCATTCGCGAGACTTCTTTTGAGGATATTTTTATTCCTGAAGAATTTGATGAAGAGCAGCTGATGATCAAGAAGACCTGCGAAGACTTTTTGGAAGCAGAAGTTTTCCCGAACCTGGACAGGATAGATAACCAGGAAGAGGGTTTGATGCCAGAGTTGATGGACAAGGCAGGGCAGCTCGGTCTGCTGGCCGTATCAATACCAGAAGAATATGGAGGCTTTGGAAAGAATTTTAATACGTCCATGCTGGTCGCTGACTGCGTGGGGCCTGGTCATTCCTTCGCAGTGGCACTCTCCGCGCATACAGGAATCGGAACTCTTCCCATTTTATATTACGGTAATAAAGAGCAGAAAGATAAATATATAGCGAAGCTGGCGACCGGCGAATGGAAAGCTGCATACTGTCTGACCGAACCCAATTCAGGTTCTGATGCTAATTCAGGCAGGACAAAGGCTAAGCTTAACGCTGAAGGAACGCATTACCTGATCAATGGTCAAAAGATGTGGATCACAAATGGCGGTTTTGCGGATGTGTTCATTGTTTTTGCCAAGATAGACGATGATAAAAACCTGTCAGCATTTATCGTTGAAAAGGGTTTTGGTGGTATCACGATGAATCCTGAGGAGCATAAGATGGGCATAAAGGGCTCGTCCACACGGCAGGTATTCTTTAATGACTGCCCGGTTCCGGTTATAAATCTATTATCCGAACGGGAGAATGGATTCAAGATAGCAGTTAATATTCTAAACATAGGTCGTATCAAGCTGGGTGTGGCGGCAATCGGATCTTCCCGCAGGGTCTTAACACAGGCTGTAATCTATGCGAATGAGCGCATGCAGTTTGGGCTTCCGATCTCTAAGTTCGGTGCGATCCGGTATAAACTGGCTGAGATGGCAACCCGTAACTATGCGATTGAGAGTGCCGCTTACCGCGCGGGGCAGAATATCGATGATGCTTATGATGCGTTGGTTTCTGAAGGGATGGATCCGGCAAAGGCTAAGTTAAAGTCGACAGAGCAGTTCGCCGTTGAATGTGCTATTCTGAAAGTATGGGGCTCTGAAATGCTCGACTATATTGTCGACGAAGGTGTTCAGATCTACGGGGGCATGGGATATTCGGCGGAAGCTCCTATGGACCGCGCCTATCGCGACAGCCGTATTAATCGGATCTTTGAAGGAACAAATGAGATCAACCGGATGCTGATCGTCGATATGCTGTTAAAGCGGGCGATGAAAGGTGAACTTGACCTGATGACACCGGCGCAGGCCGTTGCAGGGGAACTGATGTCGATCCCTGAATTCGGTGACGAAGACGAAACTTTATTCGCAGCTGAGAAGAAGATCCTTAAAAATCTGAAGAAAGCAGGTTTGATGATTGCCGGGTCTGCAGTTCAAAAGCTGATGATGACTTTGGCGAAGGAACAGGAGATCCTGATGAATATTGCGGATATTATCGGTTATGTCTATGTAGCTGAATCCACCATTCTGCGAACCGAGAAACTCGTTAAGCTCCGTGGAGAGGATGTTTGCAGGGGACAGTTGGATATGATGCGGATATATCTGCAGACGGCTCTGGATAAGATCGCCCTTGCTGGTAAGGAAGCGCTTTACTCATTTGCTGAAGGTGACGAGTTGAAAATGATGCTGGTAGGTCTGAGAAGATTCACCAAAGCAGAACCTTTCAATATAAAGGAATCACGTCAGCGTGTGGCCAGGCAGCTAATTGAGGCCAACAAGTACTGCTTCTAGACTTGAGACAAGAGATATTAGATTTGAGACACTAGACATTAGATTTGCGATTATATATGATGTCTGATTTGGACGGTAGCAATAGTTGGGTCTTTAAGTATAAATGGTCTGGTTTCCGATCCACTCTCAAATCTCACATCTAGTGTCTCATTATCATTCTTTAGTTAAAAAATGTTAATCCTTCGGTTTTGAGATTTAAAAGGATAAATTTGCAGCCATATGAAAATGAAACAATTCCTGCTGGCTTTTTTGATGTTAGTTACGGCTCTTGGCGCTTGTAAAAAGGACCCCGGAATTAGTGCTGAAGAACAGCTTGCAGCTGATGAGCTGCGTATTAAAGAATTTATTACTGCAAACAATATTCCGGCTATCCGTCATCAATCGGGCCTCTATTATCAGATCATTGAACCGGGAACCGGTACATTGGTTTATGGCGCCAATACATCCATTACGGCAAAGTATACCCTGAGATTGCTCAATGGAAACACGATTCCGCAACCGACTGCGCCTATTGACTTTAATTTGGGCGGCGTTATTCTCGGATGGCAGATCGGTATTCCCCTTATTCAAAAAGGAGGCAAAATCCGCCTATTTGTTCCTTCAGGCTATGCATACGGTGCCCAGGCTCAAAATGGGATCCCATCTAATTCAATACTGGATTTTGATGTCGAACTGGTTGATGCTCAAAATTAATAAATTCCAAAAATGAGATCTTTTTTAAAATACACCTTCACCTCTCTCTTCCTTGTTGTCATTCTGGCTGGATGTGAAAAGGAATATGAATCCATAGAAGAAGTGGATGAACGGAAAATACAGGACTATGTAAGGGCCCAAAAGCTGAATCTAACAAAAGATGAGTCAGGCATTTACTACCAGGTTTTAACACCAGGAACAGGAGAAATTGCTAAAAACTCAGAGCAGGTATTTTTCAGTTATACTGCAAAGTCCGTAGACGGCAAGCAATATTTCACAGCGGACTCGTACTCACTTAATTCGGGTTTTTTAGGATATGTAAGACCCGAAGCCTGGCGATTGGCTTTGTATAAAGTAAACAAGGGCGGAAAAGTTCGTGTGGTGTTTCCTTCTACATTGGGATTTGGACGAAATGGTTCTGGCCCTATAGTAGGTAATGAAGTGTTAGATAGTGAACTGGAATTATTTGATGTTCGAACTCAGCCAGAGATGGATGACGTAATCATCAACAGATTTATGACTGCCAGATCTTTAACCGGGTTCTCCAAATTGCCGAGCGGTGTGTATTATAAAATAATTGCACCCGGAACAGGTACTGAAGAGATTAAACTGACATCTTCTATCACCATCGCATACGCCGGACGCTTATTGAAGGGAACAGTGTTCGATTCGGCTACTAAGGAAAAGCCTTTTACCAGTAAGCTGGAAAATTTGATTGAAGGATGGAAACAGGCGGTTCCCTTGATAAAAAAGGGCGGCAAATTGAGAATTCTGATTCCTTCGGCACTTGCATATGGTCCGCAAGGTTCGCAGACTATACCGGCAAACTCGGTGCTTGACTTCGATATAGAAGTCACCGACGTAACAAACTAAAACGGGCGCCTCAGGCGCCTTTTTTGTTATATTATTCAATGTATATCTCCCGCAAGGCCTTATTTAATTCTGGATAATTAAAGGTGAATCCGGAAGCCTGAATTTTTGATGATGAAACCTTTGCACTATCCAAGACTAAAGCACTCAACTCACCTAACATAATTTTCAGGGCCAATGCGGGTACCCTGGGAAGCCAAAGTTTTTTATCAAAAATCTGTCCCAGGTTTCGAAATAGTTCCGTATTGGTTACAGGGTTTGGAGCTGTCATGTTATAAGTTCCCCGGATTTGCGGGTTTTCCAGGGCAAAAATGTACATTCTCATCACGTCCTGTATATGGATCCATGACATCCATTGATGCCCGGTCCCCAGCGGTGAACCCAGCCCACGTTTAACGGGTGCTGCCATTTCAGCCAAGGCGCCGCCTTCGTCAGTTAAAACGATTCCTGTACGAAGCTTGACAATTCGCAAATTCATTTTCTCGCCTTCATCTACTGCTTTTTCCCATGCTATACATGCCATTGGTAAAAATCCTTTCCCAGGCGGGTCTTCTTCTGTCAGCAGTTTATTCTCGCGGTCACCGTAGTAGCCAATAGCGGACGCGGATATAATAGTTTTTACCGCATGGCCAGGGCTTTGCTGAAGTAGTCGGTAGATCATTTCGA
Organism: Flavihumibacter soli; assembly: GCF_010692725.1. Lineage (GTDB taxonomy): Bacteria > Bacteroidota > Bacteroidia > Sphingobacteriales > Sphingobacteriaceae > Daejeonella > Daejeonella soli. The sequence goes on along the minus strand of NZ_JAAFZB010000091.1, from coordinate 102,273 downwards.
TTGAATCAGTTCTGCTGCTGACGATCTCCTGCTTACGTTTCTCTGTCCACCGCTTCTCCGCAATTCCTTCACCTGCTAAGTGAATTATTGCTTCCACGCCGGATATACAGTTCGGGTCAATCTGATTGTTTTTAACATCCCATTTGAATACCTTTATGCGAGGATTCCCATGCAATTCCGGATTACGGCTGAGGTGATGCACTGCGTAACCCTTCTGCAACAGCATCCGGGTTAAAGGTTTTCCAAGCAAACCTGTTCCTCCGCTAATAAGAATAGTCCTGCTTATTGTGCTCATATAATTTTAGAAGCTTGTTCGTTACTATTCAAAAACAAATTTCATGCTATGTGAGTATGATATCTATAATTAATCTGTCGGCTACTAAGCAATTTAATCTGTCATTTAAAAAATTTAAAAATAGTATAAATAAGTTGCGACAATTCCCTATTTTAATATGGACTTATCTTCAAACTAACATATGATTTTTATTATCCCTGTTAAAAGCGCTGTTATTTCCCCCTCCTGGGAAAAATTCTCCAGATTGTTCGAGCGTTGCATTCGTTCAGTTTGTCAGCAAACAGATCAAGATTTTAAGGTTATTGTTGTTTGCAACGAAAGACCCATAACAAATTTTGAACACGACAACATTCATTATGTTTATGTAGACTTTCTTCCGCCTACCCCTGAAGTGACCCAGGCATTTAAAGGGCTTCACTCACCTAAGGAGGCCGATAAGTCTAAGAAGATCCTTGCTGGCCTTGATTATGCATCGCAATTCGACACCACCCACGTGATGGTCGTGGACGCAGACGACTGCATTAATAATAAGATCGTAGAATATGTGAAAAGGCATTCCGATGTTGAAGGATGGTATAGTAAGATGGGTTATGTCTATCGGGAAGGCAGCAGGCTAATCTTTAAAAAAATGGATAAGTTTAGCAGCCTTTGCGGAACTTCCGTTATCGTCAAGCCACAATACATTAAGGGAATTATTTCAGCGGATATGTATTTCAGACATCCGCTCCGCACTCTCGACAACGGGATAAAGCTCAAGCCTTTACCTTTTCCTGCGGCAGTTTATACCATAAATGGCGAGAACTATTTTATGACTGAAAACGCCGTAAAACATTTCAGAAAGGACACTGTTACCAACGGCTTTGCCAACCTCGTAAAACGCATTGCACGATATCGTATTTGGTTCTTAACTCCCGGTGTTAAAAAGCGATTCGGCCTGTATGCTGTTTCCTGATCTGCAATATCAGTGACCCTTTCACAGAGTCGCTGCACTCTCAAAAATATAAAATGGTACTTGTCTATTGATGATTCTGTAATGCTGTTAATTTTAGGATTGTTGTGCAGGATTTCAGGCCGAAAGTCTTATTTTTGTGCCGCTATAGAATATGCTAAATGGATAAATTATCATACCTCAGTAATGCTGACCCGGCTTACGTAGATTCACTATATCAGTTATATAAAGAGGATAATACTGCTGTCGATTTTGGCTGGCAGAAATTTTTTGAAGGCTTTGATTTTGGCCGGACTTCGGAGGGTGGCTCCGAAATCGCTGAGACTCCCGAACACTTTTTAAAGGAGATCAATGTTTTGAACATGATCAATGGTTACCGGGATCGGGGTCATCTGTTCACAAAGACTAATCCTGTCAGAGAGCGCCGGCCGTATTTTCCCGGCAAAGAACTTGCAACCTTCGGGTTCACAGAAGATGATCTCGATACAGTGTTCTCGGCAGGCGTGGAAGTTGGCTTAGGCCCCGCTAAATTACGGGATATACGAGAGTTGCTTGAACAAACATATTGTCAGTCTATCGGCGCTGAGTATAAATACATCCGCAGTCCGGAAAAGATAAAATGGTTTGAGACCCGAATGGAGTCTGAGCGAAATACTCCCCGTTTTTCAATTGAAACCAAGAAAAGAATCCTGAAGAAGCTTAATGAGGCGGTAGTTTTTGAAAATTTCCTTGGGACAAAATTCCTGGGTCAAAAACGCTTCTCCCTGGAAGGTGCCGAATCTGTTATTCCGGCCCTGGATTCCGTAATTGAGAAAGGTGCAGAACTTGGTATTGAAGAGTTTGTTTTAGGTATGGCGCATCGCGGTCGTTTGAACGTGCTTGCAAACATTATGCACAAGACCTATAAAGATATTTTTTCGGAATTTGAGGGAAAGGGCTATGATGCAAGTTCCCCATTTGGAGGAGACGTAAAATATCACCTTGGTTTCTCTACTGATGTAGAGATCGCAAGTGGAAGGAAGGTGCATTTAAGCCTTTGTCCGAATCCTTCACATCTCGAGGCGGTTGATCCTGTAGTTGAGGGTATTGTTCGTTCCAAGATTGATTTTAAATACGAAGGTGACTATTCCAGAATTGCTCCGATTCTTATTCATGGTGACGCTTCGCTCGCCGGCCAGGGAATAACCTATGAAGTAATTCAGATGGCAAAGTTGGACGGTTATAAAACTGGTGGTACAATTCATCTTGTCATAAACAACCAGGTTGGCTTTACAACTAACTTTAAAGATGCCCGTTCCTCTACCTACTGTACGGACCTGGCTAAGGTTACACTGTCGCCCGTATTTCACGTCAATGGCGATGATGTAGAAGCCCTGGTTTATGCAATTAATATGGCAGTTGAGTATCGTCAAAAATATCATAATGATGTTTTCATCGATATTTTATGTTACCGTCGTTATGGACATAATGAATCCGATGAGCCTAAGTTCACCCAGCCACTCTTATACAAGGCGATAGAGAAGCACCCTAACCCCCGGGAGATTTACAATAAAAAGTTACTTGAGCAGGGAAGTGTTGACGCCAATCTTGCAAAAGAAATGGAAAAGGACTTCCGGGCACTATTGCAGGAGCGCTTGAATGAATCGAAGGAAGACCAGACTTTTTCGGCTGTGAACCCGGTATTCTCCGGAGCATGGAAAGGCTTGCGTCTGGCAGAGCCGAAAGATATGCATGAGCCTTCCCAGACGGCCGTTGGTGAGGACGTTTTACTGTCTATAGCTAAAGAGATCACTACCCTGCCTGCTGATAAAAAGTTTTTCAAAAAGATTGAAAAGTTATTTGAAGATCGCAGGAAAATGGTAGAGAATAAAACTTTTGACTGGGCCATGGGTGAGCAGTTAGCCTATGGGACTTTGTTGAAAGAGGACTTAAGAGTTCGTATAAGCGGCCAGGATGTGGAGCGTGGTACCTTCTCTCATCGTCATGCAGTACTAACCCTGGAAGACTCTGAGCAGGAGTATGTTCCCCTGGCTCACCTGAACGGGGTTAAAGCCAAGTTCGACATTTATAATTCTCACCTTTCCGAGTATGGCGTGTTGGGATTTGAATATGGCTATGCTCTTGCTAACCCCATGTCTTTAGTTGTTTGGGAGGCACAGTTTGGAGATTTCTTCAATGGGGCTCAGATTATTGTCGATCAGTTTGTCGCGTCTGCTGAAACCAAGTGGCAGCGTTCTAATGCTCTGGTCATGCTATTACCGCATGGTTACGAGGGACAAGGACCTGAACACTCTTCTGCGCGGATAGAACGTTTTATGGAATTATGTGCGGATAACAACATACAGGTTGCTAACTGTACTACACCCGGGAATTTCTTTCACTTATTGCGTCGCCAGCTAAAACGTGATTTCAGAAAGCCTTTAGTTGTATTCACACCTAAAAGTCTCCTGCGAAGTCCTCAGTGCGTAAGTACTTTAGAGGAGTTTACAAAAGGCAGTTTCCAGGAGGTGATGGATGATGCATATGCTAAACCAGATAAGGTTAAACGATTGCTGTTTTGTTCAGGTAAGATATATTACGACCTGTTGGAGAAACAACAAGCTGATAAGCGCAGTGATGTTGCTATTGTGAGAATTGAACAACTGTATCCAATGCCTGTTGAGGCAATGAAAAATCTGAAAGTCAAGTATAAAAAGGCAACCCAGTTCCTATGGGTTCAGGAGGAGCCGGAGAATATGGGAGCATGGCCGTATGTCTGCCGCAGGTTCTACCTGGATTCAGACTTCAATTTCAAAGTAATCTCCCGGAAGGAAAGCAGCAGTACGGCGACCGGCTATGCTAAACAGCATATTGCGCAGCAATTGTCCATTATTGGGCGTGCTTTTGAGGATGCTGCGGGACCTGAAGTAAAGCAGAAGGTTGAAAAGACCACCAACAAGGCTGTTAAAGTTGATTAATGCGATATAAATAAAACCATATGAGTTTAGAGATCAAAGTTCCGCCGGTGGGCGAGTCCATTTCAGAAGTAGTCCTATCACAATGGAAGAAAAATGATGGTGATTTTGTCGAGATGGATGAAGTTATTGCCGAGTTGGAATCAGACAAAGCTACTTTCGAGTTAACCGCTGAAAAAGCAGGTATTTTAAAGGTTATTGCTAAAGAGGGAGATACTCTTCCAATAGGTGCTGTAGTTTGCAAGATTGAAGAAGGTGCTGCGGCTGGCAAACCAGAAGAAAAGGTTGCTAAGGAAGAAGAAGTTTCTGTCAAGACAAGTGAAACCGGGAAAGCTTACGCTTCAGGTGTTCCTTCTCCGGCGGCTGCAAAAATATTAGCAGAAAAGGGAGTTGATCCAGCCACGGTGGCCGGAAGCGGGCGGGACGGTCGCTTAACAAAAGAAGATGCACTAAATGCGATAGCTCCGAAAGTGGAGGCTTCGAAACCCAAGCCAACAAGTGCACAACCGGTGGTTTCGCAAAAGGTTGCAGGTAGCAGGAATGAGCGTCGCGAAAAAATGTCGCCGCTCCGTAAGACAGTTGCCAAAAGACTTGTTGCTGTTAAAAATGAAACAGCCATGCTGACCACTTTCAACGAAGTGGACATGAAGCCTGTCATGGATCTCAGGTCCAGATATAAAGATAAGTTTAAGGAAAAATTCGGTGTCGGACTAGGTTTTATGTCCTTCTTCACGAAGGCTGTTTGCGAAGCTCTTAAAGATTTTCCTGCGGTAAATGCTCGTATTGAAGGTGAAGAAATTGTATATAATGATTTCGCCGATATTTCAATAGCTGTGTCTGCTCCGAAGGGACTTGTAGTTCCGGTGATCCGTAACGCTGATTCATTAAGCCTTGCTCAAATTGAAAGTGCTGTTATGGAACTGGCGGGTAAAGCGAGGGAGAACAAATTAACGATTGAAGAGATGACCGGCGGAACGTTCACTATCACAAATGGTGGAGTGTTTGGTTCAATGATGTCGACCCCCATCATCAATGCCCCTCAGTCCGCAATACTGGGTATGCATAACATCGTCGAAAGACCAGTAGCCCAGAACGGGGAGGTGGTGATTCGTCCAATTATGTATATAGCATTGTCTTATGATCACAGGATAATAGATGGCCGTGAGTCTGTTGGGTTCCTTGTGCGCGTTAAACAATTGCTGGAAGATCCGGCTCGCTTACTGTTAGGCGTTTAAATAGAACTCAGTAATCCCGCTTCGGCGGGATTATTGCTGTTATGGGCTTCAAATTGTCACGCGATTAAAAATGCTTCCTGATAACCTTCATTCTGATTTTATAGAAAAATTCATAAAGTTTGGAGTTGTAGGATTCTCAGGGATCTTCGTTGATTTTGGGGTCACTTATTTGTGTAAAGAGAAGTTAAATGTCCACAAATACTTAGCTAATTCTCTTGGATTTATCGTCGCTACTATCAGCAATTACTTACTTAACAGATACTGGACTTTTAATACCGGACAAAGCGCTCAGTTCGTTCAGTTTGGGAAATTTTTAGGAATCGCTATTGTGGGATTAGCGATCAATAACCTGCTCATCTACCTGTTTAATGACAGGTTGAAGATCAATTTCTATGTATCCAAGGCTTTTGCAATAGTTATTGTTTCCATTTGGAACTTTTTAGGAAACTATCTATATACTTTTGCCGGGTAATCAAAGATATTCATGTTTCAAAAATCCGGCTCTGAGGCCAGAATACTTTATTGGTTCTTAATAATATGGACAGCGTTAAATCTGTTACAGGCCTCCCTAACCGGACTGCATGCTGACGAGGCTTATTACTGGCTGTATTCAAAGTTTCTAGACTGGGGATACTTTGATCATCCGCCTATGGTTGGCCTGTTCATCCATATAGGTGAATGGCTGGGACACTCTGCCTTAAATTTGCGGCTGCTTACAGTTATCGCTAGTACCCTGGGTGTATATGTTCTATGGCTGATCGTAAAGCAACAAGGGGAAAATATTAAACTCTTTATTGGCCTTGTCAGTTCTATTCTGATCTTTCACGTTTATGGATTCGTTACCGCTCCGGATTCTCCATTACTCTTGTTCGGTATTCTATTTCTCTATGTTTACCAGCGGTATGTTTATGAGGATAGGGCTAAGTGGGCGATTCTCCTTTCCCTGATTATTGCCGGCTTGCTTTACAGTAAATACCATGGAGTTCTCATACTGTTTTTTACTATCCTCTCCAATTTCAAGTTAATCAGAAGGCCCTCATTCTGGGGCATTGTGGCACTATCCGGGTTGCTGTTCGTACCTCATATATACTGGCAATTTGAAAACGGCTTCCCATCGTTATATTATCATCTGTTTGATCGCTCGGCAAAACCATACCGTTCCGAATATACTTTCGACTATCTTGCAGGTCAGCTGCTGGTGGCAGGCCCATTAGTCGGTTGGTTTCTTTACCGTGTAGCTTTTAAATTTAAGGGGAACGACCTCTTTCTGAGGGCGGTTAAATTCAATTTTGTAGGGATAATAGTCTTTTTTCTCTTAACCACATTTAAAGGCAGGGTAGAACCTCATTGGACCTTGCTGGCATTTCCTCCATTACTGATCATTAGCTATATCTACCTGCAAAATTTAAAGTTGATTCCCGGTTGGCTTAAGACCACAGCCCTTATCAATATTTGTTTAATCCTGCTAATCCGATTTGCATTTATGTTTCCGATACCGGGATTGAAAAACCTTAAAATGATTCGCGGTTTTTCAAGTTCAAAAGCCTGGGCTAAGGAAGTAAAAGAAAAGGCGGGCGATAATAATGTGATCATCCAAGGTGGATTCCAGGAAGCATCGCTATATGATTTTTATAATAACACGACCAGGGGCTTCGCTTATGATACGCGCTATTACCGCAAAACACAGTTCGATATCTGGCCATTGGAAGACAGCTTGCGGAATAAACCGGCCTATTATGTCACTTATGACAGTCAGGGTGCAGATATAATCGAAGACACCCTGAAGACTAAAAAAGGAATTTTTTACGGAAGAAATATAAAGGCGATCCGGACTTACCAAAAGGTCAACATCAGAACGGAGCCGCTAACTGATAACTGGAAAGCTGGGGGATTGCGATCAATAAATATCAGAATTTCAAATCCATATCAGGAGTCGATCAGCTTTTCCAATTATGATGAGAAATGGAAAGTGTATTTGGAATGCGGCTTTATCGAAAAGGGAAAGGTATTACAATTCAATCCCGTGATCAGTAAGTTTAACAAGGTGGTTGTCGAACCTCTTGGATCTGTCACAATTCCTGTTATAATCCGCGGGCCTGCAAAGCCCGGTAAATACAATCTGGTTTTTTCTATACGTACCGAGCCTTTTCCTGGATCGCGTAATAGTAGCATGATTCCAGTTAATATAAATTAAAAAACGAATGAGAATTTATTACCTAACATTTCTAATTACATTCCTTTCAGCTTTTACATCGCTTGCTCAACAAGTTGAAGGCAATCTTAACCTCCATACGTTTGCAGATAACCGGGAGTACATGAAGTCAAACAGGTACTCGCAGACGATATTCGGAGCAAGGCTATCACCGGAGATAGGACTGCTTGTGGACAGTGTCCATCGCCTGAGGGTCGGTTTCAATGCCTTGCATGAATTTGGTTCCTCAAAATTTACCGCCAAGATTGATCCTGTTATCTATTATCAGTATCAGAAAAAAAGCTGGGACTTTTACATGGGCGCTTTTCCCCGGGTAAAGCTGCTAGATGACTATCCGCGCGCCATCTTAAATGATACTCTGACCTATTACAGGCCAAATGTAGAAGGTATGCTGGTAAAATTAAATACCGGCAAAGGACATGAAACAGTTTGGATAGACTGGACGAGCCGACAAACTGACGTTGACAGGGAAACTTTTCTTTTCGGACTTTCAGGACTTTACAAAAACGGGTTATTTTTTGTATCACACTATGCAATGATGTTTCATAATGCCGGTCCTGGTGTAAGCATACCTGACGATCATATTCAGGATAATGGTGCTGCCGCATTAAAGGTAGGACTAGATCTAAGTAAGCTGACCATGTTAGACTCTTTGACGATCAATACAGGTGGCTTAATGTCTTTTGAGCGTACCAGAAGCGTCAGTGACTGGGAAACCCCTGCAGGGCTATTGTTGGAAATGCATGCTGGTTATAAACAATTCGGTGTAACGAATTCCCTTTATCTTGGAGAGGGACATCATATAATTTATGGCGATCAGTTTTACACGGCCAAAGAGTATAATCGGACTGACCTGAGTTACTCACCAATACGATATAAAAATATTGAAGGTAAGTTTACTTTCTCCTTTCACTTTCTCGAAGGTGAGGTCGACAGTCAGCAGGCATTTAGCTTACGTTACAATATCGGCGGGGCAAAATCACTTCCTAGATAGCTAGCGGGAGTCATTCTTGACTTTTCAGCTACAAAATTAGTTTTCTAAGCAGGGCTCAATACGTATTTTTGAGTTCTTGTTCGCTCTATGAGAATTAATTACCATACTTGCGGGAAAGTGTTTTCTTTAGTCGGCGCCATTTGTTTATACTTAGGCGTTGCTACACTTAGGGCAAGTGAATTACCTCACATAAAACATATTGATTCCGTAAAGGTATTTCGAGATACCACCAACTGGTTTAATACTAACCTCAGATCGTATTCAAAAAAAGGGAAATTCTTTTTCAATTTTGGAACCAATTGGTCCGGATACGGGAAAAGCGATATTAACCTTGAGGGGCCAGGTTATAACTTTACGCTTAAGGATGTATCCGGTGAGGATCAGCCTTATAAACCCAGTTATCAATACAACATACACGCCGGATACTATTTCTCTGACCGCTACAGCATAACTTTTGGCTATGATCACATGAAGTATGTCATGGATGTGCCTCAGCAGGTTATTATCAATGGGGTTATCGGAACGGAGGTTTCGAACCCGGTAATTCCTACAGGACCATATGCCGGTGAATATGATAATGAGACTGTGACGGTAACACCGCAACTTTTGACCATGGAATACACAGACGGCTTCAATTATGTAAGTACCCATGTGCACCGGTACGATGATATCTGGGTGTCGGATAATGGCAGAACTTCTCTCGCCCTTGAAACAGGCTTAGGTGTAGGTGCAATCATTCCGCGTGCCGATGTCAGGTTGTTTACCATTGGCGAGAATAACAAATTAAATTTTTCAGGCTGGGCTGCTTCAATAAAGGCCGGCTTAATGTTTAATTTCAATAAGTCTGTATTTTTTGTTGCTAGTCTGGAGGGTGGCCATTCCAATATGTATGAGATTCATACCACCGGCAGAAACAATTTTGATAAAGCCAGCCAAAAACTGAATTTTCTTCAAAACTTATATATGCTGGGCGTTCGGTTCTGATGAAATGATATATAAAAAGAAAGCGGCGGATACCTTCATGGTTTCCGCCGCTTTCTTTTACCTTTTCCGGTATCTATAACTGTGAGATATTACCTGAGCCGCTCTTTGTCTTAGAGACTTTAGGGTTTCCAGAATATAAAATATTGCCCGATCCACTCACCACAGCATTCAGGCTTTGGTCGGCTCCTATCGATACATTGCCTGATCCGCTTACTTTGATCTGGGCCTCTGAAGTTTTGAAATTTCGTCCTTCAAAATCACCGGATCCAGCAATTGTAACATTTGCCTTATCAGCAGTGCCACTAATCTCCATCTCTCCGGATCCGCTAATAGTCCCGATGTATTCCTCCGCATCTGCTGACATCGAGATACTGCCTGATCCGCTTAAAGTATTCGTCAGGCGGCTTGCTTTCACCACACCATTTACACTGATGTCGCCTGAACCGCTCAGGGTCACACTATTTAAAGTTTTCGCAGTAATGTAGATGTTTACTTTACCTTTTAAAGATCGCCATATACGATCAGAGTTTTTCTTATTCTTGATTTTTAAGATGCCGTCTTCCACAACAGTTTCTATTTCTTTGATCATTTCTTCATCACCTTCCAGCCTCAGGCTTTCCTTATTACCCATAGTGATCTTCACGTTATAACTTCCCGAGGAGGAAACGCCTTTAAATCCTGAAACATTACGCTCTTCGTCGTTTAGCTTGTTGGCCTTTACGATTTTAACCAGGGTATGAGCGGTGCTGCTAGTCTGGGCTGCTGAGATAATGAATGCGGATAGCATTAATGTGTACAATGATGTTTTCATAGTTTTACTTGGATTGGTTTCAGAGGATGCCGTAAAAATCCCTTGTTAACTTGTTAATGCAATTGTTATATATGACGCCTTGTTCCCTGGAAAAGTTGCATCCTTCATCACATTTTTTTTAAAAAATAGCTCCCAATTACAGTCCTGAAGATTTTAGTTTAACATTCACATAGAATGCGGGGTCGACTGATAGACTGTCTGACTTAAAAGAAATTGATTTTTCCGACTTACCCGGCTTCAGCCAGATGCTCTTATTGCCATCGCTTACAAGGACGGGCATGTTAAATCCATCGATCACATTGGTCCACTTATATACTAGTTTGTGGTTTTTAATTTCATAGCTAAGTTCCGGAATGTTTACGGTTCTCAGATACTGGTCGAACACCGGCTTTAGATCCATTCCCGTATGTTTACTCAAATAATCTTCCACTTCCTTACTAGTGGTTGTCTTAAGACCGAACTGCTTGTTTAAACCGCGTAATATCTCCCGCCATTTTGTATCATTATTAAGCAGTGCCCGGATTGTTTGCAACAAATTTGCCCCTTTAGGATACATATCTCCGGAGCCTTCCGAATTCACATTATACGATCCTATGATCGGAGAATCGTTTTTAATGCCCTTGCGAACCCCAGCTATGTATTTAATACCCGCTTCCTTCCCTTGTGTACACTCCACAAACAAACCTTCTGAGTAAGAGGTAAATCCCTCATGGATCCACATGTCTGCAATGTCTTTTGAAGTAATGTTGTTGCCAAACCATTCATGGCCGCTTTCATGAATAATGATGAAATCCCAGGCAAGGCCAAGACCAGTTCCTGAAAGGTCTCTACCTAAATATCCCTTTTTATATTTATTGCCATATGTTACGGCACTCTGATGTTCCATGCCTAAGTAGGGTGTTTCGATTAACTTGAATCCATCCCGATAGAATGGATACGGCCCAAACCAATTTTCGAAACAACTCAGCATAGGCTTAACGTCGGCAGCAAAATGTGTTTTTGCCTGCTCCAGATTTTCAGGCAAGACGTAATAATCCAGTGTCAGGTTGCCGTTTTCGCCTTGAAAATTTTCGCTGAAATGTTTGTAATCTGCGATATTCAAGCTAACACTGTAGTTGTTGATCGGGTAGGAGACATACCAATTGTACCTGGAAAACCCGTCTTCTAATTTATCTACGGACCGTAAACGACCGTTGCTTACATCCATTAATCCGGGCGGAACGGAAATGCTGATCAGCATACTGTCTACCTCATCAGCCTGGTGATCTTTTGTCGGCCACCACGAACTTGCACCAAAGCCCTGTACGGCAGTGGCAATCCAGGGCTTGCCTGCCTTGTCCTTCGAGAATACAAATCCACCATCCCATGGCGCTCTTTTGGCAATTGTGGGATTTCCGCTATAGTAAACCGTAAATTCATCAACGGTTCCCTTTTTAATCGTTGAAGGGAAGTCAACAAATACCGCGTTAAACTCACGTGTAAATTTGAGCTCAGCACCTCTGTACACGACTTTACTGATACTTAAATTCTCAAACAGGTCAAATTGCAACCTATCAAAGTCTCTGGTTGCTGTAAACTTAAACAGATTAGATCCGTTTATCGCCTGATTATCTATGTCAATCTTGACATCGAGGTGATAGAAATTGATGTCATAACAGGTCCTCAGCGGCGTTAAATTTCCGCGCAGCGAATCTGCTCTTGTAAAGCTTTGCTTATTCTGGGCAAGGCTTGACTGAGCGATGCAGATGCTCAGAAAAAAATATAAAAATTTCGTTTTCAAAATGAATTTATTCTATGATTATTATTGGATAACGGTTATTTGAACTGAGGAAGCATTACTCCGGTCGTAATAAATGCGATGCATAGCTTTCTGAAAATCCTTTTCATCGGCATTGTAAATGTCCATGAATTTTTGCGGATTTCTGTCCACCAGGGGGAACCATGAATTTTGTACCTGAATCATGATCCGGTGCCCTTTCTTGAACGTGTGTGCTACATCTGGGAGGGTATATTTGACCTGGGTGACCGTGTTCGGGATGAATGGTTCTGGCTTTTCAAAACTATTTCTGAATTTACCACGCATTACTTCACCGCGAAGCAGCATCTGGTAACCTCCCATTTCTATATTCCCGGGATTTGGCTGAGGGTTTGGATAATTATCCGGGAAGACGTCGATTAATTTAACAACATAATCAGCATCGGTTCCGGAGGTCGAGATTTTAAGGTCCGCAATAATCGGTCCCGCCAAAGTAAGGTCTTCGGTTAAGATCTCCGTTTGATAGACCATGACATCAGGACGCCGGGAGGCGAAACGCTGATCATCGATCATGTATTCGCGGGTCCTGCCAAGGTGTACGCCATCAGCATAAGGAACCGGTTTATTCGGATCGCTTATATATTCATCAAAGCCAGATGACTGCATCGGAGCAGAAAAGGAAAGTTTACCGTCAGGGTGGAAAAAAAGCGTTTTAGCAGACGCATTTTTCGGTGGCCAAGCGTCATAGCGACGCCATTCGTTTGAACCTGTTTCGAAGATCACGGCTTCCGGCAGATCTGGTTTAGGCTTATCCTTCAAATGATACTGGAAAAAGGGGAATTCAACGCTCTGCTGATACCAGGTGCTGGTCGGCTTGCCGAATTGAATATTACCGAACATATTCCCCGTCGAGCGATGCCAGCCGCCGTGAAACCAGGGACCCATCACCAGCATGTTGTTATTTCCAGGATTCTGTGCTTCTATGGCTTTGTAAGTTGCAAGGGCTCCGAAAGTATCTTCGGCATCAAAGAAACCGCCGACGACCATGGTAGCCGGTTTTATATTTGTTAAATGTGGCCTGATATTCCGTGCTTTCCAAAATTCATCATAGGTTCCATGAGCCATCAGGTCGTTCCAGAATTTAATACTATCAGCAAAGTATTTTTTCTTCACGTTTTTTAACGGTCCCAGGTCCAGGAAGAATTTATAGTTATCATGAACCGGGTAATGAAATGGCTTCGGACCTTTGTCCGGCGTAATGGGTTTAGGTCTCGGAACACCGAAGCCCGAGTAAAAGCCAAAAGCATCCATCAGGAAGAGCGCCCCGTTATGATGAAAGTCATCGCCGATGAACCAGTCTGTCACCGGGGCCTGTGGTGACACAGCCTTAAGCGCAGGATGGGCTCCCGGTAAAGAGGTCGTTGAATAGAAACCGGGATAAGATGTTCCGTAGATTCCGACGCGGCCATTATTCAACGGAATATTTTTTACAAGCCAGTCAATTGTGTCATAAGTATCGCTGCTCTCATCAATGTCCTTTTTACTTTTCTTATTTGGGTTATGAGGCCTGACATCTTCAAACTCACCCTCACTCATCCATCGGCCACGGACATCCTGGTAAACAAAGATATAGCCTTCCCTGGCAAATAGCATTGTCGGACCCAGTGACGTTTTATATTGATTTTCCCCGTAAGGGGATACCGTGTACGGAGTACGGTTCAGCATGATCGGATATTTTTTCGACTTGTCTTTGGGAGTATAAATTGCAGTAAACAGCTTTATGCCATCACGCATCTGTATATATTTTTCTGTTTTAGTATAGTTGTCGCGGACATAGGCAGAATCAGTATTCTGTGCGAATACCGGGAAGCTAAGGCATAAAAGCAAAGCCAGAAAAGAGATCTTCATCATACTTAAGTTAAACTCGCTAAAGATAGTTTAAAACATTTTTTTTTCATTTTATGGATCTGATCGGGTGTAAAAATGTTGTTGCTGAAGCAGCGGTTTTCATCCGGGGCTTAATTAAAGCTGAGTAATTACTGATTTTTCTATCAGGTTATTTACCTTTGGCAAATTTTAAACGATCCTTTCATGCAATACGATGTAGTAGTAATTGGCAGTGGCCCCGGCGGGTATGTAGCAGCAATTCGCTGTGCTCAGTTAGGTTTAAAAACAGCTGTTATAGAGAAGTATCCGACTTTTGGCGGAACTTGTCTCAACGTTGGTTGTATCCCTTCGAAAGCGCTGCTCGACTCAACTGAACATTATCATAATGCACTTCACAACTTCAAGGAGCATGGTATCAATCTGAAAGACCTAAAGCCTGATTTCAGCCAGATGGTTAAGCGTAAAAATGAGGTGGTTGCTCAGACAACCGGTGGAATTACTTTTCTATTCAAGAAAAATAAAATTACCTCATACCAGGGTCATGGCTCCTTCACCGATAAGAATACGATCAGTATCAGGAAAGAGGACGGATCGTCTGAAAGTATCACAACAAAAAATGTGATCATTGCAACTGGTTCTAAACCCACAGAATTGCCTTTCCTCAAATCCGACGGAAAGAGGATCATCACCTCTACCGAAGCTCTTAATCTGAAGGAAATTCCAAAGCATCTTATATTGATAGGTGGGGGCGTGATCGGCTTAGAACTGGGTTCTGTGTATGCACGTCTGGGTTCGAAGGTTACAGTAGTTGAGTTTATGGACTCTATCATCAGTACCATGGACAAAACAATGGGCAAAGAACTGCAGAAGTCCCTGTCTAAACTGGGAATGCAATTCATGCTTAGTCATAAAGTGACCGGCGCAACGGTAAAAGGAAGTAAGGTGACAGTAACCGCCGACAATTCTAAAGGTGAGAAAGTCTCTGTCGAAGGTGACTATTGCCTGGTGGCGGTTGGAAGGACAGCTTATACTGAGGCCCTGGGTCTCGAGAATATTGGAATTAAAACGGAAGAACGAGGAAACAAGATACCTGTTAATGATCATCTTGAAACTTCTGTTCCGGGGATCTACGCTATCGGCGATGTTGTTAAGGGTGCCATGCTCGCACACAAGGCTGAAGATGAGGGAACATTCGTTGCCGAGATTATCGCCGGACAAAAGCCGCATATCAATTACAATTTGATCCCGGGTGTGGTTTATACCTGGCCTGAAGTCGCCAGTGTTGGGTTCACTGAAGAACAGTTGAAGGAACAAGGAACAAAATATAAGTCCGGATCATTTCCTTTCAAGGCAAGCGGACGCGCGCGCGCCAGTATGGACACGGAAGGATTAATTAAAGTTCTGGCAGATGCTGGTACAGACGAGATCCTCGGAGTCCACATGATCGGTCCGCGCGTAGCTGATGTTATTGCAGAAGCTGTTGTGGCAATGGAGTTTCGCGCTTCTGCCGAAGACATCGCCCGGATATCCCATGCCCACCCGACGTATACCGAAGCCTTCCGCGAGGCTAGTATGGCAGCCACTGACAATAGGGCCATCCACATTTAATTATTGCTTTTTTAGCTTGCAACAGGATTGCCATTAATTACCTAATGGCAATCTTTATTAAAAAAGTGTCCCATTAAAGAAATATGCCCTACCTAGCCGAAAACATCTCTTTACAAGCCCTGAATACATTTAGAGTTCCGGCTTATGCCCGCTGGTTTACAACCATTAACACTGAAAACGAGTTGCATGAACTATATCGGGATGAGCATTTTCAAAAGGATCCTTTGCTTATACTGGGCGGTGGCAGTAACATGCTGTTTACACGTAACTTTCAAGGGCTGGCTGTTCGAATGAATATTCAGGGGATTACCTGCAAGGAAGATGGTGACGATGTATTTGTAACCGCTGGTGGTGGGGTAGTCTGGCATGACCTGGTAATGTACTGTGTTAATAATGAATTTGCCGGAATTGAAAACCTGAGCTTAATACCCGGTTCTGTTGGAGCGTCACCCATTCAGAATATTGGAGCCTATGGAGTTGAACTTATGGAAGTCTTTCATTCATGCCGAGCTTTCGATATTGAGACGGGCTCAATTAAGGAATTTGATAATGCCGCCTGCAGTTTCAGTTATCGCGACAGCATATTCAAGCATGAACTCAAAGGAAGGTACATTATAACCGAGGTTACATATAAGCTTTCCAGGACCTTCAAGCCGCAATTGAGTTATGGAGCCATATCCGAGGAGTTAAAAAGCCGGGGGATATTAAACCCTTCGATCAAAGATGTGTCTGATGTTGTATCAGCGATTAGAGTAAGTAAACTTCCGGATCCGGCAACTATTGGAAATGCCGGTAGCTTTTTTAAAAATCCCGTTGTTGGTTCTGACCAATTCAGGGACATACAGTCTATTTTTCCGGACATTGTTCACTATGTGATTGGTAATGACGCTGTTAAGTTGGCTGCGGGATGGTTGATTGAGCAATGTGGGTGGAAGGGCAAGATTGTGGGAAACACAGGAACATGGAAAAATCAGGCTTTGGTGCTCGTAAACCATGGAAATGCCACTGGCAAAGAAATTTTCGAATTGTCTGCTGATATAATCAACAGTGTACAAAAAACATTCGGGGTAAGCCTCGAAAGGGAAGTAAATATTATCTGAAAGGCTCTCTGCCTTAACTGCTTCTTAAACGGGTTTTATTTTAAATAAAACTTCGTTCTATCTAATAGATATCTCGGTTTTTAGCAAAATTGGGCACATGGTTTGTGTAAATCAAGTAACAATCTACTTAAACAGCTTTTTGTTTTTTTGAATTGCGAAGAAATAATTTGTTTATCTAACCTAAAACCTAAACAAAATGACTAAGATCGAATTCAACACCCTGGTAATGCGGCAAGCAAGCTCATTGAAAATGTATGCTCTTCATTTCACCCATGACGCAGATGACGCTAACGACCTGGTTCAGGATACCATGCTAAAAGCCATTACTTACTACAACAAATTTAAAGAAGGAACTAATCTGAAGGGGTGGTTGTATACCATCATGAAGAATACATTTATAAATAACTACCGCCGTTTTGTAAAAATCAGTTCATTTGTAACTAAGTCTGACGATATATCTTCCGCAAATCTTGTTTTCAGCTCTACGAAAAATCAGGGTGAGTCGAAGTTTATTATGGACGACATTAAAAATGCAATGAGCAAACTCCCTGCGGAATACTATATTCCTTTTACAATGTATTTTGAGGGGCATAAATATCACGAGATAGCCGAGCATTTAACAATTCCCATCGGAACCGTAAAAACCCGAATACATGTGGCAAGAAAATTGCTTAAAAAAGGTTTGAAACCATATGATAATGCGTCGAAGCGTTTGGCATTTGCAGAAGCAGAATAATTAATAAGCCCCCTTTCTAACTCATCATAACAACGAGAGCGCCGGGTCCCCCCCGGCGCTCTCAATTTTTAAGGACATTCCTGATTCGTTCCTTAATTCTTCTCTAATAATTCTTTGAGGTTCTTTAAGCCGCTGTCAAAATCTTTCCCGAGCATATTATCCATCGTTAGGTACATCCATTTATCGAGAGCGTCATTACTTTGCCCCTGCATATTCCATGTAACCTGCGTTCCGTCTGAGACTTTCTCAAAGCTGAAATGACATTGTGCCTTACTTTCCAGAGGTTCTTCAAACATGAGCTCAAAGTCAGCAGCACTGTAAGGTTTCACCTCCAGCAATTTCATATTGCCCTTGCCAAGATCCTCGCCACTCCACTGATAAAAGTGTCCGGGCTTACCTGCCTCGCCTGTTACTTTGACAGAAGCGCCAGGTTCCATACGGGTCCAGGGATTCCATTTAAGAAAATCATTAAAATCCACGACGTTTTTATAAACCACGGAGTCGCTCGCTTTAATGGTCGTCATCCGAGTTACATTGTAACTGTCGGGCAGGAACTGACCGCCAATAAAAAATATAGCGACTAGCAAAACTAAAATCACTAATAAGATCTTTACGAATTTCATGGGTTTAAAAATAAAGTTTATCCTAAATTAAAAATTTATAGGAAAATTAAAAATAGTGAGGACCGATTTAGGTTCAGGCATATTTCTGCCATTGCGCTGCCGGTATTACCTTTACGACGCACAAGATCCAGAACATGAAAAGAATATCAGCTTTACTATCGGCCTGCGAGTTTTATAACCAATCAAGATGAAGGAACTCCAGGAGTATTCAACATTTCAGCTGGCGCTTCGAAACGGACAGGATAAGCCCGAAATTTGGATAGCATATAATGGCTTGATCTATGATGTTACAGAAAGTCGCTTGTGGCAGCGGGGGCAGCATTACGAGCACTGGGCAGGGCAGGATCTGACGGCAGAATTGAAGGATGCACCCCATACACAGGCTGTGTTTGAACGCTTTAAGGTTATCGGCGTCTTAGTATCAAAGTAGCAGGCAGGGGCTGCCTGCTACCTGACAATTATTTTTCAATCACAAAGCTGCTCAGGCTCACGAACTGTTGAACTCTTTCGGCTACTTCTTCCTGCGTCAGGTTTTTAATTTTCTCAGTGCCGAACTGTTCTACGCAAAATGAAGCCAGCGCAGAACCAAAGATGACAGCATTCTTCATGTTGTTGAAGTTAACCGTGCCTACTTTAGCCATATAACCAATAAAGCCACCGGCAAACGTATCGCCCGCACCTGTTGGGTCGAATACTTCAGCCAAAGGCAGGGCAGGGGCGGAGAATATCTGATCTTCATGGAAGAGCAATGCACCGTGTTCACCTTTTTTAATGATCAGGTATTTGGGGCCCATCTGAAGGATCTTGTTGGCCGCTTTTACAAGGGAATACTCGCCTGACAACTGCCTGGCCTCGGCATCATTAATCGTTAATACGTCCACCAGCCGGATCGTTTCTTTAAGATCCTCCAGTGCGACATCCATCCAGAAGTTCATCGTATCGAGGACGATCAGTTTCGGGCGATTCTTCAGTCTGTTTATAGTTGTGGTCTGGATCTTTGGTGTTAGATTTCCTAATAGCAGGAACTCACAATCCTGGTATGATTCCGGGATAATAGGATCAAAGTCAGCCAGAACATTTAGTTCCGTTGCTAAAGTGTCGCGGCTGTTCATATCATTATGATACTTTCCGGCCCAGAAAAAGGATTTCTGCCCTTCTTTTACCTGGATGCCTTCCACATCAATGCCATGGTTTTTAAACTCCCGAATGTCTTCCTGGTGGAAATCATCACCGACCACTGCAACGATCTTAACATTTTCGTAGAAGTAAGAAGCTGATAGACTGGCATATGTGGCTGCTCCGCCGACAATTTTATCCGTTTTACCGAAAGGGGTTTCAATGGCATCAAAAGCCACCGAACCGATAACAACTAGGCTCATAAAATTATTTTAAAAAATCTTTCCGCAAATATTGCATTAATAATTTTAAATCCCGAATATTGCATTCCCAAACGGGAGAAGCCGATAAAGCATCTCAAAGTCGAAGCAAGTTTGACAAAACGTTTAGGGTTTGATAACCAGGATAAATAAAGATTCCCGAATAGCTCAGCTGGTTAGAGCATCTGACTGTTAATCAGAGGGTCGCTGGTTCGAGCCCAGCTTCGGGAGCAAAAGCCTTACAGAAATGTGAGGCTTTTTTTATTTTAAGTTCTGTTGAGGCCTAGCTCAGCTGGTTAGAGTCCCGATGAATCGGGATTAATCAGAGGGTCGCTGGTTTCCCGATATATCGGGACGACTTGTCGGGAAGCAAAAGCCTTACAGAGATGTGAGGCTTTTTTGCGTTCAGTGTTTTATGTTCTATCTCTATATTCTACATTCCGCTTCTTCAGAGAAATATTATATCGGATATACAGAGGACGCCGAAAAACGCCTATTTGAGCACAACCATAGCGAAAGAAATACTTATACTTCAAAGCATCGTCCATGGGTGCTGAAAAAATGCATCGCCTTGGGAGAAAGCCGAGGGGTTGCCATGAAGATTGAAAAAGTGGTTAAGAAAACTAAAAGCCGGCTGGTAATCGAAAGAATTATAACCGAGGTCTCTACGGTGGAGGAACTAGCTCAGCTGGTTAGAGTCCCGACGCGTCGGGATTAATCAGAGGGTCGCTGGTTTCCCGATATATCGGGACGACTTGTCGGGAAGCAAAAGCCTTACAGAGATGTGAGGCTTTTTTTATTTAAATTCTGTTGAGGCATTAGCTCAGCTGGTTATCCCGATACATCGGGACGACCTGTCGGGATTAATCATAGGGTTGCTGGTTGAGTCATGACATGTCGGGAAGCAATAAGTTTTACAGAACTGTAGGGCTTTTTTGTTGTGAAAATTTCCGATGTAGATGTTTAGCGTTTATATTTTATATTCACTCTTCTGATAGATATTATTTTGGCTACCTGATGAGGTAAGCAGGTGCCTTACTGAATACAATTTCATTGACCATACGATCTACACATCCAAATATTGACCATGAATCCTGACGAAATCGATTTTCTAAATACACAAATGAATGAGTAATAAAAAATTGCAAGACCAAAGTTTCTTATCACTGGTTTATGCACCAGCAAAACGCGCACTTGAAAAAAACGGTATTGATACCCTGGAGAAATTGGCAAAATTTACAGAAAAAGAAATCCTGCAATTTCATGGCATTGGGAAAAGTGCAATTCCAAAACTTGCAAATGCCTTGAAAGCAAAAGGTTTATCATTTAAGAGGTAATACACAGGCTTACTGTTATCAGGTAATACGTACTGCAGCACCTATCCCTCCAAATAACGATAACTTAATATTTGTTAGCTTGCTGTATTCGATCCCTGCATGAAAAACTTAAAAGCCAGCAGACATAATCTCCTCCTGATCATCATTTCTTACCTGGCATTTATAAGCCTGGGTCTGCCGGATGGGCTGCTCGGGGTTTGCTGGCCCTTTATAAGTGAGAGGCATAGCATGCCTTTAGGTTCGCTCGGAATCTTACTGATCGGTTTTGTGGCGGGATATCTTTCAACGAGCTCTACTACCGGTAAGATCCTTTCGTGGATTCCTTTAGGGATGTTGCTGGCTATTAGCTGCGGTTTAACAGGTCTCAGCTTGTTAGCATTCGCTTATTCCAGCCATTGGTTCCTCATAATTATTGCATCCTATTTCCTTGGTTGCGGAGGGGGCGCTATTGATACTGCAATTAATGTTTTTGCGGCATCCAAATTCAGCGCGAGCGTGGTTAACTGGCTTCACGCGTTTTACGGTGTCGGCGCTACTTCCGGACCTGTTATCATCACCTGGATGCTTACGAACGATCAGGGCTGGTATAATGGCTACATCAGCGTTGCTGCTGTGCAGATTGTACTTGCACTGGTCTTTCTGCTGACCTTTAAGTACTGGAAGCTGTCATCAGAGCAGGAACCCGAACAGCATTCAGGATCATGGACCGAGGCTTCGCGCCTGCCCTTCGTGTGGATCACGATACTGATCTTTTTTCTTTATACGGGCCTGGAAATAGGTGTAGGACAATGGATATTTACCATACTGACAGAATCGAGAAATGTTCCGGCTGAGAAAGCTGGCCTTTGGACCAGTGCTTATTGGGGAAGTCTCACTGTTGGACGAATTCTTTTCGGATTTATATTGACACGGCTGCGGGTACATACCGTTCTTCTCGGGGCATTTGCCGGGGTGATCATCGGAGCACTATTACTCGCTGTCAACCAGAATCACCTTCTTAGCCTGACAGGCCTATTGCTGATCGGCTTTTCCAATGCTCCTATTTTTCCATGCTTAATCTCAATCACACCGAAGCGGGTGGGAGAAAAACATTCAGCCAACATCATTGGATTTCAAATTTCAGCTGCGATGATCGGCGGGGCTGTACTTCCCGGATTAGCAGGAGTACTGACAAATTCTTTTGGCTGGGAAATTATCCCGCTTACATATTTAATCCAGGCAATTCTTTTACTGTCCCTCTATCTCATCTCCTCACAATTATACCGGAACCTGAAACCGGCTTCAGTAGGGATATCAAAACAGGATGCCGGATTGTCGGAATGAACCCCCAAGCATAGAGAAGCAGACATCATTCCGGTTATAATTAATTGTAAAATTTATCGCTTTTAGCCCGAGACTATGAGTCTCCTTGTAGGGGACTTGTTTAGGTCATGTTAAGGTTAGTCCACTAAATTGGTGGATTGACCTTTACCTGACCTGAACCAGCACTGAATAAAGGATAGTCCTGGTTTAAATTAGAGTTCGAACAGAATGGTTATCAATTATATCGCATCCAGGTTTTCCACATCTTTAATGTATTCCTTCGGCAGGATCATATTTTTAATCGTTCGGTCCAGCTTCAGTAACCTGCAGAACTTATAAACTTCAATCATTGGCTTAAGCCACTTTGTATTGCTGAGTGACAACAGTTGGTTCACCCTGGGCGGAACCACCAGTACCTGCGACTGGAGCAGGATGTGGTACCGGGGTATGCCCAGGTGTTTCTTGTATTGCCGGTAAAGATCCTGGGTAAAGTGACTATAAGCAAGATTAGTATCCAAATGTTCATGTCTCATTATTTGCCATTCCTCATATGTGCGGGGCAGACCGGCGAGTTTCATTTGTGACCCCACCCTGTAAAATACATCGAAAGTTTCGGCCTCTTCCGCGGGCGTGAGTTTTCGCTCTAACAGTTCATATGCACGGATAGAGTAATCAATAAGCATGAATAAGACATCGCGATAGGCCCAATCAGGTATCTGCTGTTCCCGTCCTTTCTCTACGGCGCTATGTATTGCGGTGATCCGGTCGATCGCTGCTATCGCGTCATCGTATTCGGAGAAGACGATTTGTCGCGCATAGGACACGGTGGAAAATAGCCTGCCCAGTGGGTCAGCAGGGAGCTTGCCCGTGAAGTAAAGCCAGTCTACGGCCTTATTGAGGGCAAACTCAGCCGAGGCGCCGGCGAAAATAAACAGGATCGTATCACCCTTCCCCCAGATCTGCCGGACTATGGAGCCGGGTTTTACAAAATAGTCCATCTGATATTAACGGTTTTAAAGTATCGGGTTTTACAAGGCCGATTTGTATATTTAGGATACAATATACAATGATTAACACCGAAACGAAAGGACTGGATGAAGGAACCTGGAATGAAGGATTCCCGGAGATTCTGGTGTATCTGGACTATTCGTACCTGCCGCTGCGCACGTTTCTTGAGGTGCATCATATCATATCAGACGCGCACGATTTTCTGATCCGGCTGTTTGACCTGGACAAAGAAGAGATCTATGAATGGTATCGGTTTGAAATTAAAGAACTGGAGACCGGCAACTCATCCCTTGTCAAGCTAGAATTCAATTTTCATTTTCCGGAGAAAATAAAGCGAAACTCCAGGCTAATGAAAGCAGTGAGAGCATTCGCTTTCATAGCAAGCCTGTTTGCGGTCATTATCGGTGGACAGGAGATTTACCTCAATAGTTTGAAGATTGAGCTGGAAAAAACGAAAGTGGAACGTACTATCCAGCCAGAGACAATAAAGGAAGGTAAAAAGCTTAACCTAAATATTGAAAAACTGACAGAACCCGAAGCACAGCGTTATATCATATCCGTTAGAAAGCAGCTCGCCTCAGCGGTAAGCGATAACAACATTAGGAGTCTCCAGATAAATGGTAATGAACTTAAAAGGAAGGTTCAACCACCCGCGTCAGGAAGTTTTGATCTTTAAGATAAATGAAAAGGCCCCCGTTCGGGAGCCTCTTTGCAAAATCGTTAGTAAGTATCGGTTGTGTTTGAACTGCTGGCAAACCGGTCAGCTCGCTGGGTAAACTTCTCTTTTTGTGTATTACCAAACTCACGGGCTTTGTTCATCAGATCGGGTGCCCTTTCTTTTAGATCGTCCATCATTGATTTTCCGTCCGGTCTCTTTTTAGTGATATAATTGACGCCGGCAACTACTGCCGCACCAATAATTAGATTTCTTAATAAGCTCATAGTTCTGATATTTTAGATTTTGTATTATGTTTTTAACACGTCTTATGCTTAAATGTTGAAGAAAATTTAACTTTTTTTTCTTTCCGGGGCTAGGTACTTCAGCGCCTTTCTCGTTTGAAATGGGATAAACCCGGCGGAACTTTTTGCCAAATGTTGTGATGCATTGCATTGAGAGTCGATGTTTCTGGAATCAATACTCAGTATAAGGGCCTGGCTTGTACATATTTTCGGAAATCGTCAAGAGACATGGCGGTCAATTGGGTGTCGGAGGGTAGGCAACAAGTTCAGGTACAGCCTGCCGGCGGTCATTTAGATGCCTCGGCTCGTTAAATAGTGCACTTCTGATATTGCTATGCTGTTTAAATTGTGTATTTTGTAGTAGGGGGCAATAGCACATGAATGACAGATTAATCTACAGACGGTTGGAATGGACCTCATTCGCCCTGTTGCTGATAATTGCGGTAGCTATTGTTTTAATATTCTTAGAGAGTATATCCTTAACCATATTCAAAATAACCCTGGTTATTTTACTCCTGTTTGCCTTTGCGATGTTCCTGTTATTACGAAGGACATTGACGGAAACTATTCGGCAAGGAAAACAACGATTCAAAAGTGCTGAATATAAATTTGACAAACTTTACGAGTCAGATGTCATTGGGATTCTGATCTCTACTCGTGATGGTGTTGTGCTGGAAGCCAACGATGCGTTTCTTAATATGGTGGGATACTCCAGGAGTGATCTGACTCATTTTAAGATTCTATGGAACGAAGTGATCACTGATGAGCCGAAAGGAACTGAAAATCCATTGAAGCGACTGGAAGGAGCGGGTAATTACAAGCCTGTAGAAAAGCAGCTGGAACGTAAGGATGGCAGCAAATTATGGGGACTGTGTGGCTCCGCCGCTCTTTATGATAAGGACGAAGGGGATATTGTTTCTTATATCATCGATATAACTCAGAAGAAGGAGGCAGACGAAAAGGCTGCAGAGTATGAAAGCATTATCAAGGCGCAGGAAGAGGAATTCAAATCGGTGTTTCTAAATGCCCCGGCATTTATTTCCATTCGGCGGGGACCAGATTTGCGGTTCGTATTTGTTAACAAATTCTTCGAACGTATATCCCAACGAAGCGACCACCTCGGTAAAACCCATGAGGAAGTTTATGGCGACATTATAAGTTTCCAGGATCAGTCCATGGCAAAGCAGGTTTTTGAGACAGGAAAACAATTAAGGGGTACCAGATACAAGATCAATTATAAAGATGACGATGGTGATTGGAGGGTTCTTTACCTTGACTATGTGATATCGCCGGTGTTTGATAACTCCGGGAAAGTGGATGGTGTAGCATTCTTCGGTTATGAGGTTACAGATCTTGTAACCGCTAACCAGGACCTGGAGTTAAGCAAAAACCAGTTTGCTTTTCTGGCAGATACGATGCCGCATAAGGTCTGGATCACCGATGCCGAAGGGAATCTCCAGTATGTTAATAAGGCCTGGATGGAATATGCCAATATTTCAAATGATACAGACCCGGCCATATGGTCATCAATCATTCATCCGGATGAATCAGAGCAAGCCATGGATGCATGGAGTGAATCGCTGTCGCGGGGAACGGAATTTAATATGGAGAGCCGTTTAACGCGGCATGATGGCGAATATCGATGGCATCTATCTCATGCCGTACCGTTTAAAGACAATCACGGGCAGATCGTTTACTGGGTAGGGATCAATACTGATATTCACGATTCAAAAATGCAAGTCCAGCATTTGATGGATAATGAAGCCTATTTCCGCAACCTGTCAGAGGAAACTCCTTTTATTGTATGGAAGACAGAACGGGGTGGCAAATGCGTCTATCTGAATCATAAATGGACCGAATTTACCGGTCTCCCGGTAGAAGAGAGCCTGGGATTTGGGTTTAGAAAAGCGATTTTAATAGACGATATCGCCGCTTACCGCCAGAACTGGATGGAAACATTGAAAACGCATGCATTGTACCAGGAGAAATTCAGGCTAAGAACTGCTGACGGGGAATATCGCTGGGTTTTCTCACAGGGCAACCCACACTATGTAAATTCCCGTTTCGAGGGCTATGTAGGAAGCATTGTTGACATCACAGAACAGGAACTAAGCAGCCAGGCCATAAAAGAACTTTCCGAGAAGAAAGATGAGTTTTTGAGCATTGCGAGCCATGAATTGAAAACTCCGCTTACGAGCATCAAAGCATCTATACAGCTAATTGCCAGGGCGATTAGCACGGACAGCAAAGTTAGTCAGTTTGCTGTGAAAGCTTCCGAACAGCTTATCCGCTTAGAGCGACTGATATCTGACCTGCTCGACGTTTCCAAGATCAATTCTGGAAGGCTGATTTATAACAACACTGTATTTTATTTTCGGGAAATGGTACGGGAAGTGGTACAAAGCATTCAACATACTACTACCACCCACAAGATTATCATTGAGCGATCGGATAAAGTGATTTTGCTTGGTGACAGGTTCAGATTGGAGCAGGTGCTATACAATTTTATTTCCAATGCCATTAAATACTCGCCACAGGCAGATAAAGTTATTGTGAACTGTCAGATTAAGGAAAATGACCTGGTGGTTTCGGTTCAGGATTTCGGTATTGGTATTGCGCCGGAAAATCTGAGCAAAGCTTTTGACAGGTACTATCGGGTCGACGATACGGCTATGCGCTTCCAGGGACTCGGGTTGGGCTTATTTATCTCAGCTGACATATTGAAAAGGCATAACGGAAATTTCTGGATAGAGAGCGAACTTGGCAAAGGATCTACTTTTTTCTTCTCACTTCCGTTGAATGATCCATTACATGCAATAAGACCTGAAACGGACCATCGGAGTTTTTATAAAGACAGTAAAATTGAGATCAGGTATGATCCGGAAAAACATTGGCTGGAGGCTTATTGGCATGGCTTCCAGAATTTCGAAACAATAAAGCACGGCTGTCTTAAACTGCTTGATCTGCTTGAGAAGACCAAATCTAAAAAAGTATTAAATGACAATACACATATCCTCGGTAACTGGTCAGAAGCGTCGGAATGGGGCGGTAAGATCTGGCTCCCGGCAATGGAGATATCAGGCTTGCGCCACTTTGCGTGGGTTCACTCAGAGAGTGCTTTCAGCAAGCTGGCTGCCAGCAGGATTGCAAATTTCCCCAACGGACAGGTTACAACCCGTTTTTTTGAAAGCAAGGAAGAGGCAGTGATTTGGTTGGAAAATGTAAATTCTGATAGTATACAGGACACGCCTCTTACAGAATCGGATGCAGAAATGATCTGAGATGTCAGTATGATAAAACTTCCGTCAAAAAAAATCGTTCTTTTTTTGATCCCATGTTTGGTAAGCCCCTGAAGGCCCACATGCTGCAGGGACTATTTATTATCAGATATCCAACAAATGAAATTACTTCTCCTTGTTTCCGTCTTAATTCTCTCAATTAACAGTTTGAACGCACAGAACAAAAAGGGCGTTTCGGTGGCTGACACCTTAGCGGCTATGCCTGATTATTCTCCTATCAAATCGTTATCACCAGAAGAGTATGCATCCTATCAGAATGGTGATGAAATGGGAATGGCCCGGCCTGCCGAATTAAATAACTATCCATCTCCGGCTATAGCTCTTGCTTTAGCAAAGGAATTGAAACTGAATGATTTGCAAAGAGCACAGTTGCAAGCCGCAGAGCAAGCTCTTGACTTCAAAGCAAAAGAAATGGGCCGTTTTATCCTGCAGCATGAAAAGAAGCTTAACGACCTTTTTTCCACTGGCAAAGCGAATGAGGGCTCAGTTATTTATTACTGCAACCAGATAGGTCTATACCACGGAGAATTGCGTAACGCACATCTGCAGGCTCACTTGAAAGCCCGCAGGATACTAACTGCAGAACAGCTTAAAAAAATCAGTCGGGTGAAACGAGAAACAAACTAAGGTTAAAATGCAATTTTAAAAATCCTATTTTAGCGGGCTCATTTAAAGTGAAATGAATACAACGTTCGATTTTGAAAAGCCAATTGCTGATCTGCAGGGGCAAATAGATAAGATAAAGCAAGTCTCTGAAAAGACTAAAGTAGATATGTCCGAGACCTTGACCGAGCTGGAAACCCAGCTGGCGAGAACCCGGAAAGATATTTATTCAAATCTCACGGGCTGGCAAAATGTACAGATCTCCCGTCATCCTGAAAGGCCATACACCCTTGCTTACATAGAAATGATATGTGACGATTTTATTGAAATGCACGGTGACCGCACGGTTGGTGATGATAAAGCAATTGTCGGGGGCTTCGGAACATTAAATGGTGAGACTGTGATGTTCATTGGGCATCAGAAAGGTATTAATACAAAAATGCGTCAGTACCGTAATTTTGGAATGGCTAATCCGGAAGGCTACCGCAAGGCATTGCGGCTAATGAAGCTGGCGGAAAAGTTTAATAAGCCGGTAGTAACCTTAATTGATACTCCCGGAGCATATCCTGGTTTGGAGGCAGAAGAGAGAGGGCAGGGGGAAGCTATTGCACGTAACCTGTTAGAGATGTCTGTGTTGCAGGTGCCCATAATTTGTATCATTATCGGCGAAGGCGCCTCCGGCGGTGCCCTGGGAATTGGCATCGGTGATCGGGTCCTGATGCTCGAACATTCCTGGTACTCTGTTATTTCTCCCGAGAACTGTTCCGCAATCCTATGGCGTACCTGGGATTTCAAAGAACGGGCAGCCGAGTCTTTAAAGTTAACTGCTGAAAACATGCTAAAGAATAAGCTGATAGACGGGATTATTAAAGAGCCTCTTGGCGGCGCTCATTATGACCCGGCAACTATGGCCAGCACTATTAAGGATCAAATTCTAAAAGATTTACACAAGCTGCGAAGCAGAGACATTGATACGGTTGTAAAAGAACGTATCGAAAAGTTCTGTTCGATGGGTGTGGTAGTTGAATAAGAAATAAGGAGAATAAGGAAAGGATTTCTTCAGGGTAAAAGAAAAGAAGGAGCAAAGGATAAGGATTCATAAATCTCTTATTCTTTGCTCCTTCTTTTTGAGCGGTCCCTCGAATAGCAAGGCTTTATTAGCTTTTGTTATTTATAGCTTTTCAGGCTATCCCCTTCCCAGGAACTTGGATTCAAGTGCCTGGTATTTACCGGTAAGTTTCTTATTCAAGTCAGACTGTCCGTTCTCTGCTGTTACTTTTACAAGTTCGTTCAGAATCGACATTCCGAGTTGAATCTCCTGGGCTCCCAGGTTCTCTTTAGTTTGGGAAATCGCGTGTAAATAGTTCAGCTGATCTGAAATGTAATTTGCGGTATCTTCAACTACGCTGTTCGCTTTCTTAGTTTCTTTCAATTTATAGAGCAGGTCAGCCATATAGAATTTACGGATTGTGAAGTTCAGGGAAAAGTTCTGATTAGGAATGACACTCAGACATTTGTTCAAAGCCTTCTTCGCTTCTTCCGGGCGACCTTCATTATAAAGCTTTTCAGCAAGTACATTAAAGTTATTTACAACAACTGCAACCATTCTCACAGATTCAGGATCCAGGTAATTAGCCTTCTTGAGATTACCCCAGGTGAACTTGTTCATCATGTGATCATACATTGCATCTGTATTTACCAGCTCCTGCTGCTGTTGATCCGCAGAATCAACGACAGCCTTTTGCAAAGGAAGCAGGCGATATGCAAAGCCCTCATTATACAGGTACTTGTCGAGTCCGATGTAGTTGTCTGAAGGAACAGTGATGGCAAAGTACACCGGCCGTTTCCACTCATTATGAGCAAGGATATCGAGAATAGCCAGTTCGGTCTTGGTTACATAATTTTTGTTGTATTCCCACTCAACAGTCGGCGCTATCTGGCCTTTTTTTGTTTCCGGAACCGTGTTGGTCTTTACCACCTGTGCCGGGTCAACAGTTATTTTCAGACTCTTAGTCGGCAGTATATTCTCGTTGACACCTTCCTCATAGCGTGAAGGTGGCTGATCGTTAGGGTTGTCAGAAACAAGAAAATCAAATACATCTTTCAGTTCTGCCGCACCATCTACCTTAATGAAGTTGGGGTCATAATAGATGACATCCCGCAAACCCTGTACGAATTTTGAATTATCCATGGAGATCGGCAGGCCAGGAGCCTGGTTCACTTTCTTTTTCATCTGCCGGATATACCAGTCGGTACCCAGTAAGCTGAGATTTACGACTCTCACGTCCGGACGGATGTTTTCAACCTCCTGCGCATACCATAAAGGGTATGTATCATTGTCACCGTAAGTAAACAGGATTGCATTTGGTGCACACGATTCAAGATAGTTAGCTGCGAAATCCCGGGCAGTGTATTTGTCGGAACGGTCATGATCATTCCAGCCGTCCTTAGCCAGGATAACGGGTGCAGCCAGCAAGCCGATTAGCGTAGCTATGATAGCACCCGTTTTAGGATTCATCCTCTTGCTTAGTAAGGACGCAAGGCCGGCAACCCCCAGACCTATCCAGATGGCAAAGGCATAGAACGATCCTGCATAAGCATAGTCACGCTCCCTTGGTTGCAGAGGATTTTGGTTTAGGTAGAGAACGATGGCCAGTCCGGTAAAGAAGAAGAGTAAAGCTACAATTCCACCGTCTTTCTGATTCTTCCTGAAGTGCCATACAGCTCCGATAACCCCAAGAATGAATGGGAGGAAGTAAAACCTGTTGAAGCCCTTATTCTGTATCTCGCTTCGCGGAAGGTCATTCTGACCGCCAACGAGCTTATTATCGATAAACTTAATACCGCTCAGCCAGTTTCCATGAATAAAATCCCCATGACCTTGTTCATCATTCTGCCGGCCAATAAAGTTCCACGCAAAGTAGCGCGAATACATAAAGCTCGTTTGATAACTTATCAGGAAGCCGATATTGTCTAAAAAAGTTGGTGACTGGGTCTCCGACATTCCCATCCAATCGCGGTAGTAGCTGACATGCTGCGGGTCATCGCTATACATACGAGGTAGTAAAGTGTTGCGATCATAGATCCGTTCGAACTTCCGGCCGGCCTGCTCATATTTCTCTTCGCCTTTGCGATAGATTATATCTCCCTCCTTACTATTTACCGGTTTTGAATCGAAATATTGTCCGTAAGCCAATGGACGGTCGCCATATTGCTCCCTGTTAACATAGCTCAGCAGGGAGAATGCGTTATCCGGGTCGCTGTTATTTAAAGTAGGGTCGGCTTTTGCGCGTATCACAATCATCGCGAAAGAGCCGTAGCCAAGGATTATAAAGGAAATAGAAATAAGGGCCAGGTTAAGAACGCGACGTTTTTGGCGGATTTTAACCAGGTATTCAAGTAAGGCCAGCAGGATGGCTGCAACAATAAGTCCCGTAATGCCGCCGCCTATAGTCATCAAAGCCACAAATGATGTGACAGCTATGATCAGGCTCGTCTTTCCGGCATGAAGGGTGTACAGGATACCAAAAGTCAGTACCAGGATTAATAGGATTACAAAAAAAGTAACACCACTTCCGAACCCGAGACCGAGTGAGTTCACAAAGAAAAGATCTGAGTATGCGGCAAATTTGATGAGGTATTGTACAATACCATATTGGATAAAAGCCAGAATGACCGTCCCTACAAATAAAGCAAGTATGGCGCCGCCGGATGTACGCTTTTTAGCCCTGCGAAAATAGTAAACCAGCGCGATAGCGGGAATAGCCAGTAGGTTAAGCAGGTGAACGCCAATGGAGAGGCCCATGATATAAGCAATGAACACCAGCCATTTATCTGCATGCGGCTCATCCGCATGTGCATCCCATTTCAGGATCGCCCAAAAAACAATTGCGGTACATAACGACGAGAGAGCATAAACCTCAGCTTCAACCGCAGAGAACCAGAATGAATCCGTGAAAGTATATGCCAGCGCGCCCACAAGCCCGGATCCCATGATGGTGATAAGCTTGCCAGTACTAACAGTTTCGCCGGGTTGAGCAAGAATCTTTTTTGCAAGAGCAGTGATCGTCCAGAATAGAAACATGATCGTAGCAGCACTGGCAAGAGCGGAGCTCATATTTACCCAGAACGCCACCCTGCTCAGATCGTCCCCCGCAAGCAGAGAAAACATTTTTCCGATCATCAGAAATAAAGGAGCACCTGGCTGATGGACAACCTGCAGCTTAAAGGCTGCGGAAATAAACTCACCGCAGTCCCAGAAACTTACTGTGGGTTCTAACGTCAATGTATAAACTGTAGCGGCGATGATGAAAGATGCCCAGCCTAAAATATTGTTAATCTTCTGGTAACTCATGTTTTACTGTTCTTAAAGAGGAAAATTGCTGCCGAAAATAGCGATTTGAAATGAAATAGCGAGAAACAAGCATCTTCATTTAACACTATTTAACGGCACCAACCCGATTTTGAAAGAAAAAGCAAAAATTTAAAAATGATTTGGAGGTAATAATATATCGTTCTATATTTGCACACCATTTAAAAAAGGAAGTTCTTTTGGGAACTGAATTGCCCGATAGTATAATGGTAGTACGACTGTTTTTGGTGCAGTTTGTCTAGGTTCGAATCCTGGTCGGGCAACTTTTAAAATAATATCGGATTGCATCATGCAATCCGAATTTTTTTATACGGTTAACCACCCGCCATGCCTTTATCCTTCAATCCCGTCAAATTATTTTCTGGTTCCGGAACCACTGTTCTCGCTGAAAATATTGCGAATGCTTATGGTAAAGAATTAGGCGATCTAACGATCTCTAAATTCAGTGACGGCGAGTTTCAGCCCCATTTCAATGAAACAGTGCGGGGTTGTGATGTTTTTCTTATCCAGTCCACGAATCAGCCGAGCGATAATCTTGTTGAACTGTTACTGATGACTGATGCTGCAAAACGTGCATCGGCGCATTATATAACAGTGGTTGTTCCATATTTCGGTTTAGCCCGCCAGGATAGAAAAGATAAACCAAGGGTTGCTATAGGCGCAAAGCTGATGGCTAACCTGATCACAGCAGCCGGAGCTCACCGTATTATGACAATGGATCTGCACGCGGCACAAATCCAGGGCTTCTTTGATATTCCGGTTGATCACCTGGATGCGTCTGTAATTTTTGTTCCACACATTAAGGCCCTGAATTTGCCGAACCTGACAATCGCTTCGCCTGATATGGGGGGATCTTACAGGGCACGGACCTTTGCTAAATTCTTTAATGCTGAAGTAGTAATTTGCGATAAACGTCGTAAACGTGCGAACGAAATTGAGTCAATGTCCATCATCGGTGATGTTACAGGACAGGATATAGTGCTGATAGACGATATCTGCGATACCGCGGGTACCCTTGCGAAAGCTGCGGGTTTAATTATGGAGAATGGTGCTAACAGCGTAAGAGCAGTCTGTACACACCCTGTACTATCCGGTAAAGCGATCGAAACGGTGGAGAACTCAGCATTAGCCGAACTTATTGTTACCGATACCATACCTTTGAAACAGTCGAGCCCTAAGATCAAAGTTCTGTCAACTGCTGATCTGTTTGCCAGGGCCATTGCCAACGTCAATGAACACGGATCGATAAGTGATCTGTTTAAGGTGGATTAGTGCACAATGAAACAGGCCGGGCGATCGGGGCATAAGCAACAATTAACAAACAGTAAACAATAAAATAAATAATAATGAAATCAATTGCTATTAGCGGTTCTCCAAGAGAGAACGTAGGGAAAAGAGACGCTAAAGAGCTGCGTTACCAGGGCTTAGTGCCTGCAGTTCTTTATGGTGGAAAAAACCAGATCCACTTTTCAGTGTCTGCAAGTGATTTGAAAGGTTTGGTTTATACACCAGATGTTCAATTCATTGACCTTGAAGTTGCAGGTGTAAAAGCCAAAGCGATCATTCAGGATGTAGATTTTCATCCTTTAACTGACCTTCCATTGCACGTTGACTTTTTGGAGTTAAACGACAGCAAACCTGTTGTAATGGAGATCCCTGTTAAATTAACCGGAACATCTCCCGGCGTTAAGACCGGTGGTAAACTGGTTCAGAAATTACGTAAATTACGGGTTAAGGCTCTTCCAAAAGATATGCCTCAGAACGTTGAAGTAAGTCTTGAGGCCCTTGAGGTGGGTAAATCAGTTGCTGTTGATGAGCTAAAGTTCGAAAACTTCAGAATCATGAATAACGGCGACGATACCATCGTTTCTGTAATTATGTCCCGTGCGCTGAAACAGGCTGAGCAGGAATCAAAAGGAAAATAATCCTTGTTGAATTTTTTCAAAGCAGCACAGGTTCCTGTGCTGCTTTTTTGTTTATAGTTTTTCCTGTTAACTTCATTCTTAATACCAGTCATTTAATTCCTGCTTTTTTAATGAAATATCTTATTGTTGGCCTTGGAAATATAGGACCTGAGTATGCAGATACCAGGCATAATATCGGCTTTATGATTGCGGATGAACTTGCAAAGAATGCAAAGGTTTCTTTCTCCAACCTCAGGCTTGCTTACTATACAGAATTGACTCACAAAAGCCGGAAGCTATTTGTCATCAAGCCGACTACCTATATGAATCTCAGCGGAAAAGCAGTTAATTACTGGATGCAGGAATTGAAGATCCCAATAGAAAACGTTCTTGTAATTGTTGATGATCTCGCCTTACCACTGGGTACAGTCCGCTTGAAACCGAAGGGCAGTGCCGCCGGTCATAACGGGTTAAGAAGTATTGAAAGTGTATTGGGTACTGTTAATTACGCACGCCTCCGTTTTGGTATTGGCGACAATTATCCAAAAGGCCGCCAGGTGGATTATGTGTTAAGCGGGTTCGACGATGACGAGCAGCCTGAATTGCCCGCTTTGATCGACCGCTCCGTTGAGATGATCAATAGCTTTGTTTCGGCTGGAGCAGAACTCACAATGACACGGTTTAATAAGTAACGCTTGCTGTTTGTAATATTTTTATTGAGTTAACAGATTTTAACATTTAGATATTTTCTTTTAGGTATTATTGCAACTAACTATTTAGTTAATACCTAACCTATGAGAATAAACTTACTGCTATTCGCTATCGTGTGTCTGGTCTTTTCCTCCGATCTGAACGCACAAGTCAAAAATTCCGGATTTTCAGTGCAGGGTGTGGTGATTGATTCTGCCAGTAAAAAGGTGCAGGATTATGTTACTGTGAGCCTGAAGCAAAATGAAAAACCATTCAAAAGTGCTTTAACTGACAGCAAGGGGCACTTTATCTTTCAAAATCTTCCTGCAGGGAAATTTACGGTAACCCTTGTGTCCGTTGGCTTTATAACAAAGTCCGTAAATGTCGACCTTAGCGACAGCACCAGGCAGGTTACTGACCTGGGATCGATAGCGATCGCTGCATCGAACGTATCCCTTAAGGAGGTTTCGATAGTTGCGGATCGCCCGCTTATCAAGCAGGAGGTAGACCGCATCGCTTACGATGTACAGGCTGACCCGGAAAGTAAAGTGAATAATGTTTTGGAGATGTTGAGAAAGGTTCCATTGATCTCTCTTGATGCGGACGACAATATTAAACTGAAAGGAAGCGGAAACTATAAAGTGCTCATCAATGGCCGGCCATCTGCTATGGTTGCCCGCGATCCCAAAGAGGTATTTAAAAGTATGCCTGCGGCAGATATTCAAAAGATCGAAGTGATCACTACTCCGCCCGCGAAGTATGACAGTGAAGGTTTAGCCGGAATCATCAACATTATCACTAATAAAAAAGTGGATGCCGGCTATAATGCCAGCCTTGGTTTGCGGCAGGGGTTTCCTGCTGGCGGCCCGGGACTGAACGGCTCCGCGACTGTCAAGGATGGTAAGTTTGGCTTTTCCTCTTACGGAGGCATGTCAAATAATTCCAACCCCGGTACTTCGAACAGCGCAAACAGGCTAACCACAGGATCTTTTGCGTCGAACCTGATCCAGGCGGGGATCAATGAGTATGACAGCCGGTGGGCCTACCTGAGTTCCGAGCTAAGCTTTGAGATCGACTCACTTAACCTCATCACTGGTGAAGTGGGTTTCAACGGCGGAAGAAACAAAATGACATCCTCCCAGCTCACAACTATTTACGATCAGCAAGACGAAGTTCATACGCAGTACCGTCTCCAAAATATTGGTGAAGGAGGGAATGGGGGCTGGGATCTCGGATTAAATTATCAGCTCGGGTTTAAACGTAAGAAGGAACAGTTGCTAACCTTCTCCTATAAATACACAAGTTGGGGGAATGATAATGATAATGAATTAGAGATCAGTGAGCGCGTTAATTATGAAAATCCGAATTATCGTCAGCGGAATATCGGTGAATCTATCGAGCAGACCATACAGATGGATTATGTGCATCCCGTTAAAAAGTTGAGTATTGAAGGTGGTATAAAAGGAATTCTCCGTAATAACAGAAGTGATTTCGGGTACTCCGAATTTGAAGAGACTAGTAACTCCTTCATTGAAATGGCTGACAGAACGAACAAATTTGATAATCACCAGGATATTGTAGGGGTTTATAACTCCTATCAATACAACCTGAAGGACTGGGGTTTTAAAGGCGGGATCAGGATTGAAAACACTTTCATAAATGCCGATTTCGAATCAACTTCATCCACACTGGATAAGGACTACTTCAACATCATTCCTTCCGTTTCGGTTAACCGGAAATTTAAAAACATGAGTAACCTGAACTTTGGTTACACGCAGCGGATCGAGCGCCCGGGGATCTGGCAGCTTAATCCTTACGTTAACAGGATGCCAAACTTTGAGAACTCTGGTAATCCAAACCTTCGTCCCGTACTGAACAACAGCTTCGAGCTTTCATACAGCAGATTCAAAAAGGGCTCTGTAAATCTTGGGCTTAATTATTCGTTCGCTAATAATACCATTCAATATGTAACTAACTACAATCAAGAAACGAACATTACCAGCAGCAGTTATTTTAATATCGGCAAGGACCGGAAGCTGGGTTCGAACTTTAATATCAATTACCCGGTTACCACCAAGTTTAATATAAACACAGGCGGAAACCTGTATTACGTATGGATTGAGGGCCAGGTAGGCGACGATCTTCTGAGAAACGATGGCTTGCAGGGATATATGTATGCTTATGCCGGATATAAGTTTGAAAAAGGCTGGCGCACCGGGATAAATTTCTCATTTAACAGTCCATGGATAACCCTCCAGGGAACATCGAACGCATATAACTACTTGTCGGCATCGTTGAATAAAGAGATCATTAAAGACAAGCTGACTTTTTCGGGATCAGTAAGCAACCCTTTCCAGAAATACCGTTCCTGGAAAAATACTTCCCAAGGGTTTAACTTCTCTCAGACCAATGATTATCAAAACTATTATCGCCGGTTCAATGTCAGTATGAACTATCGCTTTGGAAAACTGAAAGCCCAGATCAAAAAGAATGCCCGCGGAATAAAGAATGATGATGTGAAAAGTGGGGGCGGAGGTGCTACTCAATAAGCTTTTTAAAAATATAAGTGAAAGGCTCCGTTAATAGCAACGGAGCCTTTCTTATTTTTGAGCCATGAAATTATATGGAATACCCAATTGCAACACTGTTAAAAAAGCGTTAGACTGGTTAAAAGCCAACGAGATTGTCTTTGAATTTCACGACTTTAAAAAACAGGGAGTCAGTGAGACCAAACTAAAGGAATGGTCTGAACAGTCGGGCTGGGAAGCATTAATCAATAAGCGTGGAACCACGTGGAAAAAACTTGATCCGGAGACTCAGAATTCAGTTGTAAGTGAAGACACAGCTTTCGCCGTGATGCAGGATAAACCCAGCATGATCAAACGGCCCGTGATAGAAACGTCGAAGGGCCTGCTAATAGGGTTTGATGAAAATAAATACGCTGAGTATTTAAAATAGATAAGCGAACAAAGGATGGAATGCTCTTAACCTTTGTTCGTTTTTTGGTCTACTACCAAATGTTGATCACCCGGCGTATTTTTTTCTGAACCTTCCGGGCCTGTTTTTTATCCTGTTTTCCGGTCTTCACCAGCTTGTATACGTTGCCGGCCTGACGAACCTTCTTTTTTATTTTACGTTTCTTTTTCCGATCCAAACTTATATCTAAATTTTCCGCTTTCGTCGATATAGCAGTCGTTGCTTTTAAAGAATTTTGGTCCGCATAGCCGGGAACGGCAAGCGCCGAAAAAATTACAGCGAAGATCAGGGTGAAGATGACTTTTTTCATGGAGTAAATTTTAGCTAAGAATAATCTTTCATTAGGATGCATTCCTGATGCCCATTCCACAGATTAGATTATTTTTTCGCACGAAGGTTTACCCCTGATGACATCAGAATGCACCGGTGACGCTTCTATTTTGTCTCAACATCATCTGAGTGTACCAGGTATTTTGTTAGCTTATCCCACTGAATCTTCTGAAAACCTGCCCAGCCGCCTTCTGCTATCAGGGTATTTAAAAGCTGGCGATCACCTGATTCCTCTCCCTGGTTGTTGATCAGTTCATTGCGACCGATCTCAAAAGCATGCAATACGCTCCCTGTCCTGGTTACCCGGAAAGTACTGCTGGCTTCCTTAGCGAAAAAGTGCTTTACTTCGGCGTCCGGATTTGATTTCTCCGCTGGCTTTTCGCTCGGGTGCACTGTAAACTCAGCAAGCTCCGGTTCGTTCTTCACAGCAGTGATCCGGACCCAGTTTTCGACGGGCGGCCCAGGTAATTCGATCCTGATAAAATAGCCCGGCTTTAGCCCATGATTTGCAAGCTTGCCTTCTTTCGAATAGAGTGTAAATTTCGAATTGATGCCTTCCATGGCCGACCAGCCATTTACATCAAACAGCTTCCGCTTTGACTCCTCGAATGCCTTTTTAGCACTTCCTTCATCCGGAAAGGAATTTTCATTACTGTACTCCCTGTTTTTGGGTTTATCGCCAGTCAGGACTTTAAACTCCCGGACGATACCGTTAAAAATTTTTTTTAATTCCATGCCCTGATTCTATTCGTAGATGGTAGCTCTTGCAGGAGAACATGGTGGTCTGAATTATAGTTTCACCATGTTTTAATAAATTTTATAAATTTAGTGCATGATGGGAAAAGGACGGCTTGAAGCTTTCAGTGATGGAGTGATCGCCATTATTATCACAATTATGGTGCTGGAAATGAAAGCTCCGCATGGTGCCGATCTTGCATCACTGCAACCCCTGGTGCCGGTCTTTATCAGTTATTGCCTGAGCTTCGCCTATATTGGCATATACTGGAATAATCACCATCATATGCTTCAGACCGTGCACTCCGTTAACGGGATTACTTTATGGGCAAACCTTCATTTGCTTTTCTGGCTTTCACTGATCCCATTCGTTACAGGCTGGATGGGAGAGAACCATTTTTCAAAATGGCCGGTGTTCCTCTATGGGTTCGTACTGTTGATGAACGCACTGGCGTATTCAATTCTGTCGAATGTGCTCATCAAACACCACGGCTCAAAATCGGAACTGGCTCAGGCAGTAGGGAAAGGCAATAAAGGGAAATTGTCAGTATTTATTTATGTGACAGCGATGTTGCTGGCCCTATTTAATTCATGGGTCAGCTTCGGACTTTACATCCTGGTTGCAATTATCTGGTTCCTGCCCGACCGCCGGATCGAGAAAAAATTAGTTCATGAGGAGGCTGGCCAATAGATAATGACTCCTCTAATAAAACCAGAGTCAGTCTTAAAGCTTTTTAGGTCATCGAAGCAGCTGTTCAGGCAGCCGAATCAGAACTCCCGAATTATTTATCCGGGTAGAGCAGGTATTTTGCGCGCATTTGCTTAAACGCTTTTAATCCCGGTTCCCAGCTTTTCCTGATCTCCGACTCCGGCACCCCGGCGATGATCTGTTCCCGCAACTTCGCATTGCCCGAGCGAAGGTCAAAGGTTGCTCTACCTGTTTGAGCGTTAACAGGGAAAAACTTATCTTTTTCAGGATAAGCATTGTATAATTCTATCAGCCAGCCCAGGTTAACCTGTCCCGATTTTCGCAACTTATCCGTATCATATTCACGCAGATCGATCCCATAGCATTGCTGGTCTTTGTGCTGCGGGGACTCGCTCATTCCGGGAATTGATACCGGTTTATAAGAAAATTCATAACGGCCCTTTAACCCTGGTGCCCCCAGAATTGCGAATGGCGACTTTGTGCCTCTGCCTTCGTTGATGATCGTTCCTTCGAACCAGCAAAGGCTTGGGTATAGCAGTATTGATTGCTGGGTATTCAGATTGGGAGAAGGGTTGACCGGAAGATCGTACTCCATCGAGTGGTCGTAGTTGGCAAGCTTGATGATTTTCAGCCTGCATTTTCCGTTCTCAATATAATTTTCTCCGTTCAGCATTTGTGCAAACTCCCCGATAGTCATGGCATGAGTCATTGGGATCCGGTGAATACCAATTCCTGATTTGTATTTGTCCTCCAATGTCGGGCCATCGATCACGTAGCCATTGGGATTTGGCCGATCGAAGATCATCAGTTCTTTATTGTTTTCTGCGCAGGCCTCCATCACATACTCCAACGTGTTGATGTTTGTGTAAAAACGGCATCCTACATCCTGGATATCGAAGATGACAAGGTCAACGTCGGCTAACTGTTGTTTTGTAGGCTTTTCGTTCCTTCCGTAAAGGGAAATGATAGGGATCCCGGTTTTTGAGTCCACTTCATCGCCGACCCTGGCACCGTTGCTTGCGTTACCTCGAAAGCCATGTTCGGGCCCGAATACCTTGACAATATTTACACCCAGGCTTAGCAGGCTGTCTACACTCAGTTTGTTACCAATAATGGAGGTTTGGTTTGCTACCATTGCCACCCGCTTTCCCTTGAGATAGCCAAGATATTTATCCGTCTGATCAGCGCCTGTCGTAATCCCTTTCTTCGGAGAGTTGATGTTCTCCTCGGAACCAGAAGCCAGCAGAACGCTTTGAGTCATAATAAGCATTGCAGCAAATAGCAGTAAGCCTGATTTTTTCATGTTTCAATGGATTTCTAATGTTTGGGAGGACCTTCAAAAGCAAATTGCCAATCCGGTCCGCCATTACGTTGCTAAGCTAACAATATTCTGAAATTAAGGAAAAGGCAAGGGAAAGTCCGGCTCCTTCAAGGTTTCATCAAGGGGTATCGATCCGTATTGCACGGAAGCAGCATTCATTGAATGCTGCACATAGTCCTCATTTTCACGGAAGACTTGTTGACGGTCCACTCCGAAACCGTTAACTCCAGACAGCTACTCGGATTCATCTTCCCGCCTTTAAAAAATTCTTGCACAACCACTTGATAATCAAAATAAACTTCCTACTTTTGCAGTCCTTAAATTAAGGGACAAAAATATCAAATCACTAAAAGGAAAAAATGCCTACTATCCAACAATTAGTTAGAAAAGGTAGAGTAGCTCTGGAGGATAAGAGTAAATCCCCAGCGTTGGACAGCTGTCCACAGCGAAGAGGAGTGTGCACACGTGTGTATACCACTACCCCTAAAAAACCAAACTCAGCAATGCGTAAAGTTGCACGTGTGCGCTTAACAAACGGAAAAGAAGTGAATGCTTATATTCCGGGAGAGGGCCACAACCTGCAGGAACACTCAATCGTGTTGATCCGCGGCGGACGTGTGAAAGATTTACCAGGTGTACGTTACCACATCATCCGTGGTGCATTGGATACTTCAGGTGTTGCCGGTCGTAACCAACGTCGTTCTAAGTACGGTACGAAAAAACCAAAACCAGGTCAGGTAGCAGCAGCTCCAACTAAGGGTAAAAAGAAATAATTAAACGGAGGTAAAGCAACAATGAGAAAGTCAAAACCAAAAAAGAGAATCTTACTGCCAGATCCAAAGTTTAACGACATAATGGTGACCCGGTTTGTAAATAATATGATGTACGATGGTAAGAAATCTATCGCGTACTCAATCTTCTACGATGCTGTTGAGCTGGTAGAGAAAAAAACAAGTGAAAACGGATTAGAGGCCTGGAAAAAGGCTTTGAACAATGTAATGCCGGCTGTTGAGGTTAAATCTCGTCGTGTTGGTGGTGCAAACTTTCAGGTTCCAACCGAGGTTCGTCCGGAGCGTAAAATTGCTTTGGGAATGAAATGGTTGATCAGCTACTCTCGTCGTCGTGGTGAAAAAACTATGATGGAGAAACTGGCCGGAGAGATCATATCTGCTTCTAAGGGTGAAGGTGCCGCAGTGAAGAAAAAAGAAGACACCCATAAAATGGCGGAGGCTAACAAAGCTTTCTCTCATTTTAGATTCTAATAAAACAATACAATGTCAAGAGATTTAAAATACACAAGAAATATTGGAATTGCGGCTCACATTGATGCGGGTAAAACCACAACAACCGAGCGGATTCTTTATTATGCAGGTGTGAACCACAAGATTGGTGAAGTGCACGAAGGTGCTTCTACCATGGACTGGATGGTTCAGGAAGCTGAACGTGGGATAACAATCACGTCTGCTGCAACTACAGTTAGCTGGAAGTACAGAAATCAGAACTATCATATCAACATTATCGATACTCCGGGACACGTTGACTTTACCGTAGAGGTAAACCGTTCATTACGTGTATTGGATGGCTTAGTATTCTTGTTTTCTGCAGTTGATGGTGTTGAGCCTCAGTCTGAAACTAACTGGCGTTTAGCTAATAACTATAACGTTGCCCGTATTGGTTTCGTTAACAAGATGGACCGTTCAGGTGCTGACTTCTTAAAAGTTGTTAAGCAGGTTAAAGACATGCTTGGTTCTAATGCAGTTCCCCTGCAATTACCTATCGGTGCTGAAGACAGCTTTAAAGGTGTGGTTGATCTGATCAACTTCCGTGGTATTGTTTGGAACGAGCACGATAAAGGTATGACCTTTACCGAAGTTCCTATTCCAGAGGATATGGTTGCGGAAGCGACTGAGTGGAGAGAGAAACTTCTTGAATCTGTAGCGGAATATGATG
The DNA here is from genome assembly GCF_010692725.1 of Flavihumibacter soli. Taxonomy (GTDB): domain Bacteria; phylum Bacteroidota; class Bacteroidia; order Sphingobacteriales; family Sphingobacteriaceae; genus Daejeonella; species Daejeonella soli. Next base: position 59,257 of record NZ_JAAFZB010000091.1, on the reverse strand, counting down.
AAGGTTTGATGGAGAAATTCTTTGAAGCTCCAGAAACCATCACTGAGCGTGAAGTTTTAGACGCTTTACGTCAGGCAGTTCTTGACGCTAAGATCGTACCTATGGTATGCGGTTCATCTTTCAAGAACAAAGGTGTTCAAACCATGCTTGATTATGTGATGGAACTTCTTCCTTCACCTATGGACGTAGATGGTATCACAGGAACGCATCCTGATACAGGCGAAGAAATTGTTCGTCAGCCATCAGAAAAAGAGCCTTTCGCAGCTTTAGCATTCAAGATTGCTACGGATCCATTCGTAGGTCGTTTATGCTTTATCCGTGTATACTCCGGTAATCTTGATGCTGGTTCTTATGTTTACAACGTAAGATCAGGAAACAAGGAGCGGATATCACGTATCTTCCAGATGCATGCGAATAAGCAAAACCCTATCCCTAACGTTGGAGCAGGTGATATTGCTGCAGTAGTTGGATTTAAGGATATCAAAACCGGTGATACACTGTGTGATGAGAAACATCCTATCATCCTTGAATCAATGAATTTCCCTGAGCCGGTTATCGGTCTCGCTATCGAGCCTAAAACTCAGGCAGACGTTGATAAGTTAGGTATGGCTTTAGGTAAATTATCTGAAGAGGATCCTACCTTCCGTGTACAGACTGACGAGGAAACTGGTCAGACGGTAATCTCAGGAATGGGTGAGCTTCACCTTGATATCATCATGGACCGTTTGAAACGTGAGTTTAAGGTTGAAGTTAACCAGGGTGCGCCACAGGTATCTTACAAGGAAGCAATTACCGGTACTACTCAGCACCGCGAAACTTATAAGAAACAAACTGGTGGTCGCGGTAAATTCGCCGATATCCAGGTTATTATATCTCCGAACGACGAAGGTAAAACTGGTCTGCAGTTCGTGAATGAAATTTCAGGTGGTTCAATCCCTCGTGAATTCATTCCTTCAGTAGAGAAAGGATTTAATGCTGCGATGGTGAATGGTGTGCTTGCAGGCTATCCGCTTCAGGATATGAAAGTTCGTTTAATAGACGGATCCTTCCACGCAGTCGATTCAGATGCATTGTCTTTCGAGATCTGTGCTAAGTCTGCTTTCCGTGAGGCATTGCCAAAATGTAAGCCGGTATTGATGGAGCCGATCATGAAGATCGAGATCCTTACACCGGAAGAAAACATGGGTGATGTTATTGGTGATATGAACCGTCGTCGTGGCCAACTTTTAGGTATGGATTCACGTGCAGGCGCTCAGGTTATCAAGGCTACTGTACCTCTTTCAGAAATGTTTGGTTACGTAACTCAGTTACGTACGATCACTTCAGGCCGTGCAACTTCTACAATGGAGTTTGATCACTACGCTGAGGCGCCAAGAAACGTTCAGGAAGAAGTAATTGCCAAAGTAAAAGGTAAAAAAGCGAACGCTTAATTAATTTGTCTATTAGCTGATTTGTCGATTTGTCAATGATTGACGAATCGGCTAAAGACAAATTAACAAATTGACAAATTGAATAATCAGCTTGCGTTATTAATAGCTCTAACGCAGGTCTTAACAAAAACAAGATGAGCCAACGTATCAGAATCAAATTAAAATCTTACGATTATAACCTGGTAGATAAATCTGCTGAGAAAATCGTGAAAACCGTTAAGCCTACAGGCGCGGTAGTAAGTGGACCAATTCCATTGCCAACTGAAAAGAAGATCTACACAGTTTTACGTTCACCGCACGTGAACAAAAAAGCGCGTGAGCAATTCCAGTTGTGTGCTTACAAGCGCTTGTTAGATATCTACAGTTCTAACTCTAAAACTGTTGATGCCTTAATGAAGCTTGAATTGCCAAGCGGAGTAGAAGTAGAGATCAAAGTTTAATCAGGATTTTTTTTTGATAAAATTTCGAATCCATTCAGGTTTTTCCTGAATGGATTTTTTGTTTTTTTAGGTGGTAGGTGCAACTTGATGAGCTTAACTATTTAATCCTCTAAAATTATTTCCCTTTGCCCCAGGAAGATTATTTCCCCCGTAATCAATCCGGCAAAGACATTAAACTGTGGCCGGTTCTCTAAACTCATCTTATCTTAGCAGAATGAATATAGGCATTATCGGCCTAGGTGATATGGGCCTTCTTTATGCAAAAGCTTTCGCTAAAGCTGGATATCCCGTTTTCGGCTCTGACCTGCCCCAGCACCGCGAACTGCTGGAAGCCACCCTTGGTCCTTTAGACGTTACGTTGCTGGCAGACGGCAAAGAAGTATCGCGACGATGTGATATTATCTTTTACTCCGTTGAAGCGGAGAGGATTTCGCAGGTGGTTCAGTTGTATGGTGCATCCACGAAGTATGGCGCCATCGTGGCTGGCCAAACCTCTGTGAAACATCCGGAGATCAAAGCGTTTGAGCAATACTTACCGTCGGATGTTCACATTATAACCTGTCACTCTCTTCATGGGCCTGGTTTTGATCCGAGTGGACAAAAGCTGATTGTTATTCCGCACAGGACGAGTAATGAGGCTTATCAGCGGATGACTGATGTCCTGGCATCATTAGGATCGGATATTGTAGAGATAACGGATTACCAGGAGCATGATAAGATAGTGGCCGATACACAGGCAGTTACTCATGTTGGGTTCGAAAGTATGGGCACCGCGTGGAAAGGTGCAGGCTTCTTCCCATGGGAGAATGCTTCTTATGTAGGCGGTATAGATAATGTTAAAATATTAACTACGCTCAGGATCTTCAGCTATAAATCTCATATCTATAGTGGCCTTGCCATACTTAACCCGCATGCGCGCCTGCATGTTAAACGGTATGCACAGTCTGAATCAGACCTCTTTAAAATGATGATCAAAGAGGAAGAAACCGAGTTTCGTGAGCGCTTGTACAAAGCAAGGGAGTTTGTGTTTCATGAAAGCCGCGTGCCTTTGATGCTCGACGATAAGATCATGAAAGAGTTTTCACTTTCCGGTCAATCCGGGCATGGTAAGCCTAATTCGCACCTGAGCTTGTTGAGTATGGTTGATGCCTGGGCTCATTTGGGTGTGAACCCCTACGATAATCTGATTTGTCAAACTCCTCCTTTTAGGCTGCGACTTGGAATTGCTGAGTACTTATTTAAAAATGAAGATCTGTTGGAAGAGTCAATTGAAACGGCTCTGTTTGATAAAAGTATCCGCAATGATGACCTGGAGTTCCATTCGGCGGTTCGCGAATGGTCATCCATCATATTTTACGGAGACATAGAAGGATATAAGCAACACTTCGATCAAACAAAGGAATTCTTTGCAGACCGCCTTGTTCATGGTAGAGAGAAGAGCGCTGAATTGATTCGCCGGCTGCAGGTGGAATAGATTGAAAATAAGAATACCTCTTCTATTACAGGAGAGGTATTTTATTTATAATGAGGGGAAGTTCAAGGTTCTGCGAACTGTCATTTAAAACTTTTTTCGCTGGATCAGGGTTCTTGCCAGTTCTATTTCCAGATCCTTGCCTTCCACAACGTCTCTGATTGTATACTTAATTGGATGTGTTGGCAGAACCCCGCGTCCGATCGGATGTTTCTGATACATATATCCAATCTGGATGTTTGGAGAAATTCGAACCATTATTTTGCTGTTCGGCAGTTGGATGACGATGTTGTCTCCGCCAGTGGGGCCCTCATATGCTCCTCCTGCTTCCTCGCCGATGAAAATTGCATCCGTGGTCTTCTTTAAATCAGAAACCAGAGCAGCAGCACTTGAAAATGTGATGCCATTCATTAGCACATATATTTTACCTGTGAAAGCATTGTCCTTTGGCTGTTTCAATATAAGGTTATCGCTGTATTCATAATTGTTAATCCATAAATTATCATTGATTCTTCGCATATATTCATCGTCATTGTTGAAAAAGAGATTTGATGTGTCTCTTTCTATGATGACATTTTTTAGTGGTCGAAAATCTAAATGACTCAGTAAAATGTTCTGGTAGAGTCTAAATGGCTTGTTATACAAATACGAGATCAACTCTCTTTGCTGATGCTCGTCACCGCCTTCATTATTTCTTAAATCAAGAATGAGGTTATTAATCTTTTCATTTTTTATTCTGTAGAAAGCTGAATTGAGTAGTGAATCAAAATTCGGGTCAATGGTTTGGTCATAAAATGACCGGGAGACTGTCAGTGATGCGAAATCATTTTGTTTGTTAATTTCAAATTTTGGTGAGGACGTTTTAAACCATATCTGTTCGTCAACGGAGTATTTTTTCAGTAATAACTTTTGTCGCTCATCAATTGAGATACCGTTTACCTTGATTGCTTTTTCCTTATTTGTTCCATACTCTATGTATTCGATCTTAAAGGTATTACCCCTGTCAACATGAAGGTGATAGTACAGGTTAAATCCATGAAACAGGTAATTGAAATATCTCTCCATCAATCTTAGCTTCCTGGTTTGGATATATCCATCTGAAGCTATTCCCTGTATTATCGTATTAAATATTTCTTTGTCGCTTTTGCCATTGATGGATAAAATCCGAGAGCCGTTTGGGATTGAAAAATTGCTGCAATCATTTAGGATATAAAATTTATCCTCCAATGTTTTGATATGAAAAGGCAATACTTTTTTCTCCAAAATTTCCTTTGCCAATTGTTCCTGGGGAATAGTATACAGGTGTCCGCAACGGACCGTGGCGTTGGTCTTACTTACAAGAGCGAGAAAATCTAATCCCGAGATTTCATTGTTAATTTGTCTACTCAGGCTATCAAACCGTGCATCCACAGTTCTCTTGTCATCATACTTGTACAATCTTGGATGTACATACTCTAACGCAAACCGCAACCAATTGAAATCTTCAGTTGCCTGTTCCTTTGTTAAGGCAAGCGGCTGTCCCTGAATATTGTCCAGCGCGAAAACAAGAAGAGAAAGCGTCAAAATGAAGCGCATATTTTTTTGCCTGTCATTTACAATGAACTTTATCAGGGTTGGGGTTCGCGGCTCTACGCCGGAAGAGTGTAATAACTGTCTTCGAATAAAGTTAGTAAAAAGCAGGATTGCATCCCGCGCTGACGTTCTTCAGATTTTTAATCCAGGCGATAAGTTATGGGATCAGAAAAGGACAGCAGCGCAAGCCTGCCGATGTTCTTAAATAAAAAAAGCCTTCCGTTGCCGGAAGGCTTTTTTTAACTGGTAGTGGCAGTATTAATTATCTGTTTTCTTTTTCACTTCACCGTCTTCAATTTTGGTTTTAGAATCACCGTCTTTGATTTTCACTTCATCACCGTCTACTTTTTTCTTATAGTCACCATCCTTCACCTTCGAATCTTCACCGTCGATCTTTACTTTCGAATCGCCGTCTTTGATCTTAATCTCGTCGCCATCTACCTTAACTTTGGTGTCATCCAGCTTCCATTTGCCCTCTTCCTGTACCAGCATATTGTTTACCACTTGTCCGGTTCTGAACAGGGTATCGCTGGTTGAAGTATTTACATAGAACTCTACAGGCACTTTAGCGATTGAATCAGTGGCATAACCTGTGGTCTCGTCCCGGATGATATAAACTTCCTTGCCCGTGTTGAGGTCAACGTAAGTACCTGGCTCAACCACGGAGGCTGTAGTACCGTTTGATGTCATTTCCGTATCTGAGTTGGCATCTGAGTCCGCAGTACGGTCGTTGTTACAGGCGGCAAAAGCTGTAGTCATAGTAGCAGCTAGTAATAATCCATGTATCGTTTTCATAATTAAGTTTTTTGGTTCAACTGCTTAAGACAAGTATGCTACCAAAACTTAAAAATGGAGTTAACGGCACTGTGGGGTCTTCCCGGAGATTACTCAATAGAATAAACTGTATAAATTTAAGGGCACTTCCCAAATTCACTGAGTCACAAACAGCTACCGTTTTAATAACTCGTCCACCCTGTTCTTTTCGGTCTGAAGTTCCCGCGCCAGTCTCTTTTCTTTGTCATTCGATTTGGTTTTGAATTGCTGGAACTCATCGGACAGTTCGGAGAAAAGTTTTGTCCGGTAGCGTGCTTCCCTGCGGTAACCTCCGGACCGGAAGACAACGAATGCCAGGACGGCCCCTAAAAGTATTACCAGCCCCCACATGATCCAGTGATAAGTGGACTTGCTTACGACAATACCAAGAAGGTTAATACCATCAACCAGGGAACGGGATTCGGTCAGACTCTTATCCTTGCCTGCTAGGTCCGCCTGAAGTGCATTAATGGTTTTGGTTTGCGAAGCAATTTTGTTCTGAGCTTCGGTAAGCCTGCTACGTGTCTGCCTGAGTGAATCAGAAAAATTCTTATTAAAATCAGAGAGCCTGGCAGGATTAACAATTTTGAAGCCCTGATCGTTATTCTTAGACTTCTGGATGATTTCCCGGTATTGCCCGGCCAGGCTTTTATCCGCAGAAGTTAAGGTATCCTGAGCCTTCAGTAACGTTGTACCTGGAAGGAGAAATAATAGGAGCAACAAGAAAGTAAATAACTGTTTATTCATAATAAGGGTGATTGATAAGTTAATCATTTAACCGCTGCCATTCTCATTTATTGTAATGAAATCACAAAATTTGGGTTTCTTTTAGGAAAAAGCGACGCGAATTAAAAATGTTTTCGATTTTTGCAGGACTTTTAGATCCTTCCTCAGTGGCATGATCAAACAGGCCCGGCCACTAATACCCTGTGACAAGCGGGTATTCTCCGAAAAATTTAGCGGTCAAAATGGCATTTATTTTAAAAATAACTCGCTAACTGTTTGATAATTAATAAGACTTTTCTATCTTTGCCCTCCCTTAAAGGGGTTTACTATGCCTTGAACGAAGCCCTACTGCTTCGATGGGCACAAAAAGAATTAATAGAAAATGTCAGGAATTATTGGAAAAAAAGTAGGAATGACCAGCATTTTCGACACTGACGGGAAAAATATTCCCTGTACAGTGATCGAGGCTGGGCCTTGTGTAGTTACCCAACTACGCACCGTTGATCAGGACGGCTACGCAGCTGTTCAGTTAGCTTTCGACGAAAAGAAAGAGAAAAACACATCCGGACCACTGAAGGGACATTTCGCAAAAGCAAACACTACTCCAAAGCGCAAGCTTGTGGAGTTTAAGACGTTTGAAGATGAGAAAAGCCTTGGTGATACCGTTACCGTTGAGATTTTCGCCGAAGGCGACTTCGTTGATGTCGTTGGTACATCAAAAGGTAAAGGTTTTCAGGGTGTTGTAAAGCGCCATGGTTTTGGTGGTGTGGGTGGTCAAACTCACGGTCAGCATAATCGTTTGAGAGCGCCGGGTTCATTAGGAGCTTCTTCATGGCCTTCACGTGTATTCAAAGGAATGCGCATGGCAGGACGTACAGGTGGTGATCGAGTAAAGATCCAAAACCTTGAAGTTCTGAAAGTATATCCGGAACAAAATCTAATAGTAGTTAGCGGTTCTATCCCGGGAGCTAAAGGATCTTACGTAATCGTTGATAAATAAGGAGATGGAAGTTAACGTAATAAACATATCAGGCAAAGAAACAGGTGCCAAGGTGCAACTTCCTGATGCGATCTTCGCGGTAAAACCGAACGATCACGCGATCTACTTAGATGTTAAGCAGTACTTAGCCAATCAGCGCCAGGGAACGCACAAGTCTAAACAACGTAATGAAATTGCAGGTTCAACCCGCAAATTATATAAACAAAAAGGTACAGGTGGTGCCCGTGCCGGATCTATCAAATCTCCATTGTTCAATGGTGGAGGTCGTGTATTCGGTCCTCAGCCACGTGATTATAGTTTCAAGCTAAACAAAAAGCTAAAGTCTTTAGCTCGTAAGTCAGCATTGACCTATAAAGCACAGGATAACAATATTCTTGTTTTAGAAGATTTCAACTTTGATTCCATCAAAACCAAGAATTATGTGAAGCTGGTAGCAGATCTGAATCTGACTGACGCGAAAACGCTGTTAGTATTACCTGCGGCAAATAATAATGTTTACTTATCAAGCAGAAACCTGAAGAAGTCTAAAGTAGTTACCGCTGCTCAGTTAAATACATATGATGTATTGAACGCCGGTACTTTAATACTGACTACAGAAACTGTTAAAACATTGGAGGAGGCATACGCCAAGTAAGATGGAAATTTTAAAGAAACCGATCTTAACAGAGAAAGCGTCACTATTGACTGAGAAGTTAAACCGCTTTACTTTCAAAGCTGATCACAGAGCCAACAAATTGCAGATCAAAGAAGCGATCGAAAAAATGTATGGCGTAACTATCGAAGCTATCAATACCATGGTAGTTGTTGGTAAAATTAAATCCCGTAACACCAAGGCAGGTATCACATCCGGCCGTGCGGCTAAATACAAAAAGGCGGTTGTTACATTGAAGGATGGCGAAACAATTGACTTTTACAGCAATATTTAATAAGACATGGCAGTAAGAAGATTTAAACCGGTTACCCCTGGTACTCGTTTCAGAGTAGGAGGAGTTTACTCTGATGTAACCACTAACGTTCCTGAAAAGTCGTTGGTTACTTCTATCAAGAAATCAGGTGGTAGGAACCACTCCGGTAAAATGACTATGCGTTATCTCGGTGGGGGACATAAAAAGTCATACCGATTGATTGATTTTAAACGCGATAAAAACGATATCCCCGCAACTGTTGCCACTATTGAGTACGATCCGAATCGTAGCGCACGTATCGCCCTGGTAAATTATGCCGATGGTGAGAAGCGTTATATCATTGCTCCAGAAGGACTAACAGTAGGTCAGAAGATTGTTTCTGGCGAAGCTTCTGCTCCGGAAATTGGTAATGCATTACCACTTAAAAATATCCCTTTAGGTTCTATCATTCATAACATCGAATTGAACCCGGGTCAGGGTGCTACCATCGCACGCAGTGCCGGTACATATGCCCAGTTATCTGCCCGTGACGGGAAGTATGCTATCATCAAGATGCCTTCAGGCGAGACCCGCATGATCCTGGCAACCTGTATGGCTACTATCGGAACGGTTTCCAACTCTGAAAAAGCTAACGAGGTGTTAGGTAAAGCAGGACGGAATCGTTGGTTGGGTAGAAGACCAAGAGTTAGAGGTGTTGCAATGAACCCTGTCGATCACCCAATGGGTGGTGGTGAAGGTAGATCATCCGGTGGTCACCCTCGTTCAAGAAAAGGTTTGTTATCGAAAGGTTTCAAAACCCGCGACAAAAAGAAAGCATCCGATCGTTACATTATAGAGAGAAGGAAGAAATAATGGCTCGTTCAATAAGAAAAGGACCTTACATAGATCATAACGTAGAGAAGAAAGTATCTGCGATGAATGAAGGCAACAAAAAGTCAGTGATCAAAACCTGGTCACGCCGGTCAATGATATCCCCGGATTTCGTAGGCCATACCTTTGCGGTTCATAACGGAAATAAGTTTATTCCGGTTTATGTAACTGAAAACATGGTAGGTCATAAATTAGGTGAATTTTCTCCAACCCGGACATTTAGAGGTCACTCTGAAAAGAAAAAATAAGCAATGGAAGCAATAGCAAAATTAAATAATTGCCCTACCTCACCACGTAAGATGAGATTGGTTGTAGACCTGATCCGCGGCGAAAGAGTTGAGAAAGCCTTATATATATTAAAGTATACCAATAAGGAAGCTGCAATAAGAGTTGAGAAATTATTATTGTCGGCGATCAAAAACTGGGAGGCCAAGAACGAAGGCCAGCGTCCGGAAGATAATGAGTTGTTTGTGAAAACAATCATGGTAGACGGCGGACGTCAGTTAAAAAGATTAAGACCAGCTCCTCAGGGTCGTGGACACAGAATTCGTAAGCGTTCAAACCACGTCACACTGATTGTAGACAGTAAGAATTTAGAATCAAAAACTAACTAAGGAGAAATGGGACAAAAAGCAAATCCAATAGGTGCCAGATTAGGTATCATTAAAGGTTGGGACTCTAATTGGTTCGGTGGAAACGATTACTCCGAGAAATTAGTTGAAGACGAAAAAATCAGAAAATATCTTTCTGCACGTATTTCAAAAGGCGGTATATCGAAAGTAGTTATCGAGCGTACTTTGAAGCGTATCACTATCACTGTACACACTGCCCGTCCGGGTATTGTGATCGGTAAAGGTGGACAGGAAGTAGATAAGATCAAGGAAGAGTTAAAGAAACTGACCAAGAAAGATGTTCAGATCAACATCTTCGAGATCAAACGCCCTGAGCTTGATGCGCAGCTGGTAGCAGAAGGTGTAGCCAAGCAATTGGAAGCACGTATCTCTTTCCGTCGTGCGATGAAAACTTCTATTGCATCAACGATGCGTATGGGTGCTGAAGGAATCAAGATCATGTGTTCAGGTCGTTTAGGTGGTGCCGAGATGGCGCGTACCGAGCAGTATAAAGATGGAAGAACTCCATTGCATACTTTCCGTGCTGACATTGACTACGCTTTAGCTGAAGCATTAACTACTTACGGTAAGATCGGTATCAAAGTATGGATCTGTAAAGGTGAAGTATATGGCAAGCGTGATCTGTCTCCAAATATCGGTCAGACAACCGGTGTTAAAGGCAGAGAAGGAGCCCAGGCCGGTTTTGGCGGTGGTGAAAGACGTGGTGGCGCAGGTGCTGACCGTCGTGGTGGTGATAACAGACGTGGCGGTGATAACCGTGGCGGCGGTGGTCAAAACCGTGGTGGTGGTCAGGGTGGTCAGAACCGTGGTGGTGGTCAAGGCCAGAACCGTGGTGGCGGCAACGCTGGCGGTGGTTTCAGACCAAAGAAATAATTAAAGATTTAGACATCGTACAACGATAAAAAAATAAGAACATGTTACAGCCAAAGAGAACGAAGTTCAGAAAGATGCAGAAGGGCAAAATGAAAGGCTTAGCCACCCGTGGCGCTGAGCTTGCATTCGGTTCTTTCGGAATCAAATCATTAGAGCCTGCCTGGATCACCAGTCGTCAGATCGAAGCGGCCCGTATCGCGGTTACACGTTTCATGAAACGTGAAGGCCAGGTATGGATCCGTATATTTCCTGACAAACCGGTAACCAAGAAACCAGCCGAAGTAAGGATGGGTAAGGGTAAAGGTGCTCCGGAATATTGGGTTGCCGTAGTAAGACCAGGCAGAATGATCTTCGAAGCAGAAGGCGTACCTTTAGAAGTTGCTAAAGAAGCTTTAAGATTAGCTGCACAAAAATTACCGGTACAAACAAGATTCGTGACACGTAGAGATTACGTAGAAGCATAACTAGTTGTCAGTTATAAGTTGAGAGTTGTAAGTTGAATTACATCCGCAACTTACGATTCCAACATAAACAAAGAAAAATGAAAAACTCAGAAATTTTAGAGCTTACAAACGAAGAACTTGTAGCCAGAATTAATGAAGAGAAAGCTAATCTCACTAAATTAAAATTTGCGCATACGGTTTCTTCCATTGAGAATCCAACCCGGATTACCAAGGTTAGAAAAGATGTTGCACGTTTAAACACAGAATTGACTAAGCGCAACGCGGCTGCTAAAGCAACTGCCGAGTCAGAGTCCGCTTCTGAATAAATCAAAGTCCAAAATGGAAAGACAATTAAGAAAAACAAGGACCGGGTTAGTGGTAAGTAACAAGATGGAGAAATCTATCGTCGTTGCTGTAGAGCGGAAAGTGAAACACCCGATTTATGGTAAGTTCGTAAAGAAAACTACCAAATTTATGGCTCATGACGAGACTAACACCTGCGGAATAGGCGATACGGTGTTAATTATGGAAACTCGTCCGCTGAGTAAGACCAAGAATTGGAGATTAGTGGAAATTTTAGAAAGAGCTAAGTAACATGGTACAACAGGAATCAAGACTGAATGTTGCTGACAACAGCGGAGCTAAAGAAGTTTTAGTTATCCGTGTTTTAGGTGGTACCGGCAAGCGTTATGCATCCATAGGTGACAAAATTGTTGTCACTGTAAAAAGTGCGCTGCCATCAGGTAACATTAAAAAAGGAACTGTCTCTAAAGCAGTTGTTGTGAGAACAAAAAAAGAGATCAGGCGTAAAGACGGATCATATATCCGCTTTGACGATAACGCAGCAGTATTATTGAATGCACAGGACGAGCCGCGTGGAACACGTATCTTTGGCCCGGTTGCCAGAGAGCTGCGTGAGAAACAATTCATGAAGATTGTATCATTAGCACCGGAGGTATTGTAATAATGGAAAAGAAACAAAAAGGACAACCTAAATTCAAGATCCGCAAAGGTGACCTGGTACAGATAATGGCCGGTGATTCAAAAGGAACTCAGGGTAAGGTTTTAGAAGTATTGCTGGCGAAAGACAGAGTAATTGTTGAAGGTGCTAATATGGTATCTAAACATACTAAGCCAAGTGCCGCAACTCCGAACGGTGGTATCGTTAAGAAGGAGGCTGCCCTGCATATTTCAAACGTTATGGTTATAGATGCTAAATCTGGCAAACCATCACGTGTAAGTAAACAAAAGAATGCTGAAGGTAAATCCGTACGCATCACTAAAAAGTCTGGGGAGGAAATTAAGTAATGGCTTACGTACCAAGATTAAAATCAAAATATAAAGAGGAGATCGTTAGCGCTTTAAAGGAGAAATTCCAGTACAAAAGCGTTATGCAGGTTCCTAAGCTGCAGAAAATTGCCATCAACCAGGGTGTTGGTGCGGCAGTAACTGACAAGAAACTTATTGACAACTCTGTTAAGGAGATGACAACCATTACTGGTCAGCAAGCAATTTCAACCAAATCAAAGAAGGATATCTCAAACTTCAAATTGCGTAAAGGTATGCCGGTTGGTGTACGTGTAACTTTACGTGACAATAACATGTATGAGTTCCTGGATCGTTTGATCGCTGTTGCTTTACCACGTATCCGTGATTTCAAAGGAATCAATGATAAGGGTTTTGACGGCCGTGGTAACTATACTTTAGGTATCACCGAGCAGATCATTTTCCCTGAGATCAACATCGACCAGATCAACAAGATCATGGGTATGGATATAACATTTGTAACCAGCGCTAAGACTGATGTTGAAGCATTAGAATTGTTAAAGCAATTTGGTTTACCATTTAAGAATCAATCTCCTAATACAAATCAATAATGGCTAAAGAAGGTGTAAAAGCACGTGAAGTAAAACGTGCCCGATTAGTTGCCAAATATGCGGATAAACGTGCTGCAATGAAATTGGCAGGTGATTACGAAGGACTAGATAAATTACCAAAAAACGCCTCTCCGGTACGTTTACACAATCGTTGTAAATTAACTGGTCGCCCACGTGGTTACATGCGTCAGTTCGGTATTTCACGCGTTACTTTCCGTGAAATGGCTCTGGCCGGTAAGATCCCGGGAGTGAAGAAAGCGAGCTGGTAAGAAAAATAAATCAAAAGTTGAAATTCAAAACAGAATAAGTCCGTTTTGAATTTCTACTTTTGCATTTCAAAAAATTAACCGATGGCAGGTCGTCTCTGAATAGTTTGGAGAAGGAAACCACCATCATAAAACAATAAAATGAATACAGATCCAATAGCAGATTATCTTACAAGAGTAAGGAATGCCATCAAGGCCAACCATCGGGTTGTTGAAATTCCTGCATCAAACCTGAAAAAAGAAATGACAAAAGTTCTTTTTGATAAAGGTTACATCACAAATTACAAGTTTGAGGACACCGATGCACAGGGAACAATTAAAATTGCACTTAAGTATCACCCAATAACTAAAATACCTGCTATACGTACGATTTCTCGTATTAGTAAACCTGGTTTAAGAAAGTACGCTGGTGTTGATAATATGCCGCGTGTATTAAATGGTTTAGGGATCGCTATCCTTTCGACTTCTAAAGGTGTCATGACTGATAAAGAAGCGAAAAATTTAAACATCGGTGGCGAAGTGTTATGTTACGTTTATTAACAGGAGAGTAAAAGATGTCAAGAATAGGAAAAGCCCCGATCAGTATTCCAAGTGGAGTAACTATAAGTGTATCAGACAGCAATCTGGTAACTGTTAAAGGACCAAAAGGTGAATTAACACAACAGGTTGACGCTGATATTACACTTGTTCAGGAAGATGGTACGTTAACCGTTAACCGTCCGTCAGAACAAAAACGTCATAAAGCACTACACGGATTATACCGTTCATTGATCAATAACATGGTTATTGGTGTTACTGAAGGTTATAAAACTCAGCAGGAGTTAGTCGGTGTAGGTTACCGTGCAACTAACCAGGGTAATACGTTGGATCTTGTTTTAGGATACTCTCACCACTATGTGTTTGAGTTACCGAAGGAGATCAATGTAACAACTACCGCAGAAAAAGGTAAGAACCCAACAATTATATTAGAAAGCATCGACAAGCAATTGTTAGGTCAAGTAGCAGCCAAGATCCGTTCATTACGTGCTCCAGAGCCGTACAAAGGTAAAGGTGTGAAATTTGTTGGTGAAATATTAAGAAGAAAAGCTGGTAAATCAGCCGCTAAAAAATAATCATAATGGCAGGAATTAAATTATCTCGCAGAGAGCGAATTAAAAGAGGAATCAGAAAAAGATTAGCCGGTTCTGCTGAGCGTCCACGTTTATCTGTTTACAGAAGCAATAAAGGAATATACGCTCAAATTATCGATGATAATAGCGGAAAAACCATCGTTTCAGCATCATCTTTATCAAAAGATTTTACTGCTAACGGCAATAAATCAGAGCAATCTAAAGCAGTAGGTAAAGCAGTAGCTGAGAAAGCAATTGCAGCTGGTGTTAATCAGGTTGTTTTTGACAGAAATGGTTATTTATATCACGGCCGTGTTAAGTCATTGGCAGAAGGCGCACGTGAGGCTGGTTTAATATTTTAATCTGAAACAGAGATGTCAACTATCAATATAAAAAGAGTAAAGACAAGCGAGATTGAATTGAAAGATCGCTTAGTGAGCATCCAGCGTGTTGCTAAAGTTACCAAAGGTGGACGTACATTCAGTTTCTCAGCTATCGTAGTGGTAGGTGACGAGAATGGAGTGGTAGGTTACGGCTTAGGTAAGGCAAAAGAGGTTACTGAAGCGATTGCTAAAGGAATTGATGATGCAAAGAAAAACCTGGTAAAGGTTCCGGTTATCAACGGTACTATTCCGCATGAGCAATACGGTAAATATTCCGGTGGTTTTGTTTTCATTAAACCTGCTGCGCCGGGTACCGGTGTTATAGCAGGTGGTGCGATGCGTTCTGTGCTTGAAAGTGCAGGTGTACACAACGTACTTGCGAAATCAAAAGGATCATCTAACCCGCACAACGTGGTTAAAGCAACAGTGTTAGCCTTATCACAATTACGTGATGCTTACACTGTAGCTCAAAACCGTGGTGTGGATTTAAAGAAAGTATTTAACGGATAATATCATGGCTAAGATTAAAATAACCCAGATCAAAAGCGTTATCGATAGAAGCGAGCGCCAGAAAAGAACCATGCAAGCGTTAGGTTTAAGAAAAATCAATCACTCTGTAGAGGTGGAAGCTAACCCGGCCATCATTGGCATGGTTAGAAAAGTTAATCATTTAGTAGCAGTAGAAAGTATCTAATCATGAACTTAAGTAACTTACAACCTGCAGAAGGTTCAACAAAAAATAGAAAGCGTATTGGACGTGGTACCGGTTCGGGCCGTGGCGGTACGTCGACACGGGGGCACAAGGGTGCCGGATCCCGTTCAGGATATAAAAGCAAAGTAGGTTTTGAAGGTGGTCAAATGCCTTTGCAACGTCGCGTACCTAAAGTAGGTTTCAAACCTATTAACCGGGTGGAGTATGTGTCTATCAATTTAGATGCTCTTCAGGCACTTGCTGAAAAATATAACCTGACCACTATCGATATCGATACGTTCAGAGAACATGGTTTAGCTTCTAAAAACGACCTGGTCAAAGTTTTGGGCCGTGGTGAAGTAAAAGCTAAATTGGATATTACTGCTCATGCATTTTCAGCTACTGCTCAAAAAGCTATCGAGGCCGTTGGTGGTGCAATAGTTAAATTGTAATACATGAAGAAGCTGTTCACAACATTACAGAACATCTGGAAAATCGAAGACTTAAGAGCTAGAATTTTATTCACGCTCTTATGTCTTTTAATCTACAGAATTGGTTCCTTTATTGTGTTGCCTGGTGTAAATCATGCGACTTTGCAGTCTGAGGCTAAGGAAGGCTTGTTAGGTTTGTTGAACATGTTCGCCGGAGGGTCTTTTTCCAGAGCTTCAATTTTTGCGTTAGGTGTAATGCCTTATATCTCTGCATCCATCGTGGTGCAGCTTTTGGGTATTGCTGTTCCTTACTTCCAGAAATTACAGAAGGAAGGTGAAAGCGGCCGTAAAAAACTCAACCAGTTTACGCGTTATCTGACAATCGGTATTACTGCTTTGCAGGCGATCGGCTACGTACGCTCGCAGATCAGTCCTGATGCACGTTTGATGTCTGAACCATTATTTACTATTTCTTCAATGTTCATTTTGACAGCCGGTACCATGTTCGTTATGTGGCTGGGAGAGAAAATAACAGATAAAGGAATTGGTAATGGTATTTCACTGATCATCATGGTTGGTATCATTGCACAGCTACCTTTCGGTGCGGCAGCAGAACTTGCCTCCCGTATGGGCGGACAAGGTGGATTAATTACGGTCATCGTAGAGATGGTTGCTTTATTCCTCGTTGTAATGTTCACAATTCTGATTGTACAGGGTGTCAGAAAGATCCCTGTTCAGTATGCTAAGAAGATAGTTGGAAATAAACAATATGGTGGTGTTCGCCAGTACATACCTTTAAAGGTTAATGCTGCGGGTGTAATGCCGATCATCTTTGCCCAGGCAATCATGTTCATTCCTGCGACCATAGGTCAATTCTTCCCCAGTGCTCAGTCGTCATTTTTAGCTTCTTTCAGTGATTATACTTCATTGACGTATAATCTGACATTTGCTTTTATGATCATCGCCTTCACCTTTTTCTACACAGCTATTACCGTTAATCCGGTTCAAATGTCTGATGATATGAAAAAGAATGGAGGGTTTGTTCCGGGTGTTAAGCCAGGAAAGACAACTGGAGATTACATTGATTCAGTGATCTCGAAGATTACTCTTCCGGGATCTGTATTCCTTGCTATCATAGCGATACTTCCATCCCTTGCTATTGTGCTGGGTGTGAATAGCCAGTTTGCTCATTTTTACGGTGGTACTTCCCTTCTTATCCTGGTAGGTGTTGTATTGGATACATTGCAGCAGGTTGAGAGTCATTTATTGATGCGTCATTATGACGGTTTAATGAAATCCGGCAGAGTTAAAGGCCGCACTCAGGTTGCAGCAGGTGGTCCTGTTATTTAAGGATCGATGTCAAAAATTAATTATAAGTCTGTCGAGGAGATAGAACTCATAAGAGAAAGTTCTTTGCTTGTTTCAAAGACCCTGGCGGAAGTTGCCAAGGTAATCAGGGCCGGGGTGAAGACGATCACCTTAAATGATCTTGCTGAGACCTTTATTCGTGATCATGGCGGTGTTCCGGCATTCCTGAATTATAATGGGTTTCCTTATTCACTCTGCATTTCTCTAAATGATCAGGTGGTTCATGGTTTCCCGGGCTCGTATGAGCTTAAGGACGGAGATATTGTTTCGGTTGACTGCGGTGTGGTGCTTAACAATTTCGTTGGAGATTCGGCTTATACATTTCCGATAGGAGAGGTGGATCCCGGAACTCTAAAGTTATTGCAGGTTACCAAAGAATGTTTAAATCTGGGCGTAGAGAAAGCGATTGTAGGTATGCGCGTCGGGGATATAGCTTATGCGGTCCAGGAGCATGCGGAGAAGAACGGATATGGCGTAGTTAAGGAGCTGGTTGGACATGGAGTAGGTTATAAGCTTCATGAGAAGCCGGAAGTGCCCAACTATGGTAAACGTGGAAGTGGTGCGAAGCTGGAGGAGGGTATGGTAATAGCAATAGAGCCAATGATCAACGCCGGCAGAGCAGCGGTGAAATTTTGGAGTGATGGCTGGACAGTAAGTGCCTCAGATGGTAAACCATCGGCACATTACGAACATACCGTTGCCATAAAAAAGGGTAAACCTGATATTCTCTCTACTTTTAAGTTTGTAGAAGAAGTTTTGGAACAAAAAAAATAAAAAGTAAAAATTTTTATTTAATTTTGCATCCCCGTACGGATGGCTTTGCCTCTGGGAAGCAACGGGTTAAAAAAGTAAAGACCAGTAAAATATATGGCCAAACAGGCTTCAATTGAGCAAGACGGAATTATTAGGGAAGCATTATCTAATGCCATGTTTCGGGTAGAATTAGAAAACGGACACGAGATCATCGCACATATCTCAGGCAAAATGCGGATGCATTATATAAAGATCCTGCCAGGAGATAAAGTAAAGTTAGAGATGTCACCATATGACCTGAGTAAAGGCAGAATAACTTACAGGTATAAATAGGATAAAAGGAATGATCTTTAGGGATCAGGGAGTTTATCAGGCAGATAAAGAATAATAACAAACAGATGAAAGTTAGAGCATCAATAAAAAAGCGTAGTGCTGATTGTAAGATCATTCGCCGTAAGGGTGTACTTTATGTGATCAACAAGAAAAACCCTAAGTATAAACAACGTCAGGGATAAGAAAACTTTGATCATAGGTTTACGATACAGTTTGAGAAAAGTAAATCTGGATCGTAAATCTTAAATCGCTAAATAAAAATATGGCAAGGATAGCAGGTATTGATTTACCAAGAAACAAAAGAGGAGAGATCGGACTTACTTATATTTTCGGTATCGGCAGGGCAACTGCACAACGCATTTTGAATACCGCAGGTATCAGTTATGATGTAAAGGTAGAAGAATGGTCCGACGATCAGTTAGCCGCAATTCGTGGTTTAATTAACGACGAAATTAAAGTAGAAGGTGCCTTACGTTCTGAGGTTCAGTTAAACATAAAACGTTTAATGGATATCGGATGTTACCGCGGTTTACGTCACCGTAAGGGATTACCTGTTCGTGGACAGCGTACGAAAAACAACTCACGCACACGTAAGGGTAAACGTAAAACTGTTGCCAACAAGAAAAAGGCTACTAAATAAGAATTGATAGATCATGGCTAAGACTAAAAAAGTAACCAAGAAGCGTATTGTAATAGTAGAGCCCGTTGGCGAAGCTCACGTAAACGCTACATTTAATAATATTATTATAACCTTAACCAATACTCAGGGACAAACTATTTCATGGTCGTCTGCGGGTAAAATGGGATTTAAGGGTTCTAAGAAAAATACTCCTTACGCTGCCGGGCAAGCTGCTGGTGACTGTGCTAAAGTTGCACATGATCTTGGTTTGCGCAAGGTGCAGGTGTTTGTTAAAGGCCCGGGATCTGGTCGTGAATCAGCTATCCGTACTTTACAGACTTCAGGTATCGAGGTGACAACCATCCAGGATATCACTCCGCTTCCGCACAACGGCTGTCGTCCTCCGAAAAGAAGAAGAGTTTAATCATTTCAATTAATCAGTTTTAAAGCTAAGATTCTCCCTGCATTGGAAGGGATGATACTTTAAAAACACACAAGCATGGCTAGATATACCGGACCAAAGTCCAAAATCGCTCGTAGATTCAGAGAACCAATTTTCGGTCCTGATAAGGCATTAGAAAGAAAAAATTACCCGCCGGGAATGCACGGTACCTCGAGAAAAAGAGGTAAGCAATCAGAATTTGCTGTGCAGTTAATGGAGAAGCAGAAAGTTAAATACACTTATGGTGTATTGGAGCGCTACTTCGAAAACCTTTTCCACAAAGCATCTGCTAAGGAAGGTATCACAGGTGAAAACCTGTTGAAATTCCTGGAAGCCCGTTTAGACAACGCTGTTTATCGTTTAGGTATTGCGCCTACACGTTCAGCCGCACGTCAGTTGGTAGGTCATAAGCATATTACAGTTAACGGTCAAATTGTTAACATCGCTTCATACTCACTGCGTGCTGGTGATGTTGTTGGTGTTCGTGAGCGTTCAAAAGCATTGGAAGCCATTACGAATTCTGTAGCTGGCCGCACAATCAATAAATACAGTTGGTTAGAGTGGGATGCCAACACCTTAACAGGTAAATTCCTGAATTATCCAAGTCGCGATGAGATTCCTGAAAATATCAAGGAAAATCTGATCGTCGAGTTGTACTCTAAGTAACCGGTATCTTTCCCTTTAACAGGGAAAGACCTGTTACAATTAAATTAAACAATTACAATTAGCAATAATTAAATGGCAATTTTAGCATTTCAGAAACCTGATAAAGTTATCATGCAGAAATCTACGGATTTCGACGGTACATTCGAATTCAGACCTTTAGAGCCTGGGTTTGGTGTTACCATCGGTAACGCTTTACGTCGTATCCTGTTATCTTCCCTGGAAGGTTTCGCGATTACTTCTGTACGGCTTTCAGGTGTTTCTCACGAGTTTTCTACTATTAAAGGTGTAGTAGAAGATGTTACTGAAATCATCCTGAATTTAAAGCAGGTACGTTTACAGAAAATTGGTGACTCTGGTGATTCTGAAAAAATATTCGTGATCATTAATGGTCAGGATCAGTTTAAAGCCGGCGATATCTCAAGATTCTCAAATAACTTTTCCGTATTAAATTCAGATCTGGTTATTTGTAATATGGAGTCTTCAGTAACTCTTGAAATTGAGCTTACTGTAAACAAAGGTCGTGGATATATACCAGCAGAGGAGAACAAGAATGCTGATGCGCCTGTAGGTGTTATCGCTATTGATTCTATTTATACTCCTATTAAAAACGTTAAGTATACGATCGAAAACTTCCGGGTTGAGCAAAAAACTGATTACGAGAAATTAATTCTTGACATCACTACTGACGGTTCAATTCATCCGGAAGAAGCATTAAAAGAAGCTGCTAAAATCCTGATCCATCACTTTATGCTGTTTTCTGATGAGAACATCATGTTTGAATCTCAGGCAAAAGAAGAAACAAAGGAAGTTGATGAGGAAATCCTGCATATGCGTAAGATCCTTAAAATGGAATTAGTTGATCTTGATCTTTCTGTTCGTGCGTTAAACTGCTTAAAGGCAGCTGACATCCGTTCATTAGCTGATCTGGTTTCTTATGATGTAGCTGATATGCTTAAATTCAGAAATTTTGGTAAGAAGTCACTTACTGAGATCCAGGATTTAGTAAAATCAAAAGGATTGTCTTTCGGGATGAATCTTTCAAAGTTCAAATTAGACGAAGAATAATAAGCGAACGGCATAATTCCCGGTCCCTGTGAGGGTTGACTGACGGTATGCACGTGCACAACACAACAAAAAAATGAGACACGGTAAAAAAATCAATCACTTAAGTCGTACAGACAGTCATCGCCGGTCGATGCTTTCTAACATGGCTTCTTCGCTTATACTTCACAAGCGTATTACTACAACATTAGCGAAAGCTAAAGCTTTGCGTACCTATGTTGAGCCTTTAATCACTAAATCAAAAACTGATACTACGCATTCACGTCGTACTGCATTCAGTTATCTGAAAGATAAAGAGGTTGTGACTATATTGTTCCGCGAGATCGCTGAGAAAGTTGCAACACGTCCGGGCGGTTATACCCGTATCTTAAAGTTAGGTAATCGTTTAGGTGATAATGCATCTATGGCGCTGATCGAATTGGTTGATTACAACGAATTATACACCACCGGCGAAGCTGCTACTGAAAAGAAAACAACCCGTCGTCGTGGTTCAAAAGCTAAGAAAGCAACAACTGCGGCTCCTAAGGCTGAAGAAGAAGTAAAATCTGAGCAAGAGGTAAAAAATGCTCCGGAAGCTTCAGCTGAAACTGAAGAAACAAAAGGAGAATAATTACTTTCTAAAAGTTTGAAAGCCCCGGTCATTTTTTGATCGGGGCTTTTTTATTTGATTCTAGAAAACTTGTTGGACCCGAAGCATCTCAATTGCCTGTCGATATTCCCATGAGCCTCAACCTTGATTTAACTATCTACGAAAAATATAATTTTGTCATTCGACTGCCAGGACTTTGTGGCCTTCAATTTTATCAAATGAGTTTTTAGCTGAGGCGCGCCGAGCGTGACGCTCTTGCAGTCTTAGCAGAAACCGCTTCAGCCCTGTAAAGACAGTCGATATCTCATTGGGTCATGTAGGATAGTCAATAGACATTTGTCCCGGAACTAAATCGTTGCCATTCTGCCAACCTGTCATTTTAATTTGTTTAATATCTGCCTTAATAGTTGTCAGATTCCTGTCATGCTGTACTCAAAACCTCTTGGCACATGGCTTGATAAGTAGCAATAGTTGAAGATTAAATTGTAAACTAAAGAATAATATAACATGTCAAAAATTATTGGTATTGACTTAGGAACCACAAACTCATGTGTGGCAGTAATGGAAGGTAATGAGCCTGTCGTTATTCCTAACAGTGAGGGCAAGCGCACCACCCCATCGATTGTTGCTTTTGTAGACAACGGTGAGCGCAAGGTCGGTGATCCTGCGAAGCGCCAGGCCATCACTAATCCAACGAAGACAATTTCTTCTATAAAGCGTTTCATGGGAAACAGCTTTGATGAAGTGAAAAAGGAAATAGAACGCGTTCCTTACAAAGTTGTCAAAGGCGATAATAATACTCCACGGGTTCAGATTGACGATCGTCTGTATACCCCTCAAGAGATTTCAGCGATGGTACTTCAGAAAATGAAGAAAACAGCTGAAGATTATTTGGGTCAGGAAGTGACTGAGGCGGTGATTACCGTACCAGCTTACTTTAATGACGCGCAACGTCAGGCTACTAAGGAAGCAGGTGAGATTGCCGGCTTAAAAGTAGCCCGTATCATAAACGAGCCAACTGCTGCTGCCCTGGCGTACGGACTTGATAAAGCACATAAGGATATGATGATCGCTGTGTTCGACTGTGGTGGTGGTACACATGACGTTTCTATCCTGGAGCTTGGTGACGGCGTTTTCGAAGTAAAATCAACGGATGGTGACACGCACCTTGGTGGTGATGACTTTGATGCTGCAATCATCGATTGGTTAGCGGACGAATTTAAAAGTGATGAGGGAATTGACCTTCGCAAAGATCCGATGGCCTTACAACGTCTTAAGGAAGCTGCTGAGAAAGCTAAAATTGAGTTATCCAGCGCGGCACAAACAGAGATCAACCTTCCATATATCTCAGCCGGAGATGGTATGCCTAAGCACCTTGTGAAAACTTTAACCCGTTCGAAATTTGAGCAGTTAGTTGACAGCCTGGTAAAACGGACTATTGAGCCTTGTAAAACCGCGTTGAAGAACGCCGGATTAAAGACTTCCGATATTGATGAGATTATTCTGGTAGGTGGCTCCACTCGTATTCCCGCAATTCAGGACGCAGTTAAAGCTTTCTTTGGTAAAGAACCTTCCAAAGGTGTAAACCCGGATGAGGTCGTAGCAATTGGTGCTGCAATTCAAGGTGGTGTATTAACAGGAGAAGTTAAAGACGTATTGTTACTCGATGTTACCCCGCTGTCGTTGGGTATTGAAACGATGGGTGGTGTAATGACTAAACTTATTGAAGCTAATACAACTATCCCAAGTAAGAAATCCGAGACATTCTCAACCGCTTCTGATAACCAGCCTTCTGTAGAAATTCACATTTTACAGGGTGAGCGTCCGATGGCTAATCAGAACCGCACCATTGGCCGGTTCCACTTAGACGGTATCCCACCTGCACCACGCGGAGTTCCTCAGATTGAAGTAACTTTTGATATTGATGCGAATGGTATCCTGCACGTAGCAGCGAAAGATAAAGCTACAAACAAAGAACAGAAGATCCGTATTGAGGCTTCATCCGGTTTAACTGATGAAGAGATCAAGAGAATGAGAGATGAAGCGGAAGCAAACGCTGAAGCCGATAAAAAAGCTAAAGAGGAAGTTGAAAAACTGAATGCTGCTGATGCTTTGATATTCTCAACTGAAAAGCAACTTAAGGAGTATGGCGATAAGATCTCTGCTGACAAGAAAGCACCGATCGAAGAAGGTCTCAAAAAGCTGAAGGAAGCACATGCATCCAAAAACTTTGATGCTATCGATTCTGCTCAAACCGAACTTCAGGAAGCCTGGAATGCAGCCTCTGAAGAGATGTATAAAGCTACTCAAGGTGCCCCAGCAGATGGTGGTGAACCTCATACCGAGAGTCAGGGACAGGATGCAGCTGATTCTGTTACTGATGTTGACTTCGAAGAAGTAAAAGAAGACGATAAGAAGTAACTTTTATTCGGTAAAAGAAAGCCCCGGTCATTTGACCGGGGCTTTCTTATTGGAATTTATATGTCGCGTTTATATGCCGCTCCTTACTCTATCACAGTTATTTCCACAACTGCTCAGGGTAAGTTCCGTTTGTTAATAGGTCCGCCAGACTTTTCATCACGATTGGCTTATCCTCCTTGTAAGTTACTCCGAACCATTTTGAAGATGTAGGTATAACTTTAAACTGTGCTTTCCCGGATTTAACCAGCCCTTCAGCCATAAGCGGAATGAAGAATTCTGCCTTTGGGTTATTTTCATTCTGTTCTACAAAAAGCTTGAACATTTCTTCTGTCTGAGCGAATATGGCAGGAGTGAACCCCCAGAAATTCATAGATGCGCGGGCATCCTCGTGTAAGGGGAATGTGTTTCCATTCTCATCCTCATAAACGATCACTCCATCTTTCAAATAAACCTTCGTACGTTCATTGATCTCTTCAAGATTGCCCTCGGCATTGACTTTGCAAATACCACGTGACACAGATCCATAGTCAGATAAGGTTTTGTCCACTTCATAGCCCATCAAAGAATAATAATCATCTCTTACTTCACTATTTAAGAAGCTGGCCATTTTTTCAAATGCGTCAAACCCGTAAAAATCATCAGCATTAATAACGCAGAAAGGCTCATTGATCTGGTTTCTGGCTGCCAGGACTGCATGTCCCGTTCCCCATGGCTTAGATCTCTCAATTGTCTTATCTATTCCGAAGGGAGTCAGATCGTAACTTTGAAACACATAGTCAATTTCAATTCTTCCCTTTAGTTTCGGCTCAAATATCGCTTTGAAGCTATCAAGAAATTCCTCGCGGATAATAAAACTGACTTTTCCAAAACCTGCGCGAATTGCATCATATATAGAATATTCAATAATAGTTTCTCCGTGCGGACCAAATGCATCCGTTTGCTTCATGCTTCCATAGCGGCTTGCCATTCCGGCAGCTAAAATTAATAAGGTAGGTTTCATTTATTTCTTTTTCGTAATTAAGGTAAATAAGAAACCCTCATGTATCTTTTTAAAGCTTAGCATGAGGGTTTAAACTGCTAAAATAACAATCAGATTTTAAACAAAAAATTTAGTCCGATGTTTAAATTTTTTCACTTAATAGAAATACTCTAAAAGCCGAAGAGTCCGCCGCTCCTGCTGCGGGGCTTCTTGCCTGTCAGCATTCCAAACAAGCCGCGAACGATGGCCGTACCGATCTGACGTGTAATAGGTGCATTTATGACTTTTTCCATGGTGCTCTTTTCAGCTCGTCCGGGTCGAGCAGTTTCCTTCTGCTGTTTGAGATCCTCTTCTACCTGTTTCGCAGTCTCTTCCTCAGCCATCTTCTCACTCACTCTTTTGGTGAGTATTTCATAAGCACTTTCAGGGTTTAATGCCTCTTTGTACTTACGATAAAGCTGGCTTGATTGCAAAAGGCTATCGCAGTCAGCCACAGACATCGGACCCATTACAGATCGTGGTGGTATGAGATGGGTAGCAACTACCTCGGTAGGAATACCTTTTTCATTTAATACCGTGATCAGTGCCTGACCTGTACCGAGCGATGTGAGTACACGATCAATTTCGTAGAATTCAGACTTTGGATAGGTGTTCACCGTCTTTCGGAGCGCTTCAACATCATTAGGCGTAAATGCCCGCAAGGCGTGCTGTACGCGGTTACCCAGCTGAGCTAAAACACTTTCCGGCACGTCCATGGGCGATTGGGTACAAAAGAAAACGCCCACGCCCTTCGACCTGATCAAGCGTATAACAGTTTCAATTTGCTCCAGGAAGGCTTTGGATGAATCCTTAAACAAAAGATGCGCTTCATCAAAGAAAAACACCAGCTTCGGTTTATCCAAATCACCAGCTTCGGGCATGCTATAGAAGATTTCAGCGAGAAGACTAAGAAGGAAGGTTGAGTATAATACGGGTTGATTCTGCACATCCGAAATATTCAGCAGGCTGATCACACCTTTACCATCAACCCGGCTAAAAAGATCCTGGATGTCAAACGAACGTTCTCCAAACAGCTGGGATAAGCCCTGTTGCTCAACAGCGACTATTTTTCTCAATATGGTTCCGGAGGTAGCTGTAGAGATAGTACCGTAAGTTTCTTTGATCTCGGCGGCTCCAGAGCCGTCCGCAAGATAGGAAATGACCTTTTTAAGGTCGTTCAGATCAACCAGTGCCAATTTGTTGTCATCGGCATATTTGAAAATAACGGCCATAACCCCCGCCTGTGTCTCGTTCAACCCAAGGATCTTGGATAGGAGCACGGGGCCGAATTCCAGTACGGTAGCCCTCATCTGTGATCCCAGTTTACCTGATAGCGAATAAAGTTCAACGGGGAACCCTGACGCTTCAAAAGGCTTTCCGATCGCTACTGCCCGTTCTTCTATCTTCAGATTAGTTGAACCCGGTTGATTCAGGCCTGATAGATCACCTTTAACATCCAACATAAAGACCGGCACTCCGGCATCCGAGAGCTGCTCAGCAATAAGCTGAAGAGTCCTTGTTTTACCTGTTCCGGTAGCTCCAGCAATTAGGCCATGGCGATTCATCATTTTTAATGATAAGTTAACCTCGGCGGGAGCAATTATATTTCCGTCCAGAATGCCAGCTCCCAAATAAATAGCAGGGCTATGCGTAGTGTATCCGGTCTGTATCTTTTCTGTAAACAGGGTTGTTCTTTCCATGCAGATTGGCTTATGTATTCTGAATTTACATAAATTATGAAATAAATGAGGCAATCCGTATTGAATTGCCTCGCTTGTTCTCTTTTATTTATTTTGATGAAGTTTCCGTCGAAACTTTCTTTACATGCTTTTCAAGCCATTGATCCATCTCCCAGAGCATATGAAGCACCGATTCTTTTGCCCGGTAACTATGTGCTTCGGCAGGAAGGAACACCAGCCGGGTCGTCGCCCCGTGGCCTTTCAATGCATTAAAAAAACGCTCGCTTTGCAATGGAAACGTGCCTGAATTATTATCCGCTTCACCGTGAATCAGCAATAATGGCTCTTTAATCTTATTAGAGTAAGTGAAGGGTGACATTTTATTGTAAACGTCTGTCGCTTCCCAATAGGTTCGTTCTTCTGCCTGGAAACCGAATGGGGTGAGACTACGATTGTAAGCTCCGCTGCGCGCTATCCCGGCTGCGAACAGATCGGTATGTGCCAATAGGTTCGCCGTCATAAAGGCGCCGTAAGAGTGGCCGCCAACAGCAATTCTTTTCGCGTCAGCAACTCCCATCGTCGTTAATTTATCAACAGCGGCCTGCGCATTATATCTGATCTGATCCACGAAGGTATCGTTGGGATTCTTATTGCTTTCCCCAACAATCGGCATGTCTGCGTTATCCAGGACAGCGTAACCCCTGGTAACCCAATAGACCGGCGAACCCCAGCTTAAGCGGGTAAATTGATAAGGTGAGCCCTTAACCTGCCCGGCTGCCGCAGTTGTTTTAAACTCACGAGGGTAGGCCCACATTAAAACCGGCAATCTTCCTTTAGAGGTACTGTAATCTTTTGGAAGGTATAAGGTGCCCGTCAGCGTCAATCCGTCTGTCCGCTTATAGCTTAATAGCTGCTTCTGTATCCCTTTTAGCTCCGGGTATGGATCTGCAAAGGAAGTCAGAGGAATGTGTTTCAGATCCGGCAGATCTACATAGTAATAGTTTGGAACCGTATCCACTGCCTCCCTGCTGGTGATCACAAATTTGCGGTTGTTAAAAAATACAGGACGTTCATAGTACGGCGCGCTTGAACGGAATAAGGTATCCGTCAGCTTCGTTTTGATATTAAACTTAAATACAAAGGGCCTGTTTCCCTGCGGGGAAGCACCCTCACTTATCGTGAAGATATTTTGACCCTCAGTCAGCAGGACTGGTCTGTTGTATTCGTTTTTCCGGGTAATCAGCGCGCCGGGATCCGCATAAGCATCTTCATAGTAAAAGTCGAAAAGATTTACGCGGTATGTTTCATTTCCTGGTTTAATATACACTCTGCGTTCTGCCCGCGTTTTCCACCAGCGTTCTGTCACGATCGCCAACTGGTCAGTAGCCCAATGAATATCGTTAAACCGGAGGTAACATTCCGCGAGTTTAAGCGGCGCACTGTTGAAGGGAGCTGCCATAGTGTAGATCATGTCCCGTAAGGGAACTCTTATTGCGGGGTCGCCCTTATCCATTGCTTCCACCCAGTAGACGGTAGCTGGTTTATCCGCTCGCCAGCCGAACTCTCTCGGACCGGTTGGAACTGCATCAAACCCGGCCGGAAGATTTTCAGCAAGCGGAGCACTAAATAGTGTTTTAACCATTTTACCTGTTTCATTGACGATCTCAGTGGTGTAAGGAAACAGGTTTGCAGGGACAAGGTAAGAGTAGGGACGCTTTATTGTTTCCACCAGGATATAGTCTCCTTTCGGGGAATATTCAAAGGACCGAAATATCGCCGGTCCGAGTATGCTGCTTAATTCGCCATCCAGACTTACGCGTTTCAGTGTAGCTGAAAAGTAATAGTCAAATAATGACTCCTGGTAGGGATTTTTCAATAAGTCCTGGTATGTGCGGGAAGGTGCCGCTTTACCTGAACTCTCCTGCACGACAGGCCCCGTAGGTACGGCTGAATTCTCAGGCACCTTAGCTCTGTTATCATCTATAAACTTCGCCAGTATACTTTTGCTGTCGGGAGCCCATGTAAAAGTGTTGCCATATGTGTCATTTAGAAATTGGGCTGTGACCTTTTTGGCGCTCCTGCTTTTCAGGTCTCCGAACCAAAGTTCGATGCCTTTATCCGTATTGTTGAGGAACGCAATCTTCGTCTCATCGGGAGACCAGGTAACATCAGAAAATTGCGGATCTGAAGGTAAGCCTTCAAAGGTAAATTCATCATTTCCCTCCACTGATTTCACCCGAATGCCTTTGTAAAACGCACTGCGGCTTTTCCCGTTATTAGCCGGATTGATACGCAAGCCAGCCAGTCTCAGCTCCGGTTGTGATACTTCTTTTATGGAAGGCAAGCCGGGACTCTCCAGCAAGAGCATCCATTCGCCTTCAGAACTGATCCGAACCGTTGGCGTGGTTGGCGCTTCGGCAAGAGCTAATATGGATTGCGGAGGTTTCTGATAGGAAAGGTTTTCCTGGGAAGATGCAGTGGATGCATACAGCAGGAAAAACAATGTCCCCGCTTTTTTAAATAAATTCATTAGTACAAAAATTTAAGAAGGGCGGTTTCCCGCCTTTCTTTGTTTTATTTTATCGATCTGAAATCATGGTCCACGGTGATGCTCAATAGTGATTCATAAATTAACCGGATCACGTTGTCTACATCTTCCTTGTGTATCATTTCAACCGTCGTGTGCATGTAGCGAAGCGGCAAGCTTATTAACGCCGAAACTACTCCGTCGTTTGAATAAGCAAATGCATCTGTATCCGTGCCGGTAGATCGAGATGAGGCTTGCCGCTGGAATGGAATATGGTTCTTTTCTGCTGTCCGGATCAGCAACTTATTCAGGTTAGTTTGTACCGCCGGTGCATACGATACGACCGGCCCTTTGCCGCATGCCAGATCGCCCTGGGTGATTTTATTGATCATAGGTGTCTGGGTATCATGCGTGACATCTGTAACGATAGCCAGGTGCGGCTTAATTCGATTTGCTATCATTTCAGCGCCTCTCAGCCCAATCTCTTCCTGAACCGAGTTAACGATATATAATCCAAAGGGCAGCACTTTCTTATTTTCTTTAATGAGACGCGCAACCTCGGCGATCATGAATCCGCCAGCCCGGTTATCCAGCGCCCGGCCGACATAATAGCGGTCATTCAATATCATGAACTCGTCTTCGTAAGTTATCACACAACCCACATGAATTCCAAGCTTTTCAACTTCCTCTGCAGACGTGCAGCCGCAATCAAGGAAGATATTTTTTAATGACGGCGCTTCTTCTTTTTCGCCGTTACGGGTATGTATTGCCGGCCAGCCGAAGACGCCTTTCACAATACCTTTTTCAGTATGAATGTTCACACGCTTCGAGGGAGCTATCTGATGATCAGAACCACCATTGCGGATCACATAGATCAGGCCTTCTTTGTTAATATAATTTACATACCATGATATCTCATCGGCATGCGCCTCAATAACCACCCGGTAGGGTGCCTGAGGATTGATAACTGCGACGGCTGTGCCATAGTTATCTACAAAATGCTCGTCAACATAAGGCTTCAGATAATCGAGCCATAATCGCTGGCCTTCCCATTCATAACCTGTAGGCGAGGGGTTGTTGATATATCTTTCAAAAAAATCGAGGGATTTCGGAGTAACTACACTGACGTGTTTTGCTTTTTTTGCGTTCTTATCTTCCATAATAAATTTAGTGCTCCGGCAAAGATAACAGCTTAATAGCTGCCTGGGGTAAAAATAACATCGAATTGCATCTTAATCAGGGTTATAACAAACGATACCGGGACCTGTACACATAATCGTTGAATTCAAGGCAAGAAGCTTAACGCCAGTAAAAAGCGTTCGGCCAAAGACCAGAGCTATGTTATTCATCCCCTAAGTTAACCGTCATGATCACATAGTCAATTCCATTCTTTGCGAAGGAGTGCCCTGTTTCTGTAAAACCAAGCTTTTTATAAAATCTTCCGGCGCTTACCCGGGCATTACACCACAGATTACGGATATTTTCACCTTTGCTGAATTCCATAATATATCGCATCAGTGAGGTCCCATAACCTGAATTCCGGAATTCCTCCAGAGTAGCCAGCTTCCTGAACTGTGCCTCACTCTCATTTCGCCTGAACCATGAGGCTACGCTGATCAGCTTGTTGTTATCAAACAAGCCGAAGTGGATTCCGTCGGCGTCGTCCGCAAGTTCTGCGACTTCCCTTTTCTGACCCGGATACATCGCCCTAAGCCGTACTCTCAGAGCGAGTTCCAGAGGTATTTGTTCTATATGGGGCACTGAACTAATCCTAAATGAATAATAATATGCAAAGTGATTATTTACTGCCTGCCGGCTTCGCTAGTCTTTTTGCTGCAGCCCAAACACTTTCCTTCCCAAACTCACCGAAGTAGCTGATATAATTTCCATCCTTGCCTATAACTGTAAAGCTGGAACATGGATAATGATATCTAAAGAATAGTCTCTCAATAGTGCCCTCGGGATCTTTGTACCAGGTCATTAAAGCCTTATACCTTTCAACACCCTGCTCATCTTTATAGATATACACGGGTTTACTTGCAGTGATCTTGAATACTCCGCTTTCCAGTTCTTTAAACCATTTGCTTTTAAATTCCACACTTGATGAACCGCCTGAATTACATAGATCAGGACCGGGATGGTAAATGATTACCAAAGGTTTTGTTTCATCCAATTTACTCCCGGTCGTATTCCCGATTAATTCGTACAGGTTCTTTACATCATTTATCTGGCCCGTTTCAACTCTCTCAATTAATTTCATATGATTCGCTGAATCGCCGGGGATGTCCAGATACATGTTGGTCTTTCGCCTATCTTCGAATTTAGCCTTTGTTATTTGAAGTCCTTTTACATCAAAGTATTTATATTGATCGTTAGGAGCTGGTTCCTGGGCTATTGAGTGTTTAACGGCAAGCAGGCAGATGAGTATAATTATAAGGTTTTTCATATGATCCCTGGTTATATTAACTTCTCAAAACCAGCACTAGAGGGGAATATTTCCATGCTTCTTCCGGGGATTATTCACCACCTTATTTTCAAGCATTTTAAATGCCCTGATCAGCTTATGACGCGTTTCTGAAGGTTCGATTACCTCATCAATAAAGCCACGTTCGGCTGCACGGTAAGGATTGGCGAAAATATCTGAATACTCTTTTTCCTTTTCCAGCCATTTCTCATTAGGATCGGTGGCCGCCTGGATCTCCCGTTTAAAGATGATTTCAGCGGCACCCTTCGCACCCATAACCGCGATCTCGGCAGTCGGCCAGGCATAATTCATATCTGCACCAATGTGTTTCGAATTCATCACATCGTAAGCGCCGCCATATGCTTTGCGTGTGATCACGGTGATACGTGGTACAGTGGCTTCGCAGAACGCATAGAGCAACTTAGCGCCATTCGTAATGATCGCATTCCACTCCTGATCGGTGCCCGGTAAAAAGCCCGGAACATCTTCGAATACGAGTAAGGGTATATTGAAACTGTCGCAGAAACGAACAAACCGTGCGGCCTTTGTAGAGGAGTGGATATCCAGAACGCCTGCTAAGAATGCCGGCTGATTGGCAACAATCCCGATACTACGCCCTGCCAGGCGGCCAAAGCCAACAACGATGTTCTCCGCGAAATCTTTGTGAATTTCTAAAAAGGAGGACTCATCAATTACCTCAGAGATTATTTCCCTTATATCATATGGTTGGGAAATGTTTTGTGGCATTATATCATTCAACTGCGGACGCAATTCATCTCCGCTTTCGTAGTCGTAGCGGGGCGTTTGTTCTTCGCAATTTTGCGGCATATAACTCAGCAACTGCTTCACATGGTTTATTGCTTCCAGCTCGTTGGCACAGGCGAAATGTGTCACTCCCGATTTGGTTGCATGTGTTGAAGCTCCGCCCAGTTCTTCCGATGAAACTTCTTCATGTGTAACGGTTTTCACAACGTTCGGCCCGGTAACAAACATATATGACGTGTTCTCGACCATCAGCACAAAGTCAGTGATAGCCGGGGAATAAACCGCTCCGCCGGCACACGGTCCCATAATAGCAGATATTTGCGGCACAACTCCCGAGGCCATCGTATTGCGGTAAAAGATATCTGCGTAACCACCTAACGATACTACGCCTTCCTGTATTCGCGCCCCTCCAGAATCGTTTAACCCAATAACAGGTGCCCCATTTTTTAACGCAAGGTCCATGATCTTACAGATCTTTTCTGCATGGGTTTCTGAGAGGGAACCGCCAAAAACTGTAAAGTCCTGGGAAAATACATAAACCAGCCGCCCGTTTACGGTTCCATATCCGGTCACTACACCATCGCCTGCATAGCGTTCCTTTTCCATTCCGAAATCAGTTGACCGGTGTGTTACCAGCATTCCGATCTCTTCAAAAGAGCCTTCATCGAGGAGGAAGTGCAATCTTTCCCGCGCAGTAAGTTTGCCCTTTTTATGTTGGCTTTCTATGCGGGCTGTACCACCACCCAATGATGCTTCTTCCCGTTTGGTTTGTAATAATTCTATCTTTTTATCCACGTTGCTTTGGTTAACACCGGCATTCCGCCAGCGATAAAAGTACTAAATTCAGTTAAAGAAAAATTAAATCAGCGCAAGCCGCCCGGGTGAGCCACCTGTGATAAATCAGGTGGCTGATGTCATCGTATATTTGCATCTAGATTTATTGAACAGGCAATAAGCAGGGCAAGCAGGAGTTTGCGTTTTAAGCAAAGTAATGTAAAAAAACTGTCAGGCTCTTTCAGCGGACCGGTTTTTGATTATTTTCGCAAAGTTTAAAAA
The DNA here is from genome assembly GCF_010692725.1 of Flavihumibacter soli. Lineage (GTDB taxonomy): Bacteria > Bacteroidota > Bacteroidia > Sphingobacteriales > Sphingobacteriaceae > Daejeonella > Daejeonella soli. The sequence goes on along the minus strand of NZ_JAAFZB010000091.1, from coordinate 25,563 downwards.
ACGTGCAATCGTTGACCAATGTTTAAAGAAATAGCTAAAAAGATATTCAGTACTGTCTTTCTTTTCATCTTCTTCGCGAAGATGGCTATTTCCGTGGCACCCCTTCTGATCGTCAATATGGATGAGAAATCGGTTTATTCGGTCATCATGCAGTTAGAGATAGAACATCAGACTCCTAAGGGTGCCGAAGCAAAATGGGAAGAGATTCAACATGCTCACCACTTTAACTTTGCTCAACCACTAGTCGGCCTGCTCTGTTCGCAAGTATTCAGCTATGAAGACCAGCCGATTCAGAGTTTCTATCCTTCTGTTCCTACTCCCCCTCCGAACGCTTAATTAAAATTTCTTTCTAAAACTGTCCCTGCATCCTTTTGCAGCCGGTTCTTTATTGCAATTTTTTAATTCTGATTAAACGTTCTATATGAATAAGAATAGCGGAAGTACTTCGCCGTTGAATATGCGGAAGTACTTTTTGAAAAAAAATCTTAAGAAAGATTTACCGGCAAGTATTGTCGTTTTCCTGGTCGCCCTGCCATTATGCTTAGGTATAGCCTTAGCCTCAGGCGCCCCTTTGTTTGCAGGTATATTAACCGGAATAATAGGAGGGATCGTTGTTTCATCCATCAGCGGTGCCCAACTAAGTGTAAGCGGCCCCGCAGCTGGTCTGACTGTTATTGTACTTGGTGCAATTGCCTCACTGGGCTCGTACCAGACTTTTTTGCTGGCGGTTGTGTTAGCCGGGATCCTGCAAATTATTTTGGGATTTGTTAAAGCAGGTACTATCGCAAATTATTTTCCATCGTCTGTGATAGTAGGTATGCTTGCTGCTATCGGGGTCATATTGATATTGAAGCAACTGCCACATGCGCTTGGCTATGATGCAGACTTTATCGGTGATGAAAGCTTTCTCCAGACAGATGATGGTAATACGTTCTCAGCCATCGGCTCAGCACTCAATATGATCAGCTATGGTGCTCTAATCATCAGTGCCCTCTCTTTGCTGGTGATGATCTACTGGCCAAAGCTGAAGCGGTTAAGCCTTCTTCCCGCACCACTGCTGGTGGTGATCATAGGGGTTGTGCTTAGCATGGCATTTCAGGGCACCACACTCGCCCTGAGGGCCGACCAAATGGTTGCCATCCCGGTGGTGAATTCATTCACGGAGTTTACCAATCTTCTAATGATGCCTGATTTCTCCCAGATCACCAATAAGGATGTCTGGATCGTAGCGTTCACTATCGCTATAGTGGCCAGCCTTGAAACCTTGCTGGGTATTGAAGCGGTAGATAAGATTGACCCGATCAAGCGGGTATCTCCAACCAACAGGGAACTTGTAGCCCAGGGAGTTGGTAATATGGCCAGCGGAATGCTGGGCGGCTTACCCATGACCTCTGTTATCGTCCGATCCTCGGCCAACGTGAATTCAGGTGCCCGAACCAAAATGAGCGCGATCTATCATGGCATGTGGCTTCTTCTGTCCCTGCTGTTTATCCCGGGCTTAATCAATCAAATTCCACTCTCATGTCTGGCAGCGATCCTGATCTTTACGGGATATAAACTTGCCAAGCTGGAACTATTCAAAAAGATGTGGGCGAACGGTCGTGATCAGTTTGTACCATTCGTGGTAACCCTGCTGGCGGTTGTATTCACTGACCTGCTGAAGGGAGTCGCTATAGGAATGATGGTTGGTGTATTTTATATCCTGCGCACAAACCTGCGGAATCCTTGTTTTTATAAGATTGAATCGGATGGAAATAAAAAGCTCATCCGGATCAAACTTGCTGAGGAAGTTTCGTTTTTAAATAAAGCAGCCATCCAGTATACACTGACTCACCTTCCGATGGAGTCCGACGTTATTATCGATGGCTCAAATTCAAGGTTCATAGACCAGGATGTTCTGGAAGTAATTCATGACTTCAAGCATAATGCCTATACAAAGGCCATTATTGTCAAATTGGAAAAAATCAAGGACAGGTATGATATACCTCCCCTAAAAGAAATGATATATAAACCCGAAAACATTAACTAATTATGTCAACACAAACGAAGGAAATAAATAAGCCCCTTATGGCCAATCAAGGTAAAGCAGATCAGCAAAGAAGTTACGAAGACCTATTGCAGGGAAACAGGGACTGGGTTGACCAGGAACTGGAAAAAGATCCCGAGTTCTTTAACAAACTGGCCGAAGGCCAGAATCCCGATATCCTGTGGATCGGCTGCTCCGACAGCCGCGTTCCTGCGAACCAGGTTACCAATACCCGCCCGGGGCAGGTATTCGTTCATCGGAATATCGCCAATGTCTGTGTTCATTCGGATATGAACATGCTGAGCGTATTGGATTATGCTGTGAATGTTTTAAAGGTGAAACATATCATTGTTGCCGGTCACGAAAATTGCGGGGGCGTTGCCGCTGCACTTAGCAATAAGCAATACGGACTGATCGACAACTGGCTGCGGCATATCAAAGACGTATATCGCTTACATAGCCATGAGATCGATCTGATCAGCGATCAAACGGAGCGGGTCAACCGCCTGATCGAATTCAATGTAATCGAGCAGGTATTCAATCTTTGCAAAACAACGATCGTACAAAATGCATGGAAGGAACGGCCGGATCTCCAGATCCACGGCTGGGTGGTACAGTTAAAAAGCGGTTACGTGAAGGACCTTAAAGTTTCCTGCAGCGGCACCGAAAACCTGGGGAAGATCTTTGCCTTAGACTAATCGTTGCCCGGAAAGTAAGCCTTGATTATACCGATGTCTTTCTTTGAAGCAGATCATGAGAAAAGTAGAGTGATTTAAGATCAATGCTTATCCATGATCTGTTTTCATATCGGGAAATATTCTCTCAAAAATATCGTCACAATTCTTCAGTTCGGGAAGGGCTTTTGTTTAGGTCATGTTTAGGTCTGCTAGGGGTTAGTCCACTAAATTAGCGGACTAACCTTAACATGACCTAAACGAATGTGCAAGGAAGGACATCAGAATGCAGGACCGTAATGGTGCCCGATGAATTTCCTGGCAATGGGTGCTAACTCGGACCCGATATAAAAAAACCGCCCGATTTTATTCCGGGCGGCCTTTTTTAACGTGAGTCTTATTTATTCCTCGCTTAAGAACGGATATCTGTAATCTTTAGGTGGGTCAAAGGTTTCTTTGATAGCACGTGGTGACACCCAGCGGAGCAGATTGATCATCGAACCTGCCTTATCATTGGTGCCGGAGCCTCTGGCGCCACCAAATGGCTGCTGGCCTACTACTGCACCGGTACATTTATCATTGATATAAAAGTTGCCGGCAGCATTACGCAGAGCATGGGTCGCCGTTTCAAGTGCGTAGCGGTCTTGTGCCACTACTGCGCCGGTTAGCGCGTAGATGGAGGTCTTATCGACGATCTCCAAAGTTTTTTCGAATTCTTCATCTTCGTAGACGAAAATTGTCACAACCGGTCCGAACAGTTCTTCGCACATGGTTACATAGTACGGATCCTTCGTAACGATAACTGTCGGTTCGATGAAATAACCTTTTGACTTATCGTAGTTCCCGCCCGCGATGATCTCGGCGTTTGCATCGTTTTTAGCGGCGTCGATATATTTTGCCAGCTTATCAAATGATTTCTCATCGATGACGGCATTGATAAAGTTTCCGAAATCTTCAGTTGGTCCCATCCTAAGGGTTGCGAGGTCGCGGGTTAGCTGTTCCTGGATAGCCGGCCATACCGAACGGGCAATATACACCCGGGAAGCCGCTGAACATTTTTGTCCCTGATATTCAAATGAACCCCGGAGAATAGCGGTTGCAGATGCGGCTACATCAGCCGAGCCGTGAACAAAGATGAAATCCTTTCCGCCGGTTTCACCGACGATACGCGGGTAGGTTTTATATTTATGAATGTTGTTACCGATCGTTTTCCAGATGTCCTGGAATACTGCGGTAGATCCTGTAAAGTGAATTCCTGCAAAATCAGGATGGTTGAATATTACTTCCCCGGCATCAGGTCCCGAAACATAGACCAGGTTGATCACGCCATCAGGAAGACCAGCCTCCCGGAAAATTTCCATCAGCACATTCGCTGAATAGATCTGGGTGTTCGAAGGTTTCCATACCACCACATTACCCATCATCGCTGCTGAAGTAGGCAAATTACCTGCAATCGCGGTGAAGTTAAAAGGTGTCAGTGCGAACACGAATCCTTCCAGCGGGCGCTGTTCAACCCTGTTCCAGGTTCCTCTTGGGGAAACCGGGGGCTGCTGCTGGTAGATATCGGTCATGTACTTTACATTGAAGCGCAGAAAGTCGATAAGCTCGCATGCGGCATCAATTTCGGCCTGGAAAGCATTTTTCGACTGGCCCAGCATGGTAGCAGCGTTTAGTTTATACCTGTATGGGCCGGCTATCAGGTCGGCAGCTTTCAAAAAGATGGCTGCGCGGTGTTCCCAGGCCAGATTCTCCCAGGAAGACTTCGCAGCAAGCGCCGCATTGATCGCATCTTCAATATGTGTTTTGTCACCCTGGTTATAGTATCCCAGGATATGCTGGTGATCGTGCGGTGGACGCAGTGCCACTTTATTATCATTTCTGATCTCCTGGCCGTTGATGTACATCGGAACATCGATTTGTTTGGAGCGAGCCTCGGTTAAAGCCGCTTTCAGCAGATCACGTTCCTTACTTCCGGGAGCATAGTTTAATATTGTTTCGTTTACCGGTTCCGGTACATTGAAAAATCCTTTAAGCATAGTTGATTATTTAACGGCGCAAAGATACCAATCCCGGGAGGTTTTAAAAATCCGGTGTTTGTAATAAATTATTAGCAGCCAGACGTCCTCACCACATCTGCTGTCCGGGAAAATATTTAAGAATTCTTGTTAAATTATGATGTCATTTAATTAAATTCATTACAGTTAATCGGTATCCCTCTCGTTTCGTTCAGCAGCTAATTATTTCTATTTCACGTTTTTATCTTTTTAAGACCTATGATCCGGAAATTATTATTGTGCCTAATATTGACATGGCTTTGCGCGAACACTCCTGCGCTTTCCCAAAGCGGTGTCATTTCAACCGACAGTATTGATGTTAGAGCAAAGGCCAGGTACGATAGTGTCAGCAAATCGCATCGCTCCCTTTTTGGTGAAAACTTCCGAAAGGAGTGGGCGGCACCCACACGAGTTCAGGTAATCAAAATTTCAGAGACACATGGGGGCTTAACGCCAATTGAGCGGGGCGGCGGTCACCAGACTCGTTCGCTGCGACTAAAGGATAAAAGCGGGAAAGAATGGGTATTAAGAAGCATTGAAAAATATCCGGATGTTCTGCTTCCGGAAGATTTGCGGGAAACTTTTGCCAAAGACTGGCTGAACGATAATATGTCAGCCCAGCATCCGTATTCGGCGCTTATGCTGCCTGTACTGGCTGAGGCGGTGGCAGTGCCACATGCCAATCCTGTCATCGGATATGTGTCGCCTGACCCTGCTTTGGGCGAATATTCGGATTTTGCCGGGACTATATGCCTGCTGGAGGAGCGGGAGCCGGCAGGAAATTCCGATAATACCGTTAAAATGCTTGGAAATCTAGACGCCGATAACGAAAATCAGGTTGACAGTGTTACATTTCTGCGGGCCCGTTTACTCGACCTCTTCATCGCTGACTGGGACCGGCATGAAGATCAGTGGCGATGGGCAGACACGCGGAAAGGTAAAGGCAAGTACTATGTACCTGTGCCACGCGATCGCGATGACGCCCTCTTTGTTAATGAAGGTTTGTTCCCCTGGGTAGCTGCTAAATCCAGCTACCTATCATTCCTCCAGGGCTTCGATGGGGAGATAAAGGACGCACCCACTTTCTTTTACAATGGCCGGAAGCTTGATCAGCGTTTCTTAAGTCAGTTCAGTAAAGATGAGTGGATGCAGATCACTTCGGATTTCGTCGCCAAAATGACTGATGATGTTATCAGAAATTCAATTGATGCGCTCCCGCAGTCCTCAAAGTCTATTCGTTACCAGGAGCTTTTCGATAAACTAAAGGTACGGAGAGAAAACATGCCGGAGGCAAGCGAAGAGTATTACCGTTTTCTGAACCGGATAGTCGATATCCAGACCTCTGATAAACATGAATTTGTCGCTATTAAAGATACTGCCGACGAGCAGCTGCTGGTCTCAATTTACAGGAAAACTCAGGGAGGCGAGCTGAAGAACAGAATATATCACAAGGTATTCGACCCTGCTGTTACGAAAGAGATCAGGTTATTCACGAAGAAGGGAAAAGATAGTGTTGTGGTAAACAATCCCGAGGCAAAGATCCGGCTGCGAATTGTGGGAGGAGAGGGCGAAAAGGATTATTTTATTGGAAGCGCGAAGCACAAAGTGCGGGTCTATGAAAATTTAAACAATGCGAAATTTTCCGGAGAGCTCGGCAGATTTAATAAGCACCTGTCGGCTGATAGTTCGCATACAGAGTATGTACATACCAACCTGTACAACCTGGTGTTTCCATTTATAACACTCGGGTATAACACTGATGACGGGTTAATCTTAGGCCTTGGCCTTACTGCTAAATATGAGGCGTTCCGCAAACTGCCTTATGGCAGCTTGCACAGGTTTGGGCTTGCTAAATCAATATCAACCGGGCAGTTCGACATAGATTACCGCGGCGAGTGGCTGCAGGTGTGGAAAAAGACGGATATTACAGTGAACATGGAGGCTAATTCGCCAACCAACGTGATCAACTTTTTTGGACGCGGCAACGAAACTGAGCTTGACAAGACCGGCGATTACAAAAGTTTCTACCGCGCCCGGTTTGACCTCTACGACCTTCAGGCAGCTTTAAGATTTAATATGAGTAAGACCACGACAACTTCAGTGGGGGCGACTTACCAATATTATGATCTTAGCCCGGAAGATAATATTGGTCGCTTCATTGCCAATACAGATGAGGTGGGGAGTTATGACAGCCTTACCCTTTCACAGGTCAAGCAGCATGCGGGCCTGCTTTTTAGTCTGGAACATGATCGGAGAAATTATAAGGTCTTGCCTACCAAAGGCCTTTACCTTAATATGAAGCTTAATGCTTCCATGGGAATGAATAGTTATTCCGAATCTTTCCTGCAGTTTATGCCCGAGCTCGCTTTATATATGTCCCTCGACAGTAATGGTGCCTTCGTGTTGTCAGACCGTATAGGCGGTACGGTGACAGCCGGGGAAACCACTTTTTACCAATCTGCTTTTTTAGGTGGTCAGGGTAACCTGCTGGGTTTCCATAAATATCGCTTTGCAGGCCAGCACATGGTATATAATAATCTTGAACTTAGAATAAGGTTTGCCAAGGTTGCCAGCTATGTTATACCGGGCGAGGTTGGGATGCTTGCCTTATATGATGTGGGGAGGGTATTTGTAAAAGATGAAGATTCCAACAAGTGGCATCAGGGCGTAGGGGCCGGGCTTTATTTTGCGCCTGTGCGACGTATAGTTATCCGGGGAGTCGCCGGTTATTCTACAGAAGGGTGGTACCCATACATAAATCTTGGATTCAGATTTTAGAGATCAAATAAATCCATACACAATCAAACTTAACCAATAAAGCAGTTATGAAAAAGCTAACAGTAATGCTCGTATGCACTTTCATTGCAAGTGTTGTTTTTACAAGCCTGTGCCAGGCACAGGAAAAAACTAAAGTCAAGTCAAAAAGTTCCAAAACGGATTTGTCGATGCCTTACAAGGCTACGTACTCATCGCAATTTGTGATGGGCGATCCGGCAAACAGCAAATTGGTACTTGAGATGTGGAAGGATTTTGATGACAATGCCTTTGAACGGCATGCCGATATGCTTGCTGATACAGCCATGATCTTCCTTGCGGACGGAGAGGTGATTAAAGGCCGTGACAAAATGATTGCGGGTGTTAAGGAATATAGAAATTCTATTGCCAGTGTTAAGTCAGAGGTTCACGCGTATATGAGTTTGAAAAGCGTTGAGCATAACGAAAACTGGGTAGCGATCTGGGGAACCGAGCATGATACCTGGAAAGACGGAAAAACAACTTCGGTCGAATTGCATGAGATCTGGCGTCTGAACAAAGACGGAAAAATAGATGTGATCCGGCAGTTCACAAGAAAGACTGAGCCGACTAAGGAATAAAACGAAGGCCCGCACAGGGCCTTCTCGTTTTACTTCCACTCAACGGGGGCGAGTCTGGATGCTTTCAAAGCCGGGTAAAAGCCGAATAGCAAAACCGGCCAGTACGATAAGGACAACCCACAAAAGGTCCACGTTGCCGGCATCATGTAGAATAATGCCGTGGCTGACCGATAACAGCCGCCATCTGCGGCGGATCCTCACTCATTATAGATATATATAAGGGATTTCCATCGCCATAATCTGCTTGTTTTGGACTGGGAACGATACAGACCTTATCGCCACCAAGACCGATGCTTTGTTGCGATTTAATTATCGCTGTCTTATAATATATTTCACATCTTCGCATCGATTTTATAAAATTGCATGTCGAGGCCTTCGTTTACTTTATTTTTTCTTGTTCTTCTGATAGAAGGCTTGAATGTTTCCAGGGCCAGTGCCCAATTCTTTGATCAGGGCGGTACTTTTGAAGGCCGTGTAGTGGTTGGTTCTCATGCGATCGGGGGAGCCAGTGCTTTGCAGGATAAGCTTTATGGGGTCGATCTTTCTTTTCAGCAAGATATCAGTCATATAACCGATAATTGGGTTAAAATGGCTGGTGTTCGCGCAGCAGGGCTTTCCGTGATCTTTCGCGATCTGCAAGATCTAAAAGGTTACCAGGATACATCAGCAAACTCCTTCGGACAGGCTTACGGGCTGGCAGGCCATATGGATTTCAGGTTAGCTGACTGGGGAAGTGGTTCTCTTACATTGAGGCCCGGAATAGGTTTGTCCTATCTTTCAAAAACTTTTTTTACGGACAAACGCAATCGGTTTATTGGCAGTCACCTGAATGAGATTGTTAAGCTCGACCTTTTGGTGCAGGTGCCGGTCAACCAAAAGGTTGAACTGACTGCCGGTGCGGGTTTTCTGCATTATTCTAACGGCGGTTTTGTAATACCCAATGGTGGCATCAATATGCTTAGTGTTTCTACCGGCATCCGGTTAAAAAGGGAAGATCCGGAAAAGAAGGAATATCACACAAGGTTTCGCCAGCTCAACAGGAATAACTTTGAGTTGAACCTGGGTGTCGGCCGGAGAGGTGTGTTCGAAAGCCGGAAGGGCTTACTCAAAAGTGGCCTTTATGCGGGATATAACCTTTTTCTGAACGATCTTATCAGTCTTAAATCGGGCTTTGATGCGGTTTACTATTATACACCCTTTGACCCGGCTCCCGGAAGGGATATTCAAACTTTTCAGTATTACGGAACATCATTTGATAAATGGAGAGCCGGTGTATCGGGCGGCGCTGAAATAGCGGTGTGGCGCCTGGCTTTGAATGCGCAGCTTGGGAAATATCTGTACTATAATAGCTATTATCCGGATGTCAATTGGTTCTGGACATCCGGTCTGACTTATTATGTCGCCCCCCGGGTAGGGTTACAGGCCAAGACTTATTTTCATAAAAGTCAGGCCGATTTTATTAACTACGGCCTCGTATTTAAAATTTAAAAATCAACTGAGTCTGAAAGCGGTTTAGACCAAGGGGACGCGCCCCTAATAGAGTACCTGCCTTTGTGCATGAAAAGTGATGTCATTACCCAGGTTTTCCAGATCTGCCTTAAGAGACGGATTTCATTTTTTAGCCTTGATTACAAGCTTATACCTACACCGGCCACGTTGATGTCCGGGCCCGGTCCGGTTTTCAATATAACGAACTATTCGTGATATGCTTTGAAATTCGATTCTAAAAACCGGATTATACGGAAGATATTATTCCCACCTTAATGATTCAACGGGATCAAGCTTGGACGCTTTCATCGCCGGGTAAAAGCCTGATAATAAACCGACCAGCACACATAAGGACAATCCTAAAAATGTCCAGATCCATGGCATGATGAAGGAACCGCCCATGATCATCGAGAGTATATTGCCGATCAGAATACCTAACAATACACCGGTAATACCTCCCATGAGACATATCACAGTGGCCTCAATTAAAAACTGTCGCCGGATCACCTGGGGTGTTGCACCGATAGCTTTACGAATACCTATTTCGCGGGTGCGTTCTGTCACAGACACGATCATGATATTCATCAGCGCTATCGCTGCTCCGATAAGGGTAATTGCCCCGATAGTGATACCGCCTATCCTGACAAATTTTAGGTTGTCGACAAGCGTCTGGGCAATTGCATCACTTTTAGTGATCTCAAAATTATCGTCATCACCCGCACTTAGTCTCCGGATATTTCTGAATAATGCTGTGGCTTCGCCGATAGCAGCTTCCATTTGCTGCGGATCATCACTCATTACTGATATGGTATAGGAAGGGTTTTCCATCGTCATGATCTGCCTTGCTTTTGCAATGGGAACGATGCACACTTTATCGCCGCCAAAACCGACGCTGGATCCTTTTTCTGCCAGCACGCCGATAACTTTGAATTTGTTGCTGCCGACAGATATCAGGCGATTCACCGGATCAGTGTCTTTAAATAATTTAGTTTTGATCTCGGCACCGATGATGACCACGTTGCTTGCAAATTCAAGCTCCGACTGGGAGAAATTTCGTCCCATATCCAACTTATAACCCGCGTTCAGAAGATAATAATCGTCACCTCCAAGCACAGAGATATTGGGATTGGTCTTGGTATTTCCATATTTTGCCGTAGCTGCGAATGACGCAAATGCGTTGACCGAAACAATAGATGGGAAACTAAAGGATTCCTTGAATGTCATTGCTTCCTGGTAAGTGATCGGTTTAAAGCGTTTGGGTCTTTCGCCGCTTCCGCCAATCCGGATACCTGTACCCCGGTTACGAATTGTGAAGGAGTTGGCGCCCATACTGGAAAAGGCATTGTTAAGCGAGCCTTCAATAGCATCAATAGATGTAAGGATTCCGACCAGGGCAGTTAAACCTATGGCAATGATTATGGCAGTTAGAAAAGTCCGGAGCTTGTTGCTTTTTACAGACTGCAAAGCTACCTTTACATTTTCAGAATAACTCATTGTTGTTGCCATAGCCGAATATAGATATATATAGGCCATTTGACTCGACTAACACGCAATTTGTTACGATTTAATTTATCCCGCCTCTTTTTATTTTCACATTCAGATCCCCACACTCCGATATCCCGAAATCTCACATCACAAGTCTTCGCAGCGTATATATAGCGTTTTTATGAAAAGGCATACCTGGATATTTTTTCTTTTTGCACTCCTGACGGAAACACTATACTCTTATAAAGCGAGTGCTCAGAATTCGGATCCGGCGTATATTTTTGAAGGCCGGGTGGTTGTTGGCTCGCATATGATCGGCGGGAAGGATGCTTTACAGGACCGGTTATATGGTTTGGACCTGTCCTATAATAAAGACCTTAGTCATTTAAGTGATAACTGGGTAAAATTGGCCCGTGCAAGTGCAGTCGGAATCTCTTTTATCTTTCGTGATCTCCAGGATCTGAAAGGCCACGAAGATACTTCCGCAAATTCCTTTGGACAGGCTTACGGTGTCTCGGCTCATATCGACTTCCGGTTACTTAAGGCAGGTGAAACCACGTTTACTCTCCGACCGGCGGTCGGTTTGTCCTATCTTACGAAAACCTTTTTTACGAATAGAAACAACCGTTTTATAGGGAGCCATCTGAATGAAATTTTAAAACTTGATCTTTTGATGCAGATGCCGGTTAGTCCGAAGGTTGACTTAACTGTCGGTGCGGGTTTTTTGCATTATTCTAACGGTGGCTATTCAATACCCAATGCCGGTCTCAATGTGGTTAGCGTTTCCACCGGTTTTAGATTCAAAAGGATACCCCTGGAAAAGAAGGAATATCATAGCAATTTCCACCAGCTGAACAGAAATAACTTTGAGCTGAACCTGGGTATTGGCCGGAGAGGTATTTCCGAAAGCCGCAAAGGCTTACTGAAAAGTGGTTTTTACGCAGGGTATAATTTTTTTCTGAACGATCTTATAAGTTTTAAATCGGGTTTTGATGCGGTTTACTATTATACACCATTTGATCCGGCTCCGGGAAGGAGTATCGAGACCTACCAGAAATATGCGACATCATATGATAAGTGGCGTGCAGGTGTGTCGGTGGGTCCTGAAATGACGATATGGCGTTTAGCTTTGAACGCCCAGGTTGGGAAATACCTGCATTATAACAGCTTTCATAAAAAAATCAAATGGTTTTGGACGTCCGGTCTGACGTATTATGTTGCACCCCGGGTGGGACTACAGGCAAAAACCTATTTTCACGTAGGCCAGGCCGATTTTATCAATTACGGCCTGGTGTTTAAGCTTTAAATGAAGTTCGCGGGTCGTGAACGTTCTTAAACTGAAAATGATGTGCCGCAACCACAGGTACTGCTCGCATTCGGATTACTGAAGGTAAAACCACGCGCATTTAAGCCATCCTGAAAATCCACCTGCATGCCTACCAGGTAAAGACCGTGCGCTTTGTGCATGAAAACTTTGATGCCATCAATCAGGTATTCCTGATCGCCTTCTTTCTGCTGGTCGAAGCCTAAAATGTAATTCATGCCGGCACAGCCACCCCCTTCTACTCCAAGGCGCAGACCATAATCTTCACCCAGCTCCTGCTGTGAAATTAGTTTTTTTATCTCTTTGACAGCTCCCTCAGTTAAGGTAACCGGAGCTGTTAGTGAAGCAACGTTCGTACTCATAAATCTTTCCAAGAATGTTAGGCCAAATATAATGTAAAATGCAGACTTTTGTTTGCCCTAATGGGTTTGTGACCAATAGATAACATTTTACGACATGATCGATTTAGCTTTTTTTTTGGATATCCTCAAGCTGGTAATAGCAGGCTTAGTGGTTTTTTTTGCCGGTTGGCACGTGATACGTGAATACCTGGTACAGGATTCAATGAAAAGCGACCGGGCGATAAAAATGGCAAACCTGACTCATACTCTGCCATTAAAGCTCCAGGCCTATGAACGGATTACGTTATTCCTGGAAAGAATCAGCCCCTCAAATATGCTGGTTCGGCTTCACGTTGCCGGATTAACTGCCCGGGAAATGCAGAATGTCATCCTCTCGGATATACGAGCCGAGTACCAGCATAATATCACACAGCAGATCTATGTAAGCGATACCTCCTGGAACGTTGTGCGTAAAATGAAAGAAGAAACCATCGGAATGGTTCATAATGCTGTGAACGGCCTGCCCGAAAATGCTTCAGCGATCGATCTTAGTAAGGTAATATTATCACATTTTGCCAACCTGCAGGAAGATAATCCGTATGAGGTGGCACTCCAGATAATCAAACGCGAAGTTCAGCAATCACTTTAGGTCCATGGGACAACCAAAACATACAACTACCTCGGGCATAGAAATAAAGGAAGTCTATTGCCGGGCGAAACCTATGACGGAACTTCCGGGACAGTTTCCTTTTACCCGCGGAATCCAGAACGATATGTATCGCGGCCGTTTGTGGACAATGCGGCAGTATGCCGGCTTTTCAACGGCAGAGGAATCGAATAAACGATATCATTACCTGCTCGGCCAGGGGACGATGGGACTTTCAGTCGCGTTTGACCTTCCAACGCAAATAGGTTACGACTCGGATCATGAGATGGCTGAGGGAGAAGTGGGAAAGGTGGGAGTGGCTATTGATTCCCTGAAAGATATGGAGATACTTTTCGGCGGGATTGACCTGCAAAAGGTAACCACTTCGATGACAATCAACGCAACGGCTCCGATCTTGCTGGCGATGTACATTGCTCTCGCAAAGAAGCAGGGCGCAGATCTTTCTCAAATATCAGGAACGATCCAGAACGACATATTAAAAGAGTATGCCGCGCGGGGCACCTACATCTATCCGCCCAAAGCTTCGATGCGGTTGATCACTGATGTATTTGAGTTCTGCAGTAAAGAAGTTCCCAAATGGAACACGATCTCGATTTCAGGATATCATATTCGTGAAGCAGGATCAACAGCGGTTCAGGAACTTGCCTTTACGCTGGCTAATGGAAAATCATATCTTAAAGCAGCCATTGACAAGGGTCTTGATATCAATGTCTTCGCGAAGAGGCTATCCTTCTTTTTTAACTGTCATAATAATTTTTTCGAAGAAGTAGCCAAATTCAGGGCGGCCCGCCGGATGTGGGCTTTCATTGCAAAGGAACTGGGTGCTTCGGATCCAGCTGCTCAAAAGCTGAGATTTCATACCCAAACAGGTGGCTCAACCCTAACGGCGCAGCAACCGATGAATAATATTATCCGCGTTACCACCCAGGCTTTAGCTGCGGTGCTTGGCGGAACACAGTCCTTGCATACCAATGGCTACGATGAGGCATTATCATTACCCACGGAAGCTGCAGCTAAGATTGCTTTGCGTACACAACAGATCATAGCCTTTGAAAGTGGTGTAACCGATACAGTTGATCCACTGGCAGGGTCTTATTTTGTTGAGACCCTAACCGATGAAATTGAATCCGCCGCATGGAAATATATCGAGACTATTGATGTAATGGGCGGTTCAGTTAATGCTATTGAGTCCGGCTATATTCAGAAGGAGATAGCTGAGGCAGCTTACCAGTACCAAACGGACCTGGAGAATAATGAACGGATCCTTGTTGGTGTTAATAAATATACCGATCAGGAGGGCATTCATCCGGAAGTATTCCGCGTAGACGACTCGATTCGGCAGCTTCAGGCAGACAAACTTACTATGCTGAAAGCCGAGCGAGACCCAGGCGCTGTTCTCAATTCATTAACCGGGCTGACAGCGGCAGTGCGGAGCGGAGATAACACTATGCCTTATATATTGGCTGCGGTTGAATCTTATGCGACATTAGGCGAAATCGCAGATACGTTCAGAAAAGAGTTCGGAGAATATTAATAAACATGCTTAATATAAAAACCATAAGGGTTATCAGGTTCTTTAGTAAAAAGCCTTTGCTGGCAGCAGCCGGTATTCTGATTGTTCTGTCAGGATGTAAAACGAGGTTGGTCCTTAACAGTTCCGAAAAGACTTTGTATCCAATCTCCAGCGAACAACCGATCGATTCGAATATTCTGGCTTTTTATCTTCCCTATAAACTTAAGCTGGATTCGCAGATGAAAAGAGTGGTCGCAATATCAGAGATTGAAATTGTGAAAGGCAGGCCCGAAGGACCATTAAACAACCTGATGGCCGACGCTATGTATAGCACGGGCAGGGCGAAAGACATAGCATTTGATGTTGCTTATACCAATTACGGCGGATTGCGGGTTCAGCTTCCAAAGGGAGAAATTCCTTTATACCGGGTATTTGAACTGATGCCTTTTGAAAACCTGCTGACAACGGTGAAATTTAAAGGATCGGACATGCAGCTATTTCTGGATTATATAGCTGCAGGCGGTGGTGACCCTCTTGCAGGTGTCCGGTTTAAGATCAAAGAAAAAAAAGCGGTGGATGTCGTAATTAACGGCCAACCATTGGACTTGAACCAAGACTATACCGTTTTAACCTCCGATTATATGGCTAACGGAGGAGACGGTGGCGAGATCTTTTTTAAAAGCACCGACAGAAAAACATATGAGATTAAGCTGCGGGATGCGCTCTTAATCTATCTTGAAAAACAAACAAAAGAAGGAAAAACATTAAACCCGGTTAACGATGGCAGGATCCGTGTGGAATAGAAGGGATTTTCTTAAAACTACAGCGGCCAGCGCAGCCCTTTTGGCGCTCGGTATTAAGTCTGACAGCGTTTACGCAAAAGACGACCTGGTTAAACTCGTCATACTGCACACTAACGATGTGCATAGCCGGATTGATCCTTTCCCGATGGATGGTTCCAGAAATCAGGGAAGGGGTGGAGTTGCTGCCAGGGCCGCCCTGATTAATAAAATTCGCGGAGAAAATGAGAACGTCCTACTCTTTGACGCTGGCGATATTTTCCAGGGGACTCCCTACTTTAATTTTTACGGAGGCGAGCTTGAAATGAAAATGATGAGTATGATGGGATATGATGCCGCCATTATGGGTAATCATGATTTTGATAACGGGGTGGAAGGATTCTATAAGCAACTGCCGCATGCAAACTTCCCGATCCTGAACGGTAACTATGATTTTTCGGACACATTGCTGAATGGTAAGACTGAGCCTTATAAAATTTTCAGGAAAGATGGTTTGAGGATCGGTGTATTCGGGCTGGGAATTGAACTTGCCGGCCTGGTAAATAAAGTTCAGTATGGCAACACCGTTCACCTGAACCCTTTAGTGAAAGCTTTGGAGTTAGAGAAATTGTTAAAAGAGGACAAAAAATGTGATATTGTGATCTGTCTTTCTCACCTTGGCTATCGTTATTCGGATACCAAAATCTCAGATATTGTGCTTGCGAAGAACACCAATTATATTGATCTTATAATAGGCGGGCATACTCATACTTTTCTGGATAAACCGGAGTCGATACGTAATTTGAGAGGTAAAGAAACGTTAATAAATCAGGTTGGATTTGCAGGTATAAATTTGGGCCGGATTGATTTCCTTTTTAAGCGTTCAGACAGTCAAAAAATAACTTATTCTTCTGCTGTTGAGGAAGTTAAGTCTATTTTAAAAATATAATTTTGAAAGCGGATATTTTTGTGAATATTCGGTGTTCCGGAAGGTTATCAACATTTCCTTCGCCACTAGTTGTAAATCAGATTATTATAAATATATATGGAAAAAACCTGTATAAATGTTTGGGTTAGCTGTCTTCAAATCATCAAGGACAATATACCGGCACAGAGCTTCAAGACCTGGTTCGAGCCGATTAAAGCCTTAAGATTAGAAGGTAATGTATTAACCATACAGGTACCTAGCTTATTTTTCTACGAATGGCTCGAAGAACATTATGTAGGCCTTTTGCGTAAGACGGTAAAAAAGCAGCTTGGAGAAGAAGGGCGGCTTGAATATAATATTGTGGTAGAAAAGTCATCTAACAGTATTCCATATACAACCAATATGCCGTCGAACGGTAACGGGGCTGAGGGTAAGAATCAAAGCATGCCGATGCCTGTTTCTTTGAACAAGGATATCAAGAACCCATTTGTTATTCCTGGGTTAAAAAAGCTGCAGGTTGATCCACAGTTGAATCAGAACTATACTTTCGAGAACTTTATAGAGGGTGACTGTAATCGCCTTGCCCGTTCTGCCGGATATGCGGTGGCCGGTAAACCAGGCGGTACTTCCTTTAATCCTCTAATGGTTTACGGTGGCGTTGGCTTGGGAAAAACTCACCTTGTTCAGGCGATTGGTAATGAGATAAAGCGGAATCTTACTGACAAACTTGTTTTGTACGTTTCGTGCGAAAAATTTACTCAGCAGTTCGTTGATGCACTGAAGAATAACAATATTAATGACTTCGTTAATTTTTACCAGGCGATGGACGTATTAATAATGGATGACGTTCACAACTTCGCAGGTAAAGAGAAAACTCAGGATATCTTTTTTCACATCTTTAACCACCTTCACCAGTCAGGCAAGCAGTTGATCGTTACTTCTGATAAGGCCCCAAAGGACTTGTCAGGGCTGGAAGAGCGTTTGCTTTCAAGGTTCAAGTGGGGACTTTCAGCAGATCTTCAGGTTCCTGACCTGGAAACAAGGATGGCCATTCTGAAAAAGAAGATGTATTCCGACGGTATTGAATTACCAGGAGAGGTGATCGAATACGTAGCACATAATATAGATAATAACGTTCGGGAACTGGAAGGAGCGATGGTGTCATTGCTTGCACAGTCAACCTTGAATAAAAAGGAGATAGATCTTAACCTGGCTAAATCCATGCTGAAGAATTTTATTAAGAATTCTTCAAAGGAGATCTCTATGGAGTATATTCAGAAACTGGTATGCGAGTATTTCGAAGTTCCGATTGAGATGGTTAAATCAAAGACACGGAAACGGGAGATTGTTCAGGCCCGGCAGATCTCAATGTACCTGGCTAAGCTCCATACGAAGACTTCATTGAAATCTATCGGCGCATTCTTTGGTGGAAGAGACCACTCTACGGTGATATATGCCTGTCAAACAGTTGATGATCTGATTGATACTGACAAAAAGTTTAAAGGCTATGTGGCTGATATTCAGAAGAAGCTGAAGATGAGCTAAATAAAATGGAAAGAATTGAATCCCGTCAGGCAAAATCTGGCGGGATTTTTTGTATGTTCCGATTATGAAACAATCCCTGCTAATAATATTTCTTGCTTTCAGCAGTTTCTCAGTATCTGCACAGAGTACCTCCCATGAGGTGGAATCAGTCAAGAAAGTGATCAACCAGTTGTTTGATGGTATGCGGAAAGGAGACAGCTCCATGGTAAGCGGAACATTTTCTAAGGGAATGATCTTGCAAAGCATTTCTGAAAAGGCTGGAAGCACTGTTGTCAGAACAGAAAAAGCTGAAGGTTTTTTAAAGGCAGTTGGAACTCCGCATACTGAGATTTGGGATGAACGAATAACATTTGACCAGGTATTGGTTGATGCTAAACTTGCCAGTGTTTGGACCAGCTACAAATTCTATATCGGGGATAAGTTCAGTCACTGCGGTGTAAACTCATTCCAGATGGTAAAAGAGAATGACGGTTGGAAGATAGTTTACCTCATAGATACACGACGTAAGGAAGCTTGTAACTAGCTTAGCGCTTGTAAGCGTAGCAGGGCATAAAAGATGCCGCTGGCATGCAGTGCCTGGCCGAATTGATTTTCAATCAATAGTTCCTTTAGTTTAGGAAGGCTGACAAGTTCAACCACAATTTCTTCCCCACCATCAAGCGATTGTTCCTGCAGTTTCTTGCCACCAGTGGCCAGGAAGCAATGCGTTCGGTTATTCCCTGTTGCAGGATTTGCATACAGAATGGAGAGTAGTTCCAGATGCTGAAAATCATAACCGGTTTCTTCAAGGAGTTCCCGCCTAACGGCCTGCTCCGGCGTCTCGCCCGGATCAATACAACCACCGGGAAGTTCCAGGATGACCGCGCCAACCGCATGACGATACTGTTTAATAACAATCACCTCGTTGTCTTGGGTGAGAGCGACGACATTAACCCAGTCGGGGTATTCCAGGACATAATAAGGGTTAATGATATTGCCATTCGGCATCTGGCAGGCGTCTGCCCTTAAAGTAGCCCAGTTGTCCTTAAACAAATATTTGGATGATAACAGCTTCCAGTTCAGTTCTTTCATGACTGATTTTATAATTCTTAACGCAAAAGAGGTGGAGTAACTACCAGCTTCCGCTTGCACCACCGCCACCAAAGCTTCCGCCACCAAAGCCTCCAAATCCTCCGCCTCCTCCTCCGAAGCCGCCGCCGCCTCCGGAAAATCCGCCAAATCCTCCGCCGCTGCTGCGCCCCATGCCTGAGCCCATGAGCATCCACCAGAACGGGCTGGCAGCACCGCGGCCACCTATTACCTGGCTACCGCCGCCACCACCTTTTCGGGAAATAAGTAAGATAATGGCCATAATGATCAGGAAGACAACGATGCCGGATGGTCCCTTACTTTGCTGCGGCTTCTTACGGGCTTCCTTATATTCACCTTTAGTATATGAGATTATAGCGGATGTACCCTGGTCAAGCCCAAGGGCATAATTACCTGTCCGGAAATTAGGAGTGATCTCGTTCTCAATGATACGTCGTGCTATGGCATCAGGAAGCGCTCCCTCGACACCATAACCTGTTTGTATTGTTACTTTGCGGTCACCTATTGAAGCAAGAAGGAGAACACCATTATCATTTTTACTGCCTCCTATCCCCCAGGCTTGTGCGAGACGTACAGCGTAATCAGCGACATCATAACCGTCAAGTGATTTAATCAGGACAACCGCAATTTGAGTGCTCGTGGAATCATCAAAAGCTACAAGTTTTTGTTCGAGCTGGGCAATTTCGGCTTGTGATAGGGTATTTGTGTAGTCATTAACAAGGCGTGCCGGTTTCTCGGGAAACGTTTGTGCATGCAGAACGAATGCACCGGATATGAAAAAGACAAGAAGTAAGAATCGTTTTAGAATCATTAGGGCTGGCTATTAGAGTTGGACTTATTTGCCGTCCATGAAAGAAATATCATCCGGGAGTTCATTCTTATCATCATCCAGATAAGGAAAATAAGTTTGTAATTGCTTACCGGCCATATTGATGCCGGTGATGATGCCCCCGGCCAGGTTTCCCGCTTTAAATTCTTCGAGCATCGCATTCTTGGTTTCATTCCAGAAGTCATGCGGGACAACGCGGTTGATCCCGGCATCGCCAATGATGGCAAATTGATGATCTGCAGTGGCCACATAAATGAGTACACCATTGCGCAATACAGTCTGGTCCATTTCCAGCTTTTTAAAATAGTTGGCCGCTCTGTCCAGCACCGGTTCGCTGCATGTTTTTTCTATACAGATCCGGATCTCCCCGGAAGTAAAACGTTCTGCAGCTTCTACCGCTTCCGTGATGCGCTGCTGTTCCGCTTCGCTAAATATTTTCATTGCTGTGTGTGGCTTAAGTTAAACCCAGATGAGGTTTAACTGTATTTTCCTGCATCTGGGTTCAGAGTATTGCTCGGCAAAGGGCCGGTTATAGATTCCTAAAATTCTACCTTAGGAGCTTTGTTAGCACCAGCCTCTGCCTGGAAATAACCTTTTTTCTCAAATCCGAACATGCCGGCCGTAAGATTATTAGGGAACGTACGGATTTTCGTGTTATACTGTTGAGTAACTTCGTTAAATCTCATTCGTTCGACGGAAATGCGATTTTCGGTTGATTCTAACTGGGATTGTAGTTCCAGGAAATTCTGATTCGCTTTTAATTCGGGGTAGCGTTCAGAGACGACCATCAGACGCCCAAGTGCGGCACTCAGCTCTCCCTGGCTAGCCTGGAATTTTTGAATAGCCTCGGGAGTTAATTTAGTTGGATCAACCTGTACTGATGTGGCCTTTGCTCTCGCTTCGATCACCTGAGTCAATGTCGTCTGCTCGAAATTTGCTGCGCCCTTAACAGAAGCAACCAAATTAGGTATCAGATCCGCACGACGCTGGTAAACGTTTTCTACCTGCCCCCACTGAGAGGTTACCTGCTCATCTAACTGAACCATACTGTTATAACCGCACGAACTTAGTGAGGTTGTAGCAATAAATGCTATAAGGATGTAAAGGATTTTTTTCATGATTAAATTCTAAATTTCTGACAATTTACACCTTAGAAAGCAATTTTCATACCTTTGTTACAAATCCGGGATAAAAACCCGGCTAAGTTTATGGTTAAAGAAATTGAACTGGTTCTTCTCCCGGAAGAAATAAATGACGAAAGTGCACTTTACCGCGCTGCGTCTAAAGAACTGAAATTACAGCCTGATCAGATCAATCATATTGAAATTCAAAAAAGGTCTATCGATGCCCGGGGGCGTAAGATCGTGTACCGGATAAAATCCAGGATCTATATCTCGGAAACCCCTGTTCAGGAAGTTTTCAATATTAATTACCCTGATGTCAGCAAAAGTAATTCGGTGCTGATTGTCGGCGCTGGTCCGGCCGGCCTGTTTGCTGCCTTACGGTGTATTGAACTGGGCCTGAAGCCGATACTTCTTGAACGCGGCAAGGACGTTAAGCTTCGTCGGCGCGACCTGGCTGCCATAAATAAACAAGGCATTGTCAACCCTGAATCTAATTATTGTTTTGGTGAAGGGGGAGCTGGCACTTATTCGGATGGCAAACTCTATACACGTTCGAATAAGAGAGGTGATGTTAACCAGGTTCTTCAATTGTTCGTTGCTCATGGAGCTACCCCTGATATTTTAATTGATGCCCGGCCGCATATCGGTACCAACAAGTTGCCGCAGATTATCACATCAATTCGTGAAAGTATTTTGAAAGCAGGCGGCGAGGTTCATTTTAATTGTAAAGTAACTGGTTTTATCATTCAGTCCGGCATATTCAAAGGGGTGGTGACAGCAGATGGTAAAGAATTCCTGGCAAAATCAGTTATTCTTGCAACCGGGCACTCAGCACATGATATACCTGATCTGCTTCATAAGCACAATATTCTCATAGAGGCGAAGCCCTTCGCATTGGGTGTACGCATTGAGCATTCGCAGGATGTCATTGACCAGGCTCAATATCATACTGCTGAGCGGGGACCATATCTTCCGCCTTCTTATTACAGCCTTGTAGAACAAGTCGAGGGTCGCGGAGTTTTTTCATTCTGTATGTGCCCAGGTGGTATTATTGCGCCGTGTTCCACAGAACCCGGGGAAATTGTGGTTAACGGATGGTCTCCCTCCAAGCGGAATAATCCCTTCGCTAACTCAGGCACGGTTGTGCAGGTTAACCTAGAGGATGCGCCGGGTTCAGACAAAGACCCATTTAAGTTACTGAAATATCAGCGTGAAGTAGAAAGACTTGCTTTTCTGGCGGGCGGTGGAAAGCTTGTCGCCCCTGCTCAGCGTATGATTGACTTTGTAAATGGCAAACTGTCGGATAATCTGCCACCTAATTCCTATCTGCCGGGCACAAAAAGCGCCGATCTTAGCGCAGTATTGCCTGCATTCATACACCAACGTCTCAGGGAGGCATTACCTCTTTTTGGGCGAAAAATGAAAGGCTATTATACTAACGAAGCCATTCTTGTAGGAGTGGAATCCCGCACTTCATCACCGATAAGAATCCCGAGAGATAAAATAACTCTACAGCATCCCCAGGTGAAGGGCCTTTACCCTTGCGGCGAAGGGGCAGGCTATGCCGGTGGCATAATTTCTGCTGCAATAGACGGTATGAATTGTGCCGATGCTATTGTTAAAAATAACCTTTAGTTCATATGGATATTCATCAGCAGTTTAATCATGCCTTTCAAGGGCAGCCCTGGCATGGCAAAAGCTCAATGGAGATCATTGACGCTTCGGATCCTGGTAAAGTATTTACATACTGGATACCGGGTGCCCATTCAATCGCCGAGCTCGTTTTACACCTGACGGTTTGGACCGGTGAAGCTCTGGATCGCCTGAATGGTAGAGAAGCCGGAACTCCAAAGCGCGGAGATTGGCCGCCTGTTCTGCAGAAGAATGCTGAAAGCTGGAACCAGATGAAGGAAGACTTCAGAAATGCGCATCGGAAATTGATGGAACGGTTCGAAAACTTCACCCAGGATGATTGGGATTTTAAAACGATTGATTACCGAGAAGGGTTAGAGGAAGAAACGGCTGATACTTATGCCCAGCTTGTCAACGGAATTATTCAGCACCTTGCTTATCATTCCGGACAGATATCGCTGCTGCAAAAATTTTGAGGTAATATGAAAAAGACACTTATAATAGGTGCTACCAATAATCCCGGCCGCTATGCAAGTCTGGCAGCTCACCGTTTAACAGCACACGGGCATAGTATTATTAATATAGGCATAAAGAAGGGTGAAGTTTCTGGGGTGCCGATAGAAAGAGCGGGCAGAATATATGAAGATGTAGATACCATAACTCTTTATATCGGGCCGAATCATCAAACGGAATATTTTGACTATATACTGCAGACTAAACCCAAACGGATAATATTTAATCCCGGTACAGAGAACAAAGAGCTTGAGGACCTGGTGGAAGAAAATGGGATAGAAGCTATGCATGCCTGCACACTTGTATTGCTTTCGACCGGACAGTATTAATGCTATAATTTCTGATTAACTATTCTTAATTCCTTAGGGAAATAATTATTGACCCGATTTTGCAGACATTTTGCCCAGCCAAGAGCGTGGCCTTTGTAGCATACTAATGCCCAGCCCTTGAAGCCATGATCTATTTTAATCTCGTTTCGCTTTAAGTATTCTAATGCTTGTTCTAATTCTAGATTGATTCGAGCCGTTTCCGGGTTATTAATAAGACTTAGCGCCAGTTCATGATGCGGAATAAGATCTTTTCCAATGATCTTTCCCACTCTTGTTCCTGATTTCTTCAGATACAGACTGTTTTTTAGAATTTCATAATCCTGGGCGTGTTGCTTGCGAATGGCAAACTGCTCATCGTTCGCAACCTGGATCAAAAGATCGGAAGCCGGATTCAACCAGCTTTGGAAGAGTGGTTCATTAATAGCGTTACCCTTCCCCGGGCTTACTCTTTTAGATTTAGTCTCATCAGTTTTATCATTTTTCCGGAAGCAAGCGAGGTAGAGACCTTCACCTTTTAGCTTATGAGGGTAGAACCGGTATCCATAAGCACCTTTCTTTTCCGAGATGGTTTCCTGGATTCCCCAATTTTCAGTAATAGGTATACGCACAGGAGTCATATTAAATTCGTCGCATAGCCAGTCAGCGATATCCTCGTTTTCCTGACGGGAATAGGAGCATGTTGAATAAACTAATATGCCGCCCTCCTTTAAGCTTGGGTAGGCGTCAGCCAGGATTCTTTGCTGCCGTTCGCTGCACAATTGGACTGCCCCTTCCGACCATTGGCCAATTGCAGCTGCATCTTTCCTGAACATCCCGGATCCTGAACATGGTGCATCGACAACCATTACGTCAAAATAACCGGGGAGGCGTTTAAAATCCCGGGGATCATTGTTGCTGACAAAACTATTCGTTGGCCCCCATTTGTTTAGGTTGTCAGTAAGAACGGGAACGCGCGTTTTAATGATCTCATTGGATAAGAGCAGACTGTCAGGAGAGATCAGAGAACTGATCAGGGTACTCTTTCCGCCCGGTGCTGCACATAGATCAAGGATGCGTATATCATTTGACAAAGCCACTGTATGTTTCAGAGCTTGTTCCAAAAACATGGACGAGGCTTCCTGGACATAATAGCATCCGGCATGGAACAGGGGATCAGCTGTAAAATTTGGCCTTTCATCTATATATCTTCCGTACTCACACCATGGAATGCGCTCCGTATTAGTATATATGTCGGCGGCCTTCGATGGGTTCAATCTTATTGAAGTTATAAATTCCCCTTTTTCGATGCTCTCTAACAATAATTCATCTTCTAATCCGTAATTATCTTTCAGCGATCTTATAAAAGGTGGGGGAAGTTTTGAGCTCATAGCGTCAAAATTACGTTTTAACCTTTAGAATAGACAGCCGGGTAAAGGTCGCTTTAGTTTTTCCTGCTGTTTTTCAGGGTGTTAGGTTTGTGTTGTGCTTTTTTTAAAACAATTGTTGCGGGGTATGGGAAAAGTTTCTACTTTTGCAACCCGCTAAGGAAGCAAGGCGGGAATGTTCTTAGAGAGATTAGCAAGGTTTAAAGGTTGAATTAGGGAAGGTGTCAGGCCGGAACTGGCAGACTGGATAAGCAGAGAAACGGAGCCAAAAATTATTTCAAATTAATTTTGGCAGAAACAAAAAAGCTGTTACCTTTGCACTCCGCAATCGAAGGAAAGCGGACGTTCTCAGAAAGGTTGGTCAAGGGTTAAAAAAAGCGGCAGGCGAATAAGCCAGCAGCGATTTGGAAAAACGGAAAGCTCGAAATTATTTTCAAAAATAATTTGCAGATAACAAGAATCTTTCTACCTTTGCAATCCCAATC
>NZ_JAAFZB010000090.1 GCF_010692725.1 Flavihumibacter soli | reverse complement strand
ATAGTTCGCCAGCTTATTATCCGGATCGGCTAAAGTCGCCGCGATCGGGTAAGTGGTAGCCGTGGTAGCACCTGCTGCTGACCCGGTACTGCTGCGCGTAAGCGTAATGTTATCACTGTTCTGGATTCCGGTGATGCTGCCGGCAAAGTCAGCATTCGTTAATACGTCGCCGTAGGTTTTCGAACGGTCGGTATTGACGATCACCAGGTCTTTCCTGCTGACGCTTAAAGTCTGCGGAACACTAACGGCTGCCTGGACAGCTGTATTGCCTGGCTGACTTGCTGTAATGGTCGTACTGCCCGCTTTTAGGATGGTTGCCGAGTTACCGGATATTGTTACCACCGAAGCATCTGCCGCGGTATAAGTTACCGTCAGTCCTGCCGAACTAGTCAGTGGCCCCAGCGTAAAGCTGGCATCACCGTAGGTTTTGGAAGATATCGCATTAAACGTTAGTGTCTGGCCGGCCTGGGGAACGGCGCTAACGGCAGTGCTTAAGGTGGAGTTACCCGCCTTATCGGTCGCTCTAACCGCGTAAAAATATTCCGTACCGTTTGTGAGGCCGGTATGCGCATAAGTTGTGGCTGAGCCGGCTGCTATATTGGTGAGCAGGGTTGCCGGTGAAGATGTAGTGCCATGGTACAGTGTATATGATGCAAGGTCTGCGTCAGTATTTGCATTCCAGCTCAAACTGTTCTGGGTATTACCTGCCGCGGCTGCCAAATTCGCTGCTGCTGCGGGCGCTGTATTATCTAATGTCACGGAACCAGAGCCTGTCGTTACAGGAATTCCGGCGTTACCCGCGTTGTCGGTGAAGGCAATTGAATAGGTGATCAGGCCGTCGCCTGCTGGCGCGGTTAGTTGGGCAGTCCAGCTGTTGCCACTGGTATTGACTGCCGTCACCGTCTGACCGGCGATGGTAACAACCGGTGTTTGTATGGTTTCGCTGGCAGTAAATGAGAGCGTGATAAGATCTCCGGTCCTGGCATAAAGCGTATTGCTGTTGTTCGAAGCGATACTTACCGCAGTCAATGCCGGAACAGTCCGGTCCATTGTATAAACCTGGCCTGCTGTGAAACCGGCGCCCAAAGGGTTGCCGCCTGCATCTGTAATGCCTGTTCCCGATGCATTGACATCCAGGCGCAGGGTGCCGTTACCCGTGATCGCGTTGACGGTTACCGTATAAACACCCGCTGAAACCAGACTGACGGAGGCGATGGTTCCGG
This sequence comes from Flavihumibacter soli, assembly GCF_010692725.1. Taxonomy (GTDB): domain Bacteria; phylum Bacteroidota; class Bacteroidia; order Sphingobacteriales; family Sphingobacteriaceae; genus Daejeonella; species Daejeonella soli. The sequence continues at coordinate 144,079 of NZ_JAAFZB010000090.1, read as the reverse complement.
ATACTGTGCCTGTAGAGGTTAAGCTCAGATCGGTAACGTCAAGTCCGCTCACCGCCTCACTGAATGTAAGTGTATAAGTTAATGAAGAACTGTTGCTGAGAGCAGCTGCCGTCCGGTTGATGCTGCTTACGGAAGGAGCAATACCATCGACGAGCACAGATGACGTTGATCCGAAGCTGATGCCTGAAACCGCCGCGTTATTTCCGGCTGCGTCCCTGATGGTGCCGCCGTTCAGTGCAATACTGCTTGCGAGCGTTATCCCGTCATTATCGACATTCCCGGAAGCCAGGGTATAGCGGAAAACCAGGTCTGCTGTTCCGGAGCCGGAAACATATGCCGCCATTACAGCGCCTCCTGTATTGAGGCTTAGGACGATATAAGGTGTTCCGCCACCTGTATTTACTGTTACCGCTTCGTTGTAAGAAACAGTCAGGTCAAGATTCAGGCCGGCACCGTAAGTTCCATCGGCCGGAACTGCAGCACTCAGGATTGATGGCGCAATGGCATCAACCACGATATTTTTCTGACCGCCGATAGAATTACCGCTTCCCGGAGCCGGGAGGATTGTATTGAGGTTATTGCCTGCAGCGTCCCTCATCGTGCCGCTGTTCAGGGATAATGCACTGGTGCCTGAAAAATCAAGATCCGCACTGCTGTGCCCAGTTGCAATTGTATAGGTAAAATTGAGCGTACTGCTGCCGCTGCCGGATGCATAAAGGGCCGTGCCGGCGGAGTTCAGGCTTAATGCCGGAGTACCGGTTACGGCAACCGCTTCGCTGAGGCTAAGCGTGATTGTAATAACATCACCTGACTTGTAGGTTCCATTAGCTGTAGACGCACTTACAGCACTTACCACCGGCAGCTGCGTGTCGATGAGCAGGGCTTTATTCGCGCCGAGCGAACCAGCGGCACCCGGAGCAGCGAGCGTCAGTACAGCATCATTGCCTGCAGCGTCTTTTATGGTCGCTCCGGATAAAGCAAGTGCTGCTGATGAAGTGTAATCCAGGTCGCTGGTGTTATCACCTGCCTGAACGGTATAATTAAATGTAAGAGTGCTTGTACCTGATCCCGACACATAGTTGATCACCTGGTCTGTAGCGCCCGTTTCGAGGGTCAATTGCGGGGTACCTGTGACCGTAACATTTTCAGAAAAAGTTATGGTTACAGGAATGATTGTGGAAGCGTTAAAAGATCCATTGGCCGCACTGGAGCTCACAGCACTTACAACGGGCAAGACCCCGTCAACAAGAACTGCGGCTGTTGAAGCTACACCGGCCAGGCTATTGACCGCAGCGGTTCCGCCGGCAGATTTAATAGTGCCCCCATTGAGCACTATACCGGTGATGGCAATACCATCCAGATCAATGTCAGCTGCCTGAATTGTATACCGGAATGTCAATGAAGATGAAGCGGTACCGCTGATATAAGCTGCGTTCCGTGCCGTACTACCCACGGTCAGGCCGAGTGCCGGAATATCCGTTACGTTCACTGAGGCATCATAGGTGACAAGGAAATCCAGGTTATCGCCTGCTTTATAAGTTCCATTTGACGGCGCAGCTACCGAAGTTACAAGGGGCTCGGGCGTGATGATCAGGCTAAATCCTTTGGTAGCAATCGTTCCGCAACCATCGGTTACCTTAACGGTAAAACTGGCGGTACCGCTTACTGTAGGAGCGCCACCGAGTATGCCGCCTGAAGATAAGGTCATTCCGTTGGGCAGCGTGCTGCCGGCATTTAACGTGTAGGTATATGCTGCTTTACCCCCGGTATGGTTTAATTGCTGGTTGTAGGTAACAAACTTTGCTGCATCAGGCAGGCTGACCGTCGTGATGGACAGGGCCGGCAGTATGCTGATGGATACTTCGGATGAGAGTACTGGTTTTGTACCGTAAACCCGCACACGATATCTTTTACCGTCAAGTCCGCTGACATTGCTGATATTCAGTTTGGATGTTGTTGCAGTTGTATAAATCCCGTTATTTGTCAGGTTATCCCAGGTTAAAGTGGATGTATTATAGATCTGCCACTGGAAACTGCATGCTGTCGCATCGGCCGTGACCTCAAAAAATGTCGACCCGGTCGGGCAAACGTTGGTTGCATTGACAGGCTGAGCGGTAATCACCGGAAGGGAAAGATCGAAGGTATTTCCATTTGTTAAATTCGTGAATTCAAGGTATGGTGTAGCTGCCGGACTAAGCTCCCAGTTGGCAGGATTGTTAACCGTGCTGACAATGCTTGCCGCCGTGCCGCTAATGGTACCTAATGACCTGAGCCGTGCAGTATAGGCATCCCTCATGTCGGAATCGTCGGGATCGATCCTGCTGATAGACAAATTCTGTGCACCGCTTGCTAATGTGCCAGGCAGCACGGATGTGCCGGAAGACGTTTCATAGTATTCCAGGTTAGATGCCCAGGGAGCATTAACCGACATCGCGGCAAGTAAAGTCGGATTACTCAGGTAGTTACCCGTGAACGCAAAGATCTGGTCGCCGCTGATCTCGGCTAAGCTCATATATTCGGAAGTCAGGCCTGGAAGATCCACCCTGGTCTCATAATTTTCAAGTACCCCGGTTACGGAACCTACGCTGGCGCTTAACAAAAACTTCGTATTAATTGTCACTTCTGTGCCTGCGGGATAGGCGACATTGGCCGTCCAGGAAATGACACCATCCGTTCTGGCACGGTCAGACGACTGAAAACTGCCCTGACTGGTCCAGCCAAGGTCTGTGAAGAAGATCTGGGTATTCGCGCTGATATCGCGAAGAATGACAAATGAAAAGCGGTCATCACGACCATTCCCGGCACTTGTACCATTTACCTGGTCATCGATCAGGTCATAACCCGTAAAGACAATATCTCCTTTAGATAAAACACACTGCGCATTGGAAATTGCCGCAGTAAGAAGAAATGAGAACAGCAAAAGCATAGCCTTTACCGGCATAGAACGGAAGGTAATCTTCATTAAAAATGAATTAGTAAAGTTTTATCAAATCGTATATCGTTATCAGGAGCACAGGTAGCTATTTAGCCAGCCGGATGTCATTCCTTCTATCTTTTGTGTAATCATTTCATTCATCACTCCCCTGCCTGCTTCCGAATTGATCGTCTGAAGTAATTCAGTACCGCCTGCAGAGGTGTGTTTTAATAAACAGGCATCGCCTATAAAGTGGTGGCTTTCTTCGTCCAGGCGAAGTGTGCCTTTCGCCCCGCTGATCTCATTGAAAGAGCCTTCCGGAAGCGCATGAAGCTGTGCCCCATTCAATCCCCGGTTAACAAGTTCATTCAGGATCAGCCCGGTGTCCCACCCAAGGGCACTGAAAGCATTGGGCTCCCTTGAGCCCGCTCTCATTTTACCTGAGAAAGTGTTATTCTCAGGTAAGCCAGAGTCTTGATACCAGCCGGTGAATCCTTCAACCGTATAGGATGCAGGGAAGGCATTACCAAGTGTTATTGTTTCTTCAAGGGTTACCGGGCTCGCGTAGAAGCGAAGTTCGGTACCCGGTAGGGCTTCTGCCAGCTGCTGGTAAAAAGGCGGCAGCAGATCGCCGCTGAGTACAGTCATAACGGCACGTACATCGCTGTTCGCGCTTATGAAATCTGCCATGGGCGAAGTATTGAACTCGGCCAGCTTAAAACTGCCGGCGAAGTTATACAGGATCTTCCCGCCCCCGTTTATGAAGGGTTGCGTCAGGGCATGGCAAAGCGAATACCCCCCGTCGTAATAGGAGGTGGCCATCATGGCCTTATTCGCCTGACGGGATGCATATCCTGCAGTAAGATAACTCAGGTAAGCATTCTCCAGCGTGTGGAAATAGACATGAGCAGGTGCTTTCCAGTCTACAGCGTATTTTGCCCCGCTATTAACGACGATCAGCAGTTTATTCAGCTGCGCCGTGAGCGGGAAAAGAGTGTCGGCAATCGGGTGATCAACGAAGGCAATGATCACTTCCGGATCATGTTCCAGGAGTAACTTCTCAGCCTCTGCCTTTACAACATCCGCACTGGCTCCAAAGCCAACATAGCCCGGCACAAGCGTTACAGAGGCTTCTGTATGCTTTAATGAAGCCCTGATTCCTGCCATAAAATCATGGGGGATCAGCGGATGTGTCGTGGAAGTGGGAAGGAGAACGCCGGCAACCATCCTGTTAACTTTGAGAAGGAAAGATCCCGTACATGGAGATTATATAATTAACCGCCAGGAAGGGCTGCATATTATCATGGGGCTGAGAACCGCCGGCAGGGTGTGTGATTGCTCCCGGCATGTCAAGCGGGGCCATGGTGCCGCTTGCTGACTCGGTCTTTGAAAAGAACTTTTTACCGGGGCTAACCGCGATGGCTGCATTTGCGGGATTGGAAAGATGACCCGGGCTGTCACCGCGAACCGGGATCGTTACCTTGCCGGTTGCAGCGTGATTATGTACCGGGATCTGCTGTGTGGTCAACGTCTCGGATTCCGTACCGGCTGCTTCACCAAGCTGGTATGTCGTCCCGTCCGGACCGGTTCCCATATGGATCGGAACCCGGCCCCGCAGGTCCGGCAAGGCAAAAGTTTCCTGCCCGTCGCCACCATAGGTCGTGCCAATCAATGTGAACAGTGTATCATTTTCGGATATGGGTATTAACTGTCCATGGCAGAACATCCAACCGGCCGGTGCGAAACTTCCTGCAAAAATGCGGATCTCTCCTATGTGTGGTGGCATAATTTCTATTTATTATCTTGGAGGAAATATACCCTGAAGGGCAATGCAAAAATTGATCGTTAAATAGGGCTGCATATTATTATGCGGGACCGAGCTGCCAGTTGGCTGAACCTGAACGTCGACATTCAGCGGAGTCATTGTTTCGGACCCGGCGGTATTGCTGTATAGATTCGTCGCAGTGGTCGTTGGATAATTACCAATCGGGTTGGCAGTGACCCCAGTCCCGCCGGTCTTCAAAGAAGTCTGTACGGTGTGGGTGTGCGTTGGAATTTCGCTGATCAAAAGCGTCACATTGTCTGATCCGCCCTGCTCGCCAAGAAATCTTTCCGTTAAACCCTGGCCCTGCCCCGTACCTATGGCACAACAGCCTTCGAGGTAAGGAAGTGCAAATGTACTTATGCCATCGCCGCCGTAATAAGTTCCGAGCAGCGAGAACAGGGCGGTATTTTGCGATATAGGCAGCAGCTGTCCGTTACAGAACGCCCAGCCGGTGGGTGGAAAATTGAATGGGAACAGAGCGATCTCTGCTACAAAAGGACTTGATGCCATGTGCGTTAATTAACGGGTTGGGAAAACACCCTGAAGGGCAATTACATAATTTAAAACCAGGTAGGGCTGCATATTATTATGCGGCTGGCTTCCGCCTACGCTGCCGACGGTTGGCACGCCATTTCCCAGGCTTGAATCAGAACGGTTACTGAATCGTTTGGTCTCAGCAGTGTTTCCTGCAAAGTAGTTTCCCTCGGGTGTGGTCATGTTAGCCGTCGTACCGATTTTAGCCTTCGCATTTACAAATCCGGTTGCTGGCTTTTGTATTTCATGGTTATGGGCAGGTAGCTCTGATATAGTGACCGTGTGGGCAGTTTGTCCGGCAGCCTCTCCGAGATCATGTCCGTTGCCCATATGAATTGGTGCCCGGCCTCTCAGGTTGGGCAAAGCAAAAGTGGTTTGCCCGTTACCGCCATAAGTTGTTCCCAGCAGGGAAAACAGGGCCTGATTCTGGTTAATAGGTAGAAATTGTCCGTTGCACATTGCCCAGCCCCGAGGAGGAAAATTGAACGATACGATCATAATTTCTGCAAGATATGGTAAGTCCATTTGTTTATACTAAGTGATCGTTAAAAGGTAAGTTAAGAGCTGCCAGTTCCCTTGCCGTGGCGTTCCCGCCGGAAACTCCCGGAATGGCTGTCCTGATCTGAACGGTTTTGTTTGCCGCAATGCTCGTATGGTTAAATACACTCGCCCGGCCTGCTGTATGCGTTACAAAGACGTCGTAACCAGCTTGATTTTTCACAACGCTGGTACCATGACCTTTGGAAGTAGTCACATCACCCCCAATAACCAGGTCTATATTGGCAGATTTTTGAGCCAGGGCCAGGTTATTCATCTCGCCTTCAAAACCAAGATGAGCCAGGCATATCACCAGGCTGCAATTCTCCTGTTCCTTAAGTATGGCGGTCACCTGTTTCAGGCTTTTTGAAGGGTCGTTATAGTCAACGCCTGCTGTGCTAAGCTCCGGCCCTACCCCCGTTACACCGATCCTGTGCTTACCGTATTTGAGAACGATATATGGCTTTACTTTTTGTTTCAGCAACTGATCACTAAATGTGTAATTGCAGTTAACGAGGGTGAAACTCATATTAGCTGTGAGTGCGGCAAGATGCTCCTGGCCGCTGCTTAATTCTGCAGCGCCTATGGTTGCAGCATGATAACCTGTGCGGTTCATCAGTTCAATAAATTCCCTGTGTTGCGCCTGGGTTTGGTCGGCATTCAAAAAGCCGCCGCCGTCGAGTAGTAGTCCGCGGAATTCATGATCCTTCACACTCTTTTTGAACAGATCAAGTCCGCCGAAGCCTTTAAATGCTCCCGATACCTGTCCGTTCATATCATTGGTATGAAAGATATTGACGCCTTCCAGGGACGCACTGACTGTATTGATCTGTTTGCTTACTGATGCCAGCGCATCTGCGGTATCGGAAAGTAATAAGGCACCCGCAATCAGGGCGTTACTCCTGATGAAGGACCGTCGGTTAAAACTCATCGTTGAAAAATATGCATGGTTTATATGATCAGCCGCCTGTTTTGCATTTGGCAAATCCGGGCAAAAGTATTGTTTTCACTAAGGCAATTCCAAATATTGCCGAAATAATTATTAACAATCTAAAACAAATCGGACTGCTGAACGTTCGGCCGCACTTTTTTGCGTTTGCACGGAGAATTTAAGTAGAAGTTTTCAGCTCAATATTACTTCGACAAGAAATTAAATTCAAGTTAAACAACCCGGATAAAATTTGGCAATTTTGATAATTTGTCAATTTGTCAATTTGTCAATGGCCTGTTACCCGAAAAGATTTGTGAAGATACCGGGAATTTAAACACCTGGTGATTTGGCCGGGCGTTATGTTTCGTACCTGACGGCACGACGAACCGAGCCGGGCATGAGTTCTACCAACCTGCTGCACCTACGGCGCAGAATAATTCGGTAATGAGGTAATTTGTTAATGTGCTAATGGGGGCTTAGGGTTGATAGTAAATTCAGGAGTCCATATTCCTTGCGCCATAATGCAAAACAATCATTCGCTCATTTACTAATTGCCGAATTAATCAGTTCTACCAACCTGCCGGACCTACGGCGCAGAAAGAATGTGTTGGCCAGAATTTGTAAATACCATTCATCATTCAGGCAGCCCCGTAGGGGCTAAAGGTCGGTAGAAAATATCCCCCGGCATTCCATTGCGCCATAGGTGCAAAACAACAGACGCCAACCTGCCTGTCATATCTATAACACCCATCGTCAATAAGGTCGGTTATGTTTCGTACCTGACGGCACGATGAAACCCTCCTCTCCCATATTATACCAACCTGCTGCACCTACGGCGCAGAATAATTCGGTAATGAGGTAACGTGCTAATGGGACAGTGAGACCACCTCCGGTCCCTGATAGAAGGGACCACCTCCGCCAGCGGAGGATAATGCATCGGTAGGTATCTGAAGGATATTAAAGTTTGTTTGCCTGACCATCATGAAGTTCAATTTCTTTAGGGAAACGACCTGTAAAAAGACTGCTATTCTGGCCGCCGTTATGTTTCGTACCTGACGGCACGATGAACGCCGCAGGGCATAAGCTCTACCTACCTGCTGCACCTACGGCGCAGAATAATTCGGTAATGAGGTAACGTGCTAATGGGATAGTGAGACCACCTCCGGTCCCTGATAGAAGGACCACCTCCAATAAATCGGGAATAGTGATTCGGAACGGCTTATTAAAATATTAAAATTTCCTTCACGGACCATTCTGAAGGTCATGCTATCGCATTTTCCCTAACAAAGGAATATAGTATTGACATGAATATCTATCCTCCTCTGGAGGAGGTGCCCGAAGGGCGGAGGAGGTCAGGGAATTCAATCGGCGATGATGTTCCGCTGCAGATTGCCACGGTTTGCCGATAGAAGCAAACCTCGCAATGACGGCCCAGGAAGGGTTGTAGTTCGTCGGGTTGACTCGGGAAATTCACAGATTAAAAAGATTTAACACAGATTTCATTGTGATATCGCCGCGCTTTATGTTTTATGCTTTCCGCTCTATGCTTTATCCTGTTCGCTCTCTGCTCCTTACTCCTTGCTTTTTGCTCTTTGTTCCACATACCTATTCAGTGTCATCAGGTTTTGCACGGCATCACCCCTGGTATTGTTAAAATATACATAGACATCACGGCCCTCAGAAAGCCAGTCACGGATATAGAAAGCGTATTCTGATAAGAACTCATCTTCATAGCTACCCTTATAATCGCCCTTATATCCGTGGAAGCGCAAATAGACAAAATCTGCATGTTCGCTTAAGCGGTTGTTGAGCGAGGCGGGCATATCCTGGAGGACGATTCCGGCATTGAAATTATCCGCCAGCCGGAATATCTCATCCGTATACCAGCTGCTGTTGCGAAATTCCACCGCCAGCTTCCATTTCCTCCGGATGTCCTCCTGTACAACTGCGTTTAACAGGTGCATCAGCTGCGCCGCGTAGCTGACCGTCAGGGAGGGTGGGAATTGTATAAGCAGGCAGCCACTTTTTACGCCTGCCGCATCAATTGTATGCATGAAGCGTACGATGTCCTCATGTTTAAAAGCAAGGCCTTTGGTATGTGTTATCTCCTTCCATAATTTAAACGTGAACTTAAACTCCTCAGGAACACCAGCTGCCCATTTCTGTACCGTGGAGACCAGGGGCAGTTTATAAAAAGAGCTGTTAACCTCGACACTGTTGAACAGGGAGCCGTAATAGGTCAGGCGACTTTTATCCTGGAATTCCGGCGGAAATAACAGCTTGTTTGGTACCGGAAGAGTGACGCCGCTTGTCCCGGAGAAGTAACGCCCCATGCGGACGGCGCCCTGGCTTGACAGATCCTGGATCATCGGAATCAATAACTATCGCGGTAATGTGAACCAGAAGGTGCTTCCCTCGCCGGGTTTACTGATAACCCCTATTTTCCCGCCGTGCCGCTTAATAATATCGGCGCTGATATAGAGTCCCAGCCCAAGACCGGAATATTGGGCACCGTTCGAATCCACACGATAATAACGTTCAAAAAGGTGGGGAAGCTTTTCTGCCGGAATACCGTTCCCAAAATCCCGGACAGACAATTTCACGGTTCCTGCGTCTGCAGATAAATGGATCACTATCTTCCTGGAATGGACGGCATACTTTACCGCATTGTTGACAAAATTAACCAGTACCTGGTCTAAGCGATCTTTGTCACCATAAAATTCAAGGCCGGTATCGCCGGTCAGAATGAGATCATAATTCCCAGCTGCCCGAAGATGCTCGCAGCATTCATTTACCAGATCGGCAGCTTTGAAATGCGTTTTATGGAGATGCATCTGGTCAGCCGTCATGCGGGATACGTTTAACAGGCTCTCAACCAGATGCTGCATTTTCGCAAGGCTGGTATTTGCCTTATCCATAAACGATAATGCCGTTGACGAAGGTGTGTCGGCTTTCAGTATCCGGCTTAGCACCTGCATGGAAGACTTCATGCTGGTCAGAGGCGTTTTCAGCTCATGGCTGGCAACACTGATAAAATCATCCTTTTGCTGCTGGAGATGCCTGAACTGGGTAATATCAAGCACGGTTCCCAGTATTTTAACCGGGTTTCCGGCGTTGTCAGAAGTTACCCTGCCTTCTACCTTTATCCAATGCACTGAATTATCGTTCCAGGTCACACGGGCTTCGTAAAATAATTTACCGGTATCAAAGGCTTCCCGGAGAGCTGCTATACGGGACGAACGATCGTCCTCGTGGATCGCATCCTGAAGGACTTTCCTGGTGACCGGCTGTTCAAATCCGAAAATATGATAGAACCGGCTGGAAGCCCGCATTCCATTCGTTGCAATATCGAGTTCAAAAGTCCCGATCTCAGCAGCCTCGATAGCCAGGCGAGCCCATTCTTCCGCGTCTTCGATGCTGCGCCTGGCCATAACCTTGTCCGAAACATCAATTGCGAGCACCAGGACAGCGTTGATGCTGCCATCATAATCCCGCACAGGTTCGTAAACAAAATCAATGTAAACGGTTTCATCTACACCGTTACGAACCAGGGGAATTTCATGTTCTACCGCGTGGAAGGGCTTTCCTGAACTGACAGTTTCAGCCATTATCGGGCTGTACACTTCAGCCGCTTCAGGCACTGCGTCCCATATATGCTGCAAATCAACTTCCGGCCGGGTTTTACCAACCAGTTCCAGGAAAGTGTCATTTACAAGCTCTACTGTCAGATCTGCGCTTTTGATAATGCAGATCCCTACGGGCGCCTGCTTCACCATATTGTACAGCATCGCCTGGCTTTGCTCTACCTCCTGGCGGGCTCTTTCCAGCTCGGTCACATCGGTAGCGAAACACAGAACGCCGGTTATGTCCTGTTCCGAATTCCGCATGGCCTGGTAGGTGAATTTAAAATAATAGGTCTGTAGCCGGCCGTCGATCAACAGGTCTGCGCGGTCATTCCGGGAATAGTAAGTTTCGCCGGTTGTGTAAACTTCCTCTAAAAGCTTTCTGAAAGGCTGGGTCTCCAATTCGGGAAGCGCCTCGCTGAAGGGCTTCCCAATTACGGAGCTGTCCCGGCCCCAGGCCTTTAAAGTAGCCTGGTTGGCCACCGCTATGATCATCTGATCGCCGGTACACAGGTACACCGGGAAGGGCGAAGCGTCAACAATACTTCGGAAAACATTTTCGTCTGGTTGCATTAAATGGGTATGGCAGCTAATGGCGGGCGTAAAATATATTTAATATAATACTTTACCTTGATTTGGGTCAGATTGTTTGATTTGAACGCATTGCAAAAGGAAGAGAGAATCGGGATTAAAACATGTAATTATATTGTTACAGGGCATTGCAGCCAGCGACTTTTATTTCCAGTTTATCCTGGCTAATATTGATCGGCTAAAACGTTTTAGTGAGGTTCCGGATAGATATATTCAAAAAGCCCGGAACCAGATATAATTAACCATTATCCTGATGAAACATACCGTACTTGCTTTTATTTTAGTAGTTGCCGCTGGTTTTAACCTGAATGCCCAGACCCTTGGTAAGGTGTCTGATCCGGTGGATTGGGTAAATCCTTTAATGGGTACAGACTCGAAGCCTTCCCTATCTAATGGAAACACCTATCCGGCTATTGGCCGGCCGTGGGGTATGAACCTGTGGACACCGCAAACCGGAAAAATGGGCGATGGCTGGGCCTATACCTATGCTGCCGATAAGATCCTTGGATTCAAGCAGACTCATCAGCCATCCCCCTGGATGAATGATTACGGCCAATTTTCTATTATGCCGGTCACCGGAAAACTGAATATCGGGCAGCACGAGCGCGCGAGCTGGTTTTCTCACAAATCGGAGATCTCAAGCCCCTATTATTACAGTGTATATCTTGCCGACCACGATGTAACTACGGAGATAACGCCGACTGAAAGGGCGGCTCAATTCCGGTTTACCTTCCCGAAATCTGACAGCGCCTATGTCGTTCTCGATGCTTTTGACAAGGGCTCTTTTGTAAAGATCATTCCTGCAGAGCGAAAGATCATCGGATATTCAACGCGCTACAGCCGCGGCACACTGAAAAACTTCCGCAATTACTTTGTTCTTCAGTTCGATAAAGACTTCAAGGTGTCGGGCACATGGGATGGAAAGAATTTCACATCCGGCAAGAACGAACTTTCAGCTGATCATACCGCGGCAGTTATCGGATTCAAAACAAGCAAAGGCGAGCAGGTTAATGTAAAAGTCGCTTCTTCTTTCATCAGCGCCGAACAGGCCGATCTGAACCTGCAGCGTGAAATTGGGAAACAAACCTTCGATCAGACTAAAAGCGCAGGCAGGAAGATTTGGAATGAAACCCTGGGTAAAATTAAGGTTGAAGGCGGCACTGTTGACCAGGTCAGAACATTTTATTCCTGTCTTTACCGGGCCGTGTTCTTCCCGAACAAGTTATACGAGATCGACGCTAATAATAAAATTGTTCACTGGAGTCCGTACAACGGTAAAACAGAGCCGGGATATATGTTTGCCGGTACAGGCTTCTGGGATACTTTCAGGGCGCTGTACCCATTCCTCAATTTAGTCTATCCTTCGATCAACAAAGAAATGCAGGAAGGCCTGATCAATGATTACAAGGAGGGCGGATGGCTGCCTGAGTGGTCGAGTCCGGGTTATTCCAATATCATGATCGGACAGAATTCTGCTTCCGTCGTGGCCGATGCCTATATAAAAGGTTTAAGAGGTTATGATATAGAAACGCTCTACCAGGCGGTAATCAAGGGCGCCAATAATGAGGGACCTATCGATGCTGTAGGCAGGGAGGGCGTTGAATATTATAATAAGCTGGGATATGTGCCCTTCGACGTAAAAGTTGATGAGAACGCAGCCAGGACGCTTGAATATGCATATGATGATTTTGCCATATACCAGCTGGCGAAAGCTCTTAACAAGCCTAAAGAAGAAGTGGACCTGTACGCGAAACGAAGTCAGAACTATCGTAATTTATTTGACCCCGCCAGCGGATTAATGCGCGGAAAAAATCAGGACGGTAAGTTCCAGTCGCCATTTAATCCTTTTAAATGGGGCGGCGCGTTCACAGAAGGTAACAGCTGGCATTATACCTGGTCGGTATTCCAGGATATCAGGGGCCTGGCAGACCTGATGGGCGGAAACGAAAAGTTTGTTACGAAACTCGATTCCGTATTTTCAATGCCCCCGGTATATGATGAGAGCGCCTATGGAGGCGTGATCCATGAGATCCGGGAAATGCAGATTGCCAATATGGGACAGTACGCCCACGGCAATCAACCGATACAGCACATGATCTATCTGTATAATTATGCAGGAGCACCCTGGAAAACCCAGTATTGGGTAAGGGAGGCAATGAACCGCCTGTATAAAGCTACCCCGGATGGCTATTGCGGCGATGAAGACAATGGACAGACCTCTGCATGGTACATTTTCTCCGCCATGGGATTTTATCCGGTTACCCCGGCTACCGATCAGTATGTGCTGGGAGCCCCTTTATTTAAGAAAGTAACTGTCAGTCTCGAAAACGGGAAAGAGCTGATCATTAACGCTCCGGAAAACTCGGCAGAGAATATTTATATCAAACAGATGAAGTTAAACGGGAAAACGCATGATCTGAACTGGGTTAGTCATCCGGAGCTAATGAAAGGCGCAACTATCGACTTCCGTATGTCCGCATCCCCGGAAACAAAGCGGGGTGCTTCAGCCGAATCCTCTCCCTATTCCTATTCGGACGGTAACAGGAAGTAGTTTGAATGTATGCGAAGCAGGATCTGAGCAGACCTGGCCGGAGAACAAATGAGCGATAGCACCTGATCGAAATGAAAAAGAGACTATCAATTCTTGACATTGCCAACAGTCTGGATATCTCTTCCACAACCGTATCGTTCATCCTGAACGGTAAGGCGAAGGAAAAGCGCATCAGCGATAAGTTGGTTGAAAAGGTTGAGAAATATGTTGAAGATGTAGGCTTCCGGCCAAATTCGCTTGCAAGAAGCCTGCGCACCGGTAAATCGAACATAATTGGTTTGATGGTAGAAAGCATCTCCAATCCTTTCTTCGCAAACATCGCCCGGCTTATTGAAAACAAAGCGTATAACAATGGTTACAAGATCATCTATTCGAGTACCGACAATGATACGACCCGAACCAGGGAGTTGATCCGGATGTTCCGGGAGCGGCATGTTGACGGGTACATTATAAGTCCGCCGGAAGGAATTGTAGATGATATCGCTTCCCTGGTCAGTGCGGGTGTACCGGTTGTTTTATTTGACAGGTACCTTCCCGGCCTGGATGTCGATTCAGTGACCATCGACAACTTCGAAAGCACCTACAAGGCCGTTAAGGATCTGATCAGAAGCGGTCGTAGGAACATCGGTTTTATAACAGTTGACTCCCTCCAGACTCAAATGCAGGACCGCCTGGCAGGCTATGAAAAAGCGATTGAAGAACATGGCCTGGCACCGCATGTTAAAGAAGTAGACTTCAATCAGATACCTGAAAAGGTTATCAGGCACCTGACTGCGTTCTTCCGTAAGGAAAAGGATCTGGATTCTATTGTATTTGCAACCAACTATCTTGGGATTAGCGGTTTGAAGACGATCCGCAATATCGGCCTTAACATTCCCGGGGATATATCCGTTATCGCATTCGATGACCACGATCTGTTTGAGCTTCATAATCCCTCAATCACGGCCATATCGCAGCCTGTGGATGAAATAGCGGACGCTGTCATTAACCTCCTGCTAAACAAGTTAAATAAAGGTTCAAAGCCGCGAAAAGAACAAAATGTGGTTCTGCCTGCGCACCTGATCGTACGGGATTCAAGTAAGGGCGCTAAGTAGATCCCCGGAGATCCTGCCAGCTATTTTTCCGCTTTAAAGTATTGACGCTGAGAGATCCAATTGAAGGTCTGACAGAACCGTTCAGGCTTTGGCTATGACAAAAAGCGAACATGAATTTTGAAAATTATAGTTTTGTTTTTCGTTTTTTTTCTTCACCTTGCTAAAACGATTTAACATACATAACACCTTGTTTGAAAAATGAGTAAACACTTACTGCTAAGCTCTTTCGCACAGAAACCACGGATTGACTCCCGGATCGCTGGCGCATTACAAATTTTCTCTTTTCAGTCACCTTCCAGCCGGTTTTCCTTATGAGTTCCTTACAGATTAAAAAAACTTCAGAGCAATATGATGTGATCATCGTCGGGTCAGGTGCTGGCGGCGGTATGGCGGGCTATGTCCTGGCAAAGGCCGGAGTAAAAGTACTTATGCTTGAAGCGGGGCCTTACTTTGACCCTGCCCGGGATTCGCACCAGTTTAAATGGCCATGGGAGTCGGCACGGCGGGGCGCCTCAACGGTTCGGCCTTTCGGCGACTTTGATGCTTTATACGGCGGCTGGGAACTCGAAGGCGAGCCCTATACAAGAAAAGATAAAACCGAGTTCGAGTGGTTCAGAGCCCGGATGCTGGGTGGCCGTACCAATCATTGGGGAAGGATCTCCCTTCGTATGGGCCCCCTTGACTTTAAGGGTAAGAGCTACGACGGAGCCACCGATGACTGGCCGATCAGTTATGAGGATGTAAAGCCCTACTATGACAAGGTTGACCGCCTGATCGGGGTATACGGAACTAAAGAAGGCTTGGAGAACGAGCCTGATGGACTATTCCTGAAGCCACCTGCTCCACGCTTAAGTGAACTTTTTATTAAGAAGGCAGCAAAAAAAGCAGGGGTAAAAGTCATTGCGGGACGGGGCTCCGTGCTTACTGAACAGCTGCCCGGCAATAAAGACCGTGGCCAGTGCTTTTATTGCGGTCAGTGCGGAAGGAGCTGCCGGGTTTACGCGGATTTCTCCTCTTCATCCTGCCTGGTAATTCCGGGAATAAAGTCCGGCAATCTTAAAGTGATACCCAATGCGATGGTTCGGGAAGTCATTACCGGTAAGAACGGACTTGCTACCGGTGTGTCTTACGTCAGTAAGGATGACATGCAGGAATACCAGGTGAACGGCGGCACAGTGATACTTGCGGCGAGTGCCTGCGAATCGGCACGGATCCTGCTAAATTCCAAATCGACCATGCATCCCCAGGGACTTGCCAATAGCAGCGGTATTGTTGGTAAATATCTCCATGACTCTACCGGTGTGTCCCTGTCTGGCTTCCTGCCGCAGCTGATGGATCGGAAACGTTATAACGAAGACGGTACGGGAAGTGTACATATCTATTCTCCATGGTGGCTTGACAACAAGAATCTTGATTTCCCGCGGGGATACCATATTGAATACTGGGGCGGCATGGGAATGCCCTCCTATGGCTTCGGTGGCGGAGTGCCCCATATGAATGGTTTGGTTCCGGGACGCGACGGGCAAATGAAACCTGCAGGCGGCTTCGGAGCTTCACTGAAAGATGACTACCGCCGTTTCTATGGAACGGGGATAGGCATGGCAGGCAGAGGAATGGCTATTGCGCGTAAAGACAATTACTGTGAAATTGATCCGGATGTGGTAGACAAATTCGGAATTCCTGTATTGAGATTTAATTATAAATGGAGCGATGCCGAGCTGAAACAAGCAAAGCACATGCAGGAAACGTTCGAATCAATGATGCATGAGATGGGCGCCATTATGACCTCTAAACCGAAGGGACCGGAAGAAGATTACGGCCTCCTGAAGCCAGGCGAGATCATTCACGAAGTCGGAACGGTAAGGATGGGCGACGATCCAAAAACCTCCGCATTGAATAAATGGAACCAGGCGCATGACTGCAGGAACCTCTTCGTTGTTGACGGTGCTCCTTTCGTACAGCAGGGAGACAAGAATCCTACCTGGACGATACTGGCCTTATCTATGCGGACCGCTGAATATATCCTTGATCAGAAAAAGAAACAAAATATTTAAGATGAACAGAAGAGATTCCTTAAAAGCTATCGGGATAAGCACTTTAAGCACGGCCCTGATATTAGAAGCCTGCAAGACAGGTGATGCATCGAAGGTAATAGATAATGAGACCCTGGCAGAAACCGCCGGCCGGGAAAGCTTCGAGATGGAACGAATTAAAAAGCTGCGGGCGGAGACATTCTTTGACGAACATGAAATGAAGACGATTACCGTGCTGGCGAATATCATCATTCCTGCGGATGAAGTGTCAGGAAGCGCCTCTGATGCGGAGGTACCTGCCTTTATAGAGTTTATCGTCAAAGATATCCCGTCACACCAGCTTCCGATGCGTGGTGGTTTAAAGTGGCTTGATATGCATTGTCTGAATCTCTACCAAAAGCCCTTTTCAGACTGCAGCGGCGAACAGCAGCTGGAGGTGGTGAATAAAATAGCTTATCCTGAGAAGGCTGCACCGGAAATGCGCCAGGGAGTGGTGTTCTTCAACAGGATGCGGAATCTCACGGCTTCGGGTTTCTATACCAGCAAGATCGGTATTAAGGATATCGGCTATGTCGGAAACGTTCCGAACGTCTGGACGGGCGTGCCTGCCGATGTACTTGCCCAATACGGACTTAGTGATGTATAAACTCTGATGAGTGTGAACCCATCCTTGGATAATGCTTAATATTCTTGTTTTAATAAAAAAGGCTGCTCTATCACATAAAGCAGCCTTTTTTACATATCCCGTCCTGCATGAGGCTGAGGTCAGGGCAGATTTATTATAAAAACAGGAACTAATCTCTCCTGTCATTAATAATATAGGATTTCTTTATCCTTACGCAAGTATCTATACTCAACGGTTTAATAATATACTCCTTCACAAGTCCATAGCTTTTAGCCTTCTCAAAATCAGCGGGATCTATTGAAGAGCTCACAATGATCACAGATATCTTATACCCGAGCTTTTCAATTAACTCAAGGAACTGCCAGCCATTCATCACCGGCATATTAATATCCAGAAAGATCAGATAATTTTCAGCTTCGCTGTAATTATCCTTGAGAAATTCAAGTGCTGACTTGCCAGTCGCAAAGATGTGCGGGCTCAGGGATAGACCGCTTTCCCTGACCATCAGGTCATGCAGAAAAAGGACAACCTCGTCATCATCCACTACCAACACATTCAAATTACTTCTTTCGTTATTTATTTCCATGCACGAAACTATATTCCTGATAAATCGCGGTTTCCTGGCCTGTTCTGATTGTTTATAACTGCTTTCTGATACTCGTCCGAAATAAAACGAACATTGTAAGAGTCTTCCTGTTAAATCCCAAACCGGGTGCAAATATATTATCTAACCGCTTGAATAATTATTTTTATACATATTACTTCAGGAAAATTTAATTACTTTAAGTGAACACCATTTATTAGCCTTTCACTAATATTTCCGTCTTCCTATGGTTGTTATAATGGCCGACTTTAGAAATCTGATCTGGTTAGGGATGATATCCCCTTTAGACCTTTTCATCTTTATCGCCGGTCTGGGAATTGGAGTACTCTTAGTCTCGTTATTTTTTCGCCGCAAACCAAAGGCTGCAGACGAGATCAGGGAAGAAGAAAGCCTGTACAGGCAATTGTTTGAGCAAGTCTCCGACTCTATCATAATCGGGGATTTAGACGGAAGTATTCGCGATGTAAATGCAAGCCTCTGTGCATTGCTT
This sequence comes from Flavihumibacter soli, assembly GCF_010692725.1. Taxonomy (GTDB): domain Bacteria; phylum Bacteroidota; class Bacteroidia; order Sphingobacteriales; family Sphingobacteriaceae; genus Daejeonella; species Daejeonella soli. The sequence goes on along the minus strand of NZ_JAAFZB010000090.1, from coordinate 125,727 downwards.
GGTTATTCCAGAAGTGAAATTCTGTCGGCACATATATCTTCCTTTTTCGATCCTGAGAATATGAAGCTCGATCCTCTCAAGTATACGTCATTGACGACAGGTGAGCACATCTCTAACGAACGGCCAATGCGGAGAAAGGATGGATCCGTGGTGTGGGTTGACGTTAATGTAAAGAAATCCACTGAAAACAGAATTTTTGCGATAGTAAGAGATATAACGGAAAGAAAAAGGATCGAGGCAGAACTACTGGAATCAGAATCTAAATTTCGGGACCTGGCCGAAAAATCAATGGTTGGTTTTTACATTACACAGGATGGGAAATATCAGTATGTGAACAGGAGATTCGCGGAAATATTCGGCTATACTCCGCAGGAGCTCATCAATTCTCTGCCGGTTGAAAATGTGATAGCCGAAGAAGACAGGCACATCACACTCGAAAATATTCAAGCCCGTTTGGACGGACTTAAAGACAGTGTTCATTATGAAGTGAGAGGCTGCCGAAAAGACGGAAGTGAGAATGTCATTGAAATATTTGGCAACACCACCCAATATCGTGGCCGGCCTGCGATCATTGGATCGGTGCTGGATATTACTGATAAAAAGCAGGCTGAACAGATGCTGATCAGGGAAAAAACACTTTCAGAAACCATCATAAGAACACTGCCCGGAATTTTTATGATAAGAAACATGGAAGGAGGGTTATTTAAATGGAATGAAAATTTTGAACAAATTACCGGCTGGTCACCGGAGGAAATAATCTACTCTTTGCCGTATAGTTTTATAATTCCAAAGGATCGCGAAAGGGTCAAAGCCATTGTTCAGGATCTGCACCAATCTGGTATCGTAGCGAGCATCGAAACGGAGTTTATCCGGACAGATGGCAGTACGGTCCCGGTCTACATGACTGGTACTTCGTTCACCTGGGAAGGCCAGCAATGTGTTATGGCCTCAGCTATTGATGTTACCCGACGACGCCAGGCCGAACAGGAACTTAGCCTGTCAGAACAGAAGTACAAATTACTGTTTGATAGTAACCCATTGCCCATGTTTATGGCTTCCCGGGAAGACATGTTAATCGTCGGGGCGAATGATGCAGCCTGTGCACTTTATGGCTATACCAAAGACGAACTACTGAATATGACTTTAAAGGATCTGAAGCCTGAGGAAGATATCGGTCTGCTGATTGAAAATTTTAACAAGGACATGTTTCAGCCCGTCGACCTGGGAATCAGAAAGCATAAAAAGAAAGACGGGTCCTTCGTGTTTGTTCACGTCCTTGTTCAGGACATTAACTATGGGGGTCAGGCCGTGCGTCTCACCCTTAGCAATGACATAACCCAGCGCTTGAAGAATGAAGAAGAGATCGTCCGCTCGCGTGCTAACCTGCACTCCATTTTAAATATCACAGACGTGGGCTATGTCCTCTTCAATAAAGATTTTGAATCGGTTACCTTTAACCAGGTCGCGGTTGACTTCGGGAAAAGAGAATTTAAGATAACATTAGAAAAAGACAAAAACATTTTATCCTATGTTTCTTCCAATAGAACAGGCCGGCTCGAAACAATTATATCAGAATTACGGCAGGGAAAACCATCAGAATTTGAGCGCTCCTATGAGCAGCCAGACGGCTCCCGTAACTGGTACCAGATCAAGTTGTTCCCCGTTATTGATTCAAACACGTTCCTTGGTGTTGTCATTTCCATAGAGGATATCAGCCGGAGAAAGGTAGATGAGATTCATCGCGAAAAGATCTCAGCGGATCTGATGCATCGAAACCAGGACCTGGAGCAATTCACGTACATTGTTTCCCACAATCTGCGCGCTCCTGTCGCAAACATTCTTGGGATCTGCAATATTCTCAAAAATGATAACCTGCAACATGATGCACGCCTGAATTTTGAAAGGATATTAACAGTAAGCGTTGAGCAGTTGGATTCCGTGATCAGGGATCTGAACGACATTTTACAGGCCAGCCGGGAAGTAACGGAAAGAAAAATCTTTATCGATTTTGAGGAACTTATAATAGGTATTAAATCAAGCATTCAGAACCTTATAGATGAACATTCCGTCCAAATATTCACAGACTTTAAAGAAATAAACGGAACGGTAAGCCTTAGAACTTACCTCCACAGCATTTTTTATAATCTGATTAACAACAGCATTAAGTTCCGTAAACCCGGTTTGACGCCTGCAATAAGTATCTCCTCTCATTTGAATGGAAAGACTGTCATTCTAAATTATAAAGACAATGGAATCGGTATTGATCTTGAAAAGCACGGTAATGAAATCTTCGGATTGTATAACCGCTTCCATTCGCAGGTACCTGGAAAAGGAATGGGCTTGTATATGGTTAGAACCCAGGTGCAGCTCTTAGGTGGTAATATCCGCATTAACAGCTCTCCCGGGGAGGGCACTGAGTTTACTATTGAATTACCGGACAGCTCCGCTGTGTAAGCATCCAGGTGGTTGTGCCTGGGCTCAGGGATTATCCTCCTATCCTCCCTGCTGAGCGCCTAAAAACTTTTTTCTCTCTCCCTTTTGCCTCATCCGGCCAACTCATCACATTTTTAAGGCCTTCCATCACATTAATTAATACGGAGAAATACGCCTGCTTATCATTGCCTAACAATAATTGATCATTAAATCGTTAGCTATGAGAGCACTGATTACTATCCTCATCTTCCTGTCATTCCATGCAAAGTCGCAGACTTTACCCTCCTACCGGATCAGCGGTATCGTTGCAGATTCAGTTTCCCGTAAGCCACTCGATTACGTCACCATAAATTTGAAAATATCTAAAGATCAGCCTGCTGTAAATGCGTCATTGACAAAATCTGACGGATCATTCACTTTTCAGAACCTGAAACCGGGAAAATATTTAATATCGATAGCCAGTGTTGGTTATAAACCTAAACTCATTCCCACTGATCTTACTGGTGATAAACCCCAGAGCGACCTTCAAACTATATTTCTGAACCCTTCATCGGCTGAATTGAAAGAGGTGGTGGTCATGGCGGACAGGCCGTTGCTTAAACAGGAAGTCGACCGCCTTACCTATGACCTACAGGCGGACCCGGAAAGCAAGGTTAATAGTGTTCTGGATATGATGAAAAAGGTCCCACTCCTTTCGCTTGACGCGGAAGAGAACATTCGTCTGAAAGGCAACGATAATTTCAAGATCCTGATCAATGGCAAGCCTTCCAGCATGATGGAAAGGAACGCAAAGGACATTCTCCGGAGCATGCCGGCTTCTAGTATTGAAAAGATAGAAGTTATCACTACGCCACCCGCAAAGTATGATGCGGAAGGCCTGGCAGGTATCATTAACATCATAACCAACAAAAAGATAGCGAACGGTTACAACGGTTCGGTCAATCTCAGTGAACGCTTCCCGGTAGGCGGCCCCGGCATCGGCGGTTCATACACATTAAAGGCCGGTAAGTTTGGATTGTCTGTTAATGGCGGAGCAAGCATACACAACTCACCCTTAACGGAAAGTTCAAACAGCCGGAGAACTTTTGGGGATGCCCCGACAAGTCTGCAGCAAATCGGGGGACTGGAGCAGGATAGCCGCAGTGGATATTTCAACTCTGAAATAAGCTATGAGTTAGACAGCCTGAACCTGATATCAACCCAGCTTAATATTAATGGGAACGACTTTAACGGGATAAGAAGCCAGCTTTCTGTACTTAACGGTGATAATTCAGTTCTCCAGGGTTATGACCTTACCGACGATAAAAATGGACAGGGAACAGGTTTAGACCTCGCCCTTAACTACCAGCTTGGGTTCAAAGCCGACAAGAATCGCTTGCTCACCGTCTCATACCGGTTCTTTGAATATGCCAATAATCAGTATAATGATCTTGCAGTGATCAATCCCGTGAACTATAACCCCAGCGACTATCAGCAGGATAATAAGGGCTCGTCTGCCGAACAAACATTCCAGGTTGATTATGTGCATCCGATTAAAAAGCTGAATATAGAAGCCGGGGTAAAAGGTATTTTCAGGACTAATAACAGTGATTTTGAATATCGTTCACTAAGTGAAACTGATGGCTTCATAACAGATCCGACCCGCAGCAACAAATTCAATAACACGCAGAATGTAATCGGGATTTACAACACCTACCAATACAATTTAAGCAAATGGGGGTTCAAAGCCGGGGTTCGGGTTGAGCAGACAGTAATCAACGCAGACTTTATTTCCGCAGCTTCAATAGTTGAACAGAATTATTTTAACGTTATTCCTTCGGTTTCTGTTAACCGTAAATTTAAAGATAAGAGCAGCCTTAACTTCGGGTATACCACAAGGATGAACAGGCCGGGAATATACCGTCTGAACCCTTTTGTCGACCGATCAAATCCTAACTTTGAAACAGCCGGCAACCCCAATATCCGTCCAACTACGGGCACGATGCTTCAGCTTGGTTACAGCCGGTTAAAAAAGGTATCGGTGAACACGGGCCTTGGCTTTATGTTCATCAACGACCTGGTTATGCCGATCTCCACTTTCGATCACACAACCAATATTACACGTACAACCTTTGGCAATACCGGGAAAGCGAGACTTATGTCTCTTAATTTCAATGTCAATCACCCTATAAATCCACGTTTCAATTACAGTTTAAACGGCCAGCTAAATTATGGCTGGATAGAAGGAACTGTTAGTGGCAGCCTGGTCAGGAACAAGGGTTTAATGCCCAATTTGTCCGCCTCCGGGTCATATCGGCTGGAGAAAGGCTGGCGCCTCAACTCCAGCGCTAACTTACAGGGCCGGAATCTGAATCTGCAGGGCGGTTCAAATTCCTTCGTAAGCTCGTCATTCAGTTTCAGTAAAAATATGCTGGGTGAAAAGCTGACATTCTCAGCAGCCGTCAATAACCCCTTCACCAAATACAGGACAGCCATAAATCATACGACCGGTTTGGATTTTATGCAGGAATCCTATTCCGAAACCTATTTGAGGTCATTTAATACCAGCCTGAATTACCGCTTTGGTGCTTTAAAGGATAATATTAAAAAGAACAAACGCGGGATTAAAAATGATGACATCTCGCAGGGCAATGGTGGTTTATAACCAGCATTAAGAACCGGATCCCATTCAAATACTAAGTACTAAATACTAAATTCTAAATACTAACCGCTAAATACCATGTCAATGCTTATAATTGATCACAAAATGAAAGATTTTATTAACCGCCCGGGGAATCTTGCACGCATCGAGTTCTGGGCAGCAACGACGATTTACGTCTTCGTTGTGTTCTCCCTGCTCGCAAGTGCAGTATCAAATGAAGGTCAGGATATCTGGACGCCCAACAGGCAGCAGATCCAGGACGCCCATCTCACGTTTAACTACTTTCAGCATTATTTCTTTCCGCAACTGATCCGATGTACCACACTGTACCTTGCATTCCTGCTGCTAAACTTCAGTATAGTGCCCTCCATGATCAGAAAGCAGGGTATCATTCAAAATATATTCCTGATCATCCTGATCTACCTGTCATTAGGCCTTGCAGTTGGGATCACGGATACCTGGATCAAAAATCACCTGCTGGTTCAGTATGAGTCCCTCCAGCTTGCTTACAACTACATTTTTCAGAACGCTTTTATTTATAGTGCGTGGCTGATACTCATGTATGGCTTCTATGCAGTCATCAGGTACGCGGGGGAATTCCTGCTTGTTAATTCAGAAACGATCCAATCAAAGTATAAAATGATCACACGTGACGGTCTGACCGCTGTTGTTTTGTGGATGATCAGCGTGTTTGTGCTGTTAATTACTGGCGCCGACCGGACAGTAATTGCCATTTGGGGAATTATCATTCCCTTCGGGATCGGCTTATACATGTATTCCTTCTTTGAGCTGATACCGCGGTCACTGGGTAAAAAGAAGCCCTTCCTCTCCTACCTGCTTGGAATGTTACCAATTCTGCTTATCGCTGTGCTGCCGGTCAGCTTAATATTGTACCTGTTCCTGTTTAAAGACGGTATCACCGCAGCTATCAACATGTTCAATATTGCCTTCCAGCTGCTGATAACCGCACCGATCTCATGGCTGCTCTATAAACAGCAGCTTAAGGGAAAGGATGAGATCACTGTTCTGCGAACCGCTCTGGGCCGTTCAAATGCTGACCTTGACTTTCTGCGGTCCCAGATCAACCCGCATTTTCTGTTCAACGCACTCAATACCATCTACGGAACGGCCCTGCAGGAAAAAGCGGATCGCACCAGCGAAGGGATTGAGAAACTTGGTGACATGATGCGCTTTATGCTGCAGGAAAATATGCAGGATAAGATCTCTCTTACCCGGGAAATCGATTACCTGAACAATTATATCAGCCTGCAGCAGCTGCGAACTGTTACGAGCCCCGAAGTGGTGATTCAGGCGGTTATAGACGAGCAGTTAAATCCATTGAAAATCTCCCCGATGCTGCTAATCCCATTTGTTGAAAATGCTTTCAAGCATGGGATCAGCCTGAGGGAGCCGTCACATATTAAGATCACACTGCAAACGGTAGGCAATAAGCTCGATTTCGATGTACATAACAGCATACATTTGAAACCTGACAGTGATCCTGAAAAAAACAAGAGCGGTATTGGCCTGGCGAATGTCAGGCAGCGGCTTCGCCTGCTGTATCCTGGTAAACACGAACTAATTATCAGGGAAACCGGTAAAGAGTTTTTTGTTCACCTGACAATCGAACTGGAATAAAGCTTAAATCTGAAGGCCACAATGAAAGCCATTGCTATTGACGACGAACCTATTGCGCTCGAAGTGGTTCGCTCCCACGCGTCGAAGGTTCCCTTTCTTGACCTGAAAGCCGATTTTACGGATGCATTTAAGGCTATCGAATATTTACAGCGGGAACCAGTCGACCTGATCTTCCTTGACATTAAAATGCCCGACATTTCGGGAATTGATTTTTTCAACAGCCTCAGCAAAAAGCCGATGGTGATCTTCACTACCGCTTATTCGGAACATGCAGTCACCAGCTTTGAGCTGGATGCTGTGGACTATTTGCTGAAACCTTTTTCGCTTGCACGCTTCATTAAAGGCTGCAACAAGGCATTCGAACTATACAACTACCGGAACAGTTCGGAGGTCAGCGATCATGTCTTTATCAAAACAGGATTCGAACAAATCAAAGTGCTGTTTGATGAGATCCTCTACCTGGAGGCTGCCGGGAACTATGTGACCTTTGCTCTGAAAGACAAGAACATTCTTTCGCGAAGTACATTTAACGAGGCCGTTGATCTGCTCCCGAGAGAAAAGTTTATCCGGGTTCACCGCTCCTACCTGGTTGCGGCCAATAAGATCGATAGGATCGAGCGTCACCAGTTAACGATAACAGACAGGAAAGTCCCCGTTAGCGAAGCGTATTCCCAAAATCTTAATGAGCTGACCAATAAATAGTATAAACATTCACATCAAACAATTTTAAACTTCAGGGAGGCACGAGGTAAAATAATTATCCAAGCAGAACTTATCAACCTGCTGCCTGTTTAATCCACCGGGGCACAATAGAATTAAACGATTTGAAAATAGTTGAACCGGCGATATGGACCATCGGGCACTCTACACGGAGCATCGAAGAGTTCCTGTCGATATTCCGGTCATTTGAGATAAAACTGCTGGCAGACGTGCGGCATTTTCCAGGTTCCCGAAAATTTCCGCACTTCAATAAGCAGGAGCTTAAAGAGTCACTGGCTAAAGGGGGCATAGACTACTTAGCTGTCCCAGAACTTGGGGGCCGTCGCAAGCCCAGACCTGATTCCCCCCATACTGCCTGGAGGAATGAAGCCTTCAGAGGATACGCGGATCATATGGGAACGGAAGACTTCCGGGAGGGCATTTTACAATTAACAGGATTAGCTTTGGTTAAACGAACAGCGTATATGTGTTCTGAAGCTGTTTGGTGGCGATGTCACCGGGCCCTCATCTCGGATCACTTAAAAGCTAAGGGCTGGAAAGTGATGCATATCATGAAAAAGGATCATGTCATTGAGCATCCCTTCACTTCCGTATATCTGAGCCAGCAGGATAAGCAGAATGTGAAAGACGACAAAAAAGTTTAACTCCTGGTATTCTGTCAGAATTAAAAGAATTTATGCCCTTTGTCAAAAACCACTTTTTTCAGGTATCATTACTGGCGATCACCACATTACTAGGTTGTAACCAGGAAGTTCAAAACACAAATGAAGTCATGAAAGTCGAATTTACAGGGTCGCAGCAACTGGATGGCTATCCCTCCGGTTCAACACTCAGTGTTCATGACGATCAGATTTACCTGATGGGTGATGACGCTTCCAGATTACTGATCATCGATAGTGCCTTCAACATTATTGAGGAGGTTCAACTTTTCAGCCATACAGAAGGGCGAATCAATAAAGCAGGTAAAGCAGATATTGAGGCATCCGAATGGCTGCAGACACGGCAGGGTACAAAGCTTTGGCTATTCAGTTCCGGCTCCCTGTCGCCGCAAAGGGATAGTGCCTTTTGTTTGGACGCTGGCAACCGCAATATTCAGCGTGTAGATCTTGGCAACTTCTACAAGCAGATACGAAAGGCCGGGATACCGGAACTAAATATAGAAGCTGCAGCAGTGGTGAAGAATATCCTGTTGCTAGGCAGCAGAGGCAATTCTTCCAGTCCCCAGAATTACCTTATACAAAGTCCGGAAGCTAATTTCGCTGAAGGCTTGGCCATTAAAATAAGTCACCTCAACTTACCACCCGGAGCAGGTATTTCCGGGATGAGTTATCTGGAAAAGGAAGATGTTTTGCTGCTCACTACATCTACAGAAAATACGGCTTCGGCATATGATGACGGGGAGATCGGGCAAAGCAGCCTGGGATTGATTTATAACATCTCAGATAAATTATCTGATCATCCTTTAAGCCCGGACGCCTGGATTGACCTGCAGGCAATTCATCCTGATTTTGAAGGCCAGAAGATTGAATCGGTCTGCAGTTTAAAAACTGACGAAGCCGGCAGGACCACTATCATTCTTGTTTCCGACGATGACAAAGGTGGCACCCGACTGTTCCGGCTAAAACTGCAGATCAGGTAGGACAGCACGAAGCGGGTTAATCAAGTCCCGGTGCAAGCAGATCCGGATCCACTGATCCTTCATTGGCATGGGTGATCTTGTTCAGATTAAAAACTAGCTCAGCGTTTCTTTTCCCTCCGTTGATAAGGCCTTTATCAAACTGCTGCTTTAAATAGTTATCCACTACCTCTGAAAGATCTTTTTTCCCTAAACCTTGTTCAAGGTCGGTCAGTTTCTGACAAACTTCCGCCGAGGTTGCTTCGCCCGCGGCGGCAAGTGCAAAAAGTATTTTATCCTCTAAAGTGCCGTTTTCAGGATAAGCGGGAGGTATCCGCAGCGGTTTAAATTCTTCGCGAAACTCTTCATCCGTTAATGCCATGCAAGTGTCTATTGATCAGGTACGCTAAATTGTCACCTTAAGGAACAAACACGGCAAAAGGGAGAAGGTTTCAGGAGGGTGTTGCAGCCATAGGATCGATCTATCTCGCCTGTGCGAAATTTTCCTGACTGCCACTTATAGCCTCATAAATGGCATCCTGTATACGTGCCCGTACCCTAAGACTGTTTAGTTTATTCGAAGCTGAGGGGTAGACCCTGTTGGATAAGAAAATATAGACCAGCTTCTCATTTGGATCAACCCACACGCAGGTGCCGGTATAACCAGTGTGGCCAAAGCTTTCAGGAGATGCCAGATCGGACGGATATCCGGTTCCGTTTCCCCTGTCGAAGCCGAGGCCCCTCCGGCTTACATTCGACTGGCTGGAAGTGAATAAACTGACCGTTTCGGGCCTGATGTATTCAACTCCCCCGTAAGAACCGCCGTTCAGGAGCATTTGATTGAGTATGGCCAGATCGTTCGCACTGGCAAACAGGCCTGCGTGGCCTGCCACACCGTTTGCGAGGGAGGCACCGGAATCGTGAACTATCCCCTGGAGCAGTGTTTTCCGGAAATAGCCATCCATCTCGGTCGGCACGATCCTGTCCTTAGCGAATCGCTTTATAGGATTAAACCCTGCCGTGCGCATGCCTAACGAACTGTAAAACTCGTGGCTCATGTACTGATCCAATGGCTGGAGGGTCTGTTTTTCTATTACCTCTTTCATGACATACATGCTGATGTCGCTGTAGACATAGCGCCCACGGGTGGGTAATGGTGTTCTAAGCATCTTTTCCCACATTACGTCCTTATAGTAATTGTTGCGGAGGTAATAATGGTCTGCGATCTTTGCTGAGTACAGTTCGGACGAATCCGTACTGTGATCCTGCGGTTTCAGATAGCTGAAGAAATCCAGGTTTACAAAGCCGGCCTGGTGAAGCAGCACATCCCGAAGGGGAATCTCACTCTTGTTAGTTGCCCTGACGTCTTCCAGGTAGGTTCCCAGCCCGGCATCGAGGTCAAGTTTATTCTGATCGTATAACCGCATGGCCGCTATAGTCGTAGCCGCGATCTTGGTGACCGACGCGAGATCATATATATCATCGACCCTTGTAGGAATATCATTTTCATCATAGGTGTGATGGCCATAGGCTTTATTGAAGATCACATTACCGTCCTTCACTACCATTACAACGGCACTTGGGGTAGCATGCTGACGTATCGCATCATTAACGATCGCATCGATCTTTCCGAGCCTGGCCTGGCTTATTCCGAAAGCTTCCGGATCAATATATCGCAGTCGGGTTCTCACGGTACTAAAGCCTGACCCGTTGATAAATTTCGAACTTACATTCTGGTTCAGTGTACCTGACGCTGCTTCGCCACCAAAAATGATCTGTGCCGTTTGCTCAACTGATGCCACAGTATGCTCAGGATTCCAGATCACCGGGCTGCTGATCGGGTCGAGAGCTGCAAGGGCAGCGGTATTACCAAAACAGGCCACGATAACCTGCTTACTTTTCTCAGCCGCCAGTATAAGGTCAATGGTTTTCGGAAGGAGATCTCCATCCTTTACAAGAAAAATGAAGGTATTAAACTGACTTAGCTGCTGTATGCTTTTGATGTCCTGGGCATGAATGCTGCTTATCTCTGAGTATTTCCCGAGCATCGCATTGAATTCGACTGAATAGTCGGAGCCGGCATTTATGCTGACTATCCGTCTTTGGGAGAGATCTTTAAAGGGGACAATACCTGATTCATTATTCAGGAGTACTGCCGGAGCCTGGCGAGTTTCAGGGTTTAATATCGTCCCGTGATGGGCAAACTTGAAGCTACCCGTCGATATAAACAGTATGATAAGAACAGCTTTAAATAATATGCTGTGTGTCAATAATTTAGTTCTCAAAACTGCTCTGCTGGTTTATAATTAACGGCAAATATTGCAATTGAGTACAGTTTACTAAAAATCTATTTTAAGGTTTCAAAAAATAAAATAAGCATTGGAAGCAACGCACGAGTCTTTTGCGTGAAAGGGGCAATTAAGCCGGGTCTATCAGGAACGTCACACCGGCTGCTCCTGCTGCATTCAGCATCTATAAGCCGTATCTTTGCGTCTCATTATTGCCTGACCATTTCCTTTAACGGAAAGGCCGGTAACCCCCGGTATACAAGACCATGAAAATGATCATTTACTTTATAAGCGGCCTTGGGGCTGATGAACGGATCTTTGGAAAGCTCTGCCTTCCGGAAGGTTACGAAATACGGCATATACCATGGGAAACTGTCGACGAAAGTGAGAACATAGCATCCTATGCCGAAAGGTTAGCAAGCAAGATAGATACCAGCAAACCCTTTATGCTGGCAGGGCTTTCATTTGGAGGTCTGGTCGCAGCCGAGATCTGCAAGTTTTTGAAACCGGAGAAGCTTATATTATTTTCAACTGTTAAGACTTCAGCAGAACTTCCTGCATTATACCGGCTTGCAGGCAAGTTAAAGATCTACAGGATTGCTCCGCGGAAAATTCTCAGGGTTTCGCTGCCCTTCCTTTACTGGTTTCTTGGTCCGGCCGATAAGTCCGCCCGTGAACTGCTGGTCTCCTTCCTTGACCATACAAACCCCGTTTTTCTAAAATGGGCTCTCCGGGAAATAAGCTGCTGGAAAAATACGGAGGTCTTCCTCCCCCATGTGCACATCCATGGCGAGAATGACAGGGTATTTCCCCTTAGCCTGGTGAATGCTGATCATGTGATTAAAGGCGGCACACATCTCGCAGTTTACAATGACGCGGACCAGATCAACCAGATCTTAACTGAGGAACTGGCCGTGGTATATCACAGGTCAAAGAATTATTCTGAGCCTTTAACGGATTAAGAAAAAAGCGCTTATTCAATCCTACCATATTATTTGCCCCGACAAGCAGCTGCCGCTGACACGCCATGTAAGAGCACCACATCCTGAGTTTGGCTGGAGACCTTATGAAGGTTCAGGGTTACTTCAAATCAATTAAATCGTGCAAAAAACGGGTTTATGATTGCAGCCCGGAATACGTTTGTTCTGACAGCAGATATATTATTATTCAATCGTGACGTTCACTTGATATTCACGGGCTGCATTTTCCGGACTTTTGTAACCCTGAACGGAACGAGTCGTATAATGACTTGTTATTAAGCGCATTAGTGATATTAACACTGGTCATATCACTGATCTTTATATGGGAGAATTGCTTATCATTCAGGAAATATAGGACGGGAAGCATCATTAACAGGAAACCCATATTCCTGTTACGAGCAGGGTAAACAGCAGATCGAAACGCTGTTTACAAGTGAAAATTTTAATTCAATGAGTAAAAAGAAAAAGTGCGTCAGCACAATTATCGTTACAGGGTCACAGCAAACAAGGTCTTTTCAAATACAGACAAAACATCTTAAAAGGCTTAAATACTACATCGCATTATTCCTCGTATCCTTTGGCCTGTTGATTGGCCATATTTATAAGCTTTCAGTTGAAAACCGTAAGGACAAAGCGGTTAATCTGCATTTAAAGAATGAAGTGCAAAAACTTAAGGTTCAGATCCCCGCTAAAAACGACAGTAATAATATCGAAGTCTATATCGACGGTATTGACGACAAGCTGAAGAACATCAGCACCTATTTAAAGAAACGTGGTGTCAGATCATTTGACACCGGGGTTGGCGGCGAAGATCAGGAGACGACACTGACCGATAAAGAGAAAGTTATAATGTATAATGATTATCTGAATTCTTTGATGAAGCAGATACAAGCAGTTCCTTTAGGTTATCCGTATTTCAGTAACCAAGCCTCAGGCTATGGATACCGCCCGAACCCGTTTACAAACTCGGGAAGAGAATTTCATGGCGGACTGGACTTCAGAGGCCGTAAAGGCGATGTGGTAAAAAGTACGGCAAAAGGAGTTGTTATTGGAGCCGGATGGTACCGCGGCTATGGCAAATGCGTACGTATTCTGCATGCCAATAAGTACCAGACCTTATATGCGCATTTATCGAAAATAAAAGTAAAGGTTGGTGACAAAGTGCCTGCCGGAAAACCTATTGGAAATATCGGTACCACAGGCCGGTCTACAGGTCCGCATTTACACTATGAAGTAAGATTGAATGATAAGCCGCTTAATCCGAAACAGTTTTTAAGGATCTAATCAGGTTTGACACTCCACTTCAGGCGGTCACTCCATTAAATAGCGTAATGAGTGCTGCCTGAACTGAACCCATACTATATCAGACAAACTCAATTCGTCTCGGCCCTCTTCTTAAATTTCCACCGAAATTCACTCCTGCAGTATTGTACGCTTGGCTATTAAAGTAAATGGAAAAAAGCTTAATCAATCCTTATGATTAGATTAACTTTTCCACCGGATTTGCGTAAACGGCTTATTATAACGTGTACTAAATGTTAACAAAAGGGACAACCCCGGCTTATTTTATACTTCCGTGGCTGATAGTCAGCTTTATATACTTCCTGCCGGCATCCGCTCAAGGCCAACCTGCCGGGATTAAGTTTAGTCACTTAACCACTGCTGAAGGTCTGTCACAGAGCTCCGTACGTTGTATTCTGAAGGATCGTTACGGGTTCCTCTGGTTTGGTACCCGCGATGGACTGAATCGTTACGATGGTTATAATTTCAAAATCTACCGAAACGATGTTAAGAATCCCCGAAGTCTGCCTTCCAATCATATTTTAAGTCTCTACGAAGATAAGGCCGGGAATCTGTGGCTGGGCACCATCACCGGAGGATTAAGCAGGTACGACCGCGAATCTGATTCGTTTGTCACCTATACGCACGACGGTAAAAATCCGGAAACGCTAAGCAACCCTGCTGTTCTTTCCTTGATGGAAGACAGCTATGGTAATTTGTGGGTCGGCACTTACCGCAACATCAATTTATTTAACCGTAAGACTGGTAAAGTTACCCGAATGGATATTTCTTCCGTGATCAGCGATGCCAGCATATTTGATATATACGAGGACAGCAAAAAAAATCTTTGGATTGGTACCGGCAATGGATTGTACAGTTACAATCACAGGACAAAGAAGTTGAGGTCATTTCTGCACATGCCCGGAAACCCGAACACTATAAGCAGTAACAGTATTGAAACCATTTACGAAGATTCCAAAGGTTATTTATGGGTTGGTACCGAAAGCCGTGGTCTTAACAGAATGGATCCTGTAACCGGAGACTTCAAACGTTATATGCATCAGGAGGGTAACAACCGGAGCCTGAGTGATAACTATATATCCACGATCATCGATGCCGGGAAGGGCAACCTTTGGCTGGGCACAGAAAGCGGGGTAGAATATTTCGATACCAGCAGGGAAATATTTTCCAACTTCAGTATGGACCAGGGAGATGAGTTTAGCTTAAGCAATAACTCCGTGTCCTCATTGTATCACGATAATCAAGGTGTCTTGTGGGTGGGCACCTACTCTGGCGGCATCAATAAATATGTGGGAAGCATTAACTTCTTTGAGCATACCCGCTCTCATACTACTGATCCAGGCAGTCTTTCGGCGAATGTAGTAACATCATTCGCCGAGGATGAGAATGGCAATATCTGGATTGGTACCGATGGTGGCGGACTTAATTTAGTAAGAAAGGGTAGTAAAAAACACGAACACATCAAGTCTACGGGTAATCGCGGCGGTTTGGCTAACAATATCATCCAATCCATGATATACAGCAAAAAAAGCAAGAAGCTCTGGTTAGGTACCTACGGTGGCGGTCTTAGTGAGTATGATCCGGAGACAGGAAAATTCAGGTTGTTTGAAAGCGGTACCGGAGAAACGAATTTATCAGGGAACACAATATATACCCTCCTTGAGGACCGGGCAGGGAACATATGGGTTGGTACAAATGGTAATGGCCTCAACGTGATTGATCATAAAACCGGCCTGATCCATAAGTTTTCTTACCAGAAGAACAATCCCGGGAGTTTAAGCAATGACTTTATCCAGGCACTGTACGAAGATCAGACAGGCAATATTTGGGTAGGAACCTACTTTGGAGGTCTCAGTATATATAATCCTGCAACGAAAAACTTCCGCAGATATGATCAGACCAATTCAAAGCTTAAGAGTGATATCATCCTTTCGATCAGCGGCGACAGGGATGGCAGGATCTGGGTTGGCACCTCTGGGGGTGGCTTAGCCTTATATGAACCGAAAACAAACGACTTTAAAATATTTGACCAGAAGGATGGCCTGCCGAACAATGTGATTAACAGCGTTCTTCAGGACGCCAGAGGTCTGTTATGGATTAGCACGAATAGCGGAATAAGCCGGATGGACCCTGTAAACTACAGGTTCCGTAATTTCACCGTTGACAACGGTTTACAGGGACTGGAGTTTCTGGCAAGAGCCGCCCTTCTAACAACAGACGGGATCATGTATTTCGGAGGGAATAAGGGATATAATCATTTTAATCCACTTAAAGCTATGAAGTCGTCCATAGAGGCACGAGTGGTATTAACAAACTTCATGCTGTTTAACCGGCCTGTTGTGGCAGGTCCGAACTCCGTACTTAAACAGGAAATCAGCCTTACCAAGAGCATCACTCTGCCGTATAACCAGTCTGTTCTACAGTTTGAATTTGCTTCTTTAAACTTCACTGTTCCAAACCGGAACGATTATGCATATATACTGGAGGGTTTTGACCAGGCATGGAATTTTGTAGGAACTAAAAGAACTGCCACTTACACAAATCTTGATCCTGGAGAATATGTATTTAAAGTGAAAGCGGCAAATGCAGACGGGGTCTGGTCAACGGAAATCACTTCAGTAGAAGTAATCATCACTCCGCCTTTCTGGAAAACCTGGTGGTTCCGCATTCTTATGATAATTTCTGTTTCAGGCAGCATTTATCTCCTGTATCGCCGGAGAATTCAGGCCATACATCGCCAGAAGGATCGACTTGAGAAACTGGTCTCTATACGTACGGAAGAATTAAATCTGCAGTCAAATCAGCTACAGGTTCTGAACGAAGAACTCATCGAGCAACGGGAGCACGAAGCAAAAGCAAGAGAGGAAGCCGAAAAAGCTAATCAGGCGAAAAGTATATTCCTTGCCACAATGAGCCATGAGATACGTACTCCGATGAACGGCGTACTGGGAATGGCGTCATTATTATGCGAAACAAAACTGGATGCCGAGCAGCATGAATATGCGGACACGATACGACATAGCGGTGAAGCCTTATTAAGCGTCATCAATGATATCCTGGATTTTTCAAAGATCGAGTCGGGCAATCTGGATCTTGATCCTCATGATTTTGTACTTCGTCAACTGATTGAAGAGGTGATGGATCTGTTTTCCGCGAAAGCAGCGAAAAGTGGCATTGACCTGGTTTACCAGATTGATCCGATGATACCGGCCCAGTTAAAGACGGATAGCCTGCGTCTTCGGCAGATCCTGATCAACCTGATCGGTAATGCCATGAAGTTCACTGCATCAGGTGAAATTTTCCTCCGTGTGAGTGCCCTCGGCGTAGATGATGATGGGAAGGTGAATCTCCGGTTTGAAGTAATAGATACCGGCATCGGAATTTCTAAAAACAAGATTGACCGCCTGTTTAAAGCATTCTCACAAATCGACTCTTCTACCACCCGTCGATATGGCGGTACAGGTTTAGGATTGGTGATCTGTGAACGCCTGGTAGAGCTGCTTGGTGGAAAGATAACCGTGGAGAGCGAGGAAGGCCAGGGATCTGTTTTCTCATTCAATATCGTTGCCACTGTCAGCGATCAGCCTGTTATAGTCTTCAATAAATTTGATCTTACAGACCACAAAGGCAAACGCGTGCTGATCATCGATGACAATGCGACCAATCTTCGCATCCTGAATGTCCAGATGGAACAGTGGGGACTTATCCCGGTTCAATATGCATCCGGAAGATTAGCACTCGATTATCTTCGCGAAAATACGGTTGAATTAGTACTGACCGATATGCAGATGCCGGAAATGGACGGTGTGGAATTGAGCACCGTTATCCGGAAGGAATATCCTTCATTGCCTATTATTTTACTAAGCTCGATCGGAGATGAAACCAAGACGAAGTATCCGTTTTTGTTCAACTCGGTCCTTACAAAGCCTGCCAAGCAGCAGCATTTAGGAAAGCTTATACAATTGGCACTGGAGAAAGAGCAGGCCTTGTCGCCGCAGACTAAGCAGTTTGCTTCAGGTGTTTTGTCAGCCGATTTTGCATTGCAATATCCCCTCGATATCCTGATTGCTGAAGACAATATGACGAACCAGATGCTGATCAGGAAGATCCTTGAGCGCCTGGGTTACAAAGCCGACCTGGTAACTGACGGCAAGCAGGTTATTGAGCGCTTAAAGGTGCAGAACTACGATGTTATTCTTATGGATGTTCAGATGCCTGAAATGGATGGACTGGAAGCTACAAGATTGATCCGGTCTGAATTTCTGAGACAGCCACAAATAATTGCTATGACTGCGAATGCCATGGTAGAGGATAAAGAAGACTGCTTCAGGGCAGGCATGGATCACTATATATCGAAGCCGTTACAACTGTCGCTTCTAATGGATACCCTGATACTGATAAGCCAGGGTCAGCAGGCAACGGAAGTAAACGACCTTCATCCAGTATTGTAAGGCATTCTTTAAGCGCCTCCGGGAAGAAGCTTCCCGGAGGTTCGCTAATATCGTAAACCTTTAGAGAGAAGTTCCAGTTCCCTTTTTCCATTTAATAGTACACCCTACCGCTTTGGTTACGGTTGTTTCAGGAGCCTTCTCAGACATTAAGGCGCCGATGGCTTTCTCAACATATCTAATCTTGTCAGGGTTGTTATCTTCCGTGTCATTATCGATGGCACCGATATATGCTACTTTATTCCCTTCGTTGGTTTTATCAACCAGGAAAACGTGCGGTGTACGGGTGGCGCCAAAGCGCCGTGTCACAGTCTGATCCTGATCTATAAGATAAGGGAAGGGATATTTTTTTGAAGTCGACCGTTCCTGCATTGCTGCGAATGAGTCACCAGGTGAAACTTCCGGATCATTGGGGTTGATGGCTATCACAGGATACCCCTTTTCTGCATACTTGTTATGAAGATCGATAATTCTCTGCTCATAAGCCTTCGCATATGGACAGGTATTGCATGTGAACACAATGATATAACCCTTAGCACCGGAGAAATCGGCTAAGGACACCTGCTTGTTATTAACATTTTTTAATTTAAAATCACTCACCAGGCTTCCCGGTTCATAACTTTTTACCTGTGCACCCGCAGATGTACCGATCTGCACTAACAGAAATAATGCTGCTATTATCTTATTCATCGCTTATGTTTGTTTTATAGAGGTTTAATAATTCATCGTATGTCAGTTCCTTCTCGACCAGCGTCCGTATCCTGCGTTTAGTGTTCACAACTAAAGTTGCAGGAATCGCGCCCGACCAATTTTTATCGATCCTGTCGATATAATCCTGCTGACTTTTCTCATTGAGCAGGTAGACCTCGTTACTAATCTGTAGCTTTTTGACAAACGGCCTGACCACCGTTTCAAGCTTTGACTTAAAATCCAAGCTCACTAAAAGAACCTTAACCGGTTTTCCGTTCATGGTATCAGCCAGTTTCTCAAAATGGGGTAACTCTTCGATGCAGGGGGCACACCATGTGGCCCAGAAGTTTACAAGATAAACAGTGTCCTTTCCGACAGATAAACGATTATCAAGCTGATTTACCGTAAGGAGAGAAACTGTCTGACCAAAAAGGCTCAGCGGAAAGAAAAGGCAAAGTATTATGAAATATTTTTTCATAAAAGATTCACATTGATCCTTTTATAAAGTTAACGAGAAAAGGCAGTAAATCTGATATTGACTTCTTCAGCTTCAAAATCGTTACATAGCAGATATTGCTTATATTCGTTCGCAAAGGTGTCCAACATTCCTCCCTTACCTTAATAATTATCTATGAAAAGAACTGTCCTCTGCGTGATCATTCTGTTATTCAGCACGAGATTTACTATGGCTCAAAACGATAATAAACCCGTCCTAAATCATATCGCGGTGTATGTACATAACCTGCAGAACAGCAGTGATTTTTACCGAAACATTATTGGCCTTGACACTATACCAGAACCCTTTAAGGACGGTAAACATACCTGGTTCACAATGGGGCAGGCGGGCCAACTGCACCTGATATCCGGAGCCCCTGAAAGAATGGAGCAGATAAAAGACCGGCATCTGTGCTTCAGCGTTCCTTCCATAGAAGTCTTTATCAATAATCTGGAAAAGAATAAAATACCCTTTACTAACTGGAAGGGTGACTCAAAATTACCGACGGTAAGACCTGACGGAGTAAAGCAGATCTACTTTCAGGATCCGGATGGTTACTGGATTGAGATAAATAACGACAAGCAATAGACCGGACTTTTGCTGTTCAGATATCCATATATTTATCTAACCTCTCAGTGTTTGTGACCGAGGCTTGTCGGTTGTGGGAAACACATTAAGTTCCCTTTTGTCGTCGACAGGCCTATGAAACCATTCATACTGACAAGTCTGGAGAATGGTTATTCAATAACCATCCCCAGGTTTACCTCATGCAAAACCTTAGCGGTTACGAACTGCTGTTGTCGGGGTGCTCAGCTTCTTCACCTCTACCGGACATTTCTTAGTTATTTTCACGGCTTTCGATTTCGCAAGCTTAACATTCTTCGCTTTCGATGACTGTAGATAAACCACTGTCGAATGCCCGGTATAAGAGAACAGGTTAACAGAACTGAGGACAAGAAAAAACACCAAGTATTTCATATCACATTTTCTTTAATTCATATCCTGATTTTATATCAAATGCTATCATCTGTTGCTGTCTGGTCATTATGCTGACAATACTCACGCGTCAATAGCCAGGATTCTGCACCAGGTTAGGATTGGCGTCCAGCTCAAACTGAGGAATGGGATATATTAGCTTTGGATCGTTATAAGGCCTCCCCCCTACATTCTGCTGAGTTCGTTTAACGAGATTATAGCTATCGCCTTCAAAGGCCAGTTCTCTCCTGCGTTCCAGAAGTACCTGGTCAATGCTGTTAATAGTGATCGGCGCAAGATGTGAACGGGCCCGTATGAAGTTAACATCGTCAGAAGGGGTAGCACCGATGGATTGGCCATTCCTAAAGTTGGCTTCCGCACGGGTTAAATACATTTCCCCAAGGCGAACGATCGGAATGATGGCAAACCTTTCAACCCATTTAGACGACCTCAAAGAGCCGGGCTTATCGCCTGTTCCCACATAGAATAAATCTTTTCGGGCATCCCCGGCTTCATAGATCAGCAAGTGATTGTCACTGATATCAATGTCTCCCCTTCCGATCCCTGGCAAACTCGCATAGAATGTAACTATGCCTGAATTCGTAGTACCTGCATTACTCTGGGCGTTCTGCTGAATCGCAAATACGTCTTCGACTGAATTCGCCGGGTTGTTAAACGCCTGACCAATTTCAGGAACAAGGCTATACTTAGCCGAGGTAATCACCCTGTCGGCTGTAGCGGCAGCATTTTGCCAGTCTCCCTGTGCCAGATATATCCTCGACAAAAATGCCGCGGCAGCATATTTCGTTGCTCGGCCATCTGGCATTGTTTCGTTTAGAAGTGACTCCGCGGAAGTAAGGTCTGTAATGATCTGTGCATACACTTCAGATACCGTGTTTCTACTGACATCCAGATTCTCACCAGAAGTAGTAGGAGTGATTACCAGGGGTACGCCAAGCTGCGTATTGGCTGCTCCGGGTCCTCCTGTCCATGGCTGAGCATAAAAGCGGATCAATTCAAAATAAGTTATGGCTCTGATGAATCTTGCCTCCCCAAGGATCTGATCTTTAACGTCCGGTTCCACGACATCAATACTAGCCTCTACGTTATTACAGATGTTTATGGCGTTGTAGGCCGCCGCCCAGTCATTGGCGGCGTTGCCATTTGTTGCTGTCGCATTTTTATTATTGATATCCCGGTAGGGTGCGAAGGATCCACTCCAGTTCAAATCACCGCTATTCGCAAATAACTCACCTATCACATTATAATTGGTCCCGAATAAGGTTCCGAGTGTTCCTGCGGTCGCCGTTACTCCATAGGCGATTGTGCTATAGGCGCCAAATAGGGTATTGATAACGCCTGAGGAGGTTTGTAAGGCTACATCTGAATCAATAGATTGCTGTGGTTTAACTTTATCCAGTTCCTTGTCGCATGAGGCGGTGAGGAACAAAGCTGCCAGAACTGCACCTGCTTTTTTTAAGTATGTCTTCATGGTCAGCCTCCTAAAATTTTAAATTAACACCAAAAGTGATAGTACGTGGCTGCGGAGCTGTATAGAAATCCACACCGTTGTCAATGTTTGAAATAGTGGTCGTATTTACTTCAGGATCACCGTTCGCATAATCGCTTATTGTCCAAAGGTTATACCCGGAAACATACACCCGGGCACTACTGAAGAGGTTCTTAACCTTACTGCCCGGTATAGTATAACCGATTGTACTGGTCTTCAAACGAATATAAGAGCCATCCGACAGCCAGCGTGAAGAAGTTCGCGTACCGTTCGACATCAGGAACCGCGCTTGCGGAATATCCGTTATATCACCCGGGTTCTGCCATCTTCCAAGCTGGTCAGAGGTCTGATTATCCCAAAAATCAGCATTTACCGATTGATATATCCCCGCACCATTGTAGATGTCGTTCCCGGAGACAAATTGAAAGAAGAAATTAAGATCAAAGTTTTTGAAACTAAAGTTATTGGTAATACCACCACTGAACTCAGGATTTGCATCACCTACCACCTGCCGGAAAGCAGCGTTATAATCATTGGTGGTTGTTCCGTCTTCAAGGTAATAGAGGGCATCCCCGTTCTGAGAATCGACGCCCGCATATTTAGCAGTAAAGAAAACACCTATCGGGTATCCCTCAATGGCTCTCTGAGGTCCTCTCCCTGTACCCAGAATTACCTGTCCGCCCAAATCCTTGATCTTGTTTTTATTGCGGGAGATGTTAAAATCAGTATTCCACTTGAAAGCACCCACCAGGTTCTGAGAACTTAACGTAAGCTCCAGACCTGTATTCTCAAGTGATCCAACGTTCTTCAGAACAGTAGCAAAACCGGAAGTCGAAGGCACGTTCACATTGAGAAGGAGATCCTCGGTTTGCTTGTTGTAATAAGAGAGATCACCGGTAAGGCGGTTGTTAAATAGTCCGAATTCCAGACCGGCGTCAAATGATCCGGTCTTTTCCCATTTCAGATCAGGGTTAGCCACTTGTGTCGGTACATACCCTGGTAAATTAGGATAAGTTGAAGCACCGAACAGGGCGAGTGACTGGTGATCCAGAATGCTTGAATTTCCTGTGAACCCATAACCTAGTCTCACTTTAAGGAAGCTCAGCCATTCAGAGTCGCTCAAGAAACTCTCCTTACTGAGGATCCAGCCCGCAGAAGCAGCCGGGAAGAAACCATAGCGGTTGTTCGCACCGAACTTACTTGAGCCATCATAACGGGCGCTAAGAGCGAACAGGTACCTGTCATTAAACCGATAATTCGCTCGCGCAAAGTAAGATACCAACGCTTCGTCAGTACCAAATGAGGAACCAAAAGTAATATCAGAAGCACTCGCTAAATTTTTAAAATCATCAGATGGAAAGCCCTCACCAACTACCTGTGAAGTTTTAAGATCCTGTTTCTGGAAGGAGAATCCGGCAATGGCTTCCAGGTTGTGCCTCAGTCCAAAATCCTTGACGAAGTTCAGAAATGTATTGGTAGTATAGTTGAGTGAATTCGCCGACCTGTAATTTCCGTTTCCGGAGGGATTTCCTTGTGTTTCCCGGCCCTGATATCCATCTTCTGCCTGGTTTAGTATATCGACTCCAAACTCAGTCCTTAGATTCAGGTAGGGCAAAAACTTGTATGATGCATAAGCGCTTGAAACATTCCTGTAGACTGTGGTTTTGAAAAAAGCATCCCGGGCTTCGATCAATCCGTTATAGTAAGGCCCTGTAGTACTCAGTCTGCCGGTCGATGGGTCAATTACCGGCTGAATCGGTGGCAGAGCGACCATCTGACCAGGTGTTGAAAAAGCATTATCATCTGTTACCCTATCATTCACGCTTTTGGAAAGGTAAAGATTTACGCCCAAGGAAAGTTTATCGGTAGCTGAGTGATCCAGGTTTAGCCTGCCGCTGATACGTGTAAATGCGTTTTTTATATAAATGCCTTCCTGGTCTGAAAACGATCCCGAAGTAAAGAAGCGTGTTTTCTCATTACCCCCGGTAGCGGAAATCTCATACTGGCTATTGCTAGCGCTGGAACGGAAAGATTCATCCTGCCAATCGGTATTTACCGCCAGGTTACGCCAGTCTGTTCCGGCGGAGAAGGCATCAAAGTTTTCCTCGAGATAGCCGACGTACGTATCGATGGCCTCCTCTTCGGAAGCGAATGGAAATCCAAATAATTGAATATCGTTTGCGAAGTCATATTTCCCGGCATTAACAGCGGATTCGTTATATAATTCGACGTACTGAGCAGAATTAAGAAACTTCCGTTTTACGGCAGGTTCACTTACCCCTGTGAAATAGCTGAAATTAAATTCCGTCTTTCCCTGCCGTCCTTTCCTGGTAGTGATCAGTATGACGCCGTTAGATGCTCTCGATCCATAAATAGCAGACGCGGAAGCATCCTTCAGAACTTCCACAGACTCAATATCATTCGGATTGATATCAGCCATAGGATTACTTGGATCGAAGTTAACATCATCACCCAGGCTGGCAGATGTCACCGGAATTCCATCGATCACATACAGCGGCTGGTTGCCGGCAGTCACTGACGACGATCCCCTGACGCGGACCGTGATACCCTGCCCCACTTTACCGGACCCCGAAGAAACGAATACACCAGCGGCCTTCCCCTGGATTGCAGATTCAAACGATTGTACGGGCTGATCCTGAATGTCCTTCGCATTTACCTTTGCAATAGAACCGGTGAGATTCTCTCTTATTTGTGTACCGTATCCAACTACAACGACTTCCGACAACTGCTTTGTGTCTTCTTCCATTACGACGTTGATCACTTCAGAATTCACCGGTATCACCTTTTGCTGATAGCCGATATATTTAAAAACCAGGTTCCTCGCATTCGCCGGTAAATTGATCCGGTAGTTACCTGAGCCATCCGATTGCACTCCTGCAGAAGGTACCTCCTGAACCACAATGCTGACACCCGGTAAGGGAAGCCCGTCTCTGGCATCTGTTACTTTACCCGAAACTGAGCTTACCTGGCCAAAAGCCCTACTACCAAAGAATATCACAAGAAGAAGAAGAATTGTAATTTTTCTTTTCATAACGATCTGGATTAGCGTTACTAAGTCCATATGAACGATAGTCCGGCATAGGTTTTACGCCATATGCCGGACTATGCTGGGCTATGTTGTATTAAATTTACATCGTTTGAAAACTTTGAACATCCCCCTAACAGGGTGATTTAAAAGCCTTGACAACGGAAATCGGTAACAATCATATTACTTGTTTGATGCTTAATCAGCGGTTCAAATATTAATTCGCATCACTCACAGCACTGTAACCGCCAGCGCTTGCATTTTTAAAACGTGTGATCTCGCTTATGACATTATTTTCAACTCCTGTTATGACGAAATTCTTGGCACTTTCCAGGTTAACTATCCAAACATTCCGGCCGTCACGGTCTATATTGAATACTCTTCCAATCTTATAGTTATCATACTGCGATTTGATTCCCACTAATACAGAAGGTGGAAGATTTTTTTCGACGCCGTACGCTATATGATAGAGCATATCGCCCTTCTTATTGAAAGCTGCATGATGCTCCTGGTCTTCCATAATGAATTTAACCAGGTAGTTCTTGTTCACCTGGAACCACCTTAGATCCTCAGCGTTTTTAAACCGATCAAGAAAAGCATCATGTACTACCTGACTTACATTGCTGCCTGCTGAGATCGTTACTACCGGTAACATTTCGCTTTTTTGTTTTTGAGCGAAAGCCTGATTTGCGGATAACATGCAACCGCAAAGAAGAAAGATGATTAATGTTTTCATGATGTATATGTTTAATTATGTAATGCATTCAAACGGTTTAATGCTGTTCAAAAATCAAATTGCAATTGACAGTATCGTCCGGGGAGCAGCCTCCTTGTTTTTCATTTACATGATAAAATTACGGACGCAAAAATGCCGCTGCATCACCCTTAGAGGGGGATTTTGGTTGCCGTACACCTGTTTTTTGTAACATTAGAATTACGCTAAAAGACACCTTAGGTCGCCTTTTTAACGTCGCTTTTAGCAGCGGAAGAAAATAAATCAATGGAAATTAAGGGAGCAGAAACTGATTACCGTGAAGGGTATTTTCGTTTCTTTTAAGAATAACCGAACGCCAGGAAAACAGCGATCACCTTGGGGTAGCAGGGTGATTCAGATAAGTTTGTTCAGCCGGGCTGTTTTAAGAGCGTCGGCCCTGGAATTTACATCCAATTTCATGTAAATATTCTTTATGTGGCTTCTGACAGTCTCCAGATCAATGAAGAGTTCTTTAGCTATCTGACTCCTGCTTTCACCGCGTCCGATGAGTTCCAGTATCTGCGTCTCGCGTTTTGACAGGGGTGAATCCGGGTTTCGCAAAAAAGATTTAACCACCATTCTCGCAATATTAATACTCATGGGTCCCCCGCCTTCTTTTACCTCGCGAATAGATTCAACAATCTTTGATGCACTCGAATTTTTAGTCAGGTAGCCGGACGCCCCGTTTGCGAGGGCATCGAATATTAATTTTTCTGAATCGTAGACTGTCAAAATCAGAACATATGCCGATGGGAGTATCTTTTTTAACTTAGGTAATGCTTCTATTCCATTGATCCCCGGAAGTTCGATATCAAGCAGGATAACCTCGGGGTCATCTGCCTGTACAGTTTTAATCGCGAGTTCAAATGAGGCATAAGTATTAACAACGAACAAGCCAGGCTCTTTGCCAATAAGAAAGGCATAACCATTTCGTATAACTTCATCATCTTCTATAATTACTATTCTGATTGTTTCGTCGGTATTCATATCAGGTTTTATTGATGATGAGTCTAATGGCTGAACCTTTACCTTTTGAGGCGTCTATCGTAAGCTGAGCCCCTATTCTATTAGCTCGTAAAGTAATATTCTTCAGGCCATGACCTTTGTTTACTTCATTTTCGTCAAATCCTTTTCCGTTATCAGTCAAGTTTATCTGCACTATATGCTCACTCTCTGCTACGGTAAGGTCTACCAGATCTGCTTCTGAATGCCGAAGTATATTATTGAGAGATTCTTTGAATATCATGCTTACATTCCGGCTGTACTCCATCGGAAATTTAACTGCTGAAAGATGTTCTTTAACACCATTTATATTAAAGACTATCGGAGTATCCTGGAAAAGATCAATACCGAATTCCGAAATGTGGCACATGATCTCAAACAGGTTATCACTTTTCGGATCCAGGGCCCACAAGATATCTTTGGTTCCCCGGTAAAGTGAAGATGCGTTTTCCTTTATCTGATGAATCAGGTGTTTCTCTTCCTGGTGTTCACCATTAAGCTTCGTATTCAGGATGTCTGATAAGATAGAAATACGGGTTAACTTGTTTCCAAGGTCATCATGAAAATCTTCCGCGGTTTGCTGTCTTGCTTTCAGCCTTTCGTCACGCTTAAGGTTCTCTATTAATTGTAACTGCTGAGTTTTACGCTTATGCAGATAAGCCTGCAATGCGATCGCTGCCAGTACAAATAACATAATCACTGCAAAGCGGAAAGTAAGGGTCTGGTAAAAAGCGGGCCGTATGGTAAAAGGAAACTTAATGACATTGTCCGAGATTATTCCCAGAGGGGTCAATGCTCTTGCTTCGAACACGTAATCGCCCGGGGCGAGTGCCTGATAGTTAACACTTGAGTTTGATGTTGGATTTGAAAAGGTATCATCAAGCCCGATTAATCGGTACTGATACATGACATCCGATGGACCGGTCAGATAGATGCCTTTGAAATTAACACTTATATGATTTTTACTGTAGGCTAGCTGCAAATCCCGGGGTAAGGAAAATCCATCAGTACTACTAAAATACTGCTTTTGCTTTTTGATGATTGAAGAATACAGTTTAACAGACTGCAATACTATATGTGGCCGTTCTTTAACTACTGACTGCGACCCCAGATCGAATATAAGTGCACCCTTGGTGGTGCCTACCCAGAGCTTATTCTGATTATCGATAAACATCGCGTGCTGATTGCATTCTACGACCATCCTACGTGAATATTCAGCACCCCGGATCCTATAGCTGTCTGTGGCTTCATCAAAACTGATCTTATTAATGCCACGTCCGGTCCCCGCCCATATAAAACCCTCTTTATCGGCAATCAGACTATAGATCGTATTTGAATAGAGACCATTGTTTCTCTTCAAATTTTTAAAAGAGTTATTACGCAGATCCCAGATAAAGATCCCGTATTCCCCTGTCCCGATAACCACCTTGTTCTTATACTTTATCCATGCGTATATATCTGTGTTCATTAGTTCCTTTCTCGCGATTGAATCAATTCGCCTGCCTTTGCCGGTAATAAGGAAATTTCCGTCTCCGGTATTCGCGAGGATTGAATCCGCTCCAATTTCAAGAAGAGAGGCCGTAGGGTGGTCAAAATTGGCTATGTGGGTGAAAGTTCCGCTTTTATAAATATAACAGCCTGTTGGGGTTGCTAACCATATTGCACCATCCCTATCCTGAATAATATACCTGATTACTCTGGGAATCTTACCCTCCCGGTAAGGAAAGTTCTTAAACCGCTCGCCATCGTACATCCATAATCCTGTACCAAACGTACCAATCCAAACATTCCTGTCCTTATCATTATAAATGTGGCCTATACGGTAGGGGACTGAATCAGGCAAAGGAAGCTTCACCCTGTTAAGTTTGTCCTTTTCCCTTTTTACCATACCATTGCCAAATGATTGTATCAGCATTTCCCCTTTGCGATCCATTGCGAATCCCATGACAATCTCATTGTCCAAACCCTGACCCTTATCCAATATCATGGTTTTATCACCATCATACTTATAAATTCCGGCACCTTCTGTCGCAAACCAAATATTGTCTTCGGCGTCACGGAAAATCTGGTTTATGGCATTATCGGTAAAGCCATTTCGGGAATTAAAAAAAGTTGTTTTTCGGGGCGATATACAGTAAGCACCGCTGACTGTTCCCAACCATATATTTGATTTTTTGTCTTGTTCGATAGATAAAAAAAAGTTAGAACTGGCATCCAGAATGCTGTTCTTAAAAGGCTTTCGTTTTTTATTTTCAACGATGAAAATATTTTGGTGAGTCAATACCCATAAGTCATTCGGGTTGTTCCGGTCAAACATTATTTGTCTGATTTTTAAAGATCTGGCAGTATCAGAAAATTCCTGTTTCCAGATGTTTCCTTTTAAGCTATATATTCCTTTCCCATATACAGCCGCATAGACATTTCCTGCATGATCTGTTGTTAATGCTGTTACCGAACTATCAGAAAATGCCACAGGCTTCACTAACTGAATTTTGTTTTCCGCAAATACAAATGCTTTGTCATTGATAAGTCCGTAAATTCTCCCGTGCTTTTCTTTTATCAGTCCATGGATATAAGATTCCTGTTTCCCTTCATCTGTTGTTAATGGAACCCTGTAATTTCGAATATTCTCTCCGTCATGAACAGATAAGCCATTTTGAGTACCTATAAAGATCCTGCCTTTGTTATCTGATACCACACTCGTAATGACCATACCTGCCAGACCATTCTCACTTCGGGTTAAGGAATGAAACTGTGTACCGTCGAAACGGGAAATGCCCCCCTGAGTAGCTATCCAAAGGTGATGACTCGGACTTTGAGCCAATGCCCGTACCTGCGATTGGATAAGGCCGTCTTCTATATTATATTGAGTAAAATTAAACCGCTGGGCTAACAGCTTCTGACTGCAGCAGAGAATGAAGATTGCCAGGATAACTATTTTAGGAATATTTTCTCCCGGGTTAATATGAAGTCTCGAATTGAACATTCATTCAGATTTTAAACCTGGCGGTTGGGAAAGAGTTCCGGCATTAAATACAAATTAATGTTTTTTATTATTGCCTTTCATCCCCCGAAAGGGGTGATTATGTAATTTACGGAATTATTCTTTTAATGACGTCCTTTTAAAAATCTCAACTTAAAATTGCTGTAACAAGATAAATATCAGCACTTACAAGCTTAAAAAAATTGGCTATTGAATTTAATTCCCGCTATATAACAACGGTATCTTTCTAACAATTGAAAATATTCACAACATCGTGCTCATCAGATCCGCAGTATTTAAATTTAAATTACAAATGCTAAATTGCCATACACAATACATAATTTAAAATGGCAAAAGTAACACAGCAAGATGTAGTCAACTTTCTAAAAGAAAAAGTGGCACAATTAACTAAAGATCTTGAATCTGCTCAGAACGCATTAAACGCATTGGAAGGATCTGCCGTAACCGAAACTCCTGCAAAAAGAGGCAGGAAGCCAAAAACTGAAGGTCCTGCCGCACCAAAAAGAAGACGTGCTGCCAAACCAGGAGGTGCAAAAAGAGGAAGGAAACCTAAAATAAAAGTAGTCGAGACCGAAGTTTCCCCGGATCAATTAGGCGAGTAGGATTTAAGTATCGAGCAAGGGATACAGGGCGATCCGGGGACAGGCCCTTTTTTATTTACAAAAAACTCAAAAGCTACCGCTTAGTGCCACCTTGGGTTGTGTAAGCTGTTTTAGAATTTCAGACGACTCCTGTTCTGAATGTACGAGATCATCAAGACTGATCTTGTCAAGCAGCTGATCAACTGTTATCTGAACTAAATTCCACAGTGAGCGTGAAGAACAATCAACCGAGTTTGAGCAGAGCTTTAAAGTTCCTGAATGATTATTGCAAAAGTCATCGCTGAACAAAACTCCACCTAATACCTTTAACACCTCCTTAATTCCTATCAGCGCTGCAGGCCTTGCGAGAATGTACCCTCCCTTGTGGCCCGGTGTACTGTTAATAAACCCTCCCATTCGAAGAATTCGGGTTAGCTTGGCAACATACGGGACACTTAAGCCTTCGAGTTCTGTCAGCTGAGGAATGCTCAGCCCGGCATTGCTTTTATTAGCTGCAATGCGTATCAACACCCTGAGTCCATACTCTTCCTGTGCTGTGATCTTCATGAGGTTTTGGGCATTAAATATAAGACCGGATACATTAAATTTTAGAGATAATAAATTGTGTACTAATTGTAATTGTTCTGCTAATTGCTGGAATATAGTTCAGCGAATTTAAAAATGCAATTATGGAATTGTCGCTTCTGTTTATAAAAATCCTAATTCCAGCTGCGCCGCTTCAGACATCATACTTTTATCCCATGGCGGATCCCACACCACAGAAACATAAACCTCATTTACTCCCTCTATCTGTTTAACTTTATGCTCTATTTCTACGGGAATAACCTGCGCTGCAGGGCAACCAGGTGATGTTAAGGTCATAACAATTTGCACATTATTGATAGGAAGAATTTCGGTTTCATAGATCAGTCCGAGCTCGTAAATGTTCACAGGAATTTCCGGATCATAAATGGTCTGCAAACATTCAATTACTTTTCCTTTTAATTCGCCATTGTCCATTTTTATACTGTTGTTTCATTTTTGATCTTATGCGCAAGTGCATAATTCTTTATTTGCCTGATCATTGCCAGTAGACCATTGGAGCGTGTCTGCGCCAGATGGGTCATCATCCCGATCTCGCGAACAAAGTCCAGCTTTGCGTCGATTATTGCTTCGGCCGGCTGACCTGATAGTACCCTGATCAGCATACTGATAAGACCTTTCACGATCACAGCATCACTATCCGCTTCATAATAAATTCTTCCGTTACTGCTCTCTGCAACCAGGTACACTGTCGACTGACAACCTCTCACCCTGTTTTCGTCTATCTTATATTTATCATCCAATGGGGGCAATTTCTTACCAAGATCAATGATGTATTCATATTTATCATCCCAGGAATCAAACAGCGAAAATTCATCGATTATCTCGGCTTCTATTTCTGCTATTGTTCTTTGCTCATTCATAGATCAGGATAACATTTTAATTGCCTTCTTCACACCACTTATCATTATATCAATTTCATCTTTCGTGTTATATATCGCGAACGAAGCACGGGTGGTTCCTGAAATTCCAAATCGTTGCATTAGAGGCTGCGTACAATGGTGGCCGGTCCTAAGTGCTACTCCCTGATTATCCAATAGAATTCCAATATCCTGGTGATGCAGCTTATCGATTATGAATGAAATCACGCTGATCTTTTCTTTAGCTTGACCAATGATCTTTAGCCCCGGTATTTCCGTCAGTCGCGACGTCGCATAACTCAGTAATTCCATTTCATGATCGCGGATCCTTTGCTTGCCGATAGAGCTGGTGAATTCAAGTGCAGCTTTAAATGCAATTGTGTCCGCAATATTTGGAGTACCTGCTTCAAATTTATATGGCAGATCAGCATAGGTAGTTTTTTCAAAGGAAACCTCTTTAATCATTTCTCCGCCGCCTAAAAAAACAGGCATGCTTTCCAGTAACCGTTTTTTGCCATAAAGTACACCCGTTCCGGTAGGACCGTACAGTTTATGAGCAGAAAAGGCAAAGAAATCACAATCCATCTGCTGAACATCAATATCGAGGTGAACAGCTGACTGCGCCCCGTCTACCACGACCAGTGCTCCGGCGTCATGGGCAAGTTCAATGATCCGCCGGACAGGGTTTACCGTCCCGAGTGCGTTGGATACATGCGCGATCGAAACAAGCTTTGTCCGGTCGCTTAACAGCTTTTGATATTCTTCAACAATCAGGTCCCCTTCTTCATTTACAGGAATTACTTTTAAGACCGCTTTTTTCTCCTTGCATAGTATCTGCCAGGGAACAATATTCGAGTGGTGTTCCATAACCGATACAATGATCTCATCCCCCTCACCGATATTCTGCCGGCCCCAGGTATAGGCAACCAGGTTAATCCCTTCGGTAGTTCCCCTTGTGAAAATTATTTCCTCCCTTTCAGAAGCATTAATAAAAGCCTGCACTGAATCCCGCGTTGCTTCAAAGGCCATTGTCGCTTCCTCTGCAAGCGTATGGATACCGCGGTGAATATTCGCATTATACTGCTGATAATAATTGCTTAGCGCATCTATAACCACCCGCGGTTTCTGGGAGGTCGCCGCATTATCGAAATAAACGAGGGGTTTATCCTTAACGTCCCGGCTTAGTATTGGAAACTGCTGCCTGATTGCATAGACATCGAGCTTATTTTCCAGGATTTGCGTCTCTGTCATGATATATCAAATTCTAATCGTTCAGAAATCAGCTGATCAGCATAATTGCGTATGACTGCCAGCCTTATTTTATCCAGAATGTCAACAACAAAACCATGAAGGAGTAAAGAGCGCGCGATCTTTTCACTGATGCCCCGCGAACGGAGGTAAAAAAGCCCCTCTTCGTCCAGGCGGCCAACAGTACAGCCATGGGAACATTTAACGTCATCGGCAAATATTTCCAGCTGCGGCTTTGTATTAACGCTCGCTTCCTCCGATAACAAAACATTCTTATTGGATTGATATGCATTGGTCTTTTGCGCGTCGCGTTGAACAAAGATCTTACCGTTGAAAACACCGCTCGAGTTGCCGTCCAGAATACCCTTATAGAATTCGTTGCTCAGGCAGTTAGGCATCGCGTTATCGACGATAGTATGGTTATCGATATGGCTTTTACCCTGCTGGAAATACAATCCATATAAATGCGACTCGCAATGCTCTGCATCCATCACCATATTCAGGTTGTTCCGAACTATCCCCCCATTCAATGAAATAGTAACCGTATGAACGTAACTTTTTGCCGTCTGCCTGAAGTGTGTAGTGCTAACCTGATTTGTATGACTTGCGTCGTTCTGAATTTTGTAATATTCAACAACAGCATCCTGCTGAACTACTACCTCCATTACCTGGTTAGTGAAACTCTCGTTCATGCCGAACGTGATAAATGTCTCGACCATCTGAACCTGCGCTCCCTCGTTGATATTGACCAGCGAGCGGGGTTGCGAAAAGATATTAGCTGTCCGGGCGTCAGTAATATTGTAAATGTAGACCGGATGTTCAAGTATTAAACCTCTGCCAACCTGAATGAACACACCGTGCTGTAAGAAAGCCGTGTTGAGGGCATTAATCCCATCCTTAAGATAGCGGCTGCTATGGCTAAGATTTTCTGCAATGACATCACGATGCTCACCATTATAAGCAGTTGATATTGGCAGTACCTGCAGGCCGGCGGATTGAATGACAGACAGATCAAAAGCGAACCGGCCATTGATAAAGAAAAGCTCATTAGCATCTTTATTCCCCGGAAGGCGGTATGGTCCCAAGTCAGAAGTGCTAACGGAATGATCCGCAGGATCCGCTGAAAGAGAATAATCCGTATTGAAGAGTTTATTGATCCGGGTATATTTCCATTCCTCATGCTTCATGCCAGGAATACCCATGGTATTAAACGCGTTAAATGCATCCTGCCGTAAGATGTCAAGTCCGCGGTCAATACTGTCCTGCGGAAATTCATGAAACTGGCCGGTTAAATATTCTATCGTATCCATTCTCTCTGTATTATATCCAGTGCCTCAGACCGTCTCAGCGATATTCAGATCATTTTTAATGAAGTCGTAACCTTTCAATTCCAGTTCAAGGGCAAGTTCCTTGGTTCCCGATTTGACGATCCGGCCGTTATAAAGAACATGCACGAAATCCGGAATAATAAAATCAAGTAATCGCTGGTAATGGGTTATCAGGAGAACCGCATTATCCTTACTGCGAAGCTTGTTAACGCCATTAGCTACAATCCGGATGGCATCAATATCAAGGCCGGAATCCGTTTCGTCAAGGATCGCAAGTTTGGGCTGCAGCATCGCCATCTGGAAGATCTCATTCCTTTTTTTCTCGCCACCCGAAAAACCTTCATTCAATGAACGACTCAGCAAGGGCTGCTGTATGTCCATCAGGGCCATCTTCTCCTTCATTAGTCTTAGGAAAGCGACCGCATCCAGGGGCTCCTCACCCCGGTATTTGCGCAATTCATTGACGGCAGTCTTAATAAAATTAGTTGTGCTCAGACCGGGTATTTCAACCGGGTATTGAAAGCCCAGGAATAAGCCTTCTCCAGCCCTCTTTTCGGGTAGCATATCCAACAGATCTTTACCCATAAACTCGATCCGACCCTCCGTCACTTCGTAATCGGTCTTACCGGCAATAACGGATGCCAGCGTGCTTTTGCCGGAGCCGTTAGGACCCATGATTGCATGCACTTCACCCGCTTTTATTTCAAGATTAATACCCTTTAATATTGTCCTTCCTTCTATTCCCGCCTGTAAATTCTGAATCTTCAGCATAACATTATCTCATTTAATCATCATTCATTAATCAATTTGCCATTCCCACATTAACATACTACCACATTAGCATATTACCACATTATCAAACTACCCCACACTACCTTCCAGGCTCACCGCAAGTAATTTCTGCGCTTCGACCGCAAATTCCATTGGCAGTTGATTCATGACTTCCCTGGCGAATCCGTTAATTATCAGGGCTACGGCTGTTTCCGAATCAATCCCACGCTGGTTACAATAAAAGATCTGGTCTTCACCAATCTTCGAAGTAGTAGCTTCATGTTCCACTACGGAAGTGTTGTTCTTTACTTCTATGTAGGGAAAGGTATGTGCACCGCATTTATCTCCAAGCAAAAGCGAGTCGCATTGCGAGTAATTGCGGGCATTTACTGCATTTTTTGCGACATGAACCAGTCCGCGATAGCTATTATTACTAAATCCCGCTGATATGCCTTTGGATACGATGCGACTCTTCGTATTTTTCCCGAGATGCTGCATCTTGGTTCCGGTGTCGGCCTGCTGGTAATTATTCGTTACGGCTACTGAATAGAATTCGCCGGTGGAATTATCACCTTTAAGGATCACGCTTGGATACTTCCAGGTGATTGCTGAACCGGTTTCTACCTGTGTCCATGAGATCTTGGAGTTATTCCCTTTACAAATCCCGCGCTTGGTAACAAAATTATAGATGCCTCCTTTGCCCTGCTTATCGCCGGGATACCAGTTCTGCACAGTTGAATACTTTATCTCAGCATCATCCAGCGCTATCAGTTCCACGACCGCAGCGTGCAGTTGATGTTCATCGCGCATGGGGGCAGTACAGCCTTCCAGGTAGCTGACATAGCTTCCCTGTTCAGCGATGATCAGCGTCCTCTCAAACTGGCCTGTATTTTCCGCATTGATCCGGAAATAAGTCGACAGCTCCATCGGGCAACGAACGCCCTTTGGGATGTAGCAGAACGAACCATCGGTGAATACAGCCGAATTCAATGCCGCGAAATAATTATCCGTGATCGGGACAACAGAGCTGAGATATTTCCTTACCAGGTCCGGATGTTCCTGGATAGCATCGGTCATTGAACAGAAAATGATACCCATTTCACCCAGCTGCTCTTTAAACGATGTTCCGATAGATACGCTGTCAATAACCGCATCCACGGCAACCCCGCTTAATCGCTTCTGCTCATCGAGGGAAATACCCAGTTTCTCAAAAGTTCTCCGCAGTTCCGGATCGATCTCCTCAAGGCTGTTAGGTTTAACTTTCTGCTTAGGGGCTGAATAATATATAATGTCCTGGTAACTGATTGGCGGATATTCGATGTTAGCCCACTTCGGTTCCTCAGCGGCAAGGCGCGACCAGTGACGAAAAGCCTTTAATCGCCATTCAAGCATCCATTCGGGCTCATTCTTTTTGGCAGATATAAAGCGGATAATGTCTTCATTCAATCCGGGCGGAGCTTCGTCAGCCTCGATATCGGTAACAAAGCCATATTTATAGTCACT
This sequence comes from Flavihumibacter soli, assembly GCF_010692725.1. Classification (GTDB taxonomy): domain Bacteria; phylum Bacteroidota; class Bacteroidia; order Sphingobacteriales; family Sphingobacteriaceae; genus Daejeonella; species Daejeonella soli. Next base: position 89,291 of record NZ_JAAFZB010000090.1, on the reverse strand, counting down.
TAGAACGGTCTTTTCGATCGTGCTGAGCTCATCGTTCATATCATTCTTAGGGGATTGATAGATCTCTGGTTTCATAGCGCAAAGATACAAATCAATATATACAAAAAAGTACAAACAGAAGTGTGATCCAAAAAATGGCCTTTGGTAAACACTATTGCAATCGGGATTGTTCAGATGGTAAACGATTGATTATGTTCATTATAAGGGAGATCTTTCATCTGCAGTTCGGCCGTTATCGCGAAGCCAGGGCGCTGATCGACGAAGCCATGCAAAAGCATTTGCTGCTGCAGCCTCAGGGTAGCAGATTACTAACAGACTTTACAGGCGAGGGCTACCGGCTGATCCTTGAACTTCCGTACGAAACCCTGACAGCGTATGAAGCCGATCTCAAAAAGGAATTGGGAGCGGCCGCGTGGAAAGACTGGTACGAGAGGTTCAAGGCGAATGTACGCCATTCGGAACGGGAGATCTTAAAACAGGTGATGTAACTCCGGTATATGATCAAAGAGTTTGTCGGAAACAGCCCTATTTTTGACGTTGTCCGCCCTGCTTAATAATTTCTTATTTCTCTACCTTTATCATAATAAAGCCATTATGATGACCGATATCCTGACACAGGTAAAAGAAACAACCGACGAACTTATACAGATTTTGTCGTCCCTTACGGAGACAGAACTCAATATGATTCCCTTCGAGGGAAGCTGGACAGCAGCCCAGGTCGGAGAGCATTTGCGGAAATCCTACGGAGTGGTCGATATCCTGGAGAAACCGGTAAAAAACACCGACAGAGATCCGGGTGAAAAAATTAACGAGATAAAACAGGTCATGCTGAATTTTGATATTAAGATGCAGGCCCCGGGATTCATCGTGCCGGCGAAAACTCCGATCGCCAAAGAAGGTCTCCTAAGCTCGCTGCAAAGCACTGTTGACAGGATCATCAGCACATCGCAGAGACTCGACCTTTCGCAAATCTGCCTCGGATTTATTCTTCCGGGGTCCGGAGAATATACAAGACTTGAGTGGCTTCATTTCATTCTGTATCATACGCAGCGACATATTCGGCAAGTGAAAAATATCCGGCAGATCGTGACAGCAAAGCAGGAACTGCAAAATTAGATAGTCTGCCAGGAGAATAACAAACTATAAATTAAAGAACCATGATTAAGCAATCAAAAGTCTTTAGCAGTTTTTCAGTAAGCGATCTGAAAAAGGCTGAACAGTTCTACTCCGGGATTTTAGAGATGGAAGTTTCCCTGGATGAATATGCTCTTAGCCTCGGAGCCGAAAAAAAAGTGATGCTCTATCCCAAATCCAACCATACCCCCGCGAGCTTCACTGTTTTAAATTTCCCGGTTGATGACATCGAAAAAGCGGTAGATTACCTTGTTGCTAAAGGTGTGGTCTTTGAAAGCTATAATGAGCCTGACCTGAAGACTGATGAAAAGGGGATTATGCGCGGCGAGGGTCCACTGATAGCCTGGTTTAAAGATCCCTTTGGCAATATCCTGAGCATACTCCAGGAATAATTAATGGCAAAAAAAAGCGGGTTGATACCCGCTTTTTTGTTCTTTAGAACCTGTTGATGATATTAAATTAGTTCTTTTTTATCTCCACACGACGATTCAGCACACGGCCTTCTTCGTTCGCGTTAGAAGCAACCGGCTTAGTTTCTCCGAATCCAACGCTGGTCAGGTTTTCACCGTTCACACCTGCATTGATCAAATAGGCTTTAACAGCATTTGCACGGTCAACAGAAAGAGTCATATTACGCTGGTCGGTACCTTCCTGGGAAGCATGACCTTCGATATTAAATCTTACCGTATCATATTTTTTCATCTCACCGGCAATCTGGTCAAGCACCGCATACGATGCAGTTTTCAGGATAGATGAATTGAATTCGAACTGAATGTTGCTGTAATTAAAATCGGGCATCTTTTCCGGAGCTGGAGTCGGGGCAACTGCCACTTCCTTCTCCTCAACGGGCGCTGGCTGAGCAGGTTTTTCCTGTTCAACAACAGGTGGCTGCTCGGCAACTACAGCTTTTTTTGCTTTACACGCTCCAAATAAGACTACGACGGTTGTCAGCGCTAAGATAAAGTTGGCAAGTTTTAGTTTTGAAAGATTCATTTGATAGGGTTTTAACATTAAAATTTTTTCGAATATAGTGATCTTGTTCATTAACGCCTTAAGGGCAATACTGTTGCCACCAATGTTACAAATCTGTTACATCGGGCTTAACTGCCAAAAGGAATTCATTAATTTACAATGAACGGGCTATTTAATATCGCAATCGAACATTTAACGTTTTAAATAAAACTAAATCACAAAAATATGAAGTGTCCAAATTGCCAAACAACTTTAGCGATTTCAGATAAGCAAGGCATCGAAATCGACTACTGTCCTAGTTGCCGGGGTCTCTGGCTAGACCGGGGCGAACTCGAAAAGATCATTGAACGTTCGGCAGACCATTATTCTAAAAAGGAGAATTATGAATCAGATTACAAACGTTATGGTTATAATGAATACGATGATGACTACTACAAAAGGAACCCCCACAAAAAGAAAAAGTCATTCCTGAATGATCTGTTTGATTTTTAGAACCAAGATGATCTCGCCTAATAAAAAAGCTCATTCCGCAACCGGGAATGAGCTTTTTCTTTTTTATAATTTGTAAATCTGAAATCGTAATTCGTATCTAAAATTGTACTTATTCCAAAATTACGGGCCGGTTCTTCGGATACTTCACCTGATATTTTAACAGCTTTCCTTTTTTCTCCCCCGGTAATACCTGCAGGTTCCATATCAGCTTACCTGTATTCTCATCCAGCTGCGCGCCGGAAAGCTCCTGGCTCTCTACTGTAACCTCCGAACTGGTTGAAACGGGTAACTGATCTTCAATAATAATATTAACAGGCTGTGACTTATGATTATATACTTCTATCAGGTAAGTACGCGTGGCGCGCTGATTTGAACCGATGAAGGATTGTGCGTTCTGCTCTTTCTGCTTAATTCGCTTAACTGTGACACCTTTGTCAGCCCCCAGTGAAACAGCAAGCGTATCATTGGTATTTTCTACGTTGATCAGGGTCTTTCCAAGATAGGCACCCTCAAAAAATATCGAGGCTTCACCGCTCAATAAATTCAATTCATTTATACCGGTCACCGTGGCAGTTAACCAGGCATCGCTACTTAATTTTGGCACGGCGTGATATTTATAGTCTGCCGGCAGCTGATGCTGCCCTATTTCCACTGCCAGTTGCTTACCATCGCCGGCAATGCTGTAAGGTTGTTTGATCTCAAACTGCACGGTTGTCTGGCTTTCCTGGGCCTGCACCTCTAAAGTCTGGGACTGCGGAGCGGAGCTTAGTCCCCTGATGTTAACGCCTGCTACTTTTCCCTCCAATTCTCCCGAAATCCTTTTCTGTGCATAACCAGTTACAACCACTTCACTTAATGTTTGCTGTGAGGCTGTTAGATCAACATTTATTTGGGCTGAATTTGCTAATCGTTCGGCGAATTCATAACCAATGTATTTATACTCCAGGATCGCATCCGGAGAGGGAATCTGTATGGAATAATTGCCTGACGCATCAGAGACGCTGCCGATGGATGTGCCTCTGACCCGGATCGAAACACCCGGGAGACTGCTCCCATCGGCACTATCTTTAATTCGGCCAAAGACCTTGGTAATATTCTCGCCCGCCCGATAACGCACAATATTATATCCTACCTGGTACACCTTCAGTTCAGGACGGTTGCCGCTTCTGGAGGGGTTCCCCGATGAAAGAACCAGGTTTACGTCTTTCCATTCCTCACCGCTCTGCTGTGAAACATTTGCCCTGTATACCAGATCTATGGGTTTGTTAAGACCGCTTGCCCGAAGATCATAACCCGGATACCAGGTAGCATTTTTAACCAGATAACTAAATGTGAGGCGGGCCTCTGCAGGTGCCTTAGCTGAGACAGTTACTACTATATCACTGGTGGTCTTCTTACTCTCGCCGCTTAATTCACCTATCTGGGCACTCAGCTTCCTGGCCTGATCTCTCAGGGTGCCAAGTTCCCTTCCCAGACGGATCTGCTGAAACTTATTATCCGTTAAGCGGGACTTTTGAAAATCCAGCGCAAGCCGTAGTTTATTTATGTCGAGACCTGAGCCTGCGTTGCCAACGTTCTGATTGCTGGCCAGCATTTCTTCTTCCTTCTTTAAGATCAATATCTGGTCCTCGGCAATTCTTGTTTTATCGTAAAGAACACGGTTCTGTTCATGCAATGTCACCAGTTCATCCGTCAGGGTGTGATCATCGATGAAATTACTCTGACGCCTGACTGAAAGAATGGTAAAATTGCCCTCCCCTTTCACCTGTATGCTCTGTTCCTCGATCTCAGGAGACAGTCCTTTAAAAACGATAGAAGAAGTGCCCGCAGGCAGCGATGTCCGGCCGCTTCTCTCAAGCTGCGCACCTTGCAAAAATACAATGACACGGTCTATTTTAGAGTCGGTGATTATGGACTTTTCCTGTGCATGAACACCCGGCAGGCAGAGTACGAAGAAGCAAAATAATGTAAAAGATTTCCGCATATGATTTTATTTAAAAGCTGAAGATGCTCAATTTCCTTTAATTAAAATATTTTATCAGACCAGGCATGTAGCGTTTTGGTCACTCGCCTCGTAATGTCATAAATCTTAATTTCATTCACATGAAAACCTCCCGGTTCCCCGCCCGCCTTGTGACATCCTTATTTATTTTATCCTTAATGCTGTTCACAAACTGCAAGGATGAAGTAATCAGAACAAGGACTTTTCATACGATGGTGCCTGTCTATATTTCTGTGGCCAAGCTTCGTGCGGAGTCAGATTTCCTGCAGGCTCCTCAACCTCTGTCCTCGCCCGGAAAGATCTACCTATTCGGCAATTTCCTTTTTATCACCGAGGTCAACAAGGGAATACACATCGTAGACAACACGAATCCCGGGAACCCGCGTTTCATCAAATTCATCAGTATCGCCGGAAACGTTGATCTGGCCGTTAACAGTAACATCCTTTATGCCGATAACTATGTAGACCTCCTGGCATTCGATGTCACAGATCCTTCGAATATCCGCCAGGTTAAACGGGTAGAGAATGTTTTTGATAATCAATATATCGACCAGGCCAGAGGATTGATCCTCGGATATAAGGACACCGTTATCACTGAGGTTGTCAGAGGCGATGTCTATCCCGCCGGTTATTACGAATATGACGCAGGAACTCCCGTATCCAACAGTACAGGCAAACAGGTTTATGGTACAGGCGGATCAACAGCACGCTTCACCCTGATGAACAATAATCTGTATACTGTCAGTCAGCATCAGCTAAAATTATTTAACGTCTCGCAGGCAGATAATCCCCGGTATTCAAGCACCGTTGATCTTGGAGGCGGTATTGAGACGATCTTTCCTTATGATAATAAATTATTCATCGGTTCAACTACCGGGATGCATATTTATGATGCGACCGTACCCTCTGCGCCAGTTAAGCTTTCAACCTATCGTCATGTTACCAGCTGCGACCCGGTGGTGGTACAGGATAAGTATGCATATGTCACCCTCCGCTCTGATAACTTCTGCCAGCAGGGCATTAACGTCCTGCAGGTTTTAAATATTGAGAATCCGTCTAACCCGGTTCTCGTTTCCTCCTTTCCAATGGAAAAACCCTACGGATTAACCATATCAGGTTCCAGCCTCTTCATTTGTGAAGGCCAATACGGTCTTAAGGTCTTCAACAGCGATGACGTCCAGGCCATAGGTCGGAAGCAGCTGTCGTCAGTCACTAACATAGACGCCGCCGATGTCATTGCGGGTCCGAAATCCCTGATCGTTACCGGGAATCGCGGCATATACCAGTATAACTATACAGATCCTTCAAAGCTAAAGCTTATCAGCCACCTGGCTTTAAGCAATACCCTATGAGTACTTATCCAAAGGCTCTTACCCTGATCACGCTGCTGCTGGTAACACTGGCAGCGAAGGGACAGCGGATGCCGTACACCAATCAGACAGATGCGGGAGTTCTGATCGGAACCCCCTCAGCCACTTCCTTCAGTGCGCAAACGTTTAACGGAGTTACTATCCGAAAATGGAACCTTGACGCAGGCATTACCACAGGCATTGACCTCTATAATCAGGTGATCATCTTACCTTTATCTGCCGGCTTTAAATGGAATCCGTTCAGGGCGCACACGGTGTCACCGGTTATTAGCCTTAACGGAGGTTATGGATTCACCTGGCTGCAGCGCCGGAAAGATGATGTTAAATACGAGGGCGGGGTCATAATCAATCCTTCTATCGGGCTTCGGATAAAGACTAAAAGCAGATCAAAAATTAATGTTGCGTTGGGCTTCAGGCAACAGAAAGCCGAAATTTATCAGCCAATGTCAACCATAATTTTCGATTATTTCGGCCCTCACCCTAACATGGCGATCATGGAAGAGTACAAGTTCCGGCGTCTCACTTTTAGCCTTGGTCTGAGTTTTTAATAGGATTTAAGCGCTGCGCGGATACATCAGTTCAAAAAAAACTATTTTACAGAAAAAAGCCACTCTTCTTTAGGCCTATGATAATAGAATAACCTAATTAAGAGTGGCTTAACACGGTGCCTTTACAGGAAAGTTCCGGAATGCTTAAACCGTAGTGGCTATCAGATTTCTGAACTGATAACTGTCAATTATCCCAAACTTTTCGACTTTCTGAGTGAATTCCAGCATCTGTTCATTATGTACCTCGATATAAGCCTGACGGGCCTTATTATAAGAGCACCTGAACAATTCGGCCGTTTTCTGTGGCTTATCAATTTTAGTGTACTGACGCCTATCCAGATAATTCTCTAGTTTCTCCCGGATCAGACGGGCGGTCTTACCGATCTTAGTTGTTTTTGCATAAAACAGCATTTCCCAATCATCACATCCGGCAAATCGCGAGGCGGTACCGTTTAATGATTTGACACGCTTGACGATTTCAGTGGTTAGCCCAATCTTCACCAGCCCGGCCTTTACAGACCCGATAATGTAAACATAACCATCTTCATATTCCTCCAATGCATTCTGCAAGCTTACCTTAATGCACTGCGGGCAATGACCATCCTGGGTAACAAAACGATGATTGCTATTAACCGTACACTCGGAACTGTTATATGCGACGATCTTTTCTTCGTCAATCATCCTTTGCCTTAACTCCTCAGTCATTCCGCCTCCGTTGGCATTGATCAGTGAATCTTCAGCGATCTTATGTTTTTCAAGAAATGCAACTTGCGACCTTGTTAATTCTTCTTTAATTGACATACTTATGTTTTTTATTTTATTGGATTAAGTGTTTTAGCTGATCATTTAATGAGATCAGAAAAATTTTCCCGCCTTTCAGATAAGCAGGTTGAAAGCAATAATTCCCACCACAGGTTCCTGGGAAAAGCTTTTAAGAGGAATATTAGCCATCGCCTTACAGGCAACAGTAATTGCAGTGATGCAAGTTAGTAAAATTTCATGGAAAACGGTGCGTTATCCCGAATGTCCCGCCGATCCAGCTGAATAGATTCGGTACCTGGAGGGCTTCGTTTTGTTAAGCATTTGCTTAGGTCATCTAGAGGTTAGTCCGCTAAATTAGCGGACTAACCTTAACATGGTCCCAACAAGTCCCCTAACTGTCTCCGACCCGGATTATTATACAAGCAGTCCTAAATAAACTATGAGGTCATCGGGTCATTACTCTTTTGTATTCTTAACGATATCCCGAATCACTACGTCCAGTTCATTGGCAGAGGTAACGATTAAATTCAGCAATTCGCGTGTATCTATATCTTCATCCGAATAATTGGCAATTACATCTGCCAGGCCCATAATACGTGTTAATGGTGCCCTCACAAGGTGCGACTGAATCCATCCTATCTCACGTAATTTCGTATTCTGCGCTTCAATAGCCTGGATGTGATTGATCCTGTCGGTGATATCCCGGGAATTGACAACAATTCCCTCCACTGCGGGATCATCCAGAAGGTTAGTCCCGATTGATTCCAGCCAGCGATACTCACCGCCCGGGTCCTTAAAACGATAGGGTGATGAACTAACCCTTTTTGCATCTGAAAGCGATCCAAGGGCCTCAGCGATCATCTCCTGGTCATCTTCATGGATGTATTCAAAAGCACTCTTACCGATGACCTCCTCCTGGTTCATGCCGATCATAGCCGCCGAGGCAGGACTGGCATATTTGTAATTACCCTCATGATCAAGGATATTGATCAGGTCAGAACCATCCTGCACCATCGCTTTATAACGTTTCTCGCTACGGTCCAGGGCAGTAATATAATGCTTCCGTTCTGTGATATCCCTGATAAAGGCACAGAAGAGACTGGCCCCTCCCTGCTTGATTGGTACCACCACCAACTCGATTGGGAATTCGGTCTGATCGCGCTTTAGGGCGTGTAACTCGGTAAGGCTATTTATGCTGCTGCACTCCCCTGTTTCCTTGTAATTTCTCAGCTGATCCATGTGCTGTTCTCTGAACTGCTCAGGAATAATAAAGTCCACAAGATTCTTACCAAGGATCTCGTCCTTCTTCCAGCCAAAAAGTTTTTCTGCCTGCAAATTCCATAAGGTGACCAGCCCATCCTTGTCCATACATACGATGGAATCCAGAGCGGCATTCATGATCAGAGTTCTTACTTCTTCACTGGTGCGGGTGGCTTGCTCGGCGCGTACTCTTTTAGTAATATCATTTGCCAGGATCAAGGTAGCCTCACAGCCGCCGTGATCTATCACCTGGCTTGTTACGTCTACGTACAACATATCTCCGTTTTTCTTGAGATGACGCCAGTGTCCATCATAACGAAGGCCATATTTTGTCTGCCTTCCTTTTATCTTGCCAATAAGTTCAGCGTCCTGGGAGGGCCGGATATCTCTGATGGTCATTTTAAGAAATTCTTCCTCGGTATAACCATACTTTTCAACCGCAGCCTGGTTCACCTCCAGGAAATTAAACGTATTCGTATCGTAGATCCACATCGGCAGCGGATTGTTGTAAAAGAGATTACGGTATCGTTCCTCAGATGATCTTAAAATGCCCGAGGTCCTTTTTTTCTCCGTGATGTCCCTGGAATTGATGATAATCGCCTTGACCGCGTCATCATGAAGCTGATTGTGGAATGTAAACTCAACCCATTTATCTGAGTTTGCAAGTCTGCATTCGATAATCCTGCAGGTGTCAGGGTCTGCAAGAATGTCGGACATCGTTTTCTTCCCCAGCTCAACATCGTCAGGGTGTATGATCTCCTGCCATGTCTTTTGCTCCTCTGCAGCATGGAGACCCAGTATCTTCATTGCGGAGAAACTTCTTTCGATAATGGAACCGCTTTCTGTGACGAGCGAAATGCCTTCGGAGCTGTTCTTAATGAGCGTCCGGAAGCGCCTTTCATTATTCTTTATCTTCTCCGTGACGGTAATATACTCGGTGATATCCCGCCCAACACAGTACATCAGTTCGTCGTCGCGGTCCCAGTATGCCGACCAGCTCATGGTTGCAATTTCCCCATTTTTGCGCAGGCAGCGGTTCAGAAACCTGGTCGTATCATTACCCTGTATAATTGCAGCAACTTCGTTTCTTGTAGTCTCGCGATCATTCTCATGAATCAGATCGAAAATGAGTTTGCCTTCAAGGCTTTCCGGCGGCTGCCCCCATATAACTTCAGACGCCTTACTCATCTTCACAAACCTGCCATCAGCGTCTACAATACAAATGATATCCCGGGAAAAGTCCATTATTTTTCGCAGCTGCTCCTTACTATGCTTAAGCTTCTGATCGGCGTGTAATTCCCTGGTCACATCCCTGGCTATCCCGTAAACTCCAATGATCTGCCCGTGCACAATTATGGGTAAATTCGTTACGTTCAGGATCCTGTAATTTCCTTTAACAGTTATAAACCCCGTGTTGTAATTCTGGATCTCTCCGGTACAAGCATTTGTAAAGTGGTCATTCACCCTGGCAATATCATCGCGGGGGATCAGCGGCGCAAATGGGCTGTGAAGCAGATCCTCCAGCGGGCATTCCGAAAGCTCTGCTGATCTTTTGTTGGCGCTCATAAAGTTACCGCCGAGATCGCATGAGTATATCGCATCGGGATGATGATCAAACAAAGACTGGTAGTGTTCCCGATTCCTGGCCAGCTCATCACGGGTGGTTTTTTCCTTCTCTTCCGCAAGGACTTGTTCGGTTATATCTGTGACACTGTGAATTATATATTGCACATTTCCCTGTTCATCGAGTACCGGCGAATTTTCAAATCTCCAATACCTTTCGGCAAACCCGTCGGTTCCCCGAACAGGTATATCATATTTCAGAACGTCGAGTTTATGTGATTCTTTTGTTGAAAGGACCTGTTCATAAGATGACTTCAGGCTTTCAATTCCGGATGGGCCCGGATCCTTTGGGTTCGCAGGGAAAACCTCGAATGCCGGTTTATTTAAAAGCTCGTTTGCGCGGGTTTGCGTGGCTGCGCAGTAGGCCTCGTTAACGTGTGCTATTGTATAGAGTGGTGCATCGGGGAGTAAAACAAGACAGGGAGTTGGTAAAGCATTAAAGATTGCTTCAGCACTATTAATATTTAACACAGAGAGCGGCAGTTATAGATGAATTTGTACAGAATTAAGATTGAATTGCTTCACTTACAAGGGAATGCAATTGTGGTATACGGCAAGCGATCGCTTCGGTTTCAAAATATTGACTAATGTTTGTGCCTGAACCGGCCAGGCTGGAACATCCAGACAATCGGCTCACAGATTTGAAAGCACTATGATCAGGCTCTGTATATCAAAAAAATCCTCCGGATCAGTCCGGAGGATTGCAATTGCCTGATCATTCACCTAAAACCAAAAAACAACCAGTGCAAGTGTTTTTACGCAAATCCTATAGCGGGGTTATGATTATTATTCCCAAATCTTTAACTGATGATTTCGTGACCTCGACATTTTCAATAGTTAATGGTTTGAAGGGGCTTACAGGTTCGATATTAACTTTATAATTTCCTTCTGAAATTCCGGGAAAAAAGAATCTGCCGTTTGCATCAGCAACTGCACCAACTGTATCCAGACCCGTTATTGCATAAACCTTTGGGTTCGAAGCGACCGGGCTTACTGTCCCCGTAAGTGCACCTGAAACAGCCCGGGGAATCGCCCGGATGACCGGTTTCAAAATATATTTGCCATTGCCGGTGTGTACCACTGACTTTGCCGCGTCAAAATCGAGAGTTAAAGTATAAGCGATACCGCCTACCAGTTCATCATTAACTTTTATCTTAATTCCGGAGGACTGGCCTGAAGGAGTTTTAAGTTCGTGTGTTTCGCCATCTACAACTATCGCATTCCCGGTTTCGTTCAGAACCAGGCGAATCTCCTGCAATTCACCGGAAGAAATATCCTCCGCGGCGATAAGAGTGTCTTTTCCCATACGGAAACGAAGAATATCAAAAGGATCGGACTTTACCTCCAGGTTACGTCGCCCCTCTGATGTCAACACCTGAACTTCCTTCAGACTTAAATACAAAGCGTCATAGTTTCCTGGAGCGTCGGTCATTTTTACATTGAAGCGGGTTACTGTGGAAGAGCCGGAATCTTTACATGAAATAACTGAGCTGCTTAACAAGAAAAGAAGACATAGAGATAAGATCGTTTTCATCTTTTAAATCTCCATTTTAAAGAAGCGTGGCAGGCCGGGGATCGTTATTATATCGTTCATATTTTTTGGTGTGAGTTATTCAATAATGTAAAAGTGATGTGTCAACATGAAGTTTAAATGAACTTTCCGAAAAAGTTTGCGGAAGTCTAATCGCATAAAGAGATTGTTTAATTTCCTATAACTATTTGGACTTATTCTAAATAAGATTTAGCTTTGCGCGAAATTTAAAAATAGAGATGAAACGAATTTTCCTTTTATTATTTGTTATTTGCTCTGCCGCGGTAGTTATGGCGCAAACGCCGGCGATATCAGGTACGGTAAAAAGCGCCGATGGGTCAGCAGTAAGTTATGCGACAGTGAAGTTAAACGGTCATAAAACGACAACAGCCAATTCATCAGGAGAATTTAAGTTCGATGGAATAGTTGCAGGCACCTACAAGCTGAGTATTTCCGCAACAGGTTTTTTATTGCATGAAGAAACCGTTATTCTTCAAGGCGGAGAGAGCAAGGAAATGGCTGTGATCTTAAAACAGAGTGAAAATTCATTTTTGAAAGAAATCGTCATTACTTCCCGCAAGAAAGAACAGCTTAAAGAGGACTTCACTTCTGCTGTTTCCGTAGTTAATACCAAAACGATACAGGACCTCCAGACAGTTAACAATAATGTCAGCGATATACTTGCTGTAACCGTTCCGGGCCTGGGCCTGTCTTCGGGTTCGAGCAGTAACTGGGGCCAGACTTTAAGGGGGCGCCAGGTGCTGATCCTTGTTGACGGAGTTTCTCAATCCACGCCTTTAAGAAACGGGTCGGTGGATATGCGTACGATCGATCCGAACGTTATAGAACGCATTGAGGTAATTAAAGGCGCTAATTCAATCTACGGTAATGGTGCAGCCGGGGGAATAATCAATTATATCACACGAACAAACAAGAATTCACCGAAAATAGGTTTTAAGACTGAGCTTGCTTCGACGGGATCGCTTGTTAACCCGGCTGGAACTATTGGCGGCCGCTTGAATCAGTCGGTATTCGGCACCGCGGGAAAGTTAGACTATACCGTTAGCGGCAGTTACGAAAAAACGGGCGTAGTAAAAGATGCAGAGGGTGATATCGTAGGACCAACGTATGGTTTAAGTAATAATACGATATATAATGCTTTCACAAAGCTTGGATATCAGTTAAACGCCAACCAACGGATTCAGCTTAGCTACAATTTTTTCAGTAGTCTTGAAGAAACTAACCTGGCTGAAGCCATGGGTAGCCGTAAAGATGGAAGGAAAACCGAGGCGGTGGAAGGCACTACACCGGGCAGTGCGCCGGGCACGCGATGGAATCATAATGGTCTTTTGAAATACTCTAATGATAAATTAGTCGGCCAGACGAGCTTAACTGTGAATGCTTATTTACAGGACTTCAATACACTGTTCTTTTACAGCACGCAGTTTGAAAACGGCGGTCAGTCAACCATTCAATCCTCCAAAAAAGGAATTCGTGCAGACTTAAATACACCCCTAATTTCCAAACCTGGCCTTGCCGCTGACATAACATATGGTCTTGATATTTTAAACGATGTTACTTCACAGCCGCTGCTTGACGGACGGACATGGGTTCCTAAAATGGACATGTTGAGTAAAGCCCCGTTTTTACAGTTGCAGGGTACGCTCTTTAATGACCTGGTGATAAACGGTGGCTTACGATACGAAAACATGAGTATCGGGGTTGAGGATTATACCACGTTGAAGCCATATAATGCACAAACCAAGACCTTCGGAGCAAGTGTCGATGTTAAAGGCGGTGAAATCAAGTATAATAACCTTGTATTCAACAGCGGACTGCGCTATAACCGCTATGATTTCTTCAAACCATATGTTAACTTTTCTCAGGGTTTCTCGGTGGCCGATCTTGGTTTGCTTCTGAGAGCAGCAAGGGTTAATGACATCTCCGTGATCCAGACAGAGCCTGTTATAATAAACAATTATGAAGCAGGTTTCGCGAGTGAGTTCAAAGCCTTCCGTTTTGAAGCGTCAGCATACATCAGTAAGTCTGAACTCGGTTCAAGCTTTATCGAGCAGGATGGTTTCTATGTTATCGCAAGGCAGCCAGAGCGTGTACATGGTTTCGAACTGGCCGCTGATTTTATTGCTTCCAAAAACTTAACTCTTGGAGCCAGTTACAGCTACGTAGAAGGCAAGCGGGACGGAAATAATAATGATAAATATAACGATACCGAAGATACCTGGTTAGGTGGTGAGCGGATCGCCCCGCCGAAATACACTGCTTATTTGAACTATACTCCTGTTAAAAAGTGGAATATCCGGACAGACTTTATTGCCTCCGGGGCTCGTGAGCGCTTTGCCATCAACCCTACCACCGGCATGTATAAAACCTATGAAGGAAAAGTAGATTCCTACAATATGATTAATCTTTCCTCTTCTTTTAGTGTTAGTCAATCTACGAAGCTTAAGCTGGGCATCGAAAATCTGCTTAACGCCGATTATTTCCCATCGAGATCGTTGTGGCCCAGCATTGATCAATACTATGTAAAAGGCAGAGGAATGAGTTTTACCCTGGGTGTATCTGCCCAGTTCTGATATTCAGTACATTTGCCAGGCACCCTTCGGGGTGCCTTTTTATTATAAACTGAAGTAAATCAGGATAACAAAGTTATGCAATACCCTGTAAATGAGTACGAGAAGGATCTATAAGTTCCATAAATGGAGCGGGCTTATCGCCGGCTTTTTCATCCTGCTTCTGGGCCTCACCGGCTCCATACTTGCTTTTCACGAGGAACTTGAAAGTTTAGAAAATCGCGCGGCCAGGTCGGTTAACAGCGGTAACCCGGTTAATATTAACAGAGCGTTACAGACTGTAATTACATCATACCCTGGCTGGGATACACGTCTTCTGCAGTTCTCTTCCGATCCGAAAAAGTCACTTGTATTCCAGTTACGCCGCCCGGATGATCGCCTGGTGATCTTTGTACATCCTTCCGAAGGTAAGATCATCAAGGTAACAAAACAGGAAGATAGCAGGGTATTCTGGATATTGAAGCTGCACTATTCCTTACACTCCGGCATCATTGGTGAGATCATTCTTTTCCTCGCAGGGCTGCTTTTCATTATATCCTTAATAACCGGCCTGGTTGTCTACCGTAAAGCTCTTTTTAAAGTTCTGACTTTCAGAACGCGATTTATATCCAAACACAAACGGTCAGTATCCTCTTCTCTTCACCGGTATATCGGAGTATGGGCACTGATCTTCAATCTTATTATGGCCCTGACCGGTACGGTCATTAGTTATGAGGTTGTCAAGAATGGACTTAAAGCTCAGAAAACAGCACCCTTAAGCAACCCATCTGTTACTATTTCAATTGATTCAACGCTGAAAGAACTTGCAGTTAAACAGCCACAATTTACCCCTTCCTACATCCGGTTCCCGACAGCGCCGGGCAACCCTGTCATATTCGCGGGCAGGCTTAGCGATCAGGCTTATTTTTATAGCAAATTCTATAATACAATCAGCGTGGATGCCATTTCCGGGAAAATCAGTGAGCTTCAAATCACGAGATCACTATCCAGTCTGGTCAGGGGTATTCATTTCATTGAGTACGGCAACCTGTTCATCAAGTTATTTTTCTGTCTTGTAGGACTTTCCGCTCCACTCCTGTCCATCACGGGATTTTTGCTCTGGAAATGGAAAAAGAAATAGGGCATTTAAATCAGCATCAGCGTGAATTTATTTCGGGCAGATAATTATACCGAATGATGGCTTATTGTAAAAATTTGAAATGACAGCACAAAACTGTCGGCCTTTAAAATTTGATATTATCTTTGCGCTTCAATAAATGCACGAAAATTGCAGGGGGAGTTTCACATTCAGTTTCACCTGCACTAACGCTCATCAATGGACAAAAATCCTGAAACTTCAACTGTGTTAAAGAAAGAGGTGAAAAGCCCCGGCAAATTAACCAGGATGTTTTTAACCTTATATGAGGTCTACCAATTTGTACTGAGGTTCTTTAAAGAAGCATTCCTTCCGCCATATGAAGGGAAGGAATTACTACGACAGTGTTATGATATTGGTTATCGCTCGCTGCTGCTGATATCTACGACGGGGTTTATTACCGGAATGGTATTTACAAAACAATCAAGACCATCCTTAGCGGAGTTTGGTGCAACCTCATGGCTGCCATCTCTGGTGGCTATCGCATTACTCAGAACTCTGGCTCCCCTCCTGACCTCGCTGATCGCAGCAGGGAAAGTCGGATCAAGTATAGGGGCAGAGCTCGGTTCGATGCGGGTTACAGAGCAGATAGACGCAATGGAAGTTTCAGCAACCAATCCTTTTAAATTTCTTGTGACTACAAGGGTATTAGCTTCCACGATAACAATCCCAATTTTAACCTTCTACACCGGCCTTGTCGGTATGCTTGGGGCCCTGTTGAATGTGTGGCTAAGCGAAGGAACAGGTGCCACCTTATTCTTCCAGATGGCTTTAGAATCAATCACGTTTCTTGACATTATAGCCTCTACCCTTAAAGCAGTCCTTTTCGGTTTTACAATAGGAATTGTCGGCTGTTACCAGGGATATAATTCATCTAAAGGAACGGAGGGAGTCGGGAAGGCGGCAAACTCCTCTGTTGTTATCGGGATGTTCCTGATATTTATAGAAGAAGTCATTTCAGTACAGTTCTTCGCTTTATTCAGATCCTGATCTTATGGAAAGCAGAAAACCCACAGAAAGCGGTAAAGAAGAGGTAATTACAATCAGGAATCTTTATAAGGCCTTCGGTAATTTCGAGGTATTAAAAGGAGTTGACCTGGAATTATACAGAGGTGAAAACCTCGTAGTGCTTGGTAAATCAGGTACGGGTAAATCCGTCCTCATTAAAATTATCGTAGGCTTGTTAACACCGGATGCCGGCGATGTGATTGTACTCAATCAGCACGTTGAGCATATAAGCTATAAGGAATTACTGGCCCTGAGACTGAAAGTTGGATTTTCTTTCCAGAACAGCGCTTTGTATGACAGTATGACGGTGGCTGAAAATCTGAAATTCCCGCTCGTACGTAATCAGAGACATCTAACTAAAGGCGAGGTCCAGAAAGCGGTAGAAACAGTGCTGGATGCGGTCGGCCTGCTTCATACCATTAACCAGATGCCTTCCGAACTTTCGGGCGGGCAACGAAAGAGAATTGGCATCGCGCGAACGCTGATACTGCAGCCGGAAATCATGCTTTATGATGAGCCTACTGCGGGATTGGACCCAATCACCTGCCTGGAGATCAATAGCCTTATCAACGAAGTGCAGGAGCGTTTTCACACCAGTTCTATTGTAATCACGCACGATCTTACCTGCGCAAAAGCGGTGGGCAACCGGGTTGCGATGCTCCTGGACGGCAAATTTGAACGGCAGGGAACCTTCGAAGAAGTATTTAACACAGATGATGAACGGGTGAAGCCGTTTTACGAATATAATTTTATTGAATAATATCATGCAGGGAACAGACAACAAGCGAAAAGCAATAGTAGGGCTATTCATTTTGATAGGCCTTATCATCCTCGTCGTAGCCATTTTCACACTGGGCAGTCAGAAAAAACTGTTCGTAAAGAGCTTCAGTGTCAACGTCGTATTCGACGACATTCAGGGTCTTAAAACCGGAAATAATGTATGGTACTCGGGAGTAAAGGTTGGAACGATCAAGAAGATCCAGTTTTACGGATCATCCCAGGTGCAGGTCTTTATGAATATTGAAGAGGAGACGCACCGGTATATCCATAAAGACGCGAAGGCGAGTATTAGTTCTGACGGTTTGATCGGAAACAAGATCATCGTTCTTACCAGCGGCAGTGCGAAGTTTCCATTTGTAGAAGATGGTGACCGTCTGCAGGTGAACACTACGCTGTCGACCGATGAGATAATGAAAACCCTGCAGGTGAATAATGAGAACCTCGTGGATATAACTTCCAACTTTAAAGTATTGGCGAAAAACCTGGTAGAAGGCAAGGGCACCGCCGGCGCCTTGCTTGCCGATGAGAAGATCGCTGAAAATTTTAAGACGATTGTCGTGAATCTTCGTAACACGACCGCTTCAGCCAATAAAATGGCTCTGGAACTGGATGCGTTTACGCATACCCTAAACACCAAAGGTGGCTTAGCGGATAAACTCCTGACAGATACAGCCGTGTTTGCACAACTTCAAAGATCAGTAAATGAATTACAGAAAACCGCTAAGTCTGCTTCTGTACTTACCGAAAACCTTAACCAGGCATCTTCCAAATTAACAAAGCCTGACAATGCAGTAGGCCTGTTATTGAATGATCAGGGGACAGCGGATCAGATAAAAGCGATCATGCAAAATCTTCAAACGAGCAGTAAGAAGTTGGATGAGAATATGGAGGCTATGCAGAGTAACTTTTTATTAAGAGGCTATTTTAAAGACAAGGCCAAAGAAGAGGAGAAGCGGCAAGCGCAGGAGCACTAGTTTTGCCCGGTCATTTTGTAAATACATTCTGATTGTAATTAACCTTCTGAAATTTCCACGGTATAAGCTGCCTTAGGTCATTGATAGCACATATGAACGATAAAGGTAACCTTCATCCGGCTTTAAGTAAAACTGCGTTTGTGATCACCGGTAATTTCCAGGAGATCAGCGAAATTACACTCGCCAGGCTGCATGGAAAGGAACTCCCGGAAATAAGGGTTAACCCAAACATCATTCCACAGGAGATATCCCTGAACTCAGGTATTTTTATCAATGCTGCTCCTGACCGCCTATTTCCAGGCGTTGTGGTATTCGGCCAGGGCAACAGACTCATCACTTCCTGCGCCTGTAAAAACGGCAGCGACACCATTTGCGAACATCAGTACGAAACGCTCTACAATATATTGAAACGGGAAGACCTCAGGATCTTTTTTGATGACAAATTGCGCCTGGAGAAGATCCGAAAGTATTCCACGGACTTTGGAATGGAAAAGGAACCGGATCTGGAAGCTCACTTTCATGTGGTTCACAAAAACGGGGAGATCAGCATAGCCCCCAAAGATCCGTCCTTACTTCCCGTAAAACCAGGAAGTCTTAATGAAATAAGGCGCAAGCTGGTCAGCTACAGTCCGCCGCCCGCAGCCGGGAAAGCTGATGAATCATGCTCCTTATACATCGTTCTTCGTCAGCATAAATACTACCGGCACCTTTTTATTGATCTGGTTGAGGCTAGGACAAGTAAAGACGGGAAGCCAAAAAATCCATTTATACCGGTTAACCCTCTCGATGAGATCTGGAAAACGGAAGATCCGCAGGCTATAAAATTTTTTACCGCTGTCAGCAGGTTTCAAAGCAATATCGATGTTAAGAAAAATGCCGAAGACATTGCCTTCTTAACAGCGCTTATAAAAAACCCTTCCGGAATTCCGGTCTACCTGCATAACAGCGATGTATCTGAAAACATTTCGTCCTCGTCAATAAGCCCTGTTAAGCTTGCGGTTCTGAAAGAAGAAGTTTCACTAAATATCTCGCTAAAGAAGCAATTTTATGAATTAACAGCGAATCTGAAGATCAACGGCCGGGTGACCTCTCCCGGTGACCTGCAAATCCGGTTCAATCATTTTATCCAGGCAGACGACTGTCTTTTCCTCGTTAGATCCCCTGCCTTGCTCATCCTTGCTGAGCTGATGAAAGGAAAGGGCCGGAAATTAATTATTCATCAGTCCAAATTCCGGGAATTTCGGAATACGGTTCTGAATGAGCTGGAAAACAGCATAACCATTTCGCATAATTATATTCAGGAGGCATCTTCAACACAACTTGAAAAATCAGATTTTGGCTCCCCCTTCGAAAAGATCATCTATCTGTCCGACTTTGCTCAGCACATCTCCATTGTCCCTGTTATCAGGTACGGTGACGTTGAGATACCTGTGCGGACAAAGCGGCAGATCATCTCCAGTGATGAAAAGGGGAAAGAATATATCGTAAAGCGTGACGGCCAGGAAGAAGACCGTTTTATTGCATTATTATTAAAACAAAATCCTGATTTTGTTGAACAACTGGACAACCCATTACAGTATTTCTACCTGCACAAAAAAAGATTTTTGGATGAAAGCTGGTTCCTAAAAGCTTTCGACGACTGGGACGCTGCAGAAATTACCATATTGGGTTTTGATGAAATTACAACGCAAAAGCTGAATCCTCAGACCGCTAAAGTTTCTGTACAGGTGACCAGCGGTCTTAACTGGTTTAATACGAATATTGAGCTCCGGTTTGGGAAGAAGAAAGCTTCGCTTAAGCAGCTTCGTCAATCGATTAAGGGCAAAAGTAAATTTGTCCGTCTTGACGACGGGACTATGGGCATTATACCCTCCGATTGGATTGAAAAGTTCACAAGCTGGTTTGCCGCCGGTGAAATCGTTGAAGATACATTGCGGACGCCGCGCGTTAATTTCGCTTCAATCGCGAAAATGTATGATGAAGCCTTATTATCAGAAGAAGTAAAGTCCGAGCTTATTAGCTATGAAAGAACCTTGGCCAATTTCAAGAAGAACGGAGTGTCCAATGTAAACTCATCAGTCAGCGGGATCCTTCGTCCTTATCAGCAGCTGGGATTAAACTGGCTAAACTGTCTTGACGATCTAAATTTCGGGGGTTGCCTGGCTGACGATATGGGCCTGGGAAAAACTTTGCAAATTATTGCTTTTCTAAACTCGCAACTTGAAAAACGAGGCATGACCACCAGCATGGTTATCGTTCCCACATCACTGATTTTTAACTGGCAGGCTGAATTTGAAAAGTTTGCCCCATCGCTAAAAGTCCATACAGCCTATGGGCCGGCAAGGACAAAAAGCACTTCGGAATTCGGCAATTTTGACGTAATCATTACCTCCTACGGAACACTAATATCCGATCTGGCTCATTTCAGAGAGTTCAATTTCAATTATGTGTTTTTTGATGAGTCGCAGAATATCAAAAACCCCCAGTCACAACGAAATATGGCGGCCCGCGTGCTTAAGTCGCGGAGTAAAATCGTGATCACGGGGACGCCTGTTGAAAACAATACCTTCGACCTCTACGGACAGTTGTCAGTTGCCTGCCCGGGCTTGCTTGGAAGCCTCCAATGGTTTCGGGATGTTTACTCATCTCCCATCGATAAATTTGGAGTTAAAAAGCGGGCATTGGAACTCCGGGAAAAAGTAGCTCCCTTTATTTTGCGCCGCACCAAGGGCGAGGTTGCAACTGAGTTACCTGAAAAGATCGAAATGGTAGTATACTGTGAAATGCAGCCTGAACAGAGGAAGATCTATAATGCCTATGAAAAGGAATTTCGTGAATTCGTTTCCTCGAAAACTGACGATGACCTTTCTAAAACCTCTATGTATGTTTTGAAGGGCATAACACGCCTGCGGCAGGTATGCGATGCGCCTGTTCTGGCGGGCGAAAAAGGGCCTGCTTCCGCTACCTCGGCCAAGATAGATACGCTCCTCATGCACATTGAAGATAAATCTGCAGGCAGCAAGATCCTGGTGTTCTCCCAATTTGTAGGTATGCTTGACCTGATCAAGGAGAAGCTCGATGAAAAAGCCATCCGGTATGCTTATTTAACGGGTAAAACGAAAAACAGGGAAGCGGCAATAAATGAGTTTCAAAATGAAACGGATGTCCGGGTGTTTCTAATAAGCCTAAAAGCAGGCGGCACCGGGCTCAACCTGACGGAAGCCAGCTATGTCTACCTGGTTGACCCCTGGTGGAACCCCGCGGTTGAAAACCAGGCAATCGACCGGTGCTATCGCATCGGTCAGAAGAAGAACGTGGTCGCCGTCCGTTTGATCTGTCCCGACACCGTTGAAGAAAAGATCATGAAGTTGCAGCAGACCAAAGTAAACCGTGTAGATGCACTGATCAAAACAGGCGATACATTATTAAATCTTTCTTCAAAGGCAGAACTCCTGGGTTTACTCGGGAATGGTGTTCAAAGAGATGAATTAACTGCTTAGCAGATTAATGCGTTTCCCTTATATTTGATCGAATGAACCTGACAACTAACTCCCCGAATGCCTGACTTCTCGTTTGTTATTCTGACTTTTAACGAGGAGGAACATTTACCACGCCTGCTTGAATCGGTTAAGGATCTGAATGCCGAAACATTTATCCTCGATTCCGGAAGCACCGACAATACCCTCAGTATTTGCGGCATTTACGGTGTTGAAACGAGTTTCAATCAATTTGAAAACCACCCCAAGCAGTGGGATGCGGCCTTAAAAGCATTTAATTTCCGTACTCCCTGGCTGGTATGCCTGGATGCCGATCAGATCGTCACTCCGGAACTGTATCAACAACTTCAACACTTTCAGGATTCAGCTCATCAGGATATAGATGGGATCTATTTTAACCGGAAAAACTATTTCAAGGGCCGGTGGCTCAGATTTGGTGGATACTATCCCAAGTACCTTCTTAAGATGTTCCGCACGGGAAAAGGGTTTTCTGATCTGCATGAAAATATGGACCACCGGTTTGTGGTTCCCGGAAAAACACTGATCTGGCAAAAGGGTCATATCCTGGAAGAGAATCTTAAAGAAAATGAGATCAGCTTCTGGATAAGTAAGCATAACCGGTACAGTGACCTGCTGGCACACGAGGAAATCGAACGGATGAATAAATTGCGGATTCAGACCATCAGGCCTGACCTGATGGGCAGTCCCGATGAACGTACAGCATGGCTGAAAAATTTATGGTGGAAATTACCCCGTTTTATCCGTCCTTTTTTTTATTTTACTTACCGGATGATATTTCAGCTGGGAATACTTGACGGTCGCAGGGGCATACTTTTCCATTTCCTGCAAGGCTTCTGGTTCCGTATTATTGTAGACGTAAAAATTGAAGAGATCCTGAAAGAAAAGAAAAATGGCCGGTAGTCTGAGTTTTAAGCAATATTGGGATAATCCGTCCTACCGCTTTGTAGTTATATTCCTTGGTTTATTTACCCTGCTCTATTACTTTAATATCTTTTACATGGGTATTACCGCGCCGGGCAACTATTACAGCGCATTTCTCGACCAGAATCTAAACTATATCAGGGGCTTTCGGATACTGCTCATATCGATCTCCGCAGCAATCCTTAAATTTTTCGGATACGAGATCTTCGTTTCAGACACCACCCTTCATGCATTAAATGCGGGGGGCATCAATGTTGTGTACTCCTGCCTTGGTTTTGGCGTCATGAGTTTTTTTGTGGCATTTGTTATTGCATGGCCGGAGAAAACGCTTAAAAACAAGCTGGTTTTCATACCGGCCGGCTTACTTCTCATACAGGTCCTGAATGTCGCCCGGTTTATATTGATCACTTTGTTCTGGCGGACCTCATCGTTGAGATCAGTGGTTGATCATCACATCCTGTTCAATTTCTTATTATACGCTATCTTGCTAACCAGCATATATTTCTGGATAAACTATGGCAACGACAAGAAGATAATAGCTAAAACTTTATAATCGGGAAACGCTTTGAATAAGACCCAGCTACGCAAAGACTTTGATAAAAAAGACTATAATTCAGGGGGGAGTGCCTTTAAGACTTACTGCTGGTATCTCATTAGCACTGTGTTTTTTCGTTCAGGCTTAATGCCGTTTAGTTCGGTGCTCGTTACCTTGTTAAAGCTGTTCGGTTGCAAGGCAGGCAAAGAAATTAGGGTTAAGCCCTTTGTTAACATTAAATATCCGTGGAAACTAAGTATTGGTGACTATGCCTGGCTGGGCGAAGGGAGTACAATTGAGAATCTGGCGCACGTAACCATTGGGAAAAATGTTTGCCTTTCACAGCGCTGCATGCTCATGACCGGAAACCATGATTATAAGAAAACAACTTTCGACCTTTTTGTTAGCCCCATTATTATTGAAGACGGTGCCTGGATTGGTGCGGGTGCAGTTGTCAGTCCGGGAATAGTGATCGGCTCACACGGCATAGTTACGCTGGGCACGATTGTAACAAAGAACACCGATCCCTACGCTATCTATCAGGGAAATCCGGCAATTAAGATCGGGGAACGAATTATATCTTAAGTGTCCCGCCTAGGCGTTTATTGATTTCCAAAGCAGATCCTTTAATTCAAGCAGGTTTTTCTGCGCTACGGACGAAATGAATACATAAGGAAGATCAGGCAGATCGGTTTTCATTTCGTTTTTCAACTCATCATCCAGCAAGTCCGACTTACTGATAGCCAGTACTCGTGGTTTATGCATCAACTCCGGATTATACTCCTTAAGCTCATTTAGCAAAATATCATATTCCTCCTGAATGCTTTTGCTGGTATCAGCGGGAATCAGGAAGAGTAATACCGAATTTCGTTCGATATGCCGTAGGAACCGGATTCCGAGGCCCTTACCTTTCGAAGCGCCTTCAATTATGCCCGGAATATCGGCCATAACAAATGATTTGTTATCCCGGTAAGAAACAATTCCGAGATTAGGAACCAGCGTGGTGAATGCATAATCTGCAATTTCCGGTTTCGCGGCGGAAACTACCGAGAGCAGCGTCGATTTTCCTGCGTTTGGAAATCCCACCAATCCTACATCAGCCAGGATCTTCAGTTCCAGGATCATCCATTCTTCCCTACCCGGTTCACCCGGCTGGCTGTAACGCGGGGTCTGCTGGGTCGAAGTTTTAAAATGAGAGTTGCCCAGTCCACCCCGGCCCCCAGGGGTCAGGATCTTTGTTTCGCCGTCCTTGGTAATCTCAAACACTACCTCGCCGGTCTCAGCATTGCGGGCGATTGTACCCAGCGGAACCTCCAGGATCTCATCCGCTCCGGTTCTGCCTGACTTATTTCCACTTGATCCGGTTAGACCATTTTCGGCAATAATATGTTTACGGTACTTCAAATGCAGTAGCGTCCACAGTTGACTGTTGCCTTTGAGTATGATATGGCCTCCCCGGCCGCCATCGCCGCCGTCAGGCCCGCCTTTCGAAGTTAAAATATCACGGTGTAAATGTGAGGAGCCGGGGCCGCCATGCCCGGACCGGCAACATATTTTAACATAATCTACAAAATTGGAGCCCTGAGACATAAGGTAGTAATAAGGTGGAAATGTACTTATGGAAAACGTGATTGAAAGGTGCAAAATTAAAAAAAGCGGAAGAAGATCTCACCCGCTTTAGCCTTTCAAATCAATAGTTCTGTTAAAGATCGTTGATTACAGTACTTATTGATGTAAAAATGTCATCAATGCTTCCTATACCATTGATGCTGCAAAATTTATCCTGTGCCTTATAGTAGTTGGCAACAGGTGCTGTTTTGTTATTATATTCTTCAATGCGACGGGCTATAATCTCGGCATTCGCGTCGTCCGGGCGGCCTGAGTCCTTTCCTCGCAATAGCAGCCTGTTCAGAAGTTCACTATTACTTACCTCCAGGGCTATCATGCATGATATCTCAGAATTTTTGCTTTTCAGCAACCCGTCAAGAGCTTCAGCCTGGGCAACCGTGCGGGGAAATCCGTCGAAAATAAAGCCAGCAGCATCCTTATTAGAATCGAGTTTATTGCTGATCATACCAATTACAACCTCATCCGGCACCAGTATTCCCTGATCCATCAGCTGCTTTGCCTCAGTACCTAATTGAGTGCCCTGAGAAATTTCAGCCCTTAATATGTCACCCGTTGAAAGATGAACCAAATTATACTTGTCAATCAGTTTTTGGGATTGGGTTCCTTTACCGGCGCCCGGTGGGCCAAATAATACTAAGTTCAGCATTCTAATTTGGTTAAAATTTAAAAAAGCCTCTTCGAATATCGAAAAGGCTTTATTGAATACCGCCTTCGCGGGGTTGTGCTTGTGCACCTGAAGGGAGTCGAACCCCTAACCTCCTGATCCGTAGTCAGGTGCTCTATCCAATTAAGCTACAGGTGCTTTTCAAACGGATTGCAAAAATATGTTTTCTTTTTAATTTTGCCTAAATTATTTTAAAAAAGACATTAGGCCCCTGGTTCTGAATTGTTTGCACCTTTTTTTAATTGCTGGTCGAGGATGAAAAGACCTTCCTGAAAGGAATGAGGCGTATACCCAAGCTCCCGGATCGACTTGTCCAGCACAAACCCTGTCCGTTTTGGTCGGCGGGCTGCCTGGTTTAAACTTGCTGAACTGATTGGGTTGATCAGGGATTTATCCAGATTCCAATAATCCGCAACCTTCTCAACAAGCTCAATAATGCTCATCATGTCCTTACCGGACGCATTGTATACTCCCTGCTTTTTTTTCCTGGCTGCCAATACGCAGCAGGCTGCCAGGTCCTCAGCAAGAGTCGGCATTCTCCATTGATCATTTACAACATTAATTGGCGCCCCCTTTTCAAGGGCATTCTTTGCCCACAAAACAATATTGGAACGGCTCATATCATTTACAATACCATAAACAATAATGGTCCTTAAGATAGTCCAGGAAGCCGACGATGCCTTTATAAGCTTCTCAGCCTCTAGTTTGGTAAGGCCGTAATAGCTTAGAGGGTGTGGTTCGGCCTCTTCGGTGTAAGGTCCGGCCTCCCCGTCAAATATGAAATCCGTTGATAAGTGGATCAGATGAATATCTAACTTTTCACAGGCAACAATAAGGTTTTTTACCGAGTCAACATTTGCAATCCAGCATTCATCTTTCCTGTTTTCACATTCATCAACATTTGTCATTGCCGCGCCGTGAATTAAAACATCCGGCCGGTGGAGACGAAGCACTTGTTCAACCTGTATACCGTCACTTACGTCCAGTTCGGCATAATCGTACTTACCATCCTGCGGAAAGCGGTCTGGCCCTTTCCCGGTTGCTACAAGCTGCAGTTCAGGATTCGATAATATTATTTCCGTCAATTTCTGACCGAGCAATCCATTGCTTCCAGTTACCAGAATTTTCATCATGACCAAAGAACCGTATTTAATGTTTCTTAAACAATTGTAATAATGCACAATAGTTCGGGCCTCTTTCTACTTCCGATATCCAGGATATGCCTCATTCGCGTCCTGCGAGTATTCGAGGGCCCGCGCTAACACAAAATTATATTCTAGCCGATTAAAACATAAAAAAACCCCCGGTGTCGGGGGTTTCTATAATAACGCTTTGAGTGATTATGCATTCTTACTGTTACTCCTTGTGATAGCAACAATAAGCACAATGAAGACTGCGATACCTACTGCCCAAACCCAAGGCTGGCCATACCATACGCTGCCTCCATCGGCATTAATGTCAACTTCTACCTTTTCGGGAGCTGACTGAGCAAATGATAATACTGAGTTAAAAATAAAGAGTAAGGCTACTGCAAACGGTACCAGGATTTCCGACTTCGGCTTCATGGTTCTAAGATTTCTAGCTGTTTTCATGATTCGGTTTTAAGTTTGACTTAATTTTAAACTTACAACACCTAACTGGCTCTTAAGTTTGTTATCAGTCAGGCAAACCTTTTAATCTACGGAGTTTTTTACGAGTTGTAAAGGGGGGATAAAAATCTTTTCATTAAGTGTTTGATTTTCGGCTATAAAGAGTATTTTTGCAGACCCAAAAAACGCCCGGAAAAAGGGTGAAATTTTGATTTAATTACGTATTACAAAATTTATATGCCAAACTCTGGAAAAATAGCGCAGATCATCGGGCCGATTGTGGATGTTAGCTTTACGGATAACGCCCAGCTTCCCAAGATTTACGATGCATTAGAAATCGTTAAGGATAACGGACAAAAGATCGTTTTAGAAGTTCAACAACACTTGGGAGAAGATCGGGTGCGTGCGATTGCCATGGATTCAACAGACGGACTTGTTCGGGGAATGTCTGTTACAGATACCGGTTCACCCATCAAAATGCCTGTTGGAGATCAAATCAAAGGTCGTTTATTTAATGTGGTTGGACAGGCGATTGACGGTATTGACGCAGTTGATAACACCGGAGGTTACCCTATCCACAATACACCGCCTAAGTTTGACGAGTTATCTACTGATACTGAAGTTCTGTTTACCGGTATCAAAGTAATCGACTTATTGGAGCCTTATGCTAAAGGTGGAAAGATCGGCTTATTTGGTGGTGCGGGTGTAGGTAAAACCGTACTCATCATGGAGCTGGTAAATAACATTGCGAAAGCGTATGCCGGTCTGTCCGTATTTGCTGGTGTTGGTGAGCGTACACGTGAAGGTAATGACCTTTTGCGTGAGTTTATCGAATCAGGCGTTATTAACTATGGTGATGAATTCCGTGAGTCTATGGAAAAAGGCGGCTGGGATCTGAATTCCGTGGATAAAGAAAAATTAAAAGATTCGAAAGCAACTCTGGTATTTGGTCAGATGAACGAGCCTCCAGGCGCTCGTGCTCGTGTTGCCTTATCCGGCTTAACGGTTGCTGAATATTTCCGTGATGGTGAAGGTGAAGGACAGGGTAAAGACATTCTTTTCTTCGTTGATAATATATTCCGTTTCACCCAGGCAGGTTCTGAAGTATCGGCTTTATTAGGTCGTATGCCTTCTGCAGTGGGTTACCAGCCAACACTCGCTACCGAGATGGGTCTGATGCAGGAGCGTATCACTTCAACAAAAAGAGGTTCGATTACATCTGTTCAGGCGGTTTATGTACCAGCGGATGATTTAACTGACCCTGCACCGGCTACAACATTTGCCCACCTTGATGCTACAACTGTATTATCCCGTAAGATTGCTGAGCTTGGAATTTATCCTGCAGTGGATCCCCTGGATTCTACATCCCGTATCCTGAATGCTGCTACTTTAGGTGACGAGCATTATGGTACTGCTCAGCGCGTAAAAGAGATTCTTCAACGTTATAAAGAACTTCAGGATATCATTGCGATCCTTGGTATGGATGAGCTTTCTGAGGAAGATAAATTAGTTGTTGCAAGAGCACGTCGTGTTCAACGTTTCTTATCTCAGCCTTTCTTTGTTGCCGAGCAGTTTACCGGATTAAAAGGTGTACTGGTTGACATTAAAGATACTATCAAAGGATTCAACATGATCATGAACGGTGAGGTGGATGAATATCCTGAAGCTGCATTCAACCTGGTTGGAACCATTGAAGACGCGATAGAAAAAGGCAAGAAACTCTTGGCAGAATCTAATAACTAGAATGAGTCATTAGGTATGAGATATGAGAGGAGAGACTTAATCTCAACTCTCATATCTTAGATCTCACATCTAATAAACATGACATTAGAAATATTAACTCCCGATAAAACAGTTTATGAAGGCCCGGTTACATCCGTAACTGTTCCTGGTTCTATGGGGTCATTCGAAGTCTTAAAGGACCATGCTCCGATAATATCAACTCTGGAAGACGGAAAAGTGATCATCCGGGGCGGCGGCAAGCCCGAAGAGGTGTTCTATATCAAAGGAGGAGTTGTTGAAGTATTAAATAATAAGATTATTGTATTAGCCGAAGGAGTAGGCGAAACAGTATAATATTTCTTTTTGAACCCTAAATTATCGGCCCGGCAAATTTTAATTTGCCGGGTTTTTTTGTGGGTGATATTTTAACTTATTTAGGTCTGTCTGGTATTTTACGCAGAAAGTGATGATAGAATGCAGTCCACTCCGCTTTTTGAACCGAAAACCATATATGGAAATAGTCTACGGCGCAGATATTTAAATTTGGAATCCGGGCTAAACTAATCGCTAATGTTCTGAACGTTTCCCAATTTTCAGAATTATGTATCTATTTGATAATAATACAATTAGCTATTGATTAAACCATTTGAAGGCTCTACATTGAATTTATCAAATCAAAGATTTTAATAATGGTTCCTCACAACACTCAAACAGCTCTGATTTACGCTCCTCTTGTCAGTGATCACAAACTGGTCAGCCTCATCTATTTAGCAGGTACTATCCTACTACTGATTTTGCAGCAGGCGCTTTAGATAACCGACAACACAATATAACGGCGCCTTCTTACCAAAAAAGAACGGCGCTTTTTTTTAGTCCAAAAATTAGAACTCATGCAATATTACAACAGTGAAACAGTCCTCTACTTAAATGGTAAATTTCTCAAAGCTGCAGAAACACAAACAGATCTTTACGGTCAATCCCTTCACTACGGATACGGTGTTTTTGAAGGCATTCGAGCATATCAAACCCATAACGGTATCCGGGTTTTCAAAGCCAAGGAGCATTTTGAGAGACTTAAACAATCATGTGAGCTGATCAACATTCCTTATGAATTTGACAATGAACAGCTCATCGACGCTACCTACAAGATACTGGAGGTTAACCACTTAAAGAACGCTTATATCCGCCCTCTGGTGTTTTGCAGTCCCAATATGTCGCTGACAAGACCTGCAGAAGTCTCCGTAATGATCTGTGCATGGGACTGGGGCGCATACCTCGGGAATAACCTATTAAAAGTTTGCATTTCCAGCTTCCAGCGACCTAATCCTAAATCCGTTAAGGTTGAAGCAAAAGCGACAGGACATTATGTCAATTCCATTTTGGCCACTACAGAGGCAAAGGACAAGGGATACGATGAAGCACTGCTGTTGGATATGCATGAAAACATAGCAGAGGCTCCCGGAGCCAACTTCTTTCTTGAGAAAGATGGCTGTCTGTTTACTCCTCCTCCGGGCAGCATTCTGCCAGGCATCACCAGGGCAACAGTGTTCGAGATCGGGCAGATCCTGGGTATCCCCGTTTTTGAAAAAACCCTGACAGTGGCAGATATTCAAACGGCTCAAAGCGCATTTTTCTGCGGAACAGCCGCGGAGATTGTGGGTATTAAATCTATCGACGACAAAGTTTTCGTCGCAGATTGGAAAGATACATTAGGAGCGACTATACAGCGAACTTACAAAAACCTGGTGTTGGAAAAGGAAAACTACGAGGTAATCATCTGATATCATGGAGCTGAACCGCTATAGCAAAACTATAACCGCTGACCCTACGCAACCGGCTGCACAAGCCATGTTATTTGGGATTGGGCTGACGCCTGATGACATGAAAAAAGCGCAAGTTGGAATCGTCAGCATGGGTTATGAAGGGAACACCTGCAATATGCACCTGAATGATCTGGCGAAAACTGTAAAAACGGGCGTAACGGACAATGAACTCGTGGGTTTGATATTTAATACCATTGGCGTCAGTGATGGTATATCAAACGGAACCGACGGAATGCGTTATTCTCTTGTTTCCAGAGACATAATTGCCGACAGTATAGAAACCGTTTGCGGAGCTCAATATTACGACGGGCTGATCGCTCTTCCTGGCTGTGATAAGAATATGCCCGGCTCGATCATCGCTATGGGAAGGTTGAACCGACCGGCCATCATGGTATACGGCGGCAGTATTCACTCGGGTCAATATAAGGGACAGTCTTTAAATATCGTGTCAGCGTTTGAGGCCCTTGGTCAAAAGCTTGCAGGAAACCTTAATGAAGAAGACTACCAGGGTATCATTCGCAACTCATGTCCAGGAGCTGGTGCCTGCGGAGGAATGTACACTGCCAATACAATGGCGTCAGCAATTGAAGCACTGGGTATGAGCCTGCCATATAGCTCCTCCTACCCTGCTTTGAGCGAAGAAAAACAGCAGGAGTGCAGGGCTGCAGGAAAGGCAATCAGGAATCTGCTTGAAAAAAACATTCTTCCTTCCGATATCATGACAAAGGAAGCCTTTCATAACGCGATTGTGGTGGTAATGGCTCTAGGCGGTTCCACCAATGCTGTACTTCATCTCATTGCCATGGCCAGATCTGTAGGCCTTAATTTAACGCTTGATGAGTTTCAGGCGATCAGTGATAAAACTCCGGTGATTGCAGATCTGAAGCCGAGTGGCCAATATCTGATGGAAGATGTACATGAGATTGGTGGTGTTCCGGCGATATTGAAATATCTCCTGAAACAGGGAATGATATTCGGCGATTGTATGACAGTTACCGGCAAAACACTTGCGCAGAATGTGACTGATGCGCTTGATCTCGAATTTACCACTCAGCAGGTGATACGCCCAATAGAAAACCCTCTAAAAGAGACAGGACACCTGCAAATGTTATACGGGAACTTATCTCCAAAGGGCTCGGTCGCAAAGATCAGTGGTAAGGAAGGTGAGCGATTCGAAGGACCCGCACGAGTCTTTGACGGTGAGAAAGCTTTGATAGCAGGAATCCAAAGTGGAAAAGTAAAGCAGGGTGATGTAGTCGTTATACGCCATGTAGGTCCAAAGGGAGCTCCTGGAATGCCTGAAATGCTTAAACCTACATCAGCGATTATCGGTGCCGGACTTGGTAAGTCTGTCGCCTTAATTACCGATGGTCGCTTTTCGGGAGGCACACACGGTTTCGTTGTTGGCCATATTACTCCCGAAGCATGGGAAGGCGGAAATATAGCGCTGGTAGAGGATGATGATCTGATAGTTATTGATGCGAACGATAACTCGATTAATCTGATGATCAGTGATCAAGAATTAAACAGTAGGCGAAGTAAGTGGATACAGCCGAAGCCTGCAGCAACTAAAGGAATTTTGTTCAAGTACCTAAAACAAGTAAAAGATGCTAGTGAAGGATGTGTTACAGACGAAGAATAA
Organism: Flavihumibacter soli; assembly: GCF_010692725.1. Classification (GTDB taxonomy): domain Bacteria; phylum Bacteroidota; class Bacteroidia; order Sphingobacteriales; family Sphingobacteriaceae; genus Daejeonella; species Daejeonella soli. The sequence continues at coordinate 57,066 of NZ_JAAFZB010000090.1, read as the reverse complement.
GGAAACAGCCGATTTAATCAGCTGCAGCGGATCTGAAATGATCCTAAAGGCCCTCATTGAGGAAGGGGTCGAAACTGTATTCGGATATCCGGGCGGGGCGATAATGCCCCTGTATGATGCGCTATATGACTATGATGGAAAAATAGAGCACATCCTGGTAAGACACGAGCAGGGAGCTATTCATGCTGCACAGGGATTTGCCAGGGTCTCGGGTAAAACTGGTGTTGTATTCGCAACAAGCGGGCCGGGTGCAACGAACCTTGTTACAGGACTAGCGGATGCTCAGATTGACAGTACTCCCCTGGTTTGTATCACGGGCCAGGTATATGCTCATCTGCTGGGCACAGATGCCTTCCAGGAAACAGATGTAATCAATATTACGGCACCTGTAACGAAATGGAATTACCAGGTTACGGATGCTGCAGAAATACCGGAAGCACTAGCGAAGGCTTTTTATATAGCCCGGAGCGGAAGACCTGGCCCGGTGCTGATTGACATTACCAAAAATGCACAACTGCAGCTCGCGGAATTCGAAGCCTATAAAAAGTGTTCCCATATTAGAAGTTACCGGCCAGCACCCAAAATAAGAATTGGTGCAATAAGCGAAGCAGCGGAGGTGATCAATAAGGCGACCAAACCATTTGTATTATTTGGACAGGGAGTCATCCTTGGTGGCGCTGAACAAGAGTTTACCGCATTCATTGAGAAATCAGGAATACCGGCAGCGTGGACAATTTTAGGGGAAAGTGCAATTCCATCGGCGCATCCACTGAACGTCGGCATGCTCGGGATGCACGGAAACTATGGTCCCAATGTGTTAACGAACGAATGCGATGTATTGATCGCTATTGGAATGCGTTTCGACGACCGTGTTACGGGACGGCTTGATAAATATGCAAAACAGGCAACAATCATACATTTCGACATCGATCCCTCGGAAATTGACAAAAACGTAAAAGCTGATATTGGAGTCTGGGGTGATTGCAAGGAAACACTCCCATTACTGACTGAGTTAGTAAAGAAACACTCCCATGCTGAATGGCTGCAAAGATTTTCTGAGTTAGAAAGGCAGGAAATTGAAACTGTAATTCACCAGGAGTTAAACCCGGAAACCGGCGAGTTAACGATGGGTGAGGTGATACGTACTCTGAATGAATTAACCAATGGTGACGCGGTGATCGTTACCGATGTAGGACAGCATCAGATGGTGGCCTGCCGATATGCTAAATTCAATTCCAGCCGGTCGAACGTAACTTCAGGAGGGCTCGGCACGATGGGCTTTTGCCTGCCAGCAGCGATAGGTGCCAAATTTGGCGCTCCTGAGCGAACCGTCGTAGGCATTGTCGGTGACGGCGGCTTCCAAATGACCTTGCAGGAGTTGGGGACGATTATGCAGTCGAAGGTTGATATCAAGATTATTATCATGAACAACCGTTTTCTGGGAATGGTCCGGCAGTGGCAGCAGCTGTTTAACGACAAGCGCTATTCTTCGGTCAACATTGAAAGTCCCGACTTCGTAGCCCTGGCAAAAGCCTACCGCATCGACGGACAGTGTCTAGAAACAAGGGAAAACCTTAGATCAGCTTTGCAAACCATGCTTGAGCATGAGGGGTCCTATCTTCTGGAAGTTATGGTGGGTAAAGAGAACAATGTATTTCCTATGGTTCCGCAGGGTTGCAGCGTAAGCGAGATCAGGTTAAAATAAATAGCTATGACATCACTAAATCACAAAGATTATATCAAGGAAGATGTAAAACAGGATTACACTTTCACCGTGTATACTGAAAATCGAATCGGGATACTAAGCCGAATTGCAATTATATTTTCAAAACGAAAGATCAACATCGAGAGCCTGAACACCTCTCCGTCTGAGATCGATGGAATACACCGCTTTAATATAGTGATCCAGGAAACGGGCGATGTCGTTAGAAAGCTTGCAAGGCAGATCGAAAAACAAGTTGAGGTACTGAAAGTCTACTTCAATACAAATCATGAAATCATCTGGCAGGAGCTGGCACTATATAAAGTCCCGACAGATATCATAGCTGAACAGGTTGAGGTGGAACGTTTGCTCAGGCAATATGGCGCGTCAGCGGTCGTAATTAGGAAAGACTATACCGTATTTTCAGTAACCGGCCACCGTGAGGAGACCGACCGGCTGGTAACTGCACTGGAACCTTATAATCTGATTGAGTTCGTCAGGAGCGCCCGGGTAGCGATTATTAAGAATAGTCGTGGATTTCATGAAAAATTAAAAGAGTTTGAGGCTCTCGAACCCAGCGAAGAAGTAGTTGAAAATGAGTTCCTCAATAAAGGCGACAATGTTTTTACAATGTGATCCCGGTTGACCACCTGAACAGTACATATTTCAATTTATAAATCAACACAAACCAAATAAACATGGCACAAATTAATTTCGGCGGAACGGTTGAAAACGTTGTTACCCGCGAAGAATTTCCCCTGGCAAAGGCACAGGAAATATTACAAAATGAAACTGTTGCGATAATCGGCTACGGAGTTCAGGGACCCGGCCAGGCACTCAATCAAAGAGACAACGATGTCAACGTTATTGTTGGGCAGCGTAAGAATTCCAAATCCTGGGATAAAGCTGTTGCCGATGGATTTGTTCCCGGCGAAACGCTTTTTGAAATCGAAGAAGCTTTACAAAAAGGCACTATAATCTGTTACCTTTTAAGCGACGCAGCTCAGATTGAGCTTTGGCCAACAGTTAAAAAACATTTGACACCGGGCAAGGCTCTTTATTTTTCACATGGTTTCGGTATCACGTTTAATGAACAAACCGGTATCGTTCCGCCAGATGGAGTGGATGTATTTTTAGTGGCTCCGAAGGGATCAGGCACATCGTTGCGGCGGATGTTTTTGCAAGGTCGGGGTTTGAATTCCAGCTATGCCATTTTCAAGGATGCTACCGGGCGGGCAAAAGAAAGAGTAATTGCATTAGGAATCGCGGTAGGTTCCGGATACCTGTTCGAAACAGACTTCAGAAAAGAAGTTTTCAGTGATCTCACTGGTGAGCGCGGAACTCTAATGGGCGCTATTCAGGGAATATTTGCCGCACAGTATCAGGTGTTACGTGATAATGGGCACTCTCCGTCTGAAGCCTTTAATGAAACAGTTGAAGAGTTAACTCAAAGCCTCATGCCACTGGTAGCAGAAAACGGCATGGACTGGATGTACGCCAACTGTTCAACCACTGCACAGCGTGGTGCTTTAGACTGGTGGAAACGGTTCCGCGATGCTACGCAGCCCGTATTTGCTGAACTTTACAAAAGTGTAGCTTCAGGTAAAGAATCGCAGCGGTCGATTGATTCTAACAGCCAGCCTGATTACAGAGAGAAACTGGAGGTTGAGTTGAAAGAACTACGGGAAAGCGAATTATGGCAGGCAGGAAAAGCAGTACGCAGTTTACGTCCCGAAAATCAGAAAACGGAAGCACTGGCTTCAGAAACTCGTAATTGATTGAATAAAGACCATGGGAAAGACTCTGGTAGAAAAGATCTGGGATGCTCACCTCGTTAAAAGGTCAGAAGGATTCCCTGACATTTTATATATCGACACGCACCTGATTCATGAAGTGACAACTCCGCAGGCATTCGATGGGCTGAGGAGGCGCGGACTGCCGGTGTTTCGTCCGGAACAAACTGTCGCCACTGCAGATCACAACGTACCGACTCTTAACCAGCATTTGCCGATACGGGAAGAGTTATCCCGGTTGCAGGTAGATACGCTGACCAGAAACTGTAACGAGTTTGGCATTGAGCTTTACGGATTGGGTCACCCTAACCAGGGAATAGTCCATGTCATCGGCCCCGAACTTGGAATAACACTTCCAGGGAAAACGATTGTGTGTGGCGACAGCCATACTTCCACACATGGCGCTTTTGGCTGTATTGCTTTTGGAATAGGGACATCAGAAGTGGAACAGGTTTTAGCTACTCAGTGCGTGCTGCAGCAAAGCCCGAAAACGATGAAGATTGAAGTGAACGGGCAGTTAGCTCAGGGAGTGAGTGCGAAAGATCTCATACTTTATATCATTTCCAAACTTTCCGCTGCAGGCGGAACAGGGTTTTTCATCGAGTATGCCGGTTCAGCGATCCGTAGCCTAAGCATGGAAGGTCGCATGACCGTTTGCAACATGAGTATTGAAATGGGAGCCCGCGGCGGACTGATAGCTCCTGACACCACCACTTTCAACTATATTGAAGGAAGAGAATTCGCTCCGAAAGGTGAAAACTGGCAGCAGTCAATAAAATACTGGCAAACGCTTTATAGTGACGAGGACGCACAATTTGATTCAGTGATAACTTTTGACGCTGCGGATATCGGACCGATGATTACCTATGGCACCAATCCGGGAATGGGCATGGCCATAAATGAAACTATTCCAACTACATATTCGCAGCCGTCAACAGAGCAGTTGTCCTACCAGAAAGCTCTCACTTATATGGGACTGGAAGACGGGACTGCGATGGTCGGAAAGGAAATAGATTATGTGTTTATAGGCAGTTGTACAAATTCACGAATTGAAGACCTCAGGGAAGTAGCTGAGTTCGTTAAAGGCCGTCGAAAGGCAGATAACGTAACGGTATGGATCGTTCCGGGATCAAAACATGTTGAGCAGCAGGCCATAGCAGAAGGCCTTGACAAGGTATTTGAACAAGCAGGCTTTCAGCTCAGGGAGCCGGGATGCAGTGCATGCTTAGGGATGAACGAGGATAAAATACCAGCCGGCAAATATTGTGTCTCTACCTCAAACCGCAATTTTGAAGGCCGGCAGGGCCAGAACGCACGCACCTTGCTGGTGAGTCCTCTGACCGCAGCGGCGGCGGCGATAACCGGAAAAATTACAGATATCCGCGAACTACTCCAGGTTGGATCTTAAATAATAATTATATGAGAAAGTTTGAGCACCTGATATCAACAGTAATTCCACTGGACATTGAGAATATTGACACCGACCAGATCATCCCCGCCAGATTTTTAAAGGCCACATCGAGAGAGGGATTTGGAAAGAACCTTTTTTGTGATTGGCGGTATGATTCAAACGGTCAACCAAAAACGGATTTTGCACTTAATAAGCCAGAATACAAAAATGCAAGAATCCTTGTAGCAGGTAAGAACTTCGGTTGCGGAAGCAGCCGGGAGCACGCTGCCTGGGCCTTACAGGATTACGGCTTCGATGTGGTGATAAGTAGCTTTTTTGCCGATATATTTAAGAGTAATGCTTTAAATAATGGTTTGCTTCCTGTTCAGGTAAGTGAAGAATTCCTTAAGCACATCTTTGAAGAAAATCGGAAAAACTCAGATCTGGAATTAGAGATCGATCTGGTAAACGGGACAGTAAAAGTGCTGTCAACGCTGAAACAGGAAGCTTTTCATATCAATGCCTACAAGAAAACCTGCCTTATCAACGGTTATGATGATATAGACTTTATCCTCGGTAACAAAAGTCTGATTGAGTCCTACGAAGCTGAGCAGGCGATCAAAGTCGATAAAATAGTTGCCGATAATAAAGGCGTATTCCCTGAAGATTCCCGAACAAACAATCGCTAAAGATGACAAAGAACATACTCATCATACCAGGAGACGGTATAGGCCAGGAGGTAACAGTTTGGGGGAAGGCAGTGCTCGAACAGATCGGATCAATATTCAATCATCAGTTCTCTTTTTCTGAAGGATTAATGGGCCATGCTGCCATTGAAGCAACCGGCACTCCCTTACCTGACGAAACACTTGAAAAGGCAAGGAGAAGTGACGCCATCTTATTTGGCGCGATCGGCCATGCAAAATATGACAATAATCCCCATCTGACAGTAAGGCCAGAACAGGGCTTGCTCCAGATCAGAAAAGAACTGGGCCTGTATGCTAATCTAAGGCCTATCGTATTGTTTGATGAATTACTTCATGCATCAAGCCTGAAACCGGAAGTATTAAAAGGCACCGACATTCTATTCTTTCGCGAACTCACCGGGGATGTCTACTTCGGCGAAAAATATCGCAGCAATGACCGCAATACAGCGTCAGACCTGATGATCTATCATCGCTATGAAATAGAGCGCATCGCCCGCAAAGCATATTCTGCTGCCAGAACCCGACGAAAGAGGCTGTGCTCAGTGGATAAGGCTAACGTCCTCGAAAGTTCGCGGCTTTGGCGCGAGGTCGTTCAGGAAATTTCCAAGGAATATCCTGATGTACAAACCGAACATATGTTCGTCGATAATGCGGCAATGCAACTGGTTAAAGACCCGAGACGGTTTGACGTCATCTTAACAGCTAATTTGTTCGGAGATATTCTGACTGATGAAGCCTCGCAGATTGCAGGATCCATGGGCATGCTTGCATCGGCGTCTATTGGTGAAGGACCCGGATTCTTTGAACCAATCCATGGTTCTGCCCATGATATTGCAGGAACCGATAAAGCAAACCCCCTTGCTTCCATACTATCCGCTGCCCTCCTGCTTGATATTAGTCTGGGTCTGCAGGAAGAAGGAAGGCTAGTTATGGAAGCTGTCAGGAGTGTTCTCAAAGACGGATTCCGAACGATCGATATAGCGGACCCTCAAACTCCCGCTGACAAAATAATTGGTAGCGGGCAAATGGGCAGGCAAGTGATAAGCCGCTTACAACAACTCGTAATAGTAACTTAAAATGCCTTTGAAGGCACATAACATTATGCTACACGACCCTAACCGAATTTACGTTTTTGACACCACCTTACGGGACGGGGAACAGGTACCAGGTTGCCAGTTAACTTCTGTCGAAAAAATTGAAATTGCAAGATCACTCGAATTACTGGGAGTGGACGTGATAGAAGCCGGCTTTCCGGTGTCCAGTCCGGGCGACTTTCAAAGCGTGGTTGAACTTTCTAAAGCAGTAAGCAATCCGATCATATGCGCGTTAACTCGGGCAAATAAGAATGATATTGATGTTGCAGCTCAGGCATTAAAATACGCCAGGCATCCCAGGATACACACGGGCATTGGTGCATCTGACACGCACATTAAGTACAAGTTTAACAGCACGCGTGAGGATATCCTCGAAAGAGCAGTAGATGCCGTTAAATACGCTAAAAAGTATGTAGAGGATATCGAGTTTTATGCTGAGGATGCCGGCCGTGCAGACAATGAGTTTCTGGCCCGTATGATAGAAGCAGTAATTGCTGCTGGTGCAACTGTTGTTAATATCCCCGATACAAATGGTTATTGCCTTCCGGATCAGTATGGCGCTAAGATCCGCTTTCTGAAAGAAAACGTAAAAAATATAGATAAGGCGATTATTTCAGTGCACTGTCACAACGATCTTGGCCTGGCTACAGCAAATACGCTGGCTGGTATTCAAAACGGCGCGCGTCAGATAGAATGTACCATTAATGGTATTGGAGAGCGGGCGGGCAATACTGCACTCGAGGAAGTATGCATGATTTTGAAAACACATCATTCATTGAATCTCCACAGCAATATAAATAGTAAGCATTTCTCAGAGATAAGCGGGATGGTTAGCCGCATGATGCGGATGCCCGTTCAGTCAAATAAAGCTATCGTTGGCAGGAACGCATTTGCACATAGTTCGGGGATTCACCAGGATGGAGTTCTTAAACATCGTGAGAACTATGAAATCATGAACCCGGAAGATGTGGGCATTGAACAGTCTGAAATCATATTAACAGCAAGAAGCGGACGGCACGCCCTAAAGCATCATCTTACTCGTTTAGGTTATGAAATTGACCGTATTAATCTTGACGATATTTACGAACGTTTCCTGGTATTTGCTGACCAAAAGCTGTCGATCCAGGACGATGACCTATTACTCTTAATGGGTGAAGGACATAACTTTAAGAACGGGCTCTTCATGGAATCGATTGATGTTTCGTGTGGAGACCTGGAAATTCCGCATGCTAAAGTTAAATTGAATTATAAGGGTGCTGAGCACGAAGCCGCAGCCACCGGAAACGGTCCGGTAAACGCATCGATCAGGGCAATTCAAAAAATCATTGGGCAAGATATTGAATTGAAAGAGTTCAGTATCCAGGCAATGCATGGCGGAAGCGATGACATAAGCAAGGTGAATATGCGCGTGAACCATGAAGGCAAATCCTATATGGGTTATGGTTTCAGTACAGACATAGTTAAAGCATCTGCAAGCGCGTACCTCGATGCAGTAAATAAATTTTTATAGGATGATAGCAGCAGAAACTTTTAAAAGTGATCCCGTAAGCGCCTTAAAGCGTATCGGCAATGTTGTAAAACGGACGCCGCTGATCTTTAATCAACGGCTGTCTGAAAGGTACGGGTGTAATATTTACTTGAAGAGAGAAGATCTGCAGGTAGTTAGGTCTTATAAACTGCGAGGTGCCTATAACATGATAAGTCAGCTAGAACCACAAGACCTCGAAAAGGGGGTTGTGTGTGCAAGTGCCGGCAATCATGCGCAGGGAGTTGCTTACTCCTGCAAAAAAATGAATACCCGGGGTGTGATATTTATGCCCGAATTCACTCCCCGTCAAAAAATAGGTCAGACCAGGATGTTTGGAAATGGGATGGTCGACATCGTATTGGTTGGCGATACTTTCGATGACTGCTTAAAAGATGCGCTTCAATATGCAAAAGCGAACGGGATGACCTTTATACCGCCATTTGATGATCACCGTGTGATTGAAGGACAGGCGACCGTCGGAGTTGAAATCCTTAATGAACTGCCGGATGCCGAAGTGATTATCGTTCCTGTCGGAGGAGGCGGATTGGCCGCAGGTGTTGGGGCCTACCTTAAGCAGGAAAGACCGGGCATCAGGATTATTGGTGTGGAGCCTGAAGGTGCACCCTCTATGTTTCAGGCTCTCAAGGCGGGCGAACCGGTAAGTCTAGGCCAGATCAATCGCTTCGTTGACGGGGCTGCAGTTAAGAGTGCAGGATTATTAACATTTCCAATATGCAGAGAGATTCTTGATGAGATGCTCCTTATTCCGGAAGGAAAGGTTTGCACATCAATTCTCAAACTCTATAACGAAGATGCGATCGTAGCTGAACCCGCAGGTGCATTAACGGTTGCAGCACTCGACTTTTGTGCGGAAAGCATCAAAGGCAAGAACGTCGTTTGTGTTGTAAGCGGCGGTAATAATGATATTGAGCGGATGCAGGAAATCAAGGAATTGTCTCTGCTTTACGAGGGTTTAAAACATTATTTTGTCATCCGTTTCCCTCAGCGCCCCGGTGCCTTAAAACGCTTTGTGAACGATGTCCTTGGGCCTAATGACGATATTACGCGTTTTGAATTCATAAAAAAGAATCAGCGGGAGAGCGGGCCTGCCCTGGTAGGGATAGAACTAAAATCTGCTGGCGATTATAAATTTCTGCTTGAAAGAATGGATAAACATAAATTCGAATTTAAAGAGATCAACAACGATCAGACATTATTTGAATATCTTGTGTAATCCTGAACCTCAAATCTTATCACGGTAATGAGCAACTCATTTGTAGTACTGAACGGTAACATTATTCCGGCAGCGGACGCCACTGTTTTTATCAATGATCTGTCAATTCAACGCGGGTATGGCATTTTCGACTTCTTTAAGTTAGTGGGTGGCCGGCCGGTTTTTCTCGACGACCACCTCAAACGGTTTTACCATTCTGCCGGGCAAATGCGACTTACTGTGAAACAAACACCTGAAGAACTCAAGGAAATACTACACTCACTTATTGCAAGAAACAAGCTGCCCGATTCAGGCGTTCGAATCACTTTAACCGGCGGCTATTCACCTGACGGTTTCAGCATTGCAGAACCTAATCTGATTATTACCCAACAGAAATTCAATATTAATAAAGAAGCCGCACGAAACGGTACCCGCTTAGTTAGCTATCAACACCAGAGGCAGTTCTCAGAAGTTAAAACCATTGATTACCTGATGGCTATCTGGCTAAAGACATTCATAGCGGAAAACCATGCTGACGATGTGCTGTATCACCATAAGAACATTATTTCAGAGTGCCCAAGAGCCAACATTTTTATCGTTACACAGGATGGAGCTTTGGTTACTCCCGTGAACAACCTGCTAAGGGGCGTCATCCGGAAGCAGGTATTACAACTTGCGAGTTCAATGTACCGGGTGGAAGAACGGGATGTTAATTTAACTGAACTCTACAATGCTAAAGAAGCATTCATAACCAGTACCACAAAAAACATTCTTCCGGTTATACAGGTTGATGAACATGTCATTAGCGACGGTAAACCCGGTGAAACAACAAGGATTCTTCAGAATGAATTAAACCAGCTTATTGAACAGCATGCTGGAGTGAAGCATAACTAGAACGTGTCAAAATTCCTTAGTCAAACTCCAAAAAGTTGCTAACCAAAACCTGCACAGTCTCCCCTTTTTTCACACTACCCGGCTGCATATTCAATGCCCGAATCTTGATATGTTCCCGCTCAAGAAGCAGTTCTTCATAAAAGCCCTTAAAGAAGACATCCTTCACCTGGTACCGCCTGCTACTCCAGGTGCTTTTAAGCTGAACCCACTCAGGATAGATCATGACTTTACCTTTCGAAGGTTTTAACCCGAGGCTGCGTGCTTCATCTGAAGGCAGTACAAAGGCGTTCCCAAGCAAACTCGCTGTGTAGGTATGTGAAGGTCTGGAATATATATCTGACGGCCTCCCGCGCTCCTTAATTCTGCCATCCTTTATTATGATCATATCATCCGCCAGCGTCATTCCGTCCGTAGGGTCATGCGACACCAGGATCATGGTGATCCCGAGGAATGAACAGAGCCTGCGGAGATCCGCGCGCAGCTGAGTTTTCAGAACCGCATCGATCTGGCTAAACGGCTCGTCGAGTAACAGCACCTCCGGCTCTGTGACTATCGCACGTGCAATCGCTACCCGCTGTTGTTCGCCCCCGCTGAGTTCGACGATCCTTTTCTCAGCAAGCTTATCTATTCCAAGGAATTCCATCATTTCCCAGGTCTTTTGCTCCTTTCCATGCACATCCTCATTGGAAAGCATCCCGGATATATTATCATAAACGCGGGCATAGAGGTTCAGATTGAAGTCCTGCGTAACCATCTTCATGGACTCATGTCCTGGAATCAGCCTTTCATGCGGACCTTTTAAATGTTCCCCCTTAAATAGAATTTCCCCGGCATTAGGGGCCAGCAGACCATAGATCAGCTTTAGAAGCGTGCTTTTCCCGCTGCCGCTCTCACCTACTATGGCAACGAAATCGCCTTTGGAAATAGAAATGTCAATATCTGAAACGCCAGCCTCGTTTGTTAGTGAATAGTGCTTACTAACATTATTAAGCTGGATGATGGGAGTGGTGTTCATCACCAAATATAATAAAAAGGGGGTTCCTGACAGAACCCCCTTTTGGCTTCGGCAAATAGTTGTATTATTTCAAAATGTTGCCCAGTTCCGCAAGGAAGGCCGGACTTTCTCCGATTCCATAGTGATCCACTCCTTTTAAAGAATGCAGCTGATCATTAGCTTTAAAAAACCCTTTCAATTTCTCCGACGAACCGGGGTAAACTACCTTATCTTCTTCACCGTGAAATATGATGACAGGCGCTTTCACATGCTGGACAAATTCATAGGTTTTAAACTTATACCTGATCAGGTTGACATCTATACCCGGCACCAGGCGCGGCAGGAAGTCCTCCATGCTATAATACGGTGCAAGAAGGATCAGTTTAGAAGGATGATTCCTCGCTGCCAGCTGTGCCGCCGGGCCGGTTCCGATTGAATATCCAAGGATAATCGTTTTATTCTCCGGATAGTCAGCTTTCAAATCATCGTAGGCATACTGCAAATCATCATAGAACTGCTGTTCATTCTCCAGCTTTCCACCACTCTTGCCATATCCACGGTAATCTAAGATAAAGATATCGTATCCTAACCTGGTATAATTGGGTGCTGTCTTCCCCCAGCCATTTAACGCACCTGAACTGCCATGCAGGTAAAACACCAGCCCCTTGCTTGCTTTGGCTCTGAACAGGACGCCGTTTAAAACGATTCCATCCTTCATCGTAATACTTCGCTCTTCAAACGTTCCCGGGAAATCAAACTTGTAATCCCTGGAAAGAGCAGAGGGGCTGAATATTATTTGGTCAATTTCTTCCACGGTTTGCGAGAAGCAAAAACCGGTGGATAAAATAGCGATAGCTGCGATGATATTGAGTATCCTGAACATGGTGGCGAACATTGGGTCTTAATTTTAATACTTATATAAATATTCAGATAGCCGTGTTAAAACCCGAGCATAAATCCAAACGACAGATTCTTGAAGTCCACTGGTCCCTGACCATCCGCAAATACATCATTGAAGTAATATTTTGTATACACCCCAAAATCTCCATAGCCTATGCGGGCAAAAGCACCATAACGAAATGGATTAAAATTATAATCATCCTTGAATTTTTCCTTTCCGCGCTCACTACTGATCTGTTTGACTTTCCCGTTTAACAGGAAGCCGACCTCAGGGCCGAGTACGAAGTACACTTTATTGCCTCGCTGGTCATCCTTCGTGCGAAACTGAAATGACAGGGGCACCCGCAGATACTGGCTGGAAAAACGGTTCTTATCAAATTCAATGGTATCTACTACATAGGTAAGCGTAGGCTGATTTTTCTGAAATGTGATATTCTCTTTCAGGCGTATATGGTTCCAGTCAAATCCTGCAGCCAGGTAGATTTTAAAGTAATTATCAAAGCGATATCCCATTTGAAAGATCTCCAGTCCGAAATTGCTTGTTTCCCATGTTTTATATTCCAGGTAAGAGTTTTCGGGAGATAAAGTAAAACTGCCTTTATCGAGGTAGGTACTTAAACCTAAATCCATGCGGGCGATTGTAAGCTGGGCGGAAAATCTGCTTTCCGGCCTATGCTTTTTCTCATCACGGTCATAATCCGCAGAATCTTTTTTACCGAACTCAATAGTTATCCGGTTATGTTTGTCTTTTTTAGTGGTATCAGCTGTGATTACTACCAAAGTGTCTTTGGCTGGTTTCGGCTTTTCCTGGGCAATAACTGTCCCTGTGCAGGCGCATAAAAGCACCGCAATAAGTGATCTTTTCATGTTTGTTGGAAATTATTGTGTTATGATCTGAATATCGGGTACAAACCCTTTGCTATTTATTTCTGCTTTTAAACCTTATCGGACCCAGATTAATCCCGGAAACCTCTGTTCCTTCCTCCCCATCCCTAAATTCGATGATCTTATTATCCCGTTTATCCACCCGCGCGATCACGAAGTTGACCAGGCCACCTACGCTTTTTATCTTTTGTCTTGCAGGCCCTGCCGGTTCGGCATCATCGGTGTCCGATACATTCTGGGCAAGAATAGGCTCGCTTTCTTCTGTTTTAATCTCCGCCTCGGGCATTTCGCTAACTGTAAGAGGCTGATTCGCAATCAGTACATCGCCTTGCACCATTTCCGCCTTTTCAGAAATAACCGCAGCATTCTGTTCCGGGCCATTCATACTTTTATGTACCTGTTTCTCGGAAACCGATACTCTTTCCCTTCTAATTGGATCAACAGGATTTCGCAGATCTTCAGCTCTGTCAACAGTCTCACTGCTTAGCGGCTCCAGTTCATTGACAGCCGGTTTTTGATTGACAGCTACCTGCGAATCTGCTTTTCCGCGGAGTTTGATCACCTCAGCCGGCCGGTATAGCAAGAGAACCGCGGAGGTCATAATGACCAGGCTTGCAGCAGCCATCCAGAAGGATGGGAATGCTTTTCCTTTCTTCCTTTGACCATCAAGCTGACCGGTAATATTATCCCACGATCTGCCTGAAGGTTCTACCTCGAAAGCTTCAAAGCGCTGCTTAAATAACTGGTCAAAATCCTTATCCTGCATAGGTTCCATAATTTGAGCCCTCTATTTTAATTAACTTTTCCTTTAATATTGCCCGTGCCCGGGATAACTGTGATTTGGAAGCGCCCTCACTGATTCCAAGGGCCTCACCTATCTCACGGTGAGAATAGCCCTCGATCACGTACATATTAAAAACCATCCGGTATCCGCTTGACAGCTGTTGAATTAGTTTCATAAGGTCCTTCGTTTCCAGTTGACTCATGTCGAACGTACTTTGTGGTTGGTCATAAACTTCATCTATATCCACCACATTCATCGTTCTCAAATTCTTACGATACGTCTCGATAGCTGTATTGACCATGATTCGCCGAATCCAGCCTTCGAAAGATCCATCTCCTCTGAATTCGGCCACCTTGGTAAATACTTTTACAAAACCCATCTGAAGCATATCTTCAGCTTCGTAAGTGTCTTTGGCATACCGCATGCAGACAGCCATCATCCGCGATGCCAGGACTCGGTAAAGACTTTCCTGAGCCTTCCGTTCTCCCCGTTTACACCCTTCAAGTAAACTGTCAATTGTAAAAGTATGATTCAAATTCATCAGCTATAAAGGTAAGATGATGGAATTGAAAGAATAGTTGCATGGGTAAACAAAAATATCGTCCTATAAGTTATAGGACTACAGTGTCTAATACATTCAAGTGTCTTAAACCAATTCAGAGGCACTCGAATACATATTGATTATCAGGCAAATAAGAAGGCTTAACCAGATCTTATGGCGTTTATTGATTATTATAAAGCTTTGGGTATAAACAAAAATGCCACTGAGAAAGAGATAAAAACAGCTTACCGGAAACAGGCAAGAAAGTATCATCCTGATGTTAACCCAAATGATAAAGAGGCTCATAAAAAATTCCAGGAAGTTAACGAGGCTAATGAAGTGCTGAGCGATCCCGACAAGCGAAAAAAATACGATCAATATGGCACCGACTGGAAGCATGCCGACCAATTTGAGCAGCAGGCGGCGCAACAGCAATATAACGGCAGAAATTACGACAGCGGCCGGGCGTATTCAGGAGGATTTACCGAAGACGATTTTTCAGACTTTTTCAACTCCATGTTCGGCGGTCAGGGCGGAGGTTTCGGAGGGAGTCGTGGTCAGGCCAGGTATAAAGGCCAGGATTTTAATGCAGAGCTGAATCTCAACCTGAGGGATGTCTATCATAGCCATAAGCAGACCCTAACTGTCAATGGTAAGAATATCCGGATCACTATTCCGGCAGGTATAGAAAATGGGCAAACCATCAAAATAAAAGGACACGGCGGTGCGGGCGTAAATAACGGGCCAACCGGAGACCTATACATCACCTTTAATATCGCCAATGACCCGGAATTCAAACGAGTTGGTAATGACTTGTATAAAACCGCTCACATTGACCTGTATACGGCAGTATTAGGTGGAGAGATTACGGTAGGCACAATGGACGGTCGGGTCAAACTCAAAGTACCGGCGGGAACCCAGAATGGTTCTAAAGTGAAATTGAAAGGCAAAGGCTTTCCTAAGTATAAAAAAGAAGATGAGTTTGGCGATTTGTTTATCACTTATGATGTTAAGATACCCACTAACCTAACAGACGAACAAAAAAGATTATTCACTGAATTAGCTAAATCTTAAATCTCATATTATGCCACAGCAAGCATTGATATCTGCTGACGAGTTTTGCACCTCTCATAACATCGAATTTTCCTATATGCGGAATCTGCAGGAATTCGGCATGATCGAGCTTGTGACCCGTCACGAGGTAAATTATATCCCGGAAAATCAACTGGAGAAATTAGAAAGGATCCTGCGGCTGCATGATGATCTGGATATTAATCTGGAAGGCATTCACGCCGTTACGCAGTTACTTCAACGGATCAGCCAGATGCAGTCGGAGATCATCAGGCTTCAAAACCGTCTTCGCCTCTATGAAGATTTTTAGGCACCGATAAACCCTTCGATGAGAAAAACGGTAACACATTCGTTTACAATTCATTGGACGAGCAAAATCGCCACCAGAATTTCTTAAATTTAAAAGAAAACGCTTATGGAAACCAAAAAAATAATTGCCGTTGTGGGTGCCACCGGCTCACAGGGTGGCGGTCTTGTGAGGGCCATCCTGAACGATAAGAACAGTGAATTCGCTGTTAGGGCTATCACACGCGATCCCCAGTCGGACAAAGCAAAAGAACTCGCGGCTCAGGGCGCTGAGGTAGTTAAAGCTGACGTTGATGATGCGGACAGTATAAGGAAAGCGTTTGAAGGAGCCTATGGTGCCTACCTTGTGACCTTCTTCTGGCACCACATGTCGCCGGAGCAGGAGATGGCCGAAGCGCGGATACTTGCCGAGGCTGCCAAAGATGCCGGGCTTCGCCATGTGATCTGGTCAACCCTGGAAGATACCCGGAAATTCATTCCACTGCATGATGACCGGATGCCGACATTGCAGGAGAAATATAAGGTCCCCCACTTCGACGCAAAGGGCGAATCGAACAAGTTCTTTGACGAACTGCAGGTGCCTGTTACTTATCTCCATACCAGCTTTTACTGGGATAACTACATCAACTTTGGAATGGGACCCAAAAAAGGTCCTGATGGCCAATTGGCGATCACTTTTCCTATGGGCGATAAAAAAATGGCCGGTATGGCCGCCGAAGATATTGGAAAATGTGCTTACGGGATATTTAAAAAGGGAGAAGAACTGATCGGAGAAGACCTCGGAATCGCCGGCGAACACATTTCCGGTGCTGAGATGGCCGATACCTTTTCACGGGTACTTGGCAAAAAGGTTGTGTATAATGAAGTCTCGCCGGAGGTGTACAGAAGCTTTGGATTCCCCGGGGCCGATGACCTCGGTAATATGTTCCAGTTCTACCGCGATTTTGCCGAAGAGTTCAGTGATAAGCGCGATATCGAATTTTCAAGATCCCTGAACCCTGAATTGCAGGATTTCAGCACCTGGGTTACCCTGAACAAAGACCGGATACCAGTTGAGGAATAGCGGCCACACTTAGCGCTCCTGTTTCCCTTTTAACCTGTAGTATTTCACTACTTTGACAGCGATCATTATTGTCACAGCAAAAATCACCAGGCCTGATAGACCATACATCCATTCAACCGCACTCTTTAATATGACCGTAAATACAATAGCCACCAGCAAAATAGTAGCGACCTCGTTCCATAGCCTTAGCTGACCAGAACCCCAGCGAAAAATTCCCTGGCTGAACTGAGTCATAATACGCTGACAAATAAAATGATACACAAGCAAAGCGGCAACGAAGCCAAGCTTCACATGCATCCAGTTCTGGGATAACAGGACCGGATTCAGATACAACATTGCGGCACCGGCCATGATAGTTAATACCATGGCCGGTGTTGTAATGTAATACCAGAGTTTGTGCTCCATCATAGCAAACTGTCTACCGAGGATCTGCTTTTCATCCTCAGGCTTATCATTGGCTTCCACATGATAGACAAACAAACGAACGACATAGAAAAGCCCGGCCATCCAGCTAACTACAAAAATTATATGTATTGCCTTAACGTAGAGGTAGGCCATGATCGTTGTCCATCTTATTCAGCAGAAATCCCTAATTCTTAAATCGTAACTCTTAATTCTTAATTCTAATACCTGTACTCCTTAATGACCTCTACGGCATACTTCACATTGTCAAAAGGAATGTCGGGCATGATACCATGCCCCAGGTTGCAAATAAACCCGTTCTGACCTCGCATTCTTTCGAACAAACGATGAATTCGTTCCCTGATCACTTTCTTATCGGCATAGAGGATATGCGGATCAAGATTTCCCTGAACAGCAATATTTTGCGATAAGCGCCCTTTCATGTCAAGCAGGTCAGCATTCCAGTCAATGGATATTACATCCGGCTTTGCCTCTGCCATAAGCGGCGCAAAAACCGAGCTCCCTTTACAAAAGGATATCACAGGAATGTCCTTCCTGTTAAGGCCGGAAATTATCTCATTAATATACCGGTGAGAAAATTCCTTATAATCATCCCAGCTTAATGCCTGTGCCCAACTGTCAAATATCTGAACGGCGTTAACCCCCGCTTCAATCTGCATGTTTAGATAGTCCACAGTCACCTTCGCGATCTTCGATAACAAGCTATGCGCCATTTCCGGATGGTTGTGCAGCATCAGCTTCGTTAGCTTAAAATCTCTTGAAGAACCACCTTCAACCAGGTAACTCATCACAGTGAAAGGGGCTCCTGCGAATCCAATCAGTGGTATCCTGCCGTTCAAGCGTTGCTGTATCACTTTGATAGCATTGGCAACATAATCCAGCCTGTCTCCCACATCAGTTAATAAACTATCTATATCTGACTGGTTGCGAACCGGGTTGGCAAATTTAGGTCCGACGCCCTGAGTGAAACTGAGATCGCCGCCCATTGCTTCGCCTGTTACCAGGATATCTGAAAATAAAATAGCTGCATCGATATCCAGCAGATCAACAGGCAACATGGTCACATCTGCAGCGATTTCCGGTGTCTTGCACATCTCAAGGAAAGAATACTTATTCTTTATTTCCCAATACTGCGGCATAAACCGGCCCGCTTGTCTCATCATCCATACCGGCGGCCGTTCTGTTGGTTTGGAAAAAGCAGCCCTGATGAACAGACTGTCGTTTACATCTTGATTATTCAACCTGTTGTGATTTAATTTCGTGTTCAATATTCTGTATTATATTTTTTACTCTTGCCGAGATCTTTAAGCCCTTTGCGATATCCACGTAAGACCTTGCCCGCTCCGGCATTTTTTTCCTAAGATTCAGGTTTGCCAGGTGAACAAGCACAATAGCTTTATCATTTTGATTCCGAAGGGGGAAATTACTGGCTATCTGAAAATGCTTTTCTGCTTCAGCATAATTTTGCCTGTGCAACTCAATGTTCCCATAGATAAATTCGTAGAAGCCCCGGCGGTGACGGCCTAACTTATCTGGATCCTTTATCTCCTTCAGAAGCTCTTCGGCAGCATCGTAATTCTTGTCATGAAACTGCCTTGCCGCCATTACCACTGTTCCTTCCCTGAAATGACCCCATATAAGCAATGCAATACCGATACCGACTGCTGCGGAAATTTCATAGACCTCTTGGTAGAGGGTCCAAAACAATAAAATAACAGCAAATACTAAAACCCAGATCCGGGCCTTCTTTGTCAACATGTATTATTGGGAATTGTCCGTGAATTTATATCCTACCCCTCTTATTGAATGAAAATAGGTCGGATTTTTTTGATCAGGCTCAAAATATTTACGGAACGTTAGTATAAAATTATCTATCGTCCTGGTAGAAGGATAAACATCATAGTTCCATACCGTTTCAAGGATCTGCTCGCGCGACACTGCTTCATTGCGTCGCTCTACCAGTAACTTTAACAGCATCGTTTCCTTTTTGGTAAGCGGTGTAATACTGCCATCCTCGTTTTTAAGTTCGAAGGAATTGAAGTAAATCGTCTTTTCGCCAATCTTATAGGAGTTTAGCTCCTTCAGGTCATCGCCTTTAAGGCCTCTTTTAACAAGAATGCCAACACGAAGAATCAGTTCTTCCAGGTTGAACGGTTTAACAAGATAGTCATCCGCACCTTTTTTAAGCCCTAAAACCCGGTCCTCGCTTGTATTTTTAGCTGTAAGGAACATAATCGGAACCTCTGAATTCTCCAGGCGGATGGTTTCAGCAACCTGGAAACCGTCAATCTCAGGCAGCATTACATCCAGAATGATCAGATTGAAACGTTCTTCCTTAAAGACTTTCAGGGCCTTTTTCCCATCAGTTGCCGTGGAGACCTTATAGCCTTCCATTTCGAGGTTTAACTTAATAGCTTCCAGAAGATGTTCTTCATCTTCAACTAAAAGAATACGTTGCTTACTTGCCATGAGCGTTAAATATAACTTCGAAAACCGTTCCCGAAGGATGATTGTTTTTTACTTTAATATGGGCCTGGTGTTTATCCAGCACCTGCCTGACAATAAATAAACCCAGCCCGGTGCCCTTCGTCTTGCGGGTATCCTCACTACCCACCCGGTAAAACTTTTCAAAAATACGTGATTTTTCCTGATCGGAGATACCTATCCCCTTGTCGGCAACCTCAAAATGTATGGTACCGTTATTAGAAAAAAGCTTAACAGACACTTCGGCACAAGGTGGTGAATACTTTACAGCATTTTCTATCAGGTTGGTAACCACCGAAGTAAGCGCAAATTTATCGCCTGTCAGATTGATATCTTTTTGCACTTCCGCTATAATAACCTGCGAACTGCAGCTGTGAATCTGTAAACGCTCGACGATCCTTTCCACAAGCTCAGAGAAATTAAACAACTCTTTCGGGAATGAATAAGACTTATTTTCAATCTTTGCCGCGATCAGCATATTCTCTACCAGGTCGTCCAGCCGCTCAATATCCTTAAGAGAGTTATTGATAAAATATTGCTGCTGCTGAAGATCAAGGTTGCGCTTCAGTATGGTTTGCAGATAAAGTTTAATCGATGCCAGCGGAGATTTAAGCTCGTGAGTTACCGACAGCAGAAAGTTACTTTGCTGCTGGTGCAGCTTCCTTTCCTTATTCAGCGCCCGGTGCAGCTTATAGGCACCAACTATAAAAATCATGAAGAAAACTGCAGCTTCGCCAAGGATCATTCCCATACGCTGAGGCTCCGCTTTAATAAGCAGAACGCCCCACCAGACCAGTTGCGCAAAAGCGTAAATGATCAGAAAATTAAATATGAGTAATGGTTTTCTCATTCTGGCTGATCAAAGCAGTTATTTACCCCGAAATACGATATCAAGGCTTTCGAAGATGGCTCTTTTAGCTTTCTCCAACTCGACCTTCGAATGCGCAGCAGAAACAAATCCGACCTCATAGCCGGACGGACCGAGATAAATGTTGCGATTCAATAACTCCCGGTGCATAACTTTAAACTTCTCCATACTAGCAGGGTCTATCTCTTCTGCGGTCTTAATGTTTTCCTTATCCGTAAAGGCGAACCAGAAGATCGAACCGATGCTAAATACTTTGAATTTATAGTTACGGGCAGTTGCAAACCTTTGTATGGAATCAGCAAACTCCTGTGTTTTTTTATTCAGGTCTTTGTAAAATCCTGAACGAAGCAGTTCAGTCAGCTGCGCCAGACCGGCCGCCATAGCCACCGGATTACCCGATAAAGTTCCCGCCTGGTATACCGGACCTTCAGGAGAAACAGTTCCCATGATCTCTGCAGAAGCACCGTACATACCGACCGGCAAACCGCCGCCGATTATTTTTCCGTACGTAACAATATCAGGCCGGACATTATAGTGCCTGGCCGCGCCTTCAAAGCCCAATCTGAACCCTGTTATCACTTCGTCCAATATCAATAGGCTATTATTTCTTGTACAAATTTCCCGAAGGAAAGAAATGTAGTCAGCGTCCTGGATAAGTAAACCATTGTTAGCCGGAACACCTTCTATTATCACCGCAGCAATCTGATCCTTAAATTGCTCAAAAGCCCGCTCCACAGCTTCCCGGTCATTTAGCGAAACAACGATGGTTTCGTCAGCAAATGATTTAGGAACGCCGGCCGAAGAGGTTTCACCAAAGGTGACCAGACCTGAGCCTGCCTTTACAAGCAAAGAATCAGCATGACCGTGATAGCAGCCTTCAAATTTTAATATCTTATCCCGTTTTGTATACCCGCGGGCCAACCGGATAGCGGACATAACCGCTTCCGTACCTGAACTGGTAAAACGGATTTTTTCAACGTATTGATTATTCTCAATAATAAGCGCAGCCAGCTGATTTTCGAGGGCCGTAGGCGCACCGAAACTCATCCCGTTCTGCATGGCTGCAGTCACGGCTTCCCTTACCTTCGCGTTGTTATGTCCTAAGATTAGTGGTCCCCAGGATCCGCAAAAATCAATGAACTGGTTTCCGTCAGCATCCCATACAAAGCAACCATCTCCTTTTTGAATAAATAATGGCGTTCCATATACCGAACGGAAAGCCCTCACCGGCGAATTAACTCCGCCCGGGAAATATGATTTAGCTTTTTCGTAAAGCTCTGCAGATTTCTCTCTTGGAATATCCGGCTTTCCTGTTGTGGACGCCGGGTAATCTTCCTCCGAGCCAGAAAACATTTTTTTTATTGAGTCTAACATTATTATAATTCAACGTGCCGACTTATCAATTGATCTTTGATAAATCCAGCAAACACACTATTCGTAATTCTTAATTCTTAACTCCTTACATCCACCCTTTTTCCAGGATGTCCCTTGCATGGTAGGTAATTATGATATTCGCCCCGGCCCTGCTGAAAGCATACATATTTTCCATTACCACCTTTTGCTCGTCTATCCAACCGTTATTGGCAGCCGCCTTTACCATCGAGTATTCGCCGGATACATTATAACAAGCTACCGGCAAATTTGTATTCTCTTTTAACCGATGAATGATATCCAGGTAAGCTAAGGCCGGCTTTACCATCAAAATATCTGCTCCCTCTTCTTCATCGAGGAATGCTTCTCGCATAGTTTCATTAGGATTTCGGAAGTCCATCTGGTAAGCCTTGCGATCGCCTTTACCGGGGGCAGAGTCTGCCGCCTCGCGGAACGGACCATAGTAAGCCGAAGCAAACTTGATACTATAACTCATTATGGAAGTGTTCTCGAATCCCTGGCTATCCAGTTTTTCTCGGATACCAAGGATCCTGCCGTCCATCATATCAGAAGGAGCGACCATATCCGCCCCTGCTTCAGCGTGGGATAGAGCCATCTTTGCCAGCACTTCTACTGTAGCGTCGTTCTGAACATAATCGTCATGCAGGATGCCGCAATGTCCATGAGTGGTATAGGCGCAGGTACACACATCTGTAACAATGTAAAGATCATCCCCGAATTCTTTCTTTAATCCGCTGATCGCATTCACCACGACCGATTTATTACTGTATGCAGAGCTCGCGTCCTCACTTTTCTCCTCGCCGACTCCGAACAAAAGAACTTTATTTATACCCAGTTTCAGCGATTTCTCAACGTCCTTTAAGAGTGTATCGACCGAAAAGTGGCTAATACCCGGCATTGCATCGATCCCATGACTGATATTACTACCCGGTACCACGAAGTACGGGTAAATGAACATATCTTTTGACAAGCGGGTTTCAGCCACCAGCTCACGCACTATTGGTGATTTTCTTAATCTTCTCGGACGAATTAACATGGGTTGTATTTTAACGGAATCAAATGACTCCCGGGATTCATTTAATATTCAAGGCCAAAAACCGCTTCTGCCAGGCCGATCTCATCAGGAGAGTAAGGCAAAGTATATTTTACCCCCATCTCATCAAATTTCTTACCTGTAGATTTACCGATACAAATAACTTTCTGTCCGAATTCCAGCAAATTATCCTGGAAATAGGCCTCAACATTCGAAGGGCTCGTAAAGATCAGCACATTTGCTGAAGAACCCTCCACCCGTTCGTCCATCACAGTTTCATAAACCGGCAGTTCAATTATCTTAGTCTCCTGGCTTAAAGCCTGCTGAACAGTACGCAATGAGTCCTTTGCCCCGGGAAACAGCACCGTAGAACCATTCGCCACAACAGCAAATTTTTCCGCAATGTCAGAAGTATCAATTCCTTCATCTTCACCATTAAAGTCGGCAGCTTTTCCAAAACGCCGCAAAGTGTCTTCCGAAGCTCTGCCTAATACGCCAAATTTGACTGCCTTAGGCAACAAAGGTTCCAGTTTGAAAAAATATTCTATCGCATTTTTACTGCTGAAAAATATCCATTTAACGTACTTCAAAATGTAAGAATCCAGCTTGTTAATAGTTGGAAACGTTTTGATGAGAGAACGGTCTTCAATCTGTATTCCATGCTTCTCCAGGGCCCGGCGCAGATAACTGCTCTCGGGAAGATTCCTGGTTATAAAAACACTTTCAGGAAACTTTCTGCCTTCTTTAAACTTGGCCACTATTCTTTCGGCAAGGCCTTCAGTACAGTCCGTTTCAATGAACAGACGGTCTGGAAAATCATCCCCGTCCCGCGCCTTTGCCGTCCATACCTGGAACAAACCTTCGTCGTTCCGGCAATAACAGCCCAAAGGCATTTGACAGCCTCCCTTGAACATGTTTAACACCTTACGCTCAACAGCTATCTGCTCAGCAACCGAAGGATCATTCAATGGTTTTAATATCTCAAATAAGTCTTTATCAATTTCCCTAATCTGGAGGGCGAGTACGCCCTGGGCAGGCGCAGGAACAAGTTCAATAGGATCGATCTCCTCAACGTGGAATTCCGAAAGATCGATATTCAGGCGCTGCACACCAGCTTTCGCAAGCATGATAGCATCATAATCCTCATCGCGGAGTTTTTGTATACGCGTAGGAACATTACCCCGGAGATCATTAATCTCAAGATCAGGACGTACAGCCAGGAGCTGTGCCTTGCGGCGATTAGAAGAAGTGCCGACCATCCCCCCGAACTTGACAGCAAGTTTCTGCTGAAGGTCCACACAATCTTTAAGGATCAGAAGTAATTCGGCAGGATCTTCACGCTCAGAAACCGCGGCAATGATAAGACCTTCCGGATGATTGGTCGGCAGATCTTTATGTGAATGCACCGCCAGGTCAATTTTACCGGCAAGCAGCTCATCTTCCAGTTCCTTAGTGAAAAATCCCTTGCCTTCCAGCTTGTCAAAGCTCAGGTTCACTATCCTGTCACCCTGTGTTTTAATGATCTTCAGCTCTGCTTCGACGCCGATTTCCTCCAGCCTGGCTTTTACATGATTTGCCTGCCATAAAGCTAGTTCGCTTCCCCGCGTTCCGATGATAATCTTTTTTGCCACTCTAAAATGAAATTGTTTGGAAGTAAAATTACTCCAAGCATGAATACGATAAAAATTGCAGGATCCGAGGTAGAAACCGACCGGGTATTATACGTTTTTAACCAGTATATCTTTTGCCATGATCATAGGAACACTAATATATTTCTTCTCCATATAATTAATGATCTTATTCAGAACATCCCGGGAATTCTGATCCAGGCCTTCAAGATCCTGAGCAAAAATAGAATTAATGGCCAAACTTTTAATCTCTTTGATCTTCACAGGTACTTCACGCATAGCTATTTCAACGCGACGCTGTTTCAGGATAGGACCAAACTCAACGATGTTTTTTTCGATAATGCGTTCCGCGTTGATCAGTTCATCGTATCTCTCCTGAAGATTACTGTTTGCAATTTCCTGCAGGCTGTGAACCTCAATGAAATGAATAGGGTAATTTTGAACTACTTCGGGAGCAGTGTCATTGGGCACAGCGAGGTCAACAATTACTTTCTTATCTGTTTCGCCGTTTAACAGCGACTGGTAAACCTTCTCTGTAATAATAGGTTCAATAGAACTTGTACAGGTAATAATGACATCAAAACCCTTACGATAGCTTTCTAAATCCCGGAGGTCGTAAGCTTCGCCCTGAAGTTCGTTCGCAAGCGTCAGAGCCTTCGATTGAGTTCTGTTAAATATGGTAAAGTTGGAAAACTTGTGCTTCTTAAGGTACTTCGCGATATTGTTATTGGTTTCCCCGGCCCCGATTATCAGAATACGCGCATTGGAACACATGTTCAATTCACGCAACTTCCGGTAAGCTAGTGAAACCACCGAGATTGGCTTACGTGCGATATTCGTATGGGTATATACTTCCTTTGCCGTTTTAACAACGCGGGCCATAATAAGCCTGAGGTAGTCGCCGGTAAAACCACTGTCTTTACAGGTCTTATAAGCCTTACGTACCTGGGCAAGTATCTCCTTCTCCCCCACAACCAGGCTTTCCAGTGAACAGGAAATACGCAGCAGATGATTTAAAGCTTCTTCGGATTCATAAATGGATACCTGCTTAGAGAAATCTCCGAGTCGATCTTCCGGAACGCAAAAATTTAGAGTCCGGATAAAATCCTGGATAAATTGAGGAGTCAGTTCAACGGCAGCGGTGAAAACAAATTCGACACGGTTACAGGTACCTATGTAAAAGATTTCAGCAATATCAAACTTGGCGCGTACCGCCTGCAATCTATCTTCCAGAGTCTCGTTACAAATTACAAACTTTCCTAACTCCTTCAGGTCTATATGTTTGTGGGTAAACGCTATGACTTTTAAATCTCTCAAGTACTGTGTCCTATGTTAAAAAACCGCAACAAAAGTAATCAATAAGCCATTTCACACGTGTCACTTGTGTGTCAAACAGCTATATTTAGAAAGGTTATAAATAGCTATTGACAGTTCTTCGACAAACAATCACAGAAGAGCCTAAATTAGCAAATTTCTATTGTTATTATCCATTGTGCTTGCGACGTGCACACAAAAAATAATTGAAAACGTTATGCGCTTATGATCGTTCAACAAACCTTTATTATTCCAGGTTCGGAAGGCCGGCCGATTCTGGCCGATCTTACCTACGATAACAGCTATCAGGACGCCCCGCTCGTGATCTTTGCTCATGGATTCAAAGGATTTAAAGATTGGGGAACTCATAACCTGGTGGCAGAGTACTTCGCTCAAAAAGGCTTTCGCTACTTTAAGTTCAACTTCTCCCATAATGGCACCACTCCCGAAAACCCAATTGATTTCGCCGATTTGGGGCTGTTCAGTGACAATACCTTTACCAAGGAATTCTTCGATCTGGACCAGGTGATCAGCTTCGCATGCAGTGGCAGAGAATTCAAACCGGCAAACAAGGTGAGCCTCATTGGCCATAGCCGGGGTGGCGGAGTTTGTATTATCCAGGCGGCTAAAGATCCGCGGGTCAGCAAACTGATCACCTGGGCTTCCATAGCAGATTTCAGCGGCCTATGGAAACGTGAACAACTGGCCGAGTGGCGCGAAAAAGGAGTAATTTATACCTATAACACCCGCACCAAGCAAAACACTCCTTTAAAGGTCAACCTGCTTTACGATCTTGAAAAACATCACAAGGAGTATAACATACTGGATGCTGCAGCAAGGATAGAAATACCATGGCTGATCATCCACGGCGATGAAGATGAAAATGTGCTGTTAACGGAAGCTCAGCAATTGCAGGATCAAAATAAAAATGCCCGATTTATGATCATACCTTATGCTAACCACGTTTTCGGAGCCTCCCATCCCTATTCGAAGGAAGAAATGCCACTACAACTGCAACTGGTGTGCGAGAAAAGCACTGAATTTTTGACGGATGCAGAGTAGCTTGAACTTTAGAGCTGTAAAGCAGGCTCAATCCAGTTTCCGTCTTCGCGGATTATGTCAATCAGTTCATCGAGAGCACTCTCGGTGTTCACATTTTTCTTGACCACTTCCTTACCGCGATATAAAGTGATCTTGCCAGGCCCCGTTCCAACGTATCCATAGTCTGCGTCAGCCATTTCACCTGGACCATTCACGATGCAGCCCATGATACCTATCTTGAGCCCTTTCAGATGGTCGGTACGGCTGCGGATCATCTGCGTGGTTTCCTGCAGATCAAACAGCGTACGGCCGCAGCTCGGGCATGAGATATATTCCGTTTTTGAAATCCTTGAACGTGTCGCCTGCAGGATCCCAAAGGAAGTAGTCAGAATACTTTTTAATGGAATGAGTGGCGCATCGGCCCAGATACCATCACCAAATCCATCGAGCAATAAGCCACCTAAGTCAGTTGCTGCGTACAGCTGAAAGTCTTCCGCAGTATTGAGTGTCGTGCTGGTGGTATTAAGTTGGGAGTTGGGAGTTGGGAGTTGGGAGTTGTCGGGAAAGCTATAGGTTCTCTTAATGATAACCGGAACATCCAGCCCAATTTCAAGCAGCTTAAAGAATGCCTGCCGCTGATCGGCAAGACCATGACCGCGATTGGTTTCCAAAACGAAAACCAGTGTTTTATCAACAGGAAGCGTATTAAATAATTCAGTGTCGATGTCCGCATCGGTAATCCTGACAAGGTTCAACGACTTGTCACGAATGTCAGCATTCACGAATTGAGAAATTGTAAACAAAGGGTGACAGTTACTCTTGTCCGACAGCATTTTCCAGGTGTCGTAATCATAGAGTTGCTTCAGGTTTCCTGGAAGCACAAACGAAGGTTGCTGATCAGCAAGGTAAACAAAGTCCGTGGACTGCTCGCCCATGTTATATTTATCCAGTACCGGGGAATACAGATAGCCTGCATCGGCAAGGACCGCCGGATCCTTCAAATTTGTTCGTGATATATCCATGATCACCCTCGGAACCTGGTGACCGCCTATAAAAGTATTAAGCTCAGCGGATTTCCGTCGGCTGTACTCATAAGGACTAAAATTAGTTGGGAGTTTTGAGTCGGTAGTCTGCAGGTCTTCCGGATGCAGCTTCTCAGTATTAACATCCCTTCCCGTGTATCTTCCGGCTAAAGCAATCGCTACCGGTGCTTCAAATTCCGGATCCTCTGTTAATGAAACGCGAATGGTGTCACCCAGTCCGTCCTCAAGAAGCGTCCCGATCCCGACAGCCGATTTGATGCGGCCATCTTCACCGTCGCCGGCTTCCGTTACCCCAAGGTGCAGCGGATAATTCATTCCCTCCTTTGCCATCGTCTCCACCAGGAGTCGATAAGCCTGTACCATTACCTGCGGGTTACTGGCTTTCATCGAAACGACCAGGTTATAATAATTCAGATCTTCGCACATCCGCATGAATTCCATGGCCGATTCAACCATTCCCTGCGGCGTATCCCCATAGTGACTCATGATCCGGTCTGAGAGTGAGCCATGATTGGTGCCAATTCGCATGGCCGTACCATATTCCTTACAAACTTTTACCAGCGGGCTGAACTTCTTATAGATCCGCTCAAGCTCCGCCTGGTATTCCGAAGGTGTATATTCAAAATTTTCGAAGCGCTTCTTATCTGCATAGTTACCGGGATTGACCCGCACCTTTTCTACGATTCGCGCGGCAGCTTCCGCGGCATTGGGGGTAAAATGAATATCGGCAATAAGCGGAACCTTGTAGCCCCGAAGGTTCAGTTCCTTTTTAATATTTGCGAGGTTCTTTGCTTCCTTCACACTTGGCGCGGTGATCCGCACATATTCACAACCTGCGTCGACCATACGGATAGTTTGTTCGACTGTCCCGATCGTATCCATCGTATCTGTCGTGGTCATACTTTGAATACGAATAGGGTTATGTGCACCCATGGCAATATCGCCTATGAAGACTTCCCGGGTTAAAAACCTCGCATAAGAAGTAATGGAATTACAATAACGGCCTTCTAAAATATTAACAGTTCCCGGATTCATGAAGCAGATGAAAATTTTACAAAAATACACAATCAGACGCTTACAGTGAGGGCCGATTGAAAAAGAGATCGCTAAAGGGCCTGATTTATACCATTTCAGCAAAAATCAGGTAGGAGGATTGTATAGATCAGGTAGCAGACAAGTTAAGGTTAAGTCCATGAATTGATGGACTTAACCCTAACATGTCCTAAGCGAGTCCCCGTCCAGGCAGGTGACAGGAATTATGCGCCCATCGCGTAAACGACAATGTTAACGCCGAATTTTGTATTATCCTCGGCCAGGAACCGCTTGTTTCGAAAATCATAGTCCCACTCGCAGCCATAGTCCTTATTACTGTATAGCACCCCAATACGACCATTCACTTCGATCGCTTTAAGATAGTCATGAACGAGATCGTCTCCCCAGCCATTGAGTTCGAATGAGGTTGTCGGCGGCCCCTTTTCGAACTGAAAAAACGAATTGTATATTTTGTGGTTGTTCGGGATCTTCCGGAGAGCTTTTGGTCCGAACAGGGCGGCCATTTGTGCCTCAAATGAGCGCGCAAAGAGACCATCAATATCATGATTGCAGTCATCTACAAATACGAATCCGCCGTTTTGGACATACTTCTTGAAATTTGCTTTCTCCTGGGCGTCAAACTGCACGAGCTTATGGCCGCTTAAATAGCAGAAGGGATACAAGAACAGATCGTTGCTCGCCAGGTCGATCACCTTTTCCTCCGTATTGAGGGGAATAGTGGTATACTCCAGTAAAGAATTTAAGATATTGGAAGGCATCCGCTGATCGGTATCCCAATCGCCGGACCGATACCGCAACCTGGCAAATGTAAATTTGGCCGAAATCATTTTCCTAAAATAGGTCTTTACGGCAATGCTGCCGCTTTATCGTGCGGATTTCTTGTAAATTCTCTGATACGCTCTTCATTTAGCCCATTTTATTTCTAATTTTCTAAAATTAAAACCAGGTAAATAATAATTAAGCACGCGTTGGAAATTTCAGAACACACGGTTAAAGAATTAATGAACAAGCTCCCGCAGCTTAAGAAAGAGATCGCAAAAGTAATAGTCGGGCAGGATCATGTTATAGATGAGATGATCATCGCCCTGATGGCCGGCGGGCATTGCCTGCTCGAGGGGGTCCCGGGCCTGGCGAAGACGCTCATGGTCAGAACACTCTCCCAGGCATTGGATCTCTCCTTTCGACGGATCCAGTTCACACCCGACCTGATGCCCTCCGACATCATCGGCACTGAAATACTGGAGGAGGACCACGCAACCGGTAAACGCTTCTTTAAATTCAACAAAGGACCTCTTTTCGCAAATATTGTACTGGCAGATGAGATAAACCGTACTCCGCCAAAGACCCAGTCGGCCCTACTGGAAGCCATGCAGGAATTTGAGGTCACCTACGGTGGCCAAACATACCCGCTGGACCGACCTTTTTTTATACTTGCTACTCAAAATCCGATTGAACAGGCTGGAACTTATCCTCTTCCCGAAGCGCAACTGGACCGTTTTCTCTTATACATCAAGATCGGCTACCCAAGCGCACGAGAAGAATTCGGGATCCTGAACAGCACAACGGGTTCTGCGAGAACGGTCGTTAATCCTGTATTAAACAGTTCCGAAATAAAGCAGCTGCAGTCCCTGATCCGGGATGTTACGATCAGCGACGACCTCATTGAATATGTCAGTTCACTGATCCGCTCGACCCGACCGGAAACCACCAATATTCCTTATATAAAAGATTGGGTACGGTGGGGAGCCGGTCCCCGCGCCGGGCAGGCTCTGATCCTGACCGCAAAAGCAAGGGCCTTGTTCAAGGGCCGTTATGCGGTACTTATGGAAGACCTTCATGCGATGGCGTATCCCGTGCTGCGTCACCGGATCTTAGTGAACTTCAAGGCAGAAGCCGAAAATGTAAGCACCGACAAGGTTACCGCCGAACTGATCAAAACCGTAGAGAGACCCAAAGTACTGAGCCCTCTTTAGCCTGCGGTTTTAGATTAATTATCCAGACGTCATGAGCAAAGTACTGAACCCGCAAACGATCATGGCCATTAAGGACCTTTCCTTAGCGGCTAAAACGATTATCGACGGGTTTATGACGGGCATTAATAAGAGCAGTATCAAGGGCCCGGGCATGGAATTCAGCCAGTATCGCAGCTATCAGCCCGGAGATGATCTTCGCTGGCTCGACTGGAAAATGTACGGCCGCTCGGATCGTTACTATATCCGGGAGTCGGAAATGGAAACGAACATTTCTGTCAGGTTACTGATCGATGCCAGCGGTTCCATGAATCATGAAGACTCCGGTATTAAGAAGATTGACTATGCGCGGTATATGGCGGCAGCGCTGGCCTACCTCGCACATTTGCAAAGTGATGCCGTCGGGCTCTACATATTCCGTGACGGAGACCTGGTTTCCTTAACAGCAAAACAGGACTTTCAGCATTTATCCCGGCTTTTTTACCATCTCGAAAATCTACAGGCAACAGGTAACTTCACGTCCGCCAATCATTTTAATGATATCTATACCCGTTCGCAAAAGCGCGAACTGCTGATATTTATTACCGATTTCTACCAGCAGGATGAAGAGATCATCAAACTGCTTGACACGATGGTGGCTTTAAAAAACGAGGTTGTGGTTTTTCACCTGATGGGGAAAAACGAACTTGAGATGGATTTTAAGGGTTACAGCACGCTGGAGGATCTTGAAACCGGCGAAACAGTTCAGTTTAATTCTTCTGTCAAAGAGAGATTATACCAGGAAAAGCTTGAAAATTACCTGGCCCAGGTAAGAACCCAATTGCTTGAACGGAACATCGCCTACAAGCTGATAAGAACAGATGAGCCCCTCGACCAGGCTCTCCGGGAATTTTTAAAACAGCGTAGTAATATAAAATTATAAATCCCTTGCTGCAGTTTCTCAACCCCATATGGCTTTTGGCAATTGGCGCGGTAATCATCCCGCTGGCTATCCATTTATGGAGCGTGAAGAAAGGCAAAACCCTGAAGATCGGCAGTATCCAGTTATTCGGGGAAAGTTCGAAACAACATTCCCGCAGCCTTCGCTTCCAGGATCTGTGGTTATTATTACTGCGTTGTTTACTGCTGATCATCCTCGCTCTGCTATTGGCTGTTCCCCTTATCATTGAAAAGGCGCCGGCAGAAAAAGTGAAAGGCTGGATCCTGCTTGATAAAAGTCATCTCCAGGAAAGTTATCATGCTTTCAAGCCCGGCATCGATTCCCTGGTAAAGCTGGGTTTTCAAACCCATTATTTCAATCCCGGTTTCCGGGAATTTTCCCTGGCGGACACAGCAAAAATGGAGGCCGGCGATCGCCGGGATTCGATTTCTAGTCTTTCATACTGGTCACTGGCTAAGGCACTCGATGATCAACTACCGGTTGACGCCCGGGCTTATATATTTACAGGTAACCACTTAAACAGGTTTAAGGGAAGTCGCCCCCTGTTAAGATCAAACATTACCTGGAATACCTATTCTCCTGCCGACTCTGTGTTTAACAAAATCACAGGTGCTTACCTCAGCCAAAGGGATAGCTTAAGGCTCATCCTGGCGCAGTCTCGTCCGAATGGGATATTCTATTCTTTGGAGAACACATCGTCCGAAAAAATTAATCCTGCCTATGAGCTGATCGGGGCTGATCAGGCGGGTATCCGGTATAATCCCTCCGGAAGTCTTAAGCAATATATGGATACCTCCGTTGTAAAAATTGATACCGCTAGCATCCGAATTGCACTTTATACCGATAAACACCCTGCCGACATGGCTTATGTTAAGGCAGCACTTGAAGCGGTACAAAGCTTCAGTCAGCGGCGGATCTCTATTACAACTTACCGTGATCCTGCGAAACTTTCCAATGGACTAAACTGGCTCTTCTGGCTTTCCGATGAACCCATCAATAAAAATATAAAGGCAAAGGCAGCAAACATTTTCAGTTACCAGGCAGGAAAGACTGTAACTCCCGGCAATTCCACGATACTGGCCAGCGATCTGGCCCACTATTCTTTGTTGAATGCTGCGCTCTTCAAACGAAAATTAGGTAATAAGCCCAAATCAGAAGGTTCGGTACTCTGGGAAGATGAGTCCGGCAGCCCGGTTTTATTGCAGGCACCGAACGGCCAGTCTTCAGAACTGAAGTTTTTCAGCCGGTTTGATCCGGAATGGAATGAGCTGGTCTGGAGCCCACGATTTCCGGAAGTGCTGATGGAACTGGTATTTAAACAATATGAAATAAGCGCGGGCGGGGAAATGACTGACCGGAGGGCATTGGCTGTTCCCCAGATTAAACCAGCCGTTAACAAGGAACCGAAGAGCAGCTTTCGGGGGCCAGGGTTGAAAAAGAGTATGCTTGACCGACACCTGTGGGTATTGCTGATGGTTCTGTTTGCCCTTGAAAGGTGGGTCTCCTATAAACAAAAGTCAATTGCCGGAAATGACTGAGAAAGGGAAAGAATATATTTTGGCTGTCCGCAAATCATGGCGGTTCAACCTGGTGCTTTCAGGGATATTGATCGCCCTGGGTTGTACTGCACTGGTAATAAGCATACTTTACCGGGGATATGGTATTTCATTCCTTTGGGCTCTCCCCTTGTTTGCTTCATTCCTGGTTGCCGTTCTTACCATTCAAAAACCATGGAGCATCCGTACGGCCGATGTGTCCCGTTTTTTAAATGAGCGTTTCCCGGAACTTGAAGAAAGCAGCCAGTTGTTCCTTAAGCCGCAGGATTCGTTAAACTTTCTTGAAAATATCCAGGCATCAAGAATAGCCGCCCGGTTAAGCAGCCTCCCAGGGGTAAGGCACCGGGCTTTGATGATCCGGTTTATAGCGTCGCTCTTTGTTTTTATGATAGCAGCCCTGATCTGTATGCTTCCTTCGGATAAGAATGTTAGCCCGGTTTCCCAACAGACAAGTGCCGAAAGCATATCACCGATGCAGCCAGAGATATTACCTGCAAAAGTGCAGTCAGCTACGATCACGATCGTTCCTCCCGCCTACACCCGCAAACGTGTACGAAACCAGGAACAGTTTTCATTACTTGCTGAGGCAGGCTCCCTGGTTACCTGGAAAGTACAAACCAATGAGCCCGTAAAAGAGTTGAGTTTCATATTCAACGACCGGGAAAGGCTAAAACTGCAGCCTTTAAACCCTGAAAAAACCTTATGGCAACTAAGTAAGGTAATTCAGCAGCCGGGATTTTACCAGGTAAAGGTGAATGAGCAACTTTCTGATCTTTACCAGGTGCAAACTATCAGGGATAACCCGGCCTTTATTCGCATAATCATACCCAAGCAATACACCACCATTGATTTTGGAGAACCCCAAAGAACTGCGGTGAAGATTTCCATTACTGACGACTATGGAGTAAAAGGTGCGGTGATCATGGCAACAACTGCCAGCGGTAAGGGCGAAGGAGTTAAATTTACGGAGAAGCAACTAACCTTCGATTCAAATTTCAAAGCGCTGAACCGCAGCTATAACCTGCAAAAAAATATCGATCTGAAATCATTGGGAATGGTCCCCGGTGATGAGCTCTACTTCTATGTCAAAGCCCTTGATAACCTCAACCAGGAAAGCCGCTCTGAAACATATTTTGTATCCATCCAGGATACCGCCGAGCTGATGAGCATGGATGGCATGACCAGCGGCGTTAACCTTGTTCCGGAATACTTCCGAAGTATGCGCCAGATCATTATCGATACAGAGAAGCTGATCAAAGACCGTTCATCTATAAGTACGGAAGACTTTAACAGCCGCAGCAATAACCTGGGCATCGACCAAAAGCTCCTCCGTCTCCGTTATGGAAAATTTTTAGGTGAAGAGGGCGGAGAAGATGATCATGATGAACATCCAGCTGATGATCCGGCAGCCTTCGGTAATACCGATGCTATCCTCAACGAGTTCGGGCATAATCATGATAATGCGGAAGACGCCACATTCTTTGAGCCTGAATTGAAATCACAACTTAAAGCAACCTTAACGGAAATGTGGAATTCGGAGCAGCGCTTAAGAACGAACAGGCCCTCAGAAGCTTTGCCCTATGAGTACAAAGCTTTGCGTCTGCTGAAGGATCTTCAGCAAAAGTCGCGGGTGTATGTAGCCAAAACGGCCATTAAAACTCCTCCCCTGAAAGAGAAGACCCGCTTAAGCGGCGAATTAGACAAGATCATCAATCCCTTTAATACCGGTAAATTCCCGGCTGTAACAGATCCCTACAGTGCTTTGAGACAAACCTCAGGGGTAATCGATAAACTAAAGGAAATAGAAATGCTCAGCCGTGCTGACCGTATGATCCTTGCAGAAGCCAACAAGATCCTGAGTAATAAAGCCGTCGCAAATCCCTCGGTATACCTTGGAGCAGTGATCGTCCTGCGCAAATTAATCAGCAATGAAAATTATCTATCGAAGCCTGAGGAATTAATGATGGTAGAAAAGGCATTGCAGAAAGCAATTACAGGAACCCTCAAAATTCCGCAGGCCATGTCCTCCGATGCAACTTCGGGTCTATCCGAACAATATTTAAAAAACTTAAGCCGCCTACAGCGATAGATATGGAGTGGAACTACGTGGTGATAATTATTTCGGCTTTGCTGGCGCTTTGGGTGATACTGAAAGAAGTTCGCAGAAAGGCCAGAAAGAATTTATCCTTGAGGCTGGCTGCTTCCATTATAGCTGTTACTGCTTTAACACTCATTGCGCTCCCTCCCACCTATAAACGAAAAAGCAATACCTCCGGGGAAAGGGCTATTATTTTACTGACAGATGGCTTCAGCAAGGATAGTTTATCCGCATTTACAGAACCCCTGGTTATAGCCACCGATCCGGAACTCCTGAAAAGTTCAGGTGCGAAAAGTCAACAACGTATTCCAGCGATTGACTATTACCTGGCCGCAAATCCCGAGGTTAAAAAGCTTCATATCCTGGGATCGGGACTACCGGATGATGAGCTTCAATTTCTCAAGAACACGAATGTTCAGTTTCATAAACCAGGAGTGATATCTGGCTTCCAGAAAGTGAACTGGAAGGAGAAGATAAAAAGCGGGGAAGAACTATGGGTATCGGGTTGCTTTAATAATACATGGGGAAAGGAAGTTAAAATACAGCTTAAAGGGTTGAGCACCGTCCTGGATTCCGCAATTATAAGCCCTGATAGTTTAGCGACCTTTCAATTGAGCTGCAGTCCCCGGCAGCTGGGCACTGCGGTAAATTACCTGGTCGTCACATCCGGTAAGGATTCACTCTTCACCGAAAAGATCCCCTTTGAAGTTGAACCGGTAAAGCCATTAAACATTTTCATCGTTTCAGCATTCCCCGACTTCGAGGTGAATTTTTTAAAGCAATGGCTGGCCGGAAGTAACTTCTCAGTAGCAGTACGCAACAAGATCAGTACGGGTAAATTCAGTACTGAATTTGTAAACATGGATGCGATACCACTGAATTTCCAATCGGGTTCCCTGGAGAAGTTTGATGTTTTGATTGCTGATGAGACATCTGTCCTCCAGTTAAGTCAATCGGAACGACTGGCTGTTAGTAGACAGGTAAACCAAGGGATGGGATTATTGATCAGGAATGAAGAGGAGGTTAAACTGCCGGGATTTTTTGGAGCGTCTTTTCCGGCATCGCCGATGGCCGATCAGGAAAATCTTTCGGTAAGCATTCCGGGCAGCAGATATCAGATGATCATTCCGGGAAAGGGAGTAAACTATCTCGCGCCGCAGGCATATGATCAGCCTCTTGTCCGGGACAGTAAAGATCACATCCTTGTGAGCAGCACGATATCCGGCCTTGGACGAATAATTTTCAGCACCATAAACAATACCTATTTCCTGAAACTCTCCGGAAAGTCGTCGGAGTATAGTTCATTCTGGTCATTCCTGATAGAAAAGGCGGCCCGAAAGAAACAGTCAAAGGAGCATATAAAAATTGCAGAGCGATTCCCTGTAGTTCATGAAGAAACACGGGTTCTGCTGCAAACCGGGGCAACTTCTCTTCCCAAACTCTTTGCCGGGGATTCGCGGGTGAGTTTAGCGCAGAACGCCGAACTCCCAAACTGGTGGAAGGGTTCTTTCTGGCCGGGTAAAGCGGGTTGGAATACTGTCAAAACAGCTGATGGACTAAGCACGAACGTTTTCGTGTTCAATCCTATGGATTGGCTAAGTGTCAGGCATGTCCAAAATTTCCAGGCTACCAGGAAGTTTGCAGAACAATCAGGCAGGGAACCGAAAGAGGTTTCGCCTGGTGGCAACTATTCAAATGAGCAGATACCACCAATCTTTTTTTACCTGCTTCTGCTGGCCTGCTGCAGCTATTTATGGATTGAAACAAAATTTTTATAACCGAAGGTTTACTTATTTACTTCGAATCAGTACATTGAGCTTTCATAAGGGTATATCATACGCTATATAACAAAATTTTAAAACTGAATATTTTGAAAAGAAGAGACTTTATTTACCTTTCAGGGATTGGAATCGGAGCTTCGATGCTGCAATCGGTCCCCGGGTTCGGTCGGGATATTTCGATGGAAGAAGCCTTGATCCCTATTGATCCCGCATTAAAAAAACGGCTGGCAGACGTTGCTTTAAATGCCGCCCGGTCTAAAGGCGCAACCTATGCCGATGTACGCATTGGCCGCTACCTGAACCAGGTTGTTGCTACCCGGGAAAAACGGGTACAGGGTATCGCGAATACCGAATCATATGGTGTCGGTATCCGGGTGCTGGCTAACGGGAGCTGGGGCTTTGCCGCGACTAACATTGTCACATTAGATGAGATTGCCAAAACAGCTCAGAAAGCAGTTGCTGTTGCCAAGGCGAATTCAAAGATCCAGGGGACATCTGTTCAGCTGGCTCCTCAAAAAGGCTATGGTGAAGTGAGTTGGAAAACCCCTATCGTGAAAAATGCTTTTGAAGTTCCTGTTGGAGAAAAAATAGACCTGCTGATGGCCAGCAATGCCGCAGCAATGGCCGGTGGCGCGAGCTTTGTAAACTCCGCCATATTCGCTGTAAACGAGCAGAAATATTTCGCCTCAACGGATGGTTCGTATATCGACCAGGATATTCACCGGATTTTTCCAAATTTCACAGTTACGAAGATTGACAAGGCTTCAGGTAAATTCTTCACAAGGAAATCCCTGAGCGCACCGATGGGAATGGGATATGAATATATGGAACCGCGGGCAGCAAGTAAGGTTAGCGGCATCGTTACCCGTTATAAAGATCGCTACGATATACTGGAAGACATTAAAGCAGCGACCGTAGAGACTGAGCAGAAATTTAAAGCAAAATCAGTTGAGCCAGGCAAATACGACTTGGTGCTGGATCCTTCTAATTTATTCCTGACCATTCATGAGTCCGTAGGGCACCCGACCGAATTAGACCGTGTTTTAGGATATGAAGCCAATTACGCCGGAACCAGCTTCCTGACACTCGATAAATGGGAGTCCAAGAAATTCAACTTCGGCAGCAAGCTGGTAAACATTACCGGCGATAAAACCGAACAGGGTTCTTTAGGAGCCGTCGGCTTTGATGACGAAGGAGTAAAATGCAAAAGGTGGGATATCATTAAAGATGGCACGCTGGTAAACTACCAGGCTACCCGGGATCAGGCTCACATTATCGGACTTGAAGAATCACAGGGATGCAGTTATGCGCAGGGATGGAACGATGTTCAATTCCAGCGGATGCCAAATGTTTCGCTGCAACCAGGCAAAGCCAAGTTAAGCGTCGATGACATGATCAAAGACGTGGAGAAAGGAATTTACATCATTGGCGACGGATCCTACTCAATCGATCAGCAACGCTATAATTTCCAGTTCGGCGGACAAACTTTCTATGAGATCAGCAACGGTAAAATCACCGGGATGCTTAATGATGTCGCTTACCAATCGAACACGCAGGAATTCTGGAATTCCTGCACGGCAATTTGTGATGAAAGTGACTATCGTCTTGGCGGAACTTTCAACGACGGAAAAGGTCAGCCATCCCAATCAAGTGCCGTGTCGCATGGCAGTTCTACAAGCCGATTCAACGGCGTTAACGTTATAAATACAGCAAGAAAAATCTAAATATTCTATGGCAATTTTAAGCAAGGAAGAAGCACAGGCTATTCTGAAAAAAACACTAAGTTTTTCGAAGGCCGACGAATGTGAAGTTAGTTTAGGCGGTTCTGAAGGCGGTAACATCCGCTATGCACGGAATGCCGTTTCTACAGCTGGCGAGATCAGTACCATGGGACTGGCAGTCAGTTCCACCTTTGGAAAGAAAACTGGCTCGGCTACTATTAATGAATTCGATGATGCATCATTGGAAAAGGTAGTGCGAAGGGCGGAAGAACTTGCCCGTCTGGCACCCGAAAATCCGGAGTATGTTTCGGTCATGGAACCTCAAACTTACCGCGAATCAATTGCATTTGTTCCGGCAACAGCGGCTATAAATCCCGATGCGAGGGCTGAAATGGTACTTAAAAGTTTACAGGTCGCCAAGGAAGCAAAACTGGAAGCTGCCGGTTTCCTCGAGAACTCGAACAGCTTCAGGGCTATCATGAATTCGAAAGGCCTTTTTGCCTACAATAAAGACACTGATATTTCCTTTTCCGTTACCACCCGAAACGAGGCTGGCACCGGCTCAGGCTATGTAGAGCAAAGCTTCAATGATGTAAAGAAGCTAGATACACTGGCTCAAACCCGCATTGCATCGGGAAAAGCTACGCGTTCGGCGACAGCAAAAGCTATTGAGCCGGGAAAATACACGGTGATATTGGAGCCCCTTGCGGCCAAAGACATGCTGGAAAACCTGGTGCGTGGATTTGATGCGCGCAGTGCAGATGAAGGCCGCAGCTTTATGAGTAAAAAAGGCGGTGGCACCCGTTTAGGTGAGCAGCTGTTTAACGAGCAGGTTAATATTTACTCAGATCCTTTTCATCCTGAATTACCAGGCGCTACCTGGAGCGGCGATGGCAGGCCCCAGGAAAAAACAGTCTGGGTTGACAAAGGCGTGGTAAAAAACCTAAGCTATACACGTTTCTGGGCTCAGAAGCAAAACGTTAAAGCGATTCCCCCTGCACGTCAGGTGATCATGGAAGGCGGCACCGCATCTCTCGAAGAGCTTATTAAGGGAACCGAAAAAGGAATTCTGGTGACGCGCTTTTGGTATATCCGTTCGGTGGACCCTCAGACCTTATTACTAACGGGCCTTACCCGCGACGGTACTTTTTACATTGAGAATGGTAAGATCATGTTCCCGATTAAAAACTTTCGCTTTAACGAAAGCCCGATCATTATGCTGAATAACGTGGAAGCTTTAGGGAAAGCCCAGCGAAGTGGAAATATGATCGTTCCGCCAATGAAGATCCGGGACTTTACCTTTTCATCTTTATCAGATGCGGTATAAGGCTTTGGATAAGCTGACAGCTGTCAGTAGTCGGCTGTCAGAGTAGTAAAGCAAACTTGCATTATAATTAAAGGGAATTTCAGCTAGCTGATATTCCCTAATTTTTTAAGGAAAGCTGATAGCTGAAAGCTGACGGCTGATTAAATACTAAGATTTTGAAAAGAAGAGATTTCATCTACCTGTCGGGAATCGGCGCAGGCGCCGCCATGCTGCAGAATATACCGGTTTTTGGGCGGGATATTTCAATGGAAGAAGCCCTGATGCCCGTAGATACCGCATTAAAGAAAAGAATGGCTGATGTTGCTTTGAATGCGGCCCGGTCAAAAGGTGCTACCTATGCCGATGTTCGCATTGGCCGTTACCTGAACCAGTTTATTACAACCCGTGAAAAGCAGGTGGAAAATATCAGTAATACCGAATCGTATGGCATGGGCATCCGGGTGATAGCAAACGGCAGCTGGGGCTTCGCAGCAATAGATAAATTGGATGACGACAACATCGCCCGGGCAGCCGGAGTAGCTGTACAAATTGCAAAGGTAAATTCAAAATTACTGACCGAACCTGTGAGGCTAGCCCCGCAGAAAGGGTATGGTGAAGTAAGCTGGAAATCACCAATTGAAAAGAATGCTTTTGAGGTCCCAATTAAAGAGAAAACAGACCTCCTACTAGCGGTAAACGATGCTGCATTGAAGGGAGGCGCCACCTTCGTCAATTCATCGCTTTTCCTGGTAAACGAGCAAAAGTATTTTGCATCTACGGAAGGCTCTTATATCGACCAGGATATCCATCGTCTCTGGCCGACTTTTACAGTAACTAAAACCGATGCTAAGACCGGGAAATTCGAGACCCGTAACGCACTCAGTTCTCCGATGGGAATGGGTTATGAGTATTTAATCCCGAAAAAGGAAGAAGAAATCAAAAGCGTGGACATCCTCTATAAGAACCGTTACAATATGGTTGAGGATGCGACCACTGCTGCTCGCCAGGTGGACGAGAAGCTTAAGTCTAAACCGGTTGAGCCGGGCAAATATGACCTGGTAATAGACCCAACCAACCTGTTTCTCACCATTCATGAATCAGTCGGGCATCCTACGGAACTTGACAGGGTCCTGGGCTATGAGGCAAATTATGCCG
The DNA here is from genome assembly GCF_010692725.1 of Flavihumibacter soli. GTDB lineage: Bacteria > Bacteroidota > Bacteroidia > Sphingobacteriales > Sphingobacteriaceae > Daejeonella > Daejeonella soli. The sequence goes on along the minus strand of NZ_JAAFZB010000090.1, from coordinate 15,395 downwards.
GCACCAGCTTCCTGACCCTGGACAAATGGGAATCTAAGAAGTTCAACTTTGGAAGCAAGCTGGTCAATTTTGAAGCTGATAAAACCCAGAAACATTCCCTGGCTGCCGTGGGATACGACGATGAGGGAGTGAAGTGTAAGAACTGGGATATTATTAAGGATGGCGTGCTGGTAAGTTACCAGACTATACGCGATCAGGCCCATATTTTGAACCTGCCGGAATCCCAGGGCTGCTGCTATGCCGACAGCTGGAGCAGTGTTCAGTTTCAGCGAATGCCGAATGTGTCTTTAAAACCGGGAAAGACGCCATTGAGTGTCAATGAGATGATCAAAAATGTAGAGAAAGGCATTTACATACTCGGCCGGAATTCTTATTCCATCGATCAGCAACGTTACAATTTTCAGTTCAGCGGACAGCTGTGCTACGAGATCAACAAAGGGGAAATTGGAGGCCTGCTAAAGGGAGTAGCCTACCAGTCTAACACCCAGGAATTCTGGAACTCATGTTCCGCAATCTGTGATGAGAAAGATTACCGCGTCGGCGGATCGTTCTTTGACGGAAAAGGACAACCAAGCCAGGTAAGCGCAGTATCACATGGATGCTCCACTACTCGTTTCAATGGGATTAATGTTATCAATACAGCGAGAAAAATTTAAGTAAGCCGATTAGGGAGGTAAAACTCAGGTTACAAAGTGGAGTACCAATTCTAATTGGTTTTTATTTAAATATATTTATTTATCAAACAACCGAACCTTAAATGAAAAGAAGAGATTTTATGTATCTGGCCGGCATGGGTGCAGCTGCAACCATGCTACCTGCTATTCCGGTCTGGGGCAAGACCATCGACCCGGCGGATATGCTGGGAAGCATTGATCCGGCGCTCAAAAAACGCATGGCTGATGTAGCGCTGAATGCGGCGAGGTCAAAAGGTGCCACATATACCGACGTGCGGATAGGCCGTTACCTGAATCAGTTTGTTGTTACCCGGGAAGACAAAGTGCAGAACATTGTTAATACCGAATCTTATGGACTGGGCGTCCGCGTAATTGCCAACGGCAGCTGGGGATTCGCAGCCACCGATAAGATGGATAACGATGGTATCGCCAGGGCTGCCGAGCTTGCTGTAGCAATCGCAAAAGAAAATTCCCGGTTACTGACCTCCCCCGTGGAACTGGCACCTCAAAAAGGCTATGGGGAAGTAAGCTGGAAAGCACCGATCGAAAAAAATGCTTTCGAAGTACCTGTTAAAGAAAAAGTAGACTTGCTTCTCTCTGTAAACGATGCAGCATTGAAGGGCGGAGCTAATTACGCGAATTCTATCCTGTTTCTTGTGAATGAGCAGAAGTATTTCGCCTCTACCGACGGTTCTTACATCGACCAGGACATTCACAGGATATGGCCTACCTTTTTCCTGACCAAAATTGACTCAAAGACCGGTAAGTTTGAAACCCGAAACTCCCTAAGTGCGCCTATGGGCATGGGATACGAGTATTTGCAAGCTCGTCCTGAAGATAAGATCAACGGAGTAACAACCTTCTACAAAGGAAGGTATGATATGCTTGAGGATGCGAAAGCAGCGGCCGGACAGTTAGGTCAAAAGCTTACAGCCAAATCAGTGGAGCCGGGCAAATATGATCTTATATTGGATCCCTCTCACTTATGGCTCACTATTCACGAATCAGTTGGTCATCCTACTGAACTAGACCGTGTATTGGGTTATGAGGCAAACTTTGCAGGCACCAGTTTCCTGACGCTCGATAAATGGGAATCCAAGAAGTTCAATTTCGGCAGCAAAATAGTCAACCTGTTTGGTGATAAAACTCAGAAAGGTTCACTGGGCGCCGTTGGTTATGACGATGAAGGTGTAAAGACGAAAAACTGGGACATCATTAAAGACGGCACACTGGTTAATTACCAGGCAATACGCGACCAGGCACACATTATCGGATTAAATGAATCGCAGGGATGCTGTTACGCGGATAACTGGAGCAGTGTCCAGTTTCAGCGTATGCCTAATGTATCGTTGAAACCAGGTACGCAAAAGAAAAGTATCGATGATCTCATTAAGAATGTTCAAAAAGGAATTTACATTGTTGGCGACGGATCATTCTCTATTGACCAGCAACGATATAACTTCCAATTCGGCGGGCAGCTTTACTATGAAATAAAAGATGGTAAAATTGCGGGAATGCTTAAAGATGTTGCATACCAGGCCAACACCCAGGAATTCTGGAATGCGTGCACCGATATGTGTGATGAAAGTGACTACCGTTTAGGAGGATCATTTTTTGATGGAAAAGGCCAGCCATCTCAAAGCAGCTCGGTTTCACACGGCTCGTCTACAACCCGTTTCAACGGAATTAATGTAATCAACACAGGAAGAAAAATTTAAGACAACCCGATCATGCCAATACTAAGTAAAGAACAAACGCAGGCACTAATGCAGAAGGTGCTGAGTTACTCTAAGGCCGACGAATGCGAAGTTAATTTAAACGGGTCTGATAACGGTAACATCAGGTATGCCCGTAATTCAGTTTCTACAAGCGGCGGAATCAGTCAGAACAGCCTGGTAGTTTCTTCCGCCTTCGGCAAAAAACTTGGAGTCGCAACAATCAATGAATTTGATGATGAATCATTAAAAAAGGTAGTAGCCCGTTCTGAGGAGCTTGCGCGCCTGGCCCCGGAAAATCCGGAATACGTTCCTTTTATGGGCCCGCAGACGTATAAAGAATCACCAACGTTTGTGCAATCCACTGCAGCGATGACTCCTAAAGACAGGGCAGACGCTGTAGCGGAAAGCCTTAAGATTTCGAAGGATAATAAGCTTACCGCTGCCGGCTTCCTTGAGAACAGCACCGGCTATGCGGCGATGATGAACTCGAAAGGTTTGTTTGCCTATAACACCGCGACCAATGTAAATTTTAATGTCACCCTGCGTACGGATGATGGCAAAGGATCCGGATATGCCACTAAGGCATTTAATGACTTCAGTCAGCTTGATGTAAAGTCGGCCACCAAGACTGCGGCAGACAAGGCCACGCGTTCAGTAACAGCAAAAGCTATTGAACCTGGCAAATACACGGTGATATTGGAGCCGGCAGCTGCTCTTGTCCTTCTGGAAAATATGTTTTTCGGAATGGACGCGCGCCAGGCGGATGAAGGACGCAGTTTTATGAGCAAGCCCGGAGGGGCTACCAAGCTGGGAGAGAAGCTTGTAGATGAAAGAGTAAATATTTATTCAGATCCCTTTAACGCGCAAGTGCCGACCAGCACCTGGAGTGGTGACGGCCGCTCACAGGAGAAAGTTCAGTGGATCGACAAGGGTGTGATCAAAAATCTTTACGCCAGCCGGTACTGGGCTCAAAAGAAAGGCATCAAGGCGATTCCCTCCCCTGATGCAATTATCATGGAAGGCACCAATTCATCGCTGGAAGAAATGATTAAAAGCACGGAAAAGGGTATCCTTGTAACCCGCCTATGGTATATCAGAACTGTTGACCCGCAGACGGTACTTCTTACCGGTCTCACACGTGACGGTACTTTCTACATCGAAAACGGGCAGATCAAGTTCCCTATCAAGAATTTCCGCTTCAACGAAAGTCCGGTGATCATGTTAAACAATCTGGAAGCTTTAGGAAAACCGGAACGTACCGTGAGCGGTGAATCCGGTTTAAACGCTTTGATCCCGCCAATGAAGATCAGAGACTTTACCTTCTCTTCACTATCAGACGCCGTCTAATGGAATAAGGATAAATGAACAAAGAGCAAGGATCAGGGAATTTTACCTCTGTTCTTGCTCTTTAAGTTTATATCCTGTTCTCTTCCAGGAACTCACGATCCATAATCTTTGTTCCTTGTTCTTTGTTCCTTGTTCTTTGTTCTTTGCTCCTAAAGCAGCCTGTCCTTGATCACAAGCGTTCCTGCTATTTTATCATGCAGGCATTGCTGGCGCTTGTCGAAAAAGCCGATCAAATAACCTACTCCAAGCGTTAAAATACAGATCAGTTTGGAAAAGTTTCGCCCGTAAGCCTGTCCTGAAGTAATGCGCTCTCCAGCTTCATCCGTAACTTTAATTCCCATCAGGAGCTTGCCGTAAGTTGCCTGCCTGGTAGATGCTTCCATAATAGCGCCATAGATCAGTTTAGTCAAAGGAATGATCACAAGCCCCGAAACAGCGGCAGCGATTTTTGCTTCTTTACCCGCTAAAAAAAGCATCACAATAAATACGATGAAAGCGAAAACAGCAAAGATGATAAAGAGGTCAATGATCACTGCCAGTAAACGGACATCCAGTGTTGCGAAATATTGCGGCAATGCATGCCGTGCCTTCAGGTTCAGAAGCTCACGCAGTTCGGGCACCTCATGCGCCTCCTTATAATCATCCATTTGGGGCGTTTTCACAAATGAGCCGGCTTGCAGGCCCAGTTCCTTCAATTGTTCCAACGGATATGGCCCTTGAGGTTTACCATTTATTACTATCAGATAATCGGCCATGCAATGGATTTGATTGGGCTTAAAAATACAAAAACAGGCGACATAGCCGCCTGTTTATTTATAGGTAGATAGGATCAACAACTAGTACCTGCTTACTTCAAAGCTTGACAAGCCTCCCTTTAACTGTATCTGTATCTTTTTGGCAGATGTGTTATAGTTGGATGTCTGATAGCTGCCATCGCCCTGTTTTGTAAATCCGCTAAAGTCTTTTGATGACAAGCCGCTCTCCACAGTAATACGGCATGCGGATGCCTGAGGCACTCTGATGTCTACTTCGGCTACCCCGGTTTCAACAGTCACATTCGTTGTTGTGACCGGTTCAGGCAATTTTACTTTGAAAGAAGCAGCGCCACCCTTTAACTCAAGGTTTGCAATTTTATATGAGGTAAGGTCAAAATTAGTTTCGCCAGCACCCATCTCTACATTAATATCCCAGATCGGTTTTGCATTTAACTGGATATTAACTTCATTACCATCCATCTCATCCATATTCCATTTCTGCTTTTTGTCCCGCATTCTGAAAGTAAGTACTTCTACCGAATCCCTTGAAGTCTTTTCGAGTGTATAATTTCCGAAATTCCGCTTCACCTCTGCATTAAACAATTTAGAAGTAGTGTCATCCAGCCTGTAACTGGTGGCACCTCCTTTTATATTCAGCTCAGCCTTTTTGATGTTGGCAGTATATAGTTCTGTAAAGGTGTTTGAGGATGTCCAGTCAGCTCTATTTTCCTTGGAATCCCGTGAATCCCGTGAATCTCTGCCCCAGTCATCATGATCGAATTTAAACCAGGAGCGTCCAATACGGTGTTCAGGCTCACGGGTCCCTTGATATCCCAGAAAGATCAGAGCGATAAGAGTAAAAGAAACTGAAAGTATGGCTCCTGTTGAACTATTCAACCTGCTGAATAACATGTTAGCACCGATAAGGATGAATATGATTGGCCAGAAGCGCCATACGGATCCCCAATAAAAGTTAATTACCCCGAAGTTGTTAAGCAGAAAGACCGCTCCTATGAAGATGAGGATCAACCCCCAGATTACTTTCTCTGTTTTCATGATTAATTGATTGAAGTATAAAATTATAATTTGGTTTCCTCATGGCCTGTTTCCGTTCCGCTTGTACCAGTTGAATCAGCAGGACCTGCAGAAGTCGTTGTGATAGCGGATGTGCTGCTACTGGAGGTGTTACCTGCATTGCTTGCTCCGGCCGTAGTGCCGTCAGTAGGGTGTATATCAGCACCCTCATTAAAAGATGGTCGTCTGCCGTTCTTAGAAATGATCAGAATTCCGGGGATGATGAAGATCAGCGGCCATAATTTATCAAAGTCGAACCAGTAAGGAATTACATTAAATTCGTCAAGCAGAAAAAAGGCACCAAAGGCCACGAGGACCAGTCCAGCGATCATACGGCCATTGCCCGCTTTACGTGCCGGAACCGGTGGTTCCGGAACAGTATAAGTATTGTACGCTGAGGGCTCCTTACTTTCTTCATACACCCTGTAATCAGCACTGTAGCGACTCTGGTGGGAATTATAGGCACCTGGTATAAAGGGTTTTGCTGGCACCGCTATCCACAGGATAATATAAGCTAGTACTCCTGAGAATCCGGCAAGCGTTGCAACAACAAAGGCTATGCGAATCCAGGTAACATCAACATCAAAATATTCGGCTAAGCCTGCACACACACCTGCCAGCATTTTATCTTGTTCGTTTCTTTGAAGTTTCTTTTCCATGATCGTTATTTTTATATGGTTTGATTTGATTGATTCTTATGAGACTGTTTTACCGGGAAGTGCCCTGCGGGTTTTCGTTATAAACTCTATAATCTGCGGTATAGTGACTACTATAGCTGCCCGGCATTATGGGTTTCACAGGAACAATTATCCATAAAATGACATAGGCTAATATCCCTGAGAATCCAGCGAGAACCGCCATTATGAAGGCAACGCGTACCAAAGTGACGTCTATATCAAAATATTCTGCTAAACCTGAACACACGCCAGCCAGCTTTTTGTCCTGTGTGTTACGTTGTAATTTCCTTTCCATGATCGTGTTATTAGTTGGTTTGATTGAGAATTCTGTTTTCGAATTTATCTGATGATTCAAATGTACAGTGCATCCCTATGTGAGCCTATATCAAACTGGCAAATTAACTTATGTTCTCGGTAAATGACTGGAAAAGGTCGGTGAACAAAGACGGAATTCGGGAAAGTACTAAAGATCGCCCTTCAGGGGTCGGATTATTATCTCGTCGACATTCGCCCCGGCACTCATACTAAGACAGGCGATAACAGAACGAGCTATATCATCGGAATCAATAAAGCGGCTGGCGGGAATAGAGGTTCCTTCCCAGGAGCCAGTTAAGGTAGAGCCCGGAAGTACCGCTGTCACCTTAACTCCACTTGCCATTAATTCCTCACGCAAGATCTTAGTCAAACCAAGGAGTGCAACTTTGCTGATGCTGTAAGAACCTGCAGTGACGGTGGGCTTAACACTTGATATCGAGCAGATATTAATGATATGTCCCCTGCCAGCCTGCTGCATGCGGCTGCCGAAGTGTTTACACAGAAAGTGAGGCGTAGAGACATTCACCTGCATTTGCATAGCGAGGTCATCATCCCCTTCGGTCATCAATTTCGAAGGTATAAACAAGCCGGCGTTATTAATCAGGACATCAACAAATTCAAAGTTTGAACTGACAAATTCGGCAAATGACCTGACGTCTTCCGGTTTAGCACAATCTGTTGGCAATACGACTATATCAAGTTGAGGATATTGAGCTCTTAGTTCCTTCTGAAGGTTTTGCAGTTCTGTACCATTCCGCGCACACAAAGCAAGATTATAATTGTTAGCAGCCAGGTGTTTGCTTATAGACAATCCCATTCCTTTGGTTGCTCCGGTAACTATTGCATTCATCTGATCAAGTTAAAGTGTATTTTGGGCTTAGAGATTAATAAAAGTTGTGACCTCAATGTGAATTCTATCCAGTCAGGGAGAACATTGAGCTAATAAATCTACAGAAATGAGATACGTGAACAAATTAATTCATTACTAAAAAAAGCTGCTCAATGTCATTTCCTGTTTATTTTAAAGTCATCGGACAGGCAGCTGAGGATTTTATATTATTATTGCATATTTTCCGGGTTAATTATAAGAATTAATGATTTTTCATTCCTTAGGTAAATACATATTATTGCTGAAAGCAGTATTCCGCCGGCCGGAAAAATGGAATATATATCGCCGGGAGATCTTTAAAGAAATGGATTCGATTGGCGTCGGCTCGCTCGGAATCATCGCCATTATTTCCGTTTTTTTAGGTGCTGTAACTACCGTACAGACGGCCTTCCAACTGGTAAGTGATCTGATCCCGAAATCGGTGATCGGGTCAATTGTTCGTGACTCATCCATATTGGAGCTTAGCCCGACAATATCTGCCATCGTACTGGCGGGAAAGGTTGGATCCAGTGTTGCATCACAAATTGGAACCATGCGCGTGACTGAACAGATTGACGCTCTTGAAATAATGGGGATCAACTCGCCGGGTTACCTGATTCTCCCTAAGATAATAGGTGCAGTCACCACGATACCCTTGCTTGTCATAATTTCGATCGGTCTGAGTATAGCCGGAGGTTACCTGGCGGGAACAGCTTCTGGAGCGACAACATCCCAGGACTTCATCACGGGGCTCACAACTGATTTTATCCCTTTTACGTTTACTGTTTCTATGGTAAAAGCTGTCATTTTCGCTTTTATCATTACCTCAGTTTCCGCCTACCAGGGTTTCTATACTGACGGCGGAGCACTTGAAGTTGGTCAGTCAAGCACCCGTGCAGTGGTTATCAGTTGTATTATGATCCTATTTGCAGATTATGTAATTGCCCAGCTCCTGCTATGATAAAGATCCACGATATCAACAAAACCTTTGGGGAAAACCATGTTCTGAAAGGAATCTCTGCCGAATTCAGGGATGGGGTATGTAACCTCATTATAGGAGGCTCCGGTTCTGGGAAAACGACACTACTTAAATGTATGGTCGGGCTTCATGAACCGGAAATCGGTTCGGTCGTTTATGACGGTCGCGACTTCACGAGAATGAAATTTGAGGAACGGATCGATATTCGTAAAGAAATCGGCATGCTTTTCCAGGGATCGGCTCTCTTTGATTCGATGACTGTCGAGGAAAATATCATGTTTCCTCTTAATATGTTCACCGAGCAGCACCGCAAAGAGAAACTGGAACGGGTGAATTTCTGCCTGGAACGCGTTAACCTGGAAGGCAAGAATAAATTGCTTCCTGCTGAGCTCTCTGGGGGAATGAAAAAAAGGGTAGGTATTGCACGTTCAATAGCTATGAATCCTAAGTACCTTTTCGTAGATGAACCTAACTCAGGTCTTGATCCGAAAACATCTATCGTCATTGATGAACTGATCCAGGAAATAACCGAAGAATATAATACCACTACCATTGTGGTAACTCATGATATGAACTCCGTGATGGGTATTGGTGAAAATATCATCTTCCTGCATCAGGGGGAAAAATGGTGGGAAGGCTCCAACAAGGAAATTGCCCACACTGATAATAAAGAACTTAACGATTTTGTATTCGCCAGTAAATTCATGGCGGCCGCCAAGATTAAGCTATAATGACTTATCTGGGCGCATTCTGCTTACAACGCTTCGCATATAAATCGAATACAAGAAATTTCCTAACATTATGATCCAACTTCTTACACCACTCTACTGGAAAGACTATGAACTAATTGACTGCGGCGACTTCGAAAAGCTTGAACGCTTTGGAAATGTTATATTAATCAGGCCTGAGCCGCAGGCAGTCTGGAAGAAGGTTCTTTCAGAGAAGGAATGGACCAAAGTTCATCATATCCGTTTTAAGGGGCGCTCAGCAACATCAGGTGAGTGGATCAAAAAAGATCAGAAAACACCAGACCGCTGGCACATTAATTACGATAATACTGAAATATCCATCAACTTTCGTCTTGCATTAACCTCATTTAAACATCTTGGAATCTTTCCCGAACAGGCAGTGAACTGGGATTATATTGCCGAATGTCTCGGTAAATTTAAAACTGTCCAGCCGAAGGTGTTAAACCTGTTCGCCTATACAGGCGGAGCCTCGCTGGCGGCACGGGCCGCCGGAGCAGATACAACGCATGTCGATTCAATTAAACAGGTAGTTACATGGGCTAATGAGAATCAGGAAATATCCAAGCTTGATAATATCCGGTGGGTCGTTGAGGACGCTCTTAAATTTGTTAAGCGGGAACTGAAACGCGGTAAGAAGTATAATGGGATTATACTTGATCCGCCAGCATATGGCCATGGACCGAGTGGGGAAAAGTGGAAACTTGAAGACAATATCCAGGAAATGATGCAGGATGTTGTTCAATTGCTCGATAGTGAAGAGCATTTCCTGATCCTTAACACTTATTCATTGGGTTTTTCATCCGTTATCGTTGAGAACCTGATTCTCTCTTCCTTCCCGGAAGCAAAAAATCTGGAATGCGGCGAACTTTTCCTTCAGGCCACTTCCGGCTGCAAACTACCCCTTGGGGTTTTCGGAAAGTTTTGTAAAACTGCCATTTAACTGATCACTATCCACAGTAATTCAGCTTTGTGGAAATCTTTTAATTGTCAATGTGTTAAAGCAGAGCTAATTTCAGCCCCAAACCTAATAAATTTGAAATACTTCCTCTTTCTTATTCTGTCCCTGATCCCATTTTACCTTTTTGCACAAAAGAAGGTAGATGTCCTCATCATTAATGGAAAGATCATCGATGGAACAGGGAACTCGTGGTTCTACGGGGACATTGCCATTAAGAATGGTAAGATATATTCTATAGGCAGACTCGGCCATCTGAAGGCCAAAGAAGTAATTGACGCCCGGAAACAGGTCATAGCTCCGGGATTTATTGATGTCCATACGCACATTGAAGGAGACGAAAAACGAACACCGACTGCTGACAACTTCATTCATGACGGAGTGACGACAGTAATTACGGGGAATTGCGGCTCAAGCAATGCAGACATAAAAGATTATTTCCGTATGCTGGACAGCCTTAAGCTTTCCATCAACGTGGCTACATTTATTGGACATAATACCGTCAGGCAAGCCGTGTTGGGAACTTCCATGCGTGAGCCAAATGCTGAAGAGCTTAAAAGAATGGAACAGCTTGTCGAAAAGGCGATGAAAGACGGGGCTGTTGGCTTATCCACGGGCCTTATCTATATCCCGGGTACCTATGCCAAGACTGATGAAGTTATTTCCATGGCCAAGGCCGCATCGAAACATCACGGCACCTACACTTCACATATAAGGAGCGAAAGTCAGCATGTTTTTGAAGCAATAGAAGAAGCACTCAATGTAGGTAAACAAGCCGGCATGCCGGTTCAGATCTCCCATTTTAAAATTGGCAAACCGTTTTGGGGACAATCGGACAAAACACTTGCACTGGTGCGGAAGGCAAGGGAAGATGGATATGACGTTACCATTGATCAATACCCCTATACCGCAAGCAGCACAACACTTAATTCCGTGATACCCTCCTGGGTTCTTGAAAACGGCCGGGACTCAATTAACTATCGAATCAATGATCCGGTTATTCACAGGAAAATATTGACTGAAATGGTAGGCGATATGGAGCAGCGCCAGCGTACAAGTTTCGAGTATGCAGTTGTCTCGAATTTCAAAAATGACACCACCTATAATGGTAAAAGTATTTCGCAGATCAATCTTCTGATGGGAAGAAAGCCGACTATTACGGATGAAATCGAAACCATTCTTGATCTTACAAAAAGAGGTGGTGCCTCTATGGTCTTCCATAGTATGGACGAAGCTGACGTTGAAAACATCATGCAATATCCTTTCACGATGATAGCGTCTGACTCAGGAATCAGGGAATTTGGAGCAGGGGTGCCTCATCCACGTGGGTATGGGAGTAATGCGCGGGTACTCAGTAAGTATGTGCGTGAGCAGCATGTGATCGGATTGGAAGATGCGGTCCGCAGAATGACATCCCTTCCTGCACAAAAATTTGAATTTAAAGATCGCGGCCTTCTTCGAGAAGGAATGGCTGCCGACATTATTGTATTCGACCCCGAAACAGTTAAGGATGTATCTACGTATGAAAAGCCGCACGCATTTTCTACTGGCATTCAATATGTTTTAGTTAACGGAAAAATAACCTTAAATAAAATGCAACACACCGGAGTCCGTAATGGTAAAATCCTGCATGGCCCGTCATTTACCAAATAAAACCATGATCAATAAAAAACATCTTGCCTTTACTGTGGCATTGGGCGCTGCCACCTTCGGATTACTTACTAATTGTACTGATCCCACTTCAACAGCTAACGGAAAAACTATTTCTGATGATAGCCTGAAAGTTATTGCTGCTGTTGCTGAAACCCCTGCAGAGGATTTGTACACTCCAGTCGATACCGCGAATTATAACAAGAAATTGGTAGCTATTGCCAACGGTGATACGACTGGTAAATGGCCGGTAAAAAACCAGCCTTACCCAATTGCAGGCGCCATACTACCGTTTAAGCGTATTGTTGTTTACTATGGCAACCTTTATTCGAAAAAAATGGGTGCCTTAGGAGAATATGCTCCAAAAGAAATGTGGAGCCGGTTAAATTCAGAAGTTAAGCGATGGGAAAAAGCAGATCCTTCAACGCCTGTACAAGTTGGTATTCATTATATCGCTTCGGTTGCAAGTGGCACTGAAGGTAAAGACGGAATGTATATTAACCGTATGCCCGAAAAGCAGATCGACTCTGCAATTACCATTGCGAAAATGCATAATGCAATCGTCTTTTTAGATCTTCAGGTTGCATTAAGTACTATACAAAAAGAACTACCACGTTACGAGAAGTATCTGAAGATGCCGAATGTCCACCTGGGAATTGATCCTGAGTTCTCAATGAAAACAGGTGCGAGACCTGGTTCCAAGATCGGTACATATGATGCAGCGGATATAAACTACTGTTCAGATTACCTTGCAAAGCTGGTAAAAGAACACAATCTCCCTGCAAAAGTATTTGTTGTACATCGTTTTACAAAGAAAATGGTTACTAATGCAAACAACATTAAGTTAAGACCTGAAGTGCAGGTTGTAATGCACATGGACGGATGGGGTGAGCCTGAGTTAAAAAAAGGAACCTATCGCCATTTTATCTACTCTGAACCTGTGCAGTTTACCGGCTTCAAGCTTTTTTATAAAAACGATCTGAAGAAAGCCCCTAACCGACTGATGACACCGGAAGAATTACTCAAACTGAAACCACAACCAGTTTATATCCAATACCAATAAAGAAAAGCCGGTCTAGTACCGGCTTTTCTGTGAAAGGTACCTAAAAACCAAAACGTCGCATATTTCGTTATTTAACATATGAAATTGGAGCAAGCAACACTTGGCGCAGGATGTTTCTGGTGTACAGAGGCCGTCTTCCAAAACCTGAAAGGCGTTAGTAAGGTCGTTTCCGGTTATATGGGAGGGGTAACTCAGAACCCAACTTACACGGATATCTGCAATGGCGACAGCGGTCATGCTGAAGTGATTCAGATAGAGTATGATCAGGATGAGATTTCCTTCGACGAAATACTGTTAGTGTTTTTTAAGACACATAATCCTACAACCCTAAACCGGCAGGGTAATGATATTGGTAGCCAATACCGATCCGTAATTTACTATCACAATCAGGAACAGAAGCAAATGGCCCGGGATATGATTGATACTTTAACAAAGGAAATGGTATTTGACAAACCTATCGTGACTGAGATCTCACCGGTTTCCCAGTTCTATGAAGCAGAGGATTATCATCAAAATTATTTCAACCAGCATGCCGAACAGCCGTATTGCGCTTTTGTTATTCAGCCTAAATTAAATAAGTTCATAAAGGAATTCAAGGAAAAGGTACAGCCGGGCTTGCTATAAGATATCCCAAAGAAAACCCGCTTCATATTATGAAGCGGGTTTTCTTTTGATATTTACTTATGTCTTTACTGAGACTTTGTTCCTGCAGCTGCAGCCACGTTCATCTTCTCAGCCAACTGTAAAGCATTATAAGCATTCACTATCCCACCCGAAACGGATACCTCACTGAAAGCAACCTTTTTTGATCCAGTTTCATCTTTAATTTTCACCTTAGTATCAACTTTGGTGACTGATTTCATAATAACCTCCTTGACCTGTATCGCAGATAAACCAGGATAGTAAGACCATATCAAAGCAGCCAAACCAGCAACAACCGGCGATGCCATACTGGTACCGTCATTCTCCTTATAAGTAGAGTTTGGAAAGGTAGAGTTTATTTTCACCCCGGGAGCGAAAACATCAACTGACTTCTTTCCGTAGTTTGAAAATTCAGCTAAAAGGGACTCATCGTTCTTCCATCCCGAGGCACCAACCTCAATCCACGCATTGGCTTTCCCCATGTTTACACCAAGGCTGTCTACAAATTGGTTATTAGGGAAATTGTCTGTTTTATCAATATTCTTTCCATCATTCCCAGCTGCATGGACCAACAAAACACCCTTCTCCATTGCGTACTGAACAGCCTCATCTACTATTTTTTTATCCCATGAATATTCCTTGCCGAAACTCATGTTTATGATCTTAGCACCATTCTCAACAGCATATCTAATGGAATTTGCAACATCCTTATCTCTTTCATCACCATCAGGGACTACTCTGACAACCATGATCTTTACATTATCAGCGACCCCCTTTATTCCGATATTGTTATCACGAACAGCACCAATTATGCCTCCCACATGCGTACCGTGCTCTGCATCCGGACCGGTTATGTCATTATTGCCATAGAAGCGCTCTCTGCTGTTAGAATAATCATCACCAACCGTATCCCTCGGATCAAAGTCCAGGTTCAGGTGATACTTCACCATGTTACCATAATACGTTAATCCTTCATCAATATCCTCCTTTATTTTGCTGAAGTCCGGGTTCTTCTTTAATTCACCCTTAATAGCCTTTAATACTTTCTCTTCGATATCATTAGCAGGTTTATATTTTTCAAAATCAGCTAAAGTAGGTTTATCTACCTTCATTTTAGCTAATATCTCATCAATATACCTCTTAAAGATCGTTGTGTTAGCTAGTCCCATCTGTGCAGTTTGAAGCTTTTCCATATAATCAGTTATAAGCCTCTTATAAAGAAAGAATTCCTTCTGCTCCTTTTCATTAAATGGAGTGGTATTTAATGCGGCAGCATACTTGGGTTGTAACTTGCGGATAAGACGAACAAGTTCCATATTGTCATAGTGGATATTCCCTTTGGCAGAACCGATAAAATTCCAACCTGTCACGTCATCCACATAGCCGTTCTTGTCATCATCAACCTTATCTCCAGCTACTTCCTTAGCATTGATCCAAATCACTTTCTTAAGGTCTTCGTGGTCCTCATCAATACCACCATCGAGCACAGCAACAATCACAGGTTTTGACGATTTACCTTTAAGCAATTCCTTATATGCCTTTTCCGTACTAATTCCGAATACCCCATCCGTTTTAAGATCCAGGTTCTGCCAATTCTCCTTTGGTTTTTCAACTCCCTGTGCTGACACAAGTAATGGCATGACTGCCATAATTGCCAGGCACATCAGCGTTCTCATGTAGTTCATTGTGTCTGTGTTGTTTCAATAAAGTATTGAAGATAGCTAATAATTATGCCAAGAGCGAAGCAGGAAAGCAATGATCAAAAATATTACAGAATTTGATCGGTATTCGCTGATCGAAACGTTGGCGGAAATTTCTATTCAAAAAAAAACCCTCATCCATTTTCTGGACAAGGGTTTTATAAAATTGGGCACCGACCTACTCTCCCACCTGTTACGGCAGTACCATTGGCTCTGGCGGGCTTAACTT